>CAYTAR010000011.1:5422-14298 GCA_964436015.1 uncultured Candidatus Saccharibacteria bacterium | reverse complement strand
CCTCCCCTAGTCGTCATTGACTTGGTAGTCCTTTACCCTACCTACTATCTTATATCCCGCAGGCTCCTCCCTAAGCGATAAATCTTTACTCCGAAGAGACTATCGGGAATTATCTCGCCTTTCGGCGAGTTATGCCCGACTTTGGGGTGCGTACCTACGTGTTACTACCTCGTCTGCCATGCTGCACTCTATACACGAACATTCATGTACACAGTGCAGCATTCGACTTGCATGCCTTATCCACGCCGCCAGCGTTCATCCTGAGCTAGGATCAAACTCTAATTAAAAGATATGTCGTCACCGAAGACTAATATCTCTCGAACGAAACAAAACAGAAGATACTATTTTGTCTCTTAATAAACTGGTTATTTGTGTGACTTGCAGAGATTTGTTGCACGATTATTAATCGTATAAATCTCTTTATTCAATTATCAATGTCCACCCTCTCCAATTAGAGGTTTCCCTATTATAGCCACGGAAGCATTATCGTCAAGCCCCATGACATGAGCCTCTGGATAACATGAGGATAAGAAAAAGCCCCTAACCATAAAGTGGTTAGGGGCGGTAAGAGGAGGTGGCTACCATGAGCATAATTGAGCATGCCGGTACGCCCTCACAAAAGACTCAATGACACAGCCCCCTTCCCCAACCGAGAGAACCGGGAACCCTTCGCTTTTATCGGTTCCTCCGAACCGAAGCATAATCATGTGTATTGACCCTTTTTGGTGCAACTCAACATGCGAACTTAGTAATACGAGCGGATACTCTGTATAACTATTTAGCGCAGAAAGGATTGCTCCGAAGAGCGAACCTCCGCTTCCGGTAAAGTGCACCCCTTCCTGCTCAACAGATGATACAAGCCGGAATGCAACTCGCCATGTTCCATCAGGGAACATTTGCAACACACTATCTATGATGGTATTCATAACACAATAAAGAACATACAACTCTCGAGACGGTCGAGAGTTGATGTGTTTCTACTATTGATACTAGAGACGAATCAAACCTCCACCACGTATTGGCTGTGCGCAAATGCTATCAATAATGGCTTTATTTAATTCGTAGACCATGTCTTTATGATACCGATATACATTCTTTTTGCAAATCTCTATTTTTTCTTCTTTGTGCTTGGAGCCTCCTTTGTGCTATTTGAAATTACCAAAAGCGGAGCAGCAAGGAATATTGAAGAATAAGCACCAGCAATAACACCAACGAGCAGAGTAAAGGCAAAATGGTGTGTCGCACTCCCCACCAACACAAACAACGCGATGAGTACAATTGCAGTTGTAAATGAAGTATTAATTGATCGTGCATACGTTTGAGACAAACCTTCTCCCACGGTCGTGGTGAAATCTTCGCGCACATTCCGCTCTTTATTATATGCAAGACGTTCTCGAATACGATCAAACACAACAATCGTGTCATTGATTGAGTATCCGAGAATTGCAAGAAGTGCAGTAACAAAAAGCGTGTCAACTTCAGCACCAGTGTACTGGCTATACACCACAAACGCACCAGCAGGAATCAGCACATCGTGAAGTAACGCAACAATGGCAATCAAACCGTATTTCCATGAGGAAACAGGTTCAGATACTTTTCTAAATGCAAACGCGATAAAGAACGCTATTGCGACTATCACCACAATAATTGAAACAACCGCCTTTTTCTTTAATTCTTCACCGATAATTGGACCAATAGAAGTAAAACGCTCAACCGTAAACATGTGCGCGTCATCCAACGTCAATACATCAAGAAGCGCGATACGTTCATTTTCCCGCAAATCACGGGTACGGATAACATACCCACTTTCCCCCGTCTCACGGAGCGAAAATACACCAATAGGTAGTTTTTGAATTTCTGTAGTTACCAACTCTGAGACAGGACGTGATTCTGTATACGTAACTTCAAGGAGTGATCCTCCTGTAAAATCAATACCGAGGGTGAGACCAGGGTTCACTAACGCCACAACTGCTGCACCCATAGTGAGAGCAGTGAAAATAAGAAAATAAAATTTATACTTAATAATAAACATATATTATTTTGAAAATCCTGAACCGAGCAATAATCTCACCATACGACCTTGTCCAGTGAATCCAAGTGCGAGTAAATACCCACGTGACAATGTGATTGCGCTAAACATACTTACCATTACCCCAAGTCCAAAAGTAAGGGCAAATCCTTTAACCATAGAGGTTCCCAACCAGAAAAGTACCACCGCGGTAATAATACTTGAGATGTTACTATCCCTAATTGACATCCATGCCCGAGCAAATCCATCTGGAATTGCCTGTTCTGCATCTTTACCTGACAATAACTCTTCTTTGATTCTTTCAAAGATAAGGATGTTTGCATCAACGGCCATTCCAATAGAAAGAATAAGTGCAGCGATACCAGCTGAAGTCAGTGTAACAGGAATAAGTTTAAACAGCGCGAGCATGATCACCACATAGCCCGCAAGTGAAATAACTGAGATAAGACCCGGAAGTCGGTACCATACAACCATAAACAATGCTACCAAAGTCAGTCCATACACTCCTGCTTGAACACCGCTCGCAATTGCGGTATCACCAAGTGAGGAACCGATAGATTGGGTTGATATGAGTTCAATTGGCACAGGTAGTGCACCGTAATTTAAATCACGTGCAAGAAGACGTGCCTCTTCAGGATTAAAATTTCCTGAAATAACGGCGCTTCCCCCAGTGATCACATAGTTAATCAATGGTGCTGAAATGATGTTTCCATCAAGAAAGATTGCGAGCTGTTTTCCAGTGTTTTCTCGGGTAATGTCTTCAAACAATTTTGCACCTTCACTGTTAAACTGAATAGCAACCTCGGGACGTCCGTACGTTTGATCAAAAGCAATCTGCGCTCGTTCCAAATATCTTCCCGTCAAACCAGTATCTGTGTAGAGCGACTGTAACTGTTCAGTAGTGGGAGGAGTTGCAGTACCAATTACCGCAAGAATTTCCTCAATCTCACTTGCCGATTTTTCAATCTTAAACTCCAACAGTGGAGTTTCCCCAATCAAGCGGATCGCTTCATCAATATCAGTTACCCCTGGGAGCTCAACAATAAGGCGTTGCAGTTCTTCACCGAAAGCACCCGTTCGCTCTACTTGAACTAGTGGTTCTGAAACACCAAAAATATTTACCCGTCGCTCAATCGTGTCACGGAGTGCATCCATAGAACCATCAACATCTCCCTCAGCTACCCTACTCACATCAGCTTGGTACACAAGTTGGGTCCCACCCGAAAGGTCTAAACCGAGCTTAAATCCAAAACGACTTTCAGGGTTTACCTGAGTACTATATACAAAATATCCTGCAACAATACAGAATATGAGCCACACCACTGCAGTAAGCCGTTTTTGTAACATGCTTGGATTATATCGGTTTTTACATCTTTGGCAAATAAAAACACCGGAAGTTAACTTCCGGTGTTTGTGTTTCCAAAACTACTCCGCGCGAGAGAGATGGCGTTCAATCTTTTTCATACACCTATCGCTATCCGGCGTACACATTGCCATGTGCGACATATTCGGGAAGTAGCAGAACCTCGTACTCAACATCTTTGAGGTATTCAGGTGAACCATCGGAGAAGTCATACGATCGGCCCCTCCCGAGATAACGAGTGAGTCGGTAGTTGGACGAAGCATGCGCGCAATTGCAAGACCTCCCAGGAGTATATCAAGTGCAACTTGTCCTGACTCGGGGACCATTGACGCCGACTTCTGAGACAGACCATTACCAAGCAGAATTCTCCGATCAAACGCGGAAGGAAGGAATGATTTCTTCCGAAGAATAGACCACAAGTACTTTGGAAGAAAAAAGGATGACCATCCATGATGCATGACACCCCGTGGTGGAGCCGGATTGATTGCAATACTCCGACACCCATACACTTCACTCAACTTGAGCGAAAGTAACCCACCCATTGAGTGTCCAATAACAGACACCGCTTTGAATCGGTCCTTTTTTCCCGCAGTATAGGGTATCCACTCAAGCACTTGGCACGCATCGTAGAAGTAGTCCGCTATCGTCATGTGCCCAAGTGGTTTACTTGAGAGAACACTCCCTCCGTGCCCTCTTAACTCAGGAACATACACATCCCGATTTTCACAGAGCACCTGTGCCCAGTCATGGAATACCCACCCGGTGCACCACATACCATGCAGAAGCACAATAGGGTTTTCCGACTTCTTATTCTCTGCCGGATAACAGGTAACCGCAATGGTATCCCGCCCCGTTTGAGATTTTTTGTTTCTCAATTCAAACGTTTCAACGTACACGGTAATCCTTTCTCTTTTTTGGTTTTGTTTTTCGTTTATTAACTAAAAAATCTAAAGAAATTATACATAATTTTTAGAAAAAGTCAAACTTTTTACAGTTTCTTCTCAATCAACTCGAGCAAATTACTAAAAAGAAGTGCGATAGTAAGTGGGCCGACGCCGTTCGGAACTGGAGTAAAAAGACGAGCTTTCTCTCCACAGAGAGGATTACAGTCCCCTTTTATAACCCCACCTGATTCAGATGCTCCTGCATCAAATATCACCACCCCTTCCTTCACCATGTCAGGAGTTACAATACCTGGTGATCCTGCTCCAGTAATAATAATGTCATATTCCCGAAGTGAATCAATTGTAAGAGAGCCTCGATTAAAAAGTGTCACCTCTGCCCCTTGTGTCTGAACCCACACCTCTGCCGGCTTCCCCACAAGTCTTCCGTGTCCAATGATTGCAACTTTTACACCCTTAAAAACTACACCATACTTCTGCGCAATGTGTGCGATAGCCCCTACAACGGGCGGTAACACAGTACTACTTCCACTGAGTGCATCTATGTCTTTATGTGCAGGAATACGCGTAAGAATTGATTCTGGGGCACATATACGAGGAACAGGCAACTGCACGACAATACCTTGCACGCTATCATTGTCCGCATACGCATCAACCACTGAGGCGAGCTCTTCACACGTAACTCCCTCATCAAATTGAGCGAGTTCAACTGATACCGAAATACGCTCACCAAACGCAATCTTTTTCTGAATATACTGTTGAGTAACTTGAAACTTATCAGAAGATATCAATGCAACTTTTGGTTGAAAAGAAAGCTCGCTCACTCTTGCGCGTAGCGTCTGTGAGATTTCTTCTGCTAATGCACGGCCGTCAATGATCATGCGCGCAATATGTTATCAATCATACGCGCTATCTGGCGCATATCTTTTTCTTTCTTTCCTCGAGTAGTCTCAGCGGGACTTCCTAAACGGATACCAGATGGATCAAAAGGACTTCGCGTGTCATATGGAATAGTATTCTTGTTCACAATGATACCCGCTTTCTCCAAACGAGCTTCAGCTTCTTTTCCGGTAATACCCTTTCCATCCATCCAGACATCAACGAGCACTAGATGGGAATCAGTTCCTCCTGATATTACCCTCCAACCGCACGCAGACAATTCATGTGCGAGCGCCTGAGCATTCGCCACTACTTGTTTTGCGTATTTTTTAAATGATGCCTGTGAAGCCTCCTTCAACGCAACTGCGACTCCCGCAATTTGATTGATATGTGGTCCCCCTTGAAGTCCCGGAAATACTGCTTTGTTTATTTTTTTCGGTAAATCACGCTCATCAATTTTTGAAAAAATAAGCGCGCTTCTTGGCCCCCGAAGTGTCTTATGTGTTGTGGTGGTTACCACATCAGCATACTTAAACGGCGTAGGGTACACTCCACCCGCAATGAGTCCCGCAACATGGGACATATCTACCATAAGGAGCGCACCACACACATCAGCTATCTTTCTAAATTTTTTCCAATCTACAACTCTCGGGTACGCGGTGAACCCCGCAACAATAATCTTGGGTTTCTCATTTACTGCAATTTGCTCAAGTGATTCAAAATCAATTCTCTCTGTTTCTTTGTCTACTCCGTATAAAACACCTCTCCAAAAAATCCCTGTTGCAGAAACCTTCTGTCCGTGGGTAAGGTGTCCTCCCTGATCAAGTGACATCCCCATGATTTTCTCTCCTTGAGGCACCAGTGCCGTGTACACTGCAAAATTTGCTGGAGAGCCTGAGAGCGCCTGCACATTCACGCTCCACTTTTTAGGCGAAAGTGAAAAAAGAGAAAGCGCCCTCTCTTGGCAGAGCTCTTCTACCGCATCAACAATTTCATTTCCTCCATAATAACGTTTGTGAGGATACCCTTCAGCATACTTGTTATTAAATCGCGAACCAAGCGCAGTTAACACATCGTCAGATACGTAATTCTCAGAGGGAATCAGATTAATAACACTTTCCTGTCTAGCGTTTTCCTTTTGTATGAGTTTTTCTATATGTGTGTCTTTCATGATTGTACGCAAAAATTAGTTAAATAATGCCCGTATTACACTTTGCGTCATTAGATCATGAATAGTAATTAGTTAGGTATTGTTTACATTATAAGGAAATAATTGTCTTTTTCAAGCCATCCTTAAACGAAATCTTTTGTTCAAATCCAATGACTTGTTTGGCCTTTGAAATATCAGCGTAGCTGTCTTTAATATCACCCACTCGTGGAGACTCGTACTGAGGAGAAAGACTGGTACCTAATTGTACATTTATTTCCTCTACAAGCTGGTTCAAAGAAATTTGTTCCCCACCAGCGATATTCATAATCTCTGCTCTGATACCTCCTGCATTCCCTGCTTTAAGATTTGCATCTACTACTGTATCAATAAAAGTAAAATCTCGTGTTTGTGCTCCATCTCCAAATATTACAGGGCTCTTTCCTTGTTTCATAAGAGAAATAAACTTGGGGATGACCGCCGAGTATTCTGAGTTTGGGTCTTGCCGAGGGCCGAAAACATTAAAGTAACGAAGGCCAACCGTTTCCACCCCATACAAGTCGGTACATAGTTGTGCGTATACTTCTCCCATCATCTTCTGTACTCCGTACGGAGATTTCGGTTGCATAGATAGCGTCTCTACTTTTGGAAGCACTGGAGTGTCTCCATACACCGCACTTGAACTCGCGTACACAACCCTCCGTACAGACGCGTCACGGGCAGCAATGAACACCGAAAGAGTTCCGGTAACATTTATTTCATGCGTCATGCGTGGTTCCGAAATACTTTTTGGAACTGAAGGTATCGCTGCTTGGTGGTAGACCACGTCTGCTCCACGAAATAGCTCCGTCAGTTTCTCAGTATCGCGTATATCTACCTGGTGCACACCTATTGAGTTGCGCACGGATGTAAGATTTTCTTTCTTACCTGTCACAAAAGTATCTACAACATGCACGTCATCCCCTCTTGCAAGAAGGGCTTCTACAATATGCGAGCCGATAAATCCCCCTCCTCCGGTTACTACTACTTTTGCCATTATATTCCGCTTCGTGAGAGTAAAATTTTTAATGTACGTAAAGCAATTTTAATATCCAACATAAAGGATCGATTTTTTATGTAGTACAAATCATACGATAATTTATTTCGTGTCTTTGCAATATCAGTACCGTGATGTCCATGTTCGCCATACAACTGCGCCCACCCTGAGAGTCCGGGTTTTATCAAATGTCTCACATTATAATATGGGACTTCTTTCTCATACTGCTTCACCAGCGCCGGTAATTCGGGACGAGGACCAATAAGAGACATAGAACCAAAAAGCACATTCCATAGTTGGGGTAATTCATCAATACGATACTTACGTATAAACTTACCTACCCGCGTCACAGTAAGTGTTGTGGTACCAGCTTCGCCATACTTCCCTTCATCATTCCCACTCATGCTACGAAACTTCCTGATCGTACACACCGCGTTATTTTTGCCGATACGTTGCTGTGTGATAAATAATGGACCCCCATCATCTCCTTTGATAGCAATCCAGACCAATACATACAAGGGGAGTGAAAAAATAATCAATACAAATGAGACCACAATATCCATCAATCGCTTAAGCGTGTCGTACGTGAACCTGGAAGATGCTGAAATATTTTCCAAAAACCAATTGTGGTGCACGAGTGAAAGCGGTATCCTATCAAAAATATCTTCGTATACTTTATGTATATCAATAAATTTCACTTTTGAGAAAATAAGATTATAGAGGTGCGGAAGTACGCCATTTACTTTCTCATTCTGTAAATCAACCACAATACTTGTGATACCTTCTGAGTACATTCTATTTATCACCTCCTCCTGCACATCCATACCGTCCAGATCTTCAACATCAACCGTGGTGATAAATTCAAGATCATACCTGTTGTTGTGATTAACTTCATCACGAAGTTCTTTCATCTCCTCACCGGTACCGATAAGAAGTGCCCGTTCTTTTCGCGAAGTGCCAATCAAATGCGGACCGTAGAGGCGCCACACGAGTACAAATATGAATGAAAAAAATAAGTGAATAAACAAATTTCGTTTTGGCGCAATTCCAAATAGTGGAATGAGGTAGAAAAACAAAACCGCAACCAAACTGTTTATCAGCTGAATATTAAATATGATTGACGGTAACTTGCTCTTAAATATAACCGTATGTTTCTCGTACAGCCCCGCAACAAAAAATATCCCTGTCCAGATAAAAAAAAGAATGGAAAACGGCACAAGATGAGATGCAAGTATAGTTTCGTCAGGAATTGCGGTATACCTCACAAGAAGCGTGAGATACAATGCGGAAATAAAACAAATGATATCTCCCAAGAACAGAATAACATGTTCTTTCCTACTGGTTATAATCATACGTATAGGTAATACTACCCACCTTACGGGCATTGTGCAATAGTGCTACTCACGTAGGAAACATCATGTTAGTATGAACGCATGGGTATATTCCCCCAATAATGACAAATCCAAAAAAGAAAATCATATATGTCATTACAAAGTCTAACTGGGGCTATGGCTTCTGGG
>CAYTAR010000011.1:0-5322 GCA_964436015.1 uncultured Candidatus Saccharibacteria bacterium | reverse complement strand
ATATATGTCATTACGAAGTCTAACTGGGGCGGGGCGCAACGGTATGTCTACGACCTTGCAACAAGTCTTCCCCCTGATGATTATGACATTTCAGTTGCCTACGGAGGAACAGGAGAGAAAAATGCGGAAACTGGTTTACTTGCCCACTCTCTCTCACAACACCCACACATCCGGACACATGTTATTAAAAACTTTATACGAAACATTAGTCCTTTTGCTGACCTGAGAGCATTTTTTGAGTTACGTACACTCTTTAACAAAGAGCGTCCAGACTGCATACACCTCAACAGCTCAAAAGCGGGCCTACTTGGGGCTATTGCAGGAAGAGTATCCGGGGTAAAAAAAATAATTTTCACGGCACACGGTTTTGCATTCAACGAAAAGAGAGCACCCATTGCTCGTCTCAGTATCTTGCTTCTATCTTGGGCAACACTCCTATTTTCTACCCACACAATTACCATAACCAGAGAAGAGTATTCTCGTGCATCTCGTTGGTTAGGAGTAAGGCGTAAAATTACTTACATCCAAAATGGTATTGATGCTCCCTTATTTGCTGACGCCACATCAGCACGAACGTACCTCGCACAAAGAATTGGTAAACCTGAACATTTTTTTGATCAAAAAACTCTCGTGGGTACCATTGGAGAACTTACTCCTAATAAAGGAATACTAGATATTCTTGATACGATAAAAAATCTACCCATAACCTACATAGTCATCGGAACGGGTGAATTGCATAATACAATCACCGAGTATGTGAGAAAAAATGGTTTGCATGAAAAAGTTTTTCTCACTGGTTTTATTCAACACGCTTCCCAGTACCTCACTGCATTTGACACATTCCTTCTTCCCTCTAAAAAAGAAGGGTTACCATACGTACTCATTGAAGCAGGCTTCGCAAAAGTCCCAGTAGTTGCGCGTAATGTGGGGGGTATTCCAGACCTTATCAGACACGAAGAAAATGGTATTTTATTCTCTGAAAATGCCGATATCCCATCATCACTAGCCCTCTCAAAGCGAATACATGGAGAGCGCCTCTATCTTACGGTTGCTGAACACAATACCAAAGAAAAAATGTGCTCACTTACACGTGCACTCTACTAGTAAAATACTACACACCAATAATCTCATTCTTCATTGACTCACGGTGCGTGGTACGCGCATATTTATTCATACCAAGTAGAATACCGATACCAATACACTCAGTAAGTAGGTGAGATCCCCCATAGCTCATAAACGGCAGTGTAGTTCCAGTAACCGGCAAAACTCCTATATTCATTCCCACATGTACTACAAAGTGGCACATAATAAAAATACTTAATCCTGCAGAAAACAAACTTTCAAAGTTCGATGCCCCAAAAATAGCAGATCGAATAATCCTCCACTGCACCACTCCGAACAGTACAAACAGCACCACTACACCAACGTACCCCCACTCCTCGGCAAATGAGGCAAAAATAAAATCAGTTTGATACTCAGGCAAAAACTGCAACTTACTTTGTGTGCCATACCCAACACCCTTTCCGAGTAATTGTCCCGACCCTACCGCAATAGTTGACTGATACGCATTGTATCCAGCGCCTTGAATATCCGCGAGGGGGTGAATAAAAGTAATAATTCGTTGTTTTTGATAATCCTCAAACACAGTAAACCAGAGCAGTCCGAAACCAATAACTGCAAGAGAAAATACCAGCAATAAGTGTTTTTTTGAAATACCCGATACAAGAACCATACCTAACCAGAGCAAGAAAAAAATAATTGCAGTACCAAGGTCTGGCTGTAAAAAAACCAACGCGAATAGAAGAAAAATGTACAAGCCGGAAATGATAATATGCCGTATGTGCGCAATCTCAACATGTCTACGAGAAAAATATTTTGCTAGTACTAGAATAATGCCTATCTTTACTGGATCGGATGGTTGAAAAGAAAAAAACCCGAGATCAATCCATCTCTGTGATCCTTGAATAACATCTCCAAATAAAAGTACCGCAATGAGCAGTAGTATAGAAAAACCGTACACAGTTACTATAACGCTCGTTCTGCGCAAAAACCTAAAATCAACAAATGAAAGAGCGAACATTGTGGTGAGTGAAATACCGATCCACAGTAACTGACGCTCAAAGAAAACATCCTCTGTTCCAAAAGAACGCATAGTAAAAGCTCCCGCAAGCGCAATAAGCACCACCGAGCCAACAAGCCACCAGTCTATCTGACGAAAGAAACGGAATAGGCCAATTTCCTGCATACTCCCTACGGTAAGCGAGGAAGGGGTATGATGTCAATAATTGCTGGCCCTTGATTACAAATAGAGCGTGCAATGGAATCATATATGCCTACCAAATCTTCCTTTTTTGGTGCACTAAAGTAGCGCGTGGGGCTACCTGCCATTTGTTGCAATGCGGTAGAATTTACCTCACTACCAAGGCCAATAGTGTACACAATGATACCATCTTTTCTAACCCTATTAGCAACTTCAACCGCATACACATCTCCGTAATTTTCTATAGTTGATTGAATTGGGTGTGTCGCTTTCCCATCAGTGAGTAAGATTATAACTCGTGAATGCTCTGTATCCCCCGCCCGCATAAGCTCCTGGTGAGCGATTTCAAGTCCACTTGCAATATTTGTGTACTGAATACCATCTGTTCCAATCTCAATTGATTGAAGTGTACTCGCAACGTCTTCCAAGTTACCTGTAAGCGAAACATCAGGAATTGAAGAGGCAACCGTTGCAAACGAAACAGCACCGGCTCTATCTTTCTCACCCAACTGAGAAACAAAAGACTTTGCGGCTTCCTTTACCGCAGTAAGTGGTTGAGGAGGATCAAGTCCGTCATCGTCCATACTTCCTGAACGATCAATGACAAGCAGTGCATCGATTGGAGTTTCGCATATCCGTTTTTCCGTAGTAAATGGCTCAGGCCAGGTAAATACAACCGGAACCGCCTCATCTGGATCTAGATATCTAACAAACGTCTGTGACGCTCCGATAAGGCTACGGTTCGCATCATAAATGAGCGCATTAACGGTAATATCTTCAAGTGTTACTATAGGCGAAGTGTTTACGAGTGATGCGTCTAACCGTGGGCGTGAGTCCGTACCTTGCAATGACTGGTTACGAACCTCGAGCGTAGGACGAAGTGATCCATCAACTTTCTCCCACACCGGCTCAGTAATAAATTCAACCTCAATTTTGCTCGGCACCCTTCCATCAGTCGACTTAATCGCGCTCTCAAAAATAGGAAAAACACTTTGTGAAGGAATATCAATGCGCTTCACTCGTTCACCCAGTGACACGCCAAATGAGTCATACACAGTCATCCGATACGCAACGTTTTTTGCTTGCGCATTTATATTTGAATTCTCAATCATCGCTACCCCACTATAAAACCCGTCCGAAACGCGCACGAGCCGTGCCCATCGCACCAATGGAGGAGACTGATCCAACGGACAGAGTAACCTGCACGAACCGCCACAATCAACTCCTCGCTCATCTCCATTCTGTCTTCCATCAAAACAAGTAGGAGCCTCGTACAGTAAAAAAAATGAAGGAATAACCACCAACAATAACACAACCCCTGCAACAATGGTGAGATAGAACAACCGACGTCGTATTGCCCACATAGACATACCAACAGTATAGCAAGAAAAAAACCTCTCTACTGTGTAGAAAAGGTTTTTTATTCTGTATTCAGCAACAAGTTCTGGCGATTACCTACTCTCGCCTTTCGACTACCATCGGCACTACCGCATTTCACTTCCGTGTTCGGAATGAGAACGGGTGGTTCTACGGCGTCAAATCACCAGAACTTGGTGTTGAATACATGACAAATATACAATACAGAAAAAAGTGGTCCCTCGCACATGACAGGGACCGTTACAGTTACGGCCGAAGTGGCAGATTGGCGAAGGAGTTGTTGCACGACCTCTTCACAAACAAACTACCTCTCACACATGTGCGAGGGATATGAGCACTTATTGTTTAAGTGCCCGGACACATACCCTTACTAAAGGCAGATGTCTCGGCACTTAAACTACATATTGTTTTGGTAAAACAAGGAAAATAATTGTGATTCTCACATTTCCTAATAGGATCGGCGTATTAGTACACCTTGGCTCAACACATTACTGTGCTTTCACCTAGTGCCTATCACGTGATAATCTCTCACGGGCCTCAAACGATTACTAATCTTGAAGGTGGCTTCCCTCTTAGATGCTTTCAGAGGTTATCCATTCCCGACATAGCTACCGAGCAGTGCTCTTGGCAGAACAGCTCGTACACCAGAGGTCAGTTCACCCCGGTCCTCTCGTACTAGGGGCAACTCTTCTCAATAATCAACGCCTGCAGTAGATAGGAGACCAACCTGTCTCACGCTTGGTATCACAGATTACTCTGTGCAATGGACTATAACTTATTCCAAAACTATGGAACACTGATGTTTAGTCTCTACGGGCGCCGAGATTTTCTTAAGCTTTGCTTGTAGAAAATCCAAGTGCAGTCGCGTACTCGCGAGCTGCCGACTTCCCTCGGTATTATCCATAGATATGGACTCTACCGATATAAATCAGTTTGCTTTTACTGTATTACTACAATAAACCGCCGTGATTTGATTGGTTCTATACTTAATTTCATAAACGAAAAACTCGATATATCTGTTATAGCCAGATTCAAACTGTCCATGCGCCTACTGACGTAAGCAACTGAACGGTTTGAACCCAGCTCGCGTAACTTTTTAAATGGCGAACAGCCATACCCTTGGGACCTTCTCCAGCCCCAGGATAAGTTGAGCCGACATCGAGGTGCCGAACTCCGCCGTCGATTTGAACTCTTAGGCGGAACTAGCCTGTTATCCCCAGAGTAGCTTTTATCCGATAATCTCCGGCCGCGTCTAATGCGTACCGTCGGTTCACTATGTTCTGCTTTCGCACCTGCTTGAGATGTACCTCTCGCAGTCAAGCACCCTTATGCCATTACACTATCAGCACGGTTTCCATTCGCGCCTAGGGTACCTTAATAAACTCCTCCGTTACTTTTTAGGAGGATAGCGCCCCACTAAAACTACCTACCAGATACTGTCCCTCCTCGTTTTTACCGTTGAGGTTAGAAATTACACCAACAAAGAATGGTATTTCACTGACGAGTCCACATCCCCCGAAAGGAACGCTTCAACCTCTCCCATCTATGCTACGCAGTGCCAACGTAATCTCAATATCAAGCTGTAGTAAAGCTTCTGGGGTCTTTTCGTCTAACTGCAGGTAACCGGCGTCTTCACCGGTATTGCATTTTCACCGAGCAAGTCCTCGAGACAGTTCCCCAGTCGT
>CAYTAR010000010.1:0-34820 GCA_964436015.1 uncultured Candidatus Saccharibacteria bacterium | reverse complement strand
CGTTCTCAAGAATCGCTGAACCTACTGTTGTTGCTACAGAGAATGTCATTTGTTGTACTGAGAGAGCTTCTCCCTTTACATCAATTTCAAATCCTCCCAATGGTTGGTTTGGAGTATTAACTGCAATAATTTGTGCGGGTATCGTATCAGATTTTGCTACATCTACAGTTACATTAGTCGTGAATGTTGCTGAAATGGTATGATCCAGTATTATATTTGAAAATGTATATGTACTACTTGTTGTACCCACAGACAGACCATCAACTAAAATATCATTTACACGATACCCGTCCGAAGGAGTAATTGTGTATGTCTGGTTTGAACCAAAACTTTTAATTATCGTTCCATTTGGTGAGATGGAACCACCTCCACCCACAGAGGCGGTAATGGTTAAATCTGGAAGGGGTTCAGATACATTTTGCAATCCAGTATATTGTGCATTTGCTTGCTTAATATAAACCGCATACCCTTTTGTCTCTCTAAGGTCATTTAAACTATTCACGTCTGAACTCACCACCGCTTTCCATGGGTCTACTAATGCAACAGAATTTATATCTGTAGATGAAGAAGCATTCGTAAAATCAACTACTGCATCATATGCCGAATCCCCTCCAACAACTAAAGCACTAAGAATCGAGCTTGGATTGTCCGTATCACTACTTGTTGCAGATTTCGTGGATAGAGCATAACTAGAATTAGCCACTCCGAAAGAATACCAACCAGTTACAGGAAATGTTCTGGTGAAGAGTCTCTGGTTTGGAGTTGTATCTGCTTTATAATTAAAAGTAAGAGTTTGATACATTCCGGTCTTATTATTTATGAAATATCCATAAAGTGGAGTAAATTCTGTTTGACCTAAATCAGCGAGCGTAGCCCAACCTGAAGCTTTTGTTGGGTCTAAAACATATATATCAAAATTAGTGACCTCTTCAGCAACTGAAAAAGAATGTGAATCTAGTATCTTTGGAGTAGATACAATATTCCAACCTGGAGAAAGTTGTATTGCCTGACTATATAAAACCGAAGCGTGAACATTATTGGTAAAAAGCGACATTAGCCCTAGAATTAGCCCTAGAAAGAGCAAAATATATTTATGCATAAGTAAAAACATTCTACATTAATAATAGGTACATTGTCAATAATTTATAGAGTATTTAAGCTCTTCTACTCTTTTGAATTAATGTTGGGAAAATTGAATCAAAAACAATATTTCTCGACCTCTACCAAACTTCAATAGACCACAAATCATGGGAATAAAATTTCTTTAAATTCCCTTATCTTACGATATATCGTAAGATTGCAGAAAAATGTATTTTTAAGTAGGATAGACAGGAACGTTTAGTTGAAAGATTTTATAGTTAATATACGGGCGGTTAGCTGTTTTGGTAGTTAAGCACGGTGATTCTAAAATAAAGAAGAACGTAAAAAAAGAGAATAGCGTACATATGGGCGGTTAGCTCAGTTGGTAGAGCGCAACATTGACGTTGTTGATGCCAGAGGTTCGAGTCCTCTACCGCCCACAGCCACCAAAAGAACACCGACAGGTGTTCTTTTGTTTGTGGATGTGAGGCAGGTAGAGGACTCGAACCGAGCCGTCGCGAAGCCTGATTTCAAGGAACGAGAAATCAGAGACGGCGAGTGGGGGTCGAGCGAATGAGATTATTATGAGCCTGCAAGGTGAAATAAAAATCCATGAGAGTGACCGAGTCCTCTAGGTAAGACAAAAATCCTGAGCTGGGGTAAAAAAGTCCCCCGGACATTTTGCAAGACCTTTTGCGTTGTTTTATGAGTGAAGCGAAATAAAAGAGCCAAAAAGTGTACAGAATCTGTAAGATTGCAAGATTTTTCCGCCTGTCTACCGACATAGGCAAGTCAGGAAACTATTTATCTCTGATCCTACAAACACAAATCATCCATTCCCTCACAAAAAGAAAAACACCGCAAAATTATTTACGAAGCCGTTATATACCAAACAATAAAACTATCAATAACACCATGGGCAAGCGAAAAAATTAAAATACTTTACAAAGTAAAAAAATAATATAAGGGTAAGGAGTAAAAAAGCTATATTGATATATTTACTTCCCTTTCCGATCGTTCTTTTTTTACTCAAAATACCAATATTATCTAAAATTGTTTCTCTGCTATATCCTTTTTTTAATAACAAATTTACAATGCCTTCCTTTGAAATTCCTTTTTTTACCAAATTCTCCACATAATTACGTATTTGGGAATCCATCGTACACATTCTAAATCATATTGTGATTTTTTACTACTCAAGTACCATAGAAAAATGCTCATTCTTGCAATAGAAACATCATGTGACGAAACCGCGCTCGCGCTTATTGATGCCCAGAATGAGCGGGCAATTAAAACGCTTGGGTCATGTGTACAATCCCAAGCTAACCTCCACAATCAGTTTGGTGGTGTATATCCAACGCTCGCAAAAAATAAGTTGGCTTACAGAAAAAGAAAAAATTGCATAATTCCTTAACGTCATTCCATGCTTACCCCACAAAAAAATCACCGCCATCGTGCGGTGATTTTTTCGCTAAACTCTTACATTACTACTACTGCAATGTTCGGAAAGAAGCAGGAGCGGTAATACTTGAATTTTTTGATGCATCAAACACCACAACCAAATAGTAGTATGTTGTATTCGGTGTAAGATTCGTAATGTTTACCGTATGAGTAACACGAGCAGCTGCATCATATTCTGCTAGCGTTCCACTTACTACGGGCTCACCTGAGAATACCCCAGTTACATCAAAGACATTGCTTATGGTGATTGGTGATGTGCTGTAGTAGACCTTCCCCATAGCCGCTTCATTCGCGGTCCATGTAATAATTGCACTATTATTAGCCATATTTACATGCGTACTCTTTACAATAGGTGCATACACATCCCCACTAACATTTCCTGTACCTCCTCCACCGGCAAGTTTGGCATTAATAGCAGACTGTGTTCGTGGACCAACACGTCCATATCCAGTTGTAGCGGGTGTACCTTGAGATACTATTCCTTCTGCAGTTTGAAATCTCTCTACCGCAGCTTTGGTAAGTTGACCGAAATAACCAGTAACCAAACGCTCGGGATAAATGACAACATCAGTGGCAAGGTATGTTTGTAGCTCTGTTACCTCTGCACCGCGATCACCCATATCTAACTGAGTTGTAATAGCCGCATATGCACTTTGAATTCCAAAGAGTGCAACAATAACAAGCATTGCACTTTTCCAACCAAACTGAAAATAAGTTCGAAAAGTATTACTTTCTTGATTTATTTTTTTATTCATATAATTTTTATATTAGTCATTCTGTTAAAGTATTAAAAGGAGGTTAGTACATATCGACCACTGTATTCCCTCCTCTTTTCTATCATGTTGTTCATCTCCCCTGTAATACTAGCCGTATCAGATCGATATTTATTACAAGATTTTTTATTTATGTAGATTTCTTTTTTAACCCACTAATTTTCTTCTCGAGCTTTTCAACATACCCCTCTAATTTATCTATACGCTTTCCGGTCGTAACCTCGAACTGCTTTGTATACCTAGCAAGCATTTCAGCAACACCCATTATCTCAGTAACGTCCTCTATCGCAAGAAGTATGATAGGCGGAAAAGATGAGTCATCTTCAACATGAATCTGACGTGCATTTAGAATCATAATTTTTCTCCCAATTATTGGGAATTCGTGTGTTACCTCAAATCCTTTAAAAAAAGTATTTTTCGGCAAAATATCCTGAAGGAGCTTCCTCATAGCGAGTATATTCCATTGCCCATTACCCAATTCATATAGTATTTTCTGCTCTGTATCCTTTGGCTCAACTTGAAAAACTCTGTAAAAGGATTCATTCGCTGCCATAACACGAAAATTCTTATCCAAAATAAGAACTGGTTCACGAACCACATTAACCACTGTTTTAATATACGTCCAACTCTTTTCCCAAAAATGATCCACGAAATCTGCACCGACTATACCTTGTACCTGTTTTATATTTTTTTCTTTTTCCATATGCTTTCTGCCGAAACTAAAGCATATCTATTACAAAACTCGCTATACAAGGTACAAAGTTCTTTGCTGAAGCGTAAAGAGATACTCACTATCTGATTACTGTGTAATTCTTCAGTAATAACCTTTGAGAGACTAGCTGCATATTTGTGTTCAAGAATATGGGTAATATGATGTGTTTCAGGTTATTTTTGTAATATGTATGTAACATAACGTCTATCAACTCGGCTTATGCATTATGGCGACACCGAAACCGAAACAGAAAATTGAGTGGGAGAAAATACTCTCTACTGCACATAGCAACTTTGAAAGAGGTATGAACATACATGCTTTTTTTAAAGTGAGTAACCCGGCAACTGGGGAAGATTTGGTTCAAGATACTTTCATAAAAACGTGGCGGTACCTAGTTAAAGGTGGTCAGATTAATCTGATGAAACCGTTTTTATATCACATTTTGAATCAATTAATTATCGATGAGTACCGTAAACGCAAGACATCTTCACTTGATACTCTTCTTGAAAAAGGATTTGAACCCGGCTTTGATCATTCAGAACACATAATCAACACCCTCGATGGGAAAGTGGCAATAGTTTTAATCAAATACCTTCCAGAAAAATATAAAAAAGTTATGCAACTGAGATATGAACAACATCTCTCACTTAAAGAAATAGCGACTCTCACCGGACAATCAAGAAATGTCGTCGCAGTACAAGTACACCGAGGACTTGCGAAACTTAGAAAATTATATAACCACACATAACTATATGCTATGGACAATCATAATTGTGCTCCTCATACTATGGCTACTCGGCTTTAGTTTCAACGTTGGAGGAAACCTCATACACACACTACTAGTCTTCATTCTCATAATACTTATTATTCGCCTGGTGTCATAACCATAAAAAAACTCCTCAGATGTGTCTGAGGAGTTTTTGTGTACCCCACCATAGAAGTCGCGCGGTGTAGTAACACACCGAAACAAACACGAGGAGCGTGAACCTAAGTGCGCTAGTAAACACAAGCAACACGTCGCTGTTTCGTATCGCACTTCGTGACTCTCTGGTTACCTTACTCCACTGCTCAAAGAGCGCCTTTGGGAAGAAGTCAGGAGCAGAACGTCTTCCACGGCTTCGTCTCATACTCATCCTGTTTTAATTATGTCATAATTAACATTATTGTCAATATTCACGCGAATGCGTTCTCAACGTACACTACTCTCATGCGTATTCTTGCAATAGAAACATCATGTGACGAAACCGCGCTCGCGCTTATTGATGCCCAGAATGAGCGGGCAATTAAAACGCTTGGGTCATGTGTACAATCCCAAGCTAACCTCCACAATCAGTTTGGTGGTGTATATCCAACGCTCGCAAAGCGCGAACACGGCAGAAACCTTGTCCCGCTCTTGTATTCCCTCTTTGAACAAACAAGCATTCATTTGCAACACAAACAAACACCCCAAGAAGTGTTAACACGTATTGAATCCCTCCTTGAAAAAAAAGAACCCGATTTACTTGCTGAAGTGAAAAAATCTCTTATCAATACTTCTACACCTCCAATAGATGCCATCGCGGTTACGGTGGGTCCCGGGCTTGAACCTGCGCTTTGGGTTGGAATTAACTTTGCGCGAACACTCTCCCTCTTGTGGAACATCCCTGTTATTCCAGTGAATCACATGGAAGGCCACGTTCTCTCTATTCTCTCTCCACTTCACTCACTCGCATTTCCTGCCATCGCCCTACTCATATCAGGTGGACACACTGAAATAGTACACGCTGAGTCCTTGGGAACATACACGCTTCTCGGTCAAACCAAGGATGACGCAGTAGGTGAGGCGTTTGATAAAGTTGCGCGCATGTTGAACCTTCCCTACCCAGGAGGACCACACATAAGTGAACGTGCTGACTTTGCACGAAAAAACACCATTACTGCTCCACAGAAACTTCCCCGACCAATGCTTTCCACCCCAGACTACCATTTTTCATTTTCAGGAATAAAAACCGCAGTTCTGTACGCACTCAAAAAACACACCTTAACTGAAGCGGTAGTCGCTGGTTTTGCACGTGAGTTTGAAGAAGCTGTAACTGAAGTTCTCATAAAAAAGACCAGTAACGCACTTCTTAAAACACATGCAAAAACACTTATTGTAGCTGGTGGAGTATCTGCGAATAGGTATGTACGAGAAATGTTTAAAATGAAAATTGAGCTTGATCATCCCCATGTAACACTCCTCTTTCCAGAGCACTCTCTAGCAACAGACAACGCAGTTATGATTGCATTTGCCGCATATATCTCATTTCATCGCAAAGGAGAAAAAGCATTCATTGATAGCGAACATCTACATGCGCAAGGAAATCTTTCACTCCACTCGGAGTAGCTTGCGGAATGTTACTTTAACCACGAATTGATTTTCTGTGTGAGTAGAAAGCGTACAATGCATACGCTACAAGAATAATCACAAATGGAACAATAGAACAAAGGAGTTTGAGTAAGACCAAAAGCACGACACCCAACACGCCACTTGAAATAATAAACCGTAGCTGGAATTTTAAGAACTCCCACGCATTCTCATACTCGTGGCGTTTCCGCTCAAAAGCAAGTAACCAGAGAAGATAGATTGCGAGTATAAACACAAGTGATACCGATACACAAGTGAGTTTTTCACGAACACCTTCCGGCAATCCAAAGATCATACTCGCGAGCAACCCACGCTGTGCTTGGGCAAGAGCATTACTTGAACCATCATTAGCCCCCTCTTTTTGAGTAGATACGTTTTGGGTACCAGTGAGTAATTCCCCTTCATTTTCTTCTAGAGTCTCTTCTTCCAATTCCTGTATCTCTTCCGAAGTTGCTCCAGGTGTAAATGAAAGGATAGTTGGAGATTGATTAATTGGAATAGTCACCAATTCATTTTCCAGTATCGGAAAGTCTCCTCCCAAATCGGGACCGAAATAAAACTGATGCTCCGAACTTACATGCTCGGTCACGCGTTCTGTTGCGACTCTAAATTTGTACCAAGTAAATGGCGTGAGTCCCACAAGCTCAATTGAGTGTGAATCGACATACTCAGTATCCTTTGTACTTGCCATCGGATATCCAAAATTTGGCAAAGTAATATTAATACTAAACGGACCCATGTTACTTTCACCATACACAACCTGACTCGTTCCAGAAAGTGTAGTATTCCACGTAATAACTGCAGTTCCCTCTTCCAAGTCCTGTGTGGAAACTTCAATATTTATAATATCCAAACGTTCAATATCAGTTATGCCATTACCACCCCCTCCTCCCATAGCGAAGCTCGTAATCTGATTATCTGTTATAACTTCACCCCCAAAGAAACCAACGAGTAAATCAAAACCAATCATTGCGCCTTGCATCTGATTATCTGTATCTTCGCCAAGCGTTGCACTAAACACAAACGACCTCTCCTCTTCATGTGCAATACTTCCAAGATTGACTAAATCTGCATCAAAAAAATCTTGCAATGTTCCGCTGAAATAGACTTGATTATCAGTGCTGTCACTGATAATAAAGGTAAATTGCTCAGAAAAGCTACCACCTGATACCTCATTGTCACTACCTGTAATTACAGTCTGTGTATTTCCAGTGGTATTCTTCACTACCACGCTTCGCGCAACGGTATCACCTGGCAGGAAATTCGCTTCCGAAAATAGTGGTTGTTGTTCAAAAGTTACGGTGAGTCCAGTATCCGCGAAAACTGGAGTAGCAACAAACACCATGATGAACATGTAGATTACGGAAACTATTTTATTTATACTTACGGTGTTCATATTATGGTGCAATTATTTCTTCACCCACAAACACTTCTTCCTCTTTTACTGCAACCTCTTCTTCAGAAGTAGTCGTATCTAATGCCTCGCTTTCAACAACGTCGTTAACATCTTCCTCAACCACCTCTACAAACTCTGCTTCTTCAGGATTATCATGATACTCCTCACCCTCATCAGTGGATGATTCTTCGGTTTCTTTACTAGTACTCAATTCATCCGCCTCAGTCTCTGCTTCTATCATTACACTCTCGGTAGTGGTTGAAACTTCCCCATTCACTATTTCTGAATCAAGGATTTCTTCAATGTCTTCAATAAGTAACTCTGTACTTACCTCAATTGATTCAGTAGTGGTGGAGGTCTCGTTCACTGTTTTGCTCTCAACTTTCACAGGTGGTGTTGTTGATGCAATATGTTCTACTTCATCATCTTCTTCAAATAATGCCTGTGCAGAGCCTCCCTCGTACGAAACCATCTTAATACTACCCTCATCAACCTCATCCGCAACACTGGACTCTTCCAACAAAAGCACTTCTGTTTCAAGTGGTGGAAGCGGGTCACTTTCGGGGGCAATATACCAACCATGCGGTGTCAGACGTACTATTTCAACTGCATCACTTCCAGGATTTGTTCCCGGATTTGGGGTAGCATTTAAAACCCAATCTGTTGCCGAATTAGTATCATACCCTTTAATAATTCGCGCGAGTGATATTCCCTCAAGTGGTGCTGGAGCAGAAGGAGTAAATGCGGTTGTATCAGTTCCATAACTCACCATATCTACCACCACATCACCTATATCACGAAGAATGAGCCTATCACCACCATTCGCAAGACCATTTCCAATAGCAGAGCCAAGTGGTACTAATTCTACCCCAACTGGGATATCCCAATACCCCGCAGTGCTTATATTATTTGTAATCACTAAAAATCCGTGAGCAGGTATAACTGTATCAACTGGAATCGTGTCGCACGATGTATTATCACACACATCAAACCCTCCTACATCAATCGCTTCATCTGTCGGATTATATAATTCAATCCACTCATTATTAACATCACTTCCTTTACCGGAAAGAACATCGGTATAAATCTCATTAATTATTACATAACTTGTATCCGCAACAGGCAAAGATACCGCTATCTCAAGTGTTGGACGCACCTCAAGCGCGGAGTAATTTCGCGAACGAAAACGTACATTCTGCACAGCACCATCTTCAACCTGGTCACGAATCACCCACCCATTGTTATCAAATACCCCTGTCACAAATCCAACTACATCACTCGTTACATCGAATGGAAGCCAGATATTTGCGATATTACCCGTTACCACCACATCAGTATCACTTCCTGATCCAGCTGGTTGATTATTCCAATGAATCTCTTCCTCTGCCCATGAAGATTGCGCACGTTGTATAGAAAGTGTTCTTGAAAGTGGAGGAGTGTCATACATATACATGTTGAGTACTGCAGAGTGAATAGTTGTACCTACGGGGAAAGGAATATCAAATTCAATGAACACACGAGTGTTTGCTCCCTCATCAGAAGACGCAGACAAGAATACAGATGACCCATAATTATGTGTTGGATTTCCCTGTCTTACCTCGGCATCACGAACAGGTGAATACAATATATCCTGTGGTTCAATATCTATCACTTTATCACTCCAATCTCCAAACGACACTGATGAAGTAGCAGATTCAGAGTCATGAAAACCAACACCAGCATACAGGTTACTCTGCCACGCATCAAATATAAAACCAAAATCACACATATGCAGTGCGAGATCACTAGGTGAGTTCTCAGGTAAAGAGAGAATAAACTGCCATATTGAACTTTCAAACGGTTGAACCACATACACTTCACTTACAAAACTTGCAAGACTTCCAATATATATACCCTCCCCATTCAACCCCACCTCAAGCCACAAGGCACCACACACATCACTCTCACTTACAGTAGATGACGCATTGTACTCAAATAAAATACTTCCATTATTCTGAACCTCAATACTTCCTGCAATAGATTCACCAGGAAGTAACACAGATGTCTCAAATTGAGAAACAAGCACCATATCTAAGCTTCCTGATTCAAAAAGGTTTACATCACTTCCCTGTCCTCCAGTAAACACTGCTTTCGTTTCCCCAACAGAAGCAAGACCAGTGTAGTTTATACCGACAATCAGTACCACTGCTATTACTTTTTTAAGGGAAGAAATCATACCTATTATTCAGAAGACTTATCAACGGTCTTTTTCTTCTCTCTCCTTATGCGCACCATTTCAACAATAATTTTTTTCAACTCATCTACCAGTACTATTCCTGCTGGCACCACCACGAGCAATATAAATCCGAGAGGTTTCCGTGCAAAATCAACTACAAAGCCGAGATATGGAATGGAAAATTGAACCTTTCCAATAATATCCACCACTCGTATTTCCCGTGGATCAGCAGTGTCATTTGCGTCCCCTTTTGTTTTATATACCACCACCCCATTTGAAATACGTGAGTCAACAATACGATGGGTAGTTGGTACTGACGCACGAGACCGAGAACCAAACGTAACAACATCACCAATGTTGTAGATCTCTTCGCCTTTGATAATTACCAAACTACCAGTCGGAATTGAAGGTTCCATAGATCCAGACTGAACTATTTTTAAAGAAAGACCACCTGGAACAACTGGTGCGAGTGTTGCAATAAGAAGAAGCGCGAGCACCACAACCGCGGTAACAAAAAGATATTGAATTATGTTGAATACCGTATTCATTATCTTCACGACAAAGTGATACTACACTACATTTTCATCTTCTGTTGGTGTTGTGAGATCTATATCTTCACAAAGAAAACCTGTATTGTTACGTGACTGTTCAGCGTATGCAGAAACATTTGCAACAACCGAATCAGTTTGTGCCACATCATGATTTCCTGAACCGTCACAAGTGATAAAACCCCATGTATCATCAACAGACATAGTACCCATGCACCACGCGAGCCCAAGATAGTATGTGGTAGTTGCCATAATTGGCTCACTGTTTCCAAGAAGTGACGTATCCGCGAGTGGAATATTGTAATTAAGAAGAGAGAATGGTCCTTCTGAAAGTGGGGCTTCTCCCATATGTGGCTCATAGTATCCATCGCCATCAATATCTCTCCATGCAAAACCGTACAAGTACTGAGAAAGTTCGCCTACAAGTGGAGTGTCATCACCCGCAAGTACTTCGGGTCCAGTAAGGTCATTTTCGTAATCAACAACATCATGAGAGGTCAAACATGCCCACGCATCATTATTGTCTACATGGAAACTAATAACGTTCTTTCCTAAGTCACCTGGTTTTACATCCGAGAATGTAAAGAATGCATCTCCTTCACCTAAATCTTTCAAATCCCAAGATCCATTACATGATTCTCCTGAAAGAAACTCAACGGTCGGATCACTTCCACAGTGAAGCGCTTTAACCGCATCAACATCAAACCCGTCTGCAGTTCCATCATTGAATGATGCAGGATTGCTCTGATCTGTAATTCGTACATACTGTACCCACGGCAAACCTACCGTATCTAAATCAAACTGCGCGTCACGTGTCGCAATGCCCAAGGTGTGCCACACAACCCCGTCCTGACTCACCTCAACGAGAGCTTGCTCATCTGGGTACGAACCTCCAGTTACTTCATACACAGCAATATCATTTCCCGCACCATTTACTGCGATGTTATCAAACTTTAGAATTACCCAGCCACCGAAACCGAGTTTGAACCCAAGTGCAGTAAAATCTGCTTCAGTAAATCCCACATCAGAAGGATTGCCTGCTGTTTGTGCAGGTCCTAACATCGCTGCAGGATTACTCCTCACCGGCAATACAGGACTTCCATTCTTACGTGTACCTTGGTCAAAATCGACTACTTGATCCGCCCACGGTTCACACGTCCACACGCCATCATCACAGAACAAACCGTTGTAATACGAACCACTGTGGTCAATTTTTAAATCAATCGCACCTGCAGTAAAGATATTCCCCACCGAGGTCTCTGTGTCATTAAAGAACGCTCCAGTTGCCCCCGCGACAAGACCTCCCACAAAAACAATTATTCCGAAACTAGCAATTATTCTTTTCATGCTTGTGTATTAATGGATAATAAATTAATTCTCTGCGTACGGAAGGAAAAGCTCTCCCCCAGTATCAACTTCAGTTACATCATTTGTTCGTACCGCCGGAATCATTCCATCCCACCAGTTCTGTGTGGCATCAACATCCGCTCCCACAGCAATACTTGGTCCATACCAATTCACTGTATTTCCACTCTCAAAGTTGTTCACCGTAACCGCAAGAATACCATTGTGTGGAGTTCCGTTTGTTGCAGACGGAGCAACACCAACACCCTCGGTGTTATCTTCAAAGTCATTGTTGTTAATGCGAGCATTGTGCGGTCCATCGTTTGCAACACCGACCGTGTTGAAATAAATATCATTGTACTCAACTATGTAATTACGAGCAGTGTTGAAGAACATTGCCTGTTGCCAGTTATAGAAAAGATTGTTGTGAATATGCAACCCATCCGCCACTGGCCCTCCACCGGATCCTATTTCAGTGATAATCGCTTTTGCATTACTTGCTTTAGCACTTCCAGATGAAATAAATTTGTTGTACGCAATAACCGTATTAGAAAGCGGAATTCCTGAACCCTCTCCCGCCTCATTGTGAATGTAGAGCGCGGCTCGTTCACTCGCTTGTATTAAGCTATATCCCGCAAAGGTAAATCCGGTAATAGTAACGTCTGACGCATTAAGGAACACGCCCATTTGGAGTACGGCATCACCCGCATTACCCAAGCCCGCGAGAGTAATTCCATCTCGGTTAATGTTGAGTGGGTACTGATCTCCTCCCGGAACATTTCCGTTATAACTCGGATCAACACAAATAACAGTATAATCTGGATTATCGAGCGCTGTTTGAATAGCAAAATTTGTATCTCCATCATCGATTACCACATCGCATGATTCAATTGATGGCGGAACGTACGCTGAAAATAGTGCCCCCACCACCTCAGCGTCTGGCCACGATACATCCTCACACTCAAACCCCGCATTGTTTCTCGCCTGTTCCACATAGAAAGAAATGTCTGCATAGAATGAATCTGTCTGCACCTCATTTCCAACTACTGACCCATCACAGGTGATCACTCCTGTATTCTCATCAACCGTCATCTCTCCGAGACACCATGCAACTCCAATGTACTGGGTTCCATTTGCAGCAATTGGTCCATTGCCAGTAGTTGAGTCAGCGAGTGCCCACGTGCCATCTGAAAGTTCTGATGCTGATGTCACCTCTCCAAGTGCAAAGTCAACTTCATTGTTTGGTTCAAATATATTGTCTCCATCATCTGCCCATGCAAAGAAGTAGAGGTTTTCTGGAAGTTCTGAAATAGTGTCAATATCTCCTGTTGCAAGTTCTGGCTCTGTCTTTGTTTCAAGAGGATCATCTCCACCAACGTTTGAGAGTGACGCACACATCCACGCGTCATTTGAGTGTACGTGAATTGAAATAGTGTTCTCTCCGAAGTCTCCAGGCTTCACGTCATCAAAATTGAAGAACCGATCTGAGGTAACCTCATTTGAAGTTAGATTCTTGAGTGGCCACGTACCATCACATGCAGTTCCTGCTTTTGGATATGCGAGTGGGTTTGCTTCGTTCCACACAACCGCTGAATAATTTTGGTCTAAAACGAATGGATGATTGTTTTCATCCAATGATACTGCAGTATTTGGTACCCATTGATAATTTTCTCCGATAAGGACACACACCATGCCGTTGTAGTGCTGAACGCTGTCAATCGTGAGATCAACCGCTCCGGCAGTAAACGTGTTTCCGTATGATGATTCGGTATCAGAGAAGAAGGCTCCGGTTGCTCCGGCTACCACCCCTCCGATGAATACAATCATTGCGATACTGAGAAGGATTTTTTTCATGCTAAACCGTAATTAATTAATAGTTTGTACACTCGTGTCTCCAACCCGCTCAGTCCTACCAAAGTAGGACTGAGTACGGCTGAAGGCACTAATTCAAAAACTAGTTTTCGAAATCAAACACAGTATCAATTGAGTTAACACCGATGACAAAATTGTCCATATTACCAATAAAACCACCAGTCCAACCTCCACCAGCCTTAAACACAACTGCTCCTAACGTGGAATGAATTCC
The DNA here is from genome assembly GCA_964436015.1 of uncultured Candidatus Saccharibacteria bacterium. Lineage (GTDB taxonomy): Bacteria > Patescibacteriota > Minisyncoccia > Phycocordibacterales > JBBDJV01. Next base: position 20,819 of record CAYTAR010000010.1, on the reverse strand, counting down.
TCCGTTTGGAATAGCAGCAAGTACTTCATTCCAAGTACATGGATCACCCATTGAACATCCAGTATTTGTGGCCAATGTACCGTTTGAAAACCACCAATTACCAGCTGGATCATTATCCATTGGATCCCACGATTCCCAGACACCAGTATTTACTGTTTTTGTATGATAAGGTTCATATACCAAACGACCTTGCCATGCATTGTTTGCATCAGTCAAATCATCATCAATATTAAACTGCAAAGCGATAGCAAGAGCTGGGGCACCAGATACTCTATATGTACTATACTCAAGATTAGTAATATCACTCAATGCTGTTCCGGCGAAAGAAGCCCCTCCCATAAGTGCAACGCCACCAGTTGAATCTACTGTGAATTCAGCACTGCCTGAACCAAGCGGTGTTACTGAAGGTCCTGCAACATATTGCCCACTTCCAACCGACGTTTCCTGAACAAAACCCCAGTCTAAATTTTGAACATCTACAACAATTGGACCTTCTGGTTCTACAACCAAACTCGCACACTCAAACCCCGCATTGTTTCTCGCCTGTTCCACATAGAAAGAAATGTCTGCATAGAATGAATCTGTCTGCACCTCATTTCCAACTACTGACCCATCACAGGTGATCACTCCTGTATTCTCATCAACCGTCATCTCTCCGAGACACCATGCAACTCCAATGTACTGGGTTCCATTTGCAGCAATTGGTCCATTGCCAGTAGTTGAGTCAGCGAGTGCCCACGTGCCATCTGAAAGTTCTGATGCTGATGTCACCTCTCCAAGTGCAAAGTCAACTTCATTGTTTGGTTCAAATATATTGTCTCCATCATCTGCCCATGCAAAGAAGTAGAGGTTTTCTGGAAGTTCTGAAATAGTGTCAATATCTCCTGTTGCAAGTTCTGGCTCTGTCTTTGTTTCAAGAGGATCATCTCCACCAACGTTTGAGAGTGACGCACACATCCACGCGTCATTTGAGTGTACGTGAATTGAAATAGTGTTCTCTCCGAAGTCTCCAGGCTTCACGTCATCAAAATTGAAGAACCGATCTGAGGTAACCTCATTTGAAGTTAGATTCTTGAGTGGCCACGTACCATCACATGCAGTTCCTGCTTTTGGATATGCGAGTGGGTTTGCTTCGTTCCACACAACCGCTGAATAATTTTGGTCTAAAACGAATGGATGATTGTTTTCATCCAATGATACTGCAGTATTTGGTACCCATTGATAATTTTCTCCGATAAGGACACACACCATGCCGTTGTAGTGCTGAACGCTGTCAATCGTGAGATCAACCGCTCCGGCAGTAAACGTGTTTCCGTATGATGATTCGGTATCAGAGAAGAAGGCTCCGGTTGCTCCGGCTACCACCCCTCCGATGAATACAATCATTGCGATACTGAGAAGGATTTTTTTCATGCTAAAAATTACATTACTAATAAATAATAAACCTCACTTACTTAACTTACTTTTCCCACAAAAGAACAAAATAGAACTAAAAAAGAGAGGACGCTCGGCGCGCCTTCAAACTTTATACCTCCGCATTGGTGCCGTCAACATCAATTTTTTATTACATGTTTATATTATGTGTAAATCCTGTGTATAATTCTAACCGTGAAAAACAAGGTATTGTAAGGATATTTTATAAAGTCCTTTACCAAACTTATGTCTGTCTTTGATAAAAACCAACGCGTCTTATAAAAAGTAATAATAAAAGACATATTATGTGTCTTTTATTATTGATTGTTCTTATAAAAGGACATCTACTGACTTAAAAAGAAGTCAGGATTGTCCTTTAGCCCTCAGTAGTAAAAATTAAACTCCCTACACACGTAACACAACCTTACAAGTGAGTACTTGCATATAACACATTTTTATGGTATATAGAGCGAACTATGCATATGCGAGAAAGACACAAGAAAACAACCGTCGCTGTTTCAGGGTACTTCAACCCACTCCACGTAGGTCACCTTGATATGATTCGTGAAGCAAAAGCGCTCGGTGAACGGCTAGTAGTTATCATCAACAGCGATGCGCAAGTAGCAATCAAAGGAAGTGTTCCCTTTATGCCTGAAGCTGAGCGAGCAGAGATTGTTTCAGCGATACAGGGAGTTGATGAGGTGGTCATATCATTTGATACCGATAGAACTGTCTGTAAAACACTTTCTTATATTAACCCGCACATCTTTGCAAACGGAGGTGACCGAGCATCAATAAATGACATTCCTGAAACTGAGGTGTGTATACAACAAGGTATTGAGATGGCCTTCAATGTGGGAAGTAAAGGAAAAATTCAAAGTTCCTCATGGCTTATACAGAAAGCTGCGCAAGCAAAGGGGCTTGGTAAAACGGAGTAATATACCCACCCCTACCCCCTTCCACCATGTAATGACGTATCCTGGAATAACTTGACAAAAAGTAGAAAATATGTAACATAACCTAGCCTACTACACTGGTGCGTCTCATTTTTTACATCGATTTACAAAGCAATTTTAGCCAATTTTAATGAAAAAAATCCTGGAAACTCACATACTTCTCGTTCGCTATTTTGTCATTGGCGTAAGTGCTTCACTTATTGATGTTCTCATATTCCTGATACTTTTTAACATAGCCTCACTCCCCGCAAGCGCATCAACCGCACTCTCAGTTGCAACCGCGACCGCTTACGGTTTCCTTATGAATATTTTCTTCAATTTCAAAACGAAAGATAACCTCTTTCGTCGTTTTGCTTTGTACGCATCAGTAAGCGGAGTCGGGCTACTCGTCAGTGCACTTATACTCTTCATCATCACTGATACACTCGGTATAAATGGAAATATCACAAAAATACTCACCCTTCCACTTATATTTGTACTACAGTACACGCTCAATAAACGCTTCTCTTTCAGAGAGACTCCTTCAGTCAAAATAGAACCATCAAAAATTATTACTACACATGTGCAAAAAAAGAGAGTTGCAATAATTGGAGGTGGCTTTACCGGACTCTCAGCTGGATATGACCTTGCTCGCGCTGGACACACAGTAACCGTTCTTGAGAGAAATGATTTTGTTGGCGGACTAGCATCAGGCTTTACTCTTGACGGACACCCTTTAGAACGTGCGTACCATTTTATCTACCAAAGCGACAAGCACATTATCGGTATGGCAGAAGAGCTCGGACTGAAGGATAAGATTGCATTCTATCCAAGTAGTATCTCATTTTTCTGTGAAGGAAAACACTATCCATTTGGCACCCCAAAAGATTTATTACTGTTCACCCCTCTTTCTTTCATTAACCGTATACGAGCTGGAGTAACCGCTCTGTTCCTCCAGAAGACAAATAACTGGCGTGCACTCACAAAAATTACCGCGTACGACTGGGTTAGAAAGTGGGCAGGAAAACAAGTAACTGAAGTTATCTGGGAACCACTTTTGCGTGGAAAATTTGACCGTTACTACGACAAAGTTACGATGTCGTGGCTCTGGGGACGTATCAAGGTTCGTGCACAATCACAAAATAAAGACATGAGTGGAGAGAAACTCGGGTATATTACCGGTGGGTTTGATGCGGTTGTACAGGGAATGATAAAAGGCATTACTGATAATGGTGGAGTGGTGCGTCTCAAAACAGGAGTTCAAAAAATTGAACAAGGTGAATCTGGTTCTGTACGTGTCACTACAGACAACGGATCTATTGAGACTTTTGATGCAGTACTCGCAACAACCCCATCACCAGTATTCAGCAAACTCATTACGGGAAACCCACATGTTCCTGCGGAGTACCATAAAAAACTCACGAGTGTAGATTACTTGGGGGCTATTGTTATGGTATTTAATACCACACAAGAAATATCAAAACATTTTTGGTACAACATTAAGGATAGCAGGGTTCCGTTCCTCACCATGCTCTCAACTACCGCACTCACCGGGAAAGAGATGTTTGGAAACACATACGTGTACTACGTTGGCGCATATGTACCTTTTGAGCACCGTTATTTCAGTATGACGAATGAAGAAATTATTTCTGAATGGGATAAAGGAATTAAACTTATGTTTCCACACTTTGATACATCATATATACGAGATAGACACCTATTCAAGTTCAAAGACGCACAACATATCGTTGATATCGGCTATGAAGAAAACAAACTGGTACCGTTTGAAACACCGATCCCTGGAGTCTATCTCGCAAACTTCTCTCAAATCTATCCCGACGATAGAGGAACGAATTTTGCTATTAGAGACGGACGAGAAGTGGCAAAAAGAATACGAACATTTCTAGATTCTCATGAAGCAAACACGTAAAATAAAAACTCACGATATAACCGTACTCCTTCCTACATTCAATGAAGCGCACAATGTAGCGCCCTTAGTTACGGAAATATCATCTGTACTTGATACAACTCCCTACTCATATGAAATACTCTTCGTAGATGACAGTACCGACGAAACACCTAAAGCAATCTACGCCCTCAAAGCAACACACCCGAACGTTCGTATTCATCACCGCAAAAACGGCACTGGTCTCGCTACTGCGCTTATTAAAGGATTTTCACTCGCGAGAGGAAAAGTTATCTGCTGTATGGATGCCGACCTTCAGCACCCACCACAACTTATTCCCAAAATGTTCTCACGTATGGAAGAAGGATATACTATGGCGGTTGCTTCACGATTAGTCAGTGGAGGGAGTAGTGAGGGACTAGGAAGCGTATATAGACACTTTGTATCACGAGTATCAAGACTTTTTGCGTGGACACTCATTCCGGCAACACAGAAAACAACGGACCCAATGACAGGTTTCTTTATGTTTAAAAAAGAAAGTGTTGAAGGAGCCCACCTTGATCCTACTGGATTTAAAATCTTAGTTGAAATGCTTGCGCGTATCCCACAACTAACCGTTGTAGATATTCCTATGGTAATGCGTAAACGAATTCACAATGAAACAAAAGCAAGCTTTAAACAAGGCGTACGATATATAGCACACATCATGAGACTTATGCGTACTACTCCACATGAAGGACGTATGGCTCCACGAGTACTTGTATTTTGTGATAAGCTTATACATCAAATCCGTACAATTTCTTTTTTTAATACTCCGTTCTCTAAAAAAATTATTTCTCACAAGCGCAGGACTCCTCGCTCAGCACAGAAATTTCTTGTATCATTTAATTCACTCACAACACCAGCGGTAAATCTTTTTAAGCATATAGTAAAAAGTACTCGTGCCTTTCTCTCTCTTCCTCTAAAAACTCACCTCACGACAATACAAAAAGGAGGAATACTAATCGCTCAACAAAAATATATCCTCTTCGGGGGAGTTCTTTTCTTGTGGTTTGTTAGTAATTTATATGCCTTTACAGACTCGCTCTTTGAACAAGCACTCCTGACCTTCTCTCTCGTGCTTATCATACAAGGGTTATTTGCACTCTACCTCATGCTATATGCGTGGGAACACCCAGAGCGTATTGAAAAAGATAGTTCACCAAAAAACTTCCTTTCTCCCAACCTCTCATTTACCTCAATCATTCCTGCAGTCAACGAGGCAGAAGTTATCGGCGACACTATACGAGCGGTAGCTCGTATAGACTATCCGCACGAACTCACAGAAACCCTTGTTGTGTTGAGAGACACAGACACAGAAACTATCAAGGCGGCAGAGTATGCAATTTCAACGCTTGATACTAGCACTGCATCAACGGTACGGATACATATCATTAGTGGTCCCCCTATTAATAAACCACATCACTTAAACTCTGCGCTCGCAGTTGCAAGCAAAGACGTAGTGTGTATTTTTGATGCAGAAGATGAACCACACCATGACATTTACCGTATGATAAATACTGTCATGATAAGAGACAATGCAGACGTAGTGCAGTCTGGTGTGCAACTCATGAACTATGAATCAAACTGGTATTCCATATTCAATGTACTTGAGTATTTCTTATGGTTTAGATCATCACTTCACTTTTTTGCTACACAAGAAGTAATTCCACTTGGAGGAAATACAGTATTCTTCAAACGTGAGTGGTTACTGAAAGTAAACGGTTGGGATATGCATGGACTCACCGAAGATGCTGATATAGGTCTAAGACTATCACAAGCAGGAGCTCGCATTCGTATCGTCTACGACCCAACACATGCGACACAGGAAGAAACCCCACCAAGTCTAGGCAGTTTTATCAAACAGAGAACACGGTGGTCTCAAGGTTTCCTGCAAATTCTTTTTAAAGGTGAGTGGTTGCAATTTGTAAGAAATCTTGAATTTCGAAAAGCATTTTTCACGGTCTATATTCTAGCGTGGCCACTGGTACACGGTATCATGTTTGCACTTATTCCATTCTCAATAGTAATTGCTCTTACCACAAAAGTGCATCCACTTATTGGAATAATCACAAACATACCCATTCTAATATTGATCGCGTTCATCATCATTCTCAATGTATCGCTTTATGAATTCACACAACTCTACAATAAAAAATGGACAGTGCTTCTCATGGTAAAAACTATTTTTTGGTTCTTCCCTTACCAGCTCATCCTTGGATTGAGTTCATTCAGAGCGGTACTTAGAATACTTCGAAAGCAAACTTCTTGGGAAAAAACAGCTCACATTAACGCACACCGTACACACCAAAAGGATACATACGAAATTTCACCTGTTGCAGTACCAAAATCATAATATATGAAAACGCTCACTCAAAAAGCAAAAAAACTCCTTTCTTACCTCTATACACACAAAACAGTTGTGTTATTTACGCTAGCCCTCCTTATTTCAGCAAGCTTCCACGGAATCAATATGTTGCAGTACCCCTACTATGAAAGCGACGAGGGCACCTATACATCACAAGCATGGTCGGTTGTTACAGAAGGAAAACTAGCGCCTTATACCTATTGGTATGACCACCCGCCACTCGGATGGCTTGTCATAGCAGGATGGTTCGCTCTTCTTCCTGATCAATATTTTACCTTCGGCACATCAATTGATACTGGCCGAGTACTCATGTTCCTATTTCATCTTGGATCAAGTGCGCTCTTGTTTTTCATTACACGCAAAATCACCAAATCAGACCTTGCGAGTTTTTTTACCGTATTTCTGTTTAGCGTATCTCCGCTCGCCATATACTTCCAACGAAGAGTACTATTAGATAATATTCTCACCTTCTTCTTGCTCTCGTCTATCGCAATACTTTTTAGAAATAAATTAACGCTTCGTGAGTACCTCTACTCAGGTTTTTTTTATGCATGCGCATTCCTTACCAAAATTACCGCAGCAATGTTTGGACCAGCGATACTCTTTCTTGTGTGGAGCATACATGATACGACTCACCGAGGATTTCGTGTCGCAACATGGCTTGGAACATCCATATTAACCACCATGACATTCATACTGTATGCGGTAATCAATGGAGAATTTTTCCCTCCAGCAAATAAAGACGAGAACCACGTAAGTCTTATTGGGAGCATTCTGTTTCAAATGAGCCGAGGGAATACCGCTTCCTTTCTTGACCCAAGTAGCGACTTTATGCTCATGGTTCAAGACTGGATTATCCGTGACGGGACATTTATCATTACCGCAACTATCTCAGTTGTGCTCCTTGCTCTACTTTCACTCTTTAGAAAGAGCAAAGCCCCCTACTACACCTTCCTCACTCTCACCTCACTGTTATACATTATCTTTCTTATTCGTGGCGGTATCGTCATTAACCTCTACGTAATTCCATTCATACCAATACTTGCACTCACGATTAGTATTGTAAGTGTTGAAATAGGAAATGGCTTTGCGTGGATATGGAAGACCCTCCATGAAAAAGTACCGCACCACTCAACCCTGTGGACCAGACGAATTCTAAATGAAACTATCGTATCAGGCACCCTTGTATACATCATCCTCTCAGCAAGCCTCTGGTACGGACTTGGTGTTGAAAAGAAGTTTCTCTACGCAGATGAAGTATCAAACCAAAAATCTGCAATTGCGTGGATAAAAAATAACCTACCTGAGCAATCAGATATCATTATCGACTCCATTATGCTTGTTGAACTGAGGGACCCAAACTACATAAATGAAAAAAAATTCATGAATGCCGAGTGGTTCTATAAAGTCAGTCGGGATCCTGCAATTCGTTTTGAGAAATACAATGACAACTGGAAAACACTTGATTATGTTGCACTGACTCACGAAATGCTCAAACAAATTGGTGATTTTAATGTATCTGATATTGTACTTGATGCGTATAAAAACTCGCTTCCTATCGCGAAATGGTTTGAGGGCTCATCATCATTTATTGATGAAAATAAAAAAATCACCACTAACGGAGATTGGGCAATGGTATACGCAATCAATAACACTACAAAAGAGCAATTAATTACTTCATGGGAATACTATAAGAAAAATTTTATTCACTCATACGGTCAAACGATTGATCCTTTTGGAAACGTCACTACCTCTGAAGGACAGTCATACGCGATGCTTCGTTCAGTGTGGATGAACGATGAAGATGCATTTAAAGGAAGTTGGCTCTGGACACAGCACCACCTTCAACACAGACTTGATGATAAACTCATCTCTTGGAAATGGCAAAATGGCGCACTTGCAGATCCAGCAAATGCAACTGATGCTGACCAGGATATCGCACTTGCACTTCTTTTTGGAAGCAAAACATTCCGTGAACCAAACTACCTTCTTGATGCGCAAGAAATAATCAATGACCTCTGGCAACACTCAGTGGTACAAATTAACGGGACACTCTACATGCTTCCGGCTACTATTTCCCACGCTCGTCGTAACGAAGGACTCCTCTTCAACCCTTCATATCTTTCTCCTGCACACTATCGTATTTTTGCACAAATTGACCAACAGCATGACTGGGAGAAACTTGCACAAGACAGCTACCGTATTCTCTCCCGCATTCAAAATGAACTCCATTCAGCAACCCCACTTCAAAGCAACTGGTACCTTATTGACACCAAAACAGGAGAACTCAGCTCTGCACAAAAATATATCGGCTCATCATCTGATCATTATGGATATGATGCCTTTAGAGCCGCGTGGCGTGTATGGCTTGACTATGCGTGGTTCAATACTAGTGAATCAAAAACATTTCTTACTACCCTCTCAGAATACGTAGCAACACAAACAGACGGAACTACCCGTCTTGCAACCGTAATCAACCCTGATACTGGAAACGGCATCTCATGGGATCCATCAATCGCAGTTCAAACCGCGAACCTTCTCGCCCTTGCTTCAAATGAAGCAACTAAGAAAACCGCATCGATCTTCTATTCAACCTTCATAGAGCAAACTTACAATGAAGAGGGATACTGGGGAGATAAGGGGAATTACTACGATCAAAACTGGATATGGTTCGCCTCAGCGGTATACAATAGTGACGTATACAATCTGTGGAACAGTCAGTAGTTAGCGAATACTGAGCGCAGTCCTCACAAGACCAATAGCATACTCAAGCCAGAACGCTCCCGCACTAGGCCCTCCTCCACAAGTACCATCTGATTCTCCGGGGACTTTAATCCACAGATACGCGTCAGCATATGGGTTGCCGGTATCAACCGTTGGGCGCACACCAAGCGCACGTCCAGGCGCATTACACCACTCTCGGTCATCTGTTCCTCCTATACCATTTCGGCTGGTATCAATCAAAAAATGAGTCCCTCCTAGTATGTTTGAAATTTTCATGTTTTGAATAAGCTCTTTTTCAAGAGATTCGTAATTTGAAATATTTGTTGCGAACCCGTCCGCTTTTTTTACTCCAGCACGAAACAAAAGCGATGCAAATTGCTCTGGAGAAAGCCATTCACTATGCCCAGCATCTAAATATATTCGAGTATTGGGTGCCCTCTCATTAAAGATATCAATGACCGATGAAAGTTCATTGAGTCGCTTTTCCTGTTCACTAGGCGAATATGAAAATGAAAGACCGAGTGCATCGGGTTCAAGAATAACCCATGCACTCCTTGTACCAATTGCATCTGCAACCGCCCTGTTCCAATTTAAGTACGCTTCCCCTGCTAAACCTGAATACCATTCTGCCTTTGAGTGTCCAGGATTCTGATATGTTACAAATACAGGAATCTTACCTTGCAACTCTGCCTGAGACACAATAGCATCAACTCGATTTTTAGTTGCAGTTGCGTCACTCCATGTCAACCAAGTGGCATATGGAAAACATGAAATTTCTCGAAGGTAATCAGCACTTTTACTGTCTTGCGCAGACCTCAATTCCCGTTCCTTGCGTACCAAAACTGATTGTGGGTCATAATAAAAAATTGAGCTTGATGCATACACGCCACATTCATCATCAGCGATCGGCCTCCACACATACGAAAGCGAAACATGTTCTGTACTAGGCGCATCATCTTGAATAGATGGTTGTACCACCGTAGTGACCATATCAGGAGAAGAAGTGGCAAGCTCTCCACTCTCAGCATCACTATCTACGTCAACGACAGATTGAGAACCCTCCTCTGTTTGTTCTACTTCTTGTTCATTTAATAACACATCTTCCCTCATTCCTTCAACACTCTCTTCTGTGACCTGACTAACCGCAACTAGATCCACATCGGTATTACGATGTTCTGTCATTACAAAAGCTATTCCTGCTCCAACTAAGAGAGAAAATGCACTTGCACACATTAACAAAAGTATAATTACTATTTTGTTCTGAGTATTCATACACATAATATCCGTTTAAAAACGGATTCTTTTGAAATTATTGTGAAGAATCAGGTGTTACTGAAATACTTTCAATAACAACTCCTTCGTTCTTAGGGTCTTTATTCCAGAGCTTAAACGCAACAGAACCAGTTTGTGGCATAGTAGAGCTTTCTCCACGAACGACCACTACCCCATCTTTCATGCATTCAATTGAATTACCATTCACACGTATTGCAAGTGACACATTATTCCATGCCTCAAATGAAGGGATCACTGAAGAACCACTTCTGATAAAAATATCTTCCCCTTCTTTTACTTCATATAGTCCAACTCCTGATCCATAGCTATAAAATGAACAATGTACGAAATTTTGTGCGTCTTTTACACGCGCGCCCAACCCAACCGTATTAATATTTTCCCAGTCAACAACTACGGCAAACGTGTAATCTTCAAAATCACGCCCCTTTGTATACACCGCAAGTGAAGCAGAGGCGTCTTCTTTAAGGCGAAATACCGTACGATTCTTGGTTGTATCTATTGCAAGGTCGCTTCCATACACTTCGTGCCAATACAGAGGACGAAGAAGGGATTGAGAATCTATACTATTTAAGGTATCCCATGGAATCTCATACCATTCGCGAGTACTTTCTCCTTCGGCCGGCTTCCACAAGGGATACTCAAGCACCAGAGGAGAAAATAGTAATGAATCAATGTACATTTCGCCCACAATTGCAGACTGTAGTATCACATCAGACACCATCGCAAGACCTCCTAGGTTTTTCAAAGGAATACGTATCTGATACCACGTTGCACTATCTTCAACTGGTACTGGTGAGTACCACGCAACTGGCTGGTATGGAACCTCTACATCAAACTGATCTCGCAATGTTATACGAAGCTTGTTTAGTACGTCAGTATTGCCTCGCACATTCAATATAATTGAATTAAATCTTGCAGTATCAAACGACGCAGTATGAAGTCTAAACTGAGCATACTCTTCATTAAAAACGATTTTCAATGCATTGCCTTCTGTTGAAATTCCACGCACCGATTCATCAATAACAATGCCGTGCGACCAATTTCCCCAGCCAATTTGAATTTTCTCATCATATAACACACTTGATGCAACCACCGGCAGAGCTGGCGAATTCCCCTGTGATGATGAAGGAATAGTTGTCTCTATATCACTCACCTCTGACAAATCAACCTTCTCTCCACTATCCCACTCGAACCCATTCTCTACGGTACCATCCCCCATATCACCACCGCGAGCAGAAATTGTGTAATAGAGAAACCCCAGCAAAAGTGACAATCCAACAAGAAGGAACAAAAAAACACCTATGTACACGGCTGTATACACACGTCTTCCTGCTTTTCCTTCCTGTTCTACTCCCTCCATCAGTTCAGTATGGTTAATAGCAATACTACTATTGTCTACAAAAATCTTGTTTTGTCAATATTTTGCAACGTTTTTTAGTATTTCACTTTAAGATGAAAAAGTTGTATTAGTAGTCTTTTTTGCTAGTATATAGTGATATGAATGAAAAATTCCTCCGCCCGTATGATCCAAATGGAACCGAAGAAGCAATATACTCCCTCTGGAATGACAGCGGTTTTTTTAACCCTGATGTCTGTATAGAAAAGGGGGTAACTGAGAAAAATGCCGAACCATTCTCTATCGTCCTTCCACCTCCAAATGTTACAGGAACTCTCCACATTGGACACGCATCCATGCTCGCTATTGAAGACACAATCGTACGCTTTGAACGCATGCGCGGAAAGCGGACGCTCTGGATTCCAGGCACTGACCATGCGGCAATCGCTACACAATCAAAAGTGGAAAAGGAACTCTCTAAAAAGAAAATACGCAAACAGGATTTAGGGAGAGAAACATTCTTGGAAGAGGTAAAAAAATTTGCTGATGCAAGCCACAACACGATTACGAACCAAGTAAAGAAAATGGGTTCCTCAATTGATTGGTCGCGCGAGGCATTCACCCTTGATCAAAGACGTTCCCACGCTGTACGCACCGCATTCAAAGCAATGTATGACGACGGACTGATATATCGTGGACATCGTATTGTAAACTGGGACCCAAAAGGACAAACTACCATATCAGATGATGAGGTGGTGCATGAAGATCGTGAAGGCACACTCTACACTTTTACCTACAGCAAAGACTTCCCTATTCCTATTGCGACTACCCGACCAGAAACAAAGGTTGGCGATGTAGCGGTTGCGGTGCATCCAAATGATACACGATATCAAAAGTATATTGGTAAGTCGTTTGATATCGTTTTTGCGGGCGTTCCCCTTTCTATTCAGGTCGTGGGCGACACCGAAGTGGACCCGGAGTTTGGAACAGGAGCAGTGGGAGTTACCCCCGCACACTCACAAATTGACTTTGCTATAGCCGAGCGACACAGTTTGCCTGTAAAGCAGGTGATTGATGAATTTGCGAAAATGACTAACACTACCCCCGAGCTCGATGGGAAAAAAGTACTTGAAGCTCGAGAAATAATAGTTGAATGGCTCAAAACCGAAGGGTTACTTATTGAAGAGAAAAGTATCCCCCAGAGCATCTCTACCGCAGAGCGAACCGGAGCAGTTATTGAACCTTTGCCGAAATTGCAGTGGTTTATTGCCGTGAATAAAGAGTTCACCCTAAGACACTCAGAGATTGAAGGTATCCCTGTGGGTTCAAAAACAACTCTGAAGAAACTCATGTTGAGCGTAGTTAAAGAGAAACACATCACCATAACACCAGAACGTTTTGAACGTGTATATTTTGACTGGATCCACAACCTCCGTGACTGGTGTATTAGTAGGCAGATATGGTACGGACATCAAATACCGGTGTGGTACCGTAGAACGCTTGGCGGACCTCATCAAGCGACACACTTGAATAAGGAAGTGTTACTAGAGAAAATTGGTATGTCTTGGAATGAATTTTACTCTAAAGCACTAGAATGGCAGAATCCTCCTGATTATGCGATTGTGGGCGACAGTCTAAATATTCAAATTGGACAAACATTTTTGCAGATACTCAAGGACAATAACTTAATTGATGATATTTGGATTGAGAAAAACAAAATTTCTCAACCTACCTACCTACCTGAGGAAATATATTGTGGTATTGAAGCACCTGAGGGAGAAGGTTGGGTGCAAGACCCCGATACTCTTGATACATGGTTTTCTTCAGGTCTATGGACATTCTCCACACTCGGATGGCCAGAAAAAACGCCCGACTTTGAAACCTACCACCCGACATCTCTCCTTGAAACAGGATACGATATTCTCTTTTTCTGGGTTGCCCGCATGATACTCATGAGTACCTATCATGTAGGACAAGTACCTTTTAAACAGGTGTACTTACACGGTCTGGTGCGAGACGCACAGGGAAGAAAAATGAGTAAATCTCTAGGAAATATTATTGACCCACTCGATATGTCGGAAAAATACGGAGCTGATGCAACTCGCCTATCCCTCCTCATAGGAAATGGCCCCGGAAACGATATTCGTTTATCCGAAGATAAAATCCGCGCCTACAAAAAGTACGCAAATAAAATATGGAATGCCACGCGATTTGTACTTGAATCACTCAAAGATTACACAGGTACAGAAAACCCACTGAGTGAGCAGGACCAGAAAATCTATGACGGATGGAAAACAGCTCTTACGGACATCACTGGTGATATAGAGAACTACCGCCTCTACCTCGCTGGAGAAAAACTCTATCACTATTTCTGGCACACCTTTGCAGATATCATTATTGAAGAAAGTAAACCGATTCTTTCAGGAACTAATATTGAGCTAAAACAATCTCGCCAGCGTTTACTCTCACTTCTTCTTACCGAACAACTAAAAGCGCTTCACCCATTCATGCCTTTTGTTACTGAAGCGATATGGCAACTCTTGCCTGAAAATATGAAAAATCAAAACCGACCCCTCCTTATGGTTGAAACATGGCCTCTCTCCAAAACCACTCTCCCCAATTAAAAACATACTCGTGAGGTAGAATTAAGCAATGGACTTTGATCCGCAGGTTATTTTGTATGCATTCCTAGGGGGACTCCTCCCCGCGCTTCTCTGGCTCTGGTTTTGGCTCAAAGAGGACGCCCTCCACCCCGAACCACGACGTTACATTGTACTCACTTTTATCGGGGGGATGCTTGCCGTACCACTCGTACTCCCATTTCAAATTGCAATTCACAAATACATTGTAGACCCGAATTTTCAAGTAATACTATGGGCAGGAATTGAAGAAGTAATGAAGTTTGTAATCGTCTTTATTATCGCGCTTAATCAAAGGTTTGTTGATGAACCTCTTGATGTGGTTATCTACCTCATCACAGTTGCACTCGGCTTTGCGGCCGCAGAAAATATGCTGTTTCTATTCCAACCGCTCTCTCAAGGAGATACGCTCGTATCGCTCATTACAGGAAACCTACGCTTTATTGGGTCAACACTACTCCATGTCTTTGCTTCTGCAACCATCGGAATGATGCTCGGCTTTGCATTCTATAAAAGCGCATCTGAGCGTTTTTTTGCAATTTTGTACGGAATTATCCTCGCTACGGCATTGCACTCGCTCTTTAACTTTTTTATAATAGAGAGTGATGGTAAGCACACCTTCCTCGTCTTTGCATCGGTGTGGGCAGCAATCATTGTCTTGATCGTCATGCTTGAGAGAATTAAAAGAATTTATCAATAATTATAAAACAATGCCACGCGAGAAAAAATCTTTTTTTGAACGATTGACTGGAAGTGTTTCAATGGACAGTCAATACGATGACGACCTCGACCAATCTCCTGTACAACCACGTGTCTCTCAACAGCCTGCACCTGACCAAGGTGATTGGATGGACGAAGAGCCAAGTGAAGGGCAACTCGCGGTTGATGTATACCAAACACCTGACAATATTGTGGTGAAGACAATGGTTGCAGGAATGCGACCAGAAGACTTGGATGTGTCCATTACTCGTGACATGGTAACTATTCGCGGAACACGACAAGAAGTCAATGAAGCAAACGAGGGAGACTACTTCCACAAAGAGCTTTTCTGGGGAACATTCTCACGGACCATTCTCCTCCCTGCTGAAGTTGAAGTTGAAGAAGCAGAGGCAATTGAAAAACACGGTCTTTTGATACTCAAGCTTCCTAAGGTAGACAAAGAAAGACAAACTAAACTCAAGATTAAGTCGGAATAGGTTGGTTATATGCGTATGTTAAAGGCATTTTTTGAGTTTAAAAACATTACTGCTTTTTTTCAAAATCTCTTTAACCTAGCCCCTTGGTTGCTACTCGGCGCACTGTGTCTTGAAATAGGAAACCATTGGTTTTTTGGTATTTTGTTTAAGCAAATTGATAAGGATAGCCTAGCGTGGTTTGGACTAATAGCAGGGTTTTTGGGATTTGGGATTTTGATATTTGAATTACTTGTACTCATAATACTCCTATTCTTAAAGGGTGTTGGATTCCGTGAATTAAAAACAATTGCAACAGTAGCTATTCTGGTTCTTGTGTTTTTTATGTTTATTTTTTCAGTATCCATTTTTTACCCAAGCCCCATAACTTTTCTAATAGTAGCTTCATTTATGACAATCATTTTAGGTTTCTTTTTGTTTATCTTGAAAAAGCAACGAGGTAACCCTATAGTGTAGTTTTTTTACCTCTGTGTTCCAAAGCTTAACCTTGGAACATTAAACTCAAGATTAAGTCGGAATAAAAAAAGCCCTCTCTCGCGAGAGGGCTTTTTGTTGTTGGAACACCCTACGACTTCTTGATGTTCACTTTTCCCACTGGTGAGATGCCCATGAGGCGCTTCAATGCCTCATGAAACTCATCTTCAGTGTACACAACCTGTCCGTACCCCATGCACCCAACAGGCGCAATTTCAAGCGGAAAGAGCTCATTCATACAGAGCACAGTATAAGGAAATAGACCTATTATGCAAGAGGACTGAAGATAAAAATGGAAAAGAGGTAATAGAAAATGGAGGGAAGAATATGATAAGTAAAAATACATTCCTTATACTGCGATATATCGCAGTATAATAAAATAAAAGCCCCGCACCATAAAATGGTGCGGGGCTTGAGAAACTACTCGCATAACTCGCGCAACTTGATGAGTTCCGCATTTGAGTACATTTTCCGAATGCGCGGTGCAAGTTCAGGTACAAGGAACACGTTCCTGTCTGGTTGCGTTTTTTGCAAGAAGTCACGTAGATTGAGTTGTCCACTTGATGGCATAACGTTCCGTTCACCTGTTACGGCACAAAAGTTATTGAGGTGGATTTCTTTGGTGTATTTGCCCAAATATTTCCATGCCCGAAAAAGTTTTTCGCGCATAGCTTTTTCTGTGTGATGGGTCAAATGCTCAACCCCTGGTCGTCCTTCCATGAATTCGAGCACATGTTGTGTGTCAAACACCACGGGAAGGTGGTAATTTGTTACATCAGTAACAAATTGATCGTAGGATGACTGGAATGTTCCAGCCCACTCTCCAGCTGTTGCCACAGTTTGGAACCACACTTTATGATTATTCCTACGGCACTCTGCCACCCTTTCTGCGTAAGAGACAAACGGGTGAGCTCGAAGTGCATTTATGGGGTAATAGGATAAAGGAGGCCTTTCGGGAGGAAGGTATGGAATCCGATTCCTAATTCCAGGAACAAAACGAAACATTCGGAGAACCGAGAGTATCTCTTTTACCCCGAAAATAAGGTAGTGTGCCTCCATGCGACTCCACCCTTGATGAAAGTGTAGAATGAGGTTTCGCGATTTCGTCGCTTTTTCCCATTCATACACGCGTAAACTGTCCCAGTGCCCAAGCATTGTCACTTCAACACCGTCATATCCGGCACGGTGTACGAAATTGCAAAGCCATTGGGGCGCAAAGATAAATGACCACGGAAATAGGGTCAAATTTGAAATCAATATTTTATTTTTCATGACAAAAAACTGTCCTACATTATAACTAAAAATAGTATTTTGTCAATACTTACGGTATAATATAAACACGATATGAAAGTTTACCAAACCCAAGGTTAAACCTTCATCTATTAAAAAAGAGTCTTTCGGCTCTTTTTCTCTGTGCTGAGTGACAGGACCAAACATCTTGGAAACCTCACGGTTTTCCAACGCTCGCTCGCAGACTCACTCACTGCCTTCCTTCACGGGGAACTATCGTTCCCCGACCCCCTCCCCAGTTCGATCACTGGTCTCAGCAAAAAAGAGCCTTTCGGCTCTTTTTCTCTGTGCTGAGGACCAGGATCGAACTGGTGACCCTTCCCTCTTCAGGGGAATGCTCTACCAACTGAGCTACCTCAGCATACTTATCTATCTTCAAACTACAAACATCATCTTACTCATAGCTTCCGGTACTGTCTACCAAGTCAGCTACCTCAGCATATTCTGTATTTGTTTTTCAAAACACACTCCATCTTAACTTATTGCTTCCGGTACTGTCTACCAACCTGCCTGCCGGTAGGCAGGGTCAGCTACCTCAGCGAACCCCTGTCCCGAGGTCCGACCTCGGCAAATTAGGACACATTATTGGAACTTTTCAAGTAATCCCGCGGTTCCTTCTTTGACACCATCTACTGTACCACGTACTTCTTCGTACAGCGTCTGTGCTTGTTCAAGGTAAGGTTGAATTGCAAAGTACCCAGCAACCACCAAACCTATAATCACTGCCCAATACACAAATCTGAAGACTCTCGCCCATACTTGTGCCCGATGCATTGCTTTTAGCATCTTGTTGTTTTCTTCAGCAAGCTTTAGCGCTCGCTCAAGCTTTATCTTTTCATCCGGCTCAAGCATTAGGGCTAGTATACCAGAAGAGGTAAAAAAATAAAGTATTAAAAGTAAACAAGAATTAGTGAGTCAGTCTTGGGAGATTGGCGCAAGACTTTCTGAGATAATTTTTCTTTTATACACTTTGTGCGCGCGCTAGGGATCGGTCACAAGTTACTAAGTACTCGCTACCCCGACTCGCCTACGGCATGAGTACATGTCGGCTTCGCAGGCTCCGTCTTTCGACCCCTAGAACGTTCGCTACAAGGTGCGAGAATATATTAAAACAGTTTGTTTTAATATATGCACTTTGTGCGCGCGCTAGGGATCGAACTCCTTGGAAACCCACGGTTTTCCAACGCTCACTCGAAGACTCGTTCACTGCCCTCCTCCACGGGAAACCACAGGTTTCCCGACCCCTTCCTTGTTCGATCCCTGTCACACAGCAATACAAAAACCTACACGAAAAGTGTAGGTTTTTGTATTGTGTGCGCGCGCTAGGGATCGAACCTAGGACCTTTCGAGTATCAGTCGAATGCTCTACCAGCTGAGCTACACGCGCATATATTTAGATGTTATTTACCAACCTGCCTGCCGGTAGGTAGGAACAGCTACTAGCAAGCGCATACATAAACACAATAAAAACTAAGGAAACGTAAAAAGCACTATAGCAGAAAAAGAAAAATTGTTCAACATTAAAAACGCCCATCAACTTTGGGAAGCTGATGGGCGTTCTGTCAGGGTAACCACCGAAACAGATCGTGGAAACCATAGTTGGTGTAGGCACCAAGGATGCCTGCCACCACCGTGAGAACTACTCCAATAGTGGCGAGTACTAGACCCGCCAACTTGAGCAATGAGGCATGTTTGAACATATACAGTTCGAACCACACTATACTACGAATACGTATAAAAGTAAAGGAAAAAGCAACCACGAAGTGGTTGCTTTTAATCCGTCTTCTGCGTCAGAATGACGCAAAGAAACGGATGAGGTCCGAGACCCAGTCGAAGACTGGGATCCGGTCGGGCGGGTTCCACCCTTGGGTGGCCGCCAATGCCCGAATTAGGCCGATGGTCGTCACCGCGAAGGCGACGAAGCCTATGAGGCCGAGAATGAAGGTGATCGGGTTTCCGACCGCCTTCCAAAAGCTAGAAGGTTCGTTCTTATATAGGTCTTTTGTCAGTCTCATATTACCGTGTGTGTTGAGATTTACTGCACCTGTATACAGTATACACCATAATATACACACTTGTCAAGCTCCCTATTTCATTGTGAAATATGGCTTTTATAGCACACTTTACGCTTCAGCATCTTCACAAGCACGCAAAAAACACACCCTTTTTGGGTGTGTTTTTTGCGTGCCTTCGCACATAGTCACAAATACCATCTTCTGTTTTGTTTCGTTCTACCGGTCTATTCCCGGTGGTCAAATTCCTTTTGGACATTGAATTATAGTCCTGTCTCTTGCGAGACAATCGACACACATAGTTTCGGAGGTCCTCCGAAACGGTTTCAATTTGAAATATTCCACGAACAGCTTCCGCTACCCGTGCCTTGTTACGACTTACTCCCTGTCACTGAATTTACCTTAGGACGCACAAAGTGCGTACTTCGGGTACTCCCAGCTCCCTTGAGTTGACGGGCGGTGAGTACAAGACTTGAGAACGTATTCACCGTGGTATAGCTGACCCACGATTACTAGCGATTCCAACTTCATGAAGTCGAGTTGCAGACTTCAATCCGAACTGGGGCTACTTTTCTCAGGATTAGCTCAGAGTTACCTCGTTGCAACCTTTTGTAGTAGCCATTGTATCACGTGTGTAGCCCAGGGCGTCAAAGGGTCATGCTGACCTGGCGTCATCCTCGCCTTCCTCCCAGCCCTCTGTTCTTGAATGATTCAAGAGCAAAGGGCTGGGCAGTCTCGCCTGATATATATAACAGGCAACGAGGGTTGCGTTCGTTACCCCACTGAAGGGAACAATTCAAACCACGAACTGACGACGGCCATGCAACACCTGCCTAATTGCCTTGCGGCGATACCCGTTTCTGGGTATCTTCAACTAGGTTTCAAGCCCTGGTGAGGTTCTTCGTTTAGCGTCGAATTAAACCACATGATCCACCGCTTGTGCAAGTCCCCGTCTATTCCTTTGAGTTTTAAGCTTGCGCTCGTACTACCCAGGCGCTTCTCTTAACGCGTTAGCTTCGCCTCTCAGAGGGTCGATACTCCGAAAAGCTAGAGAAGAACGTTTAGGGCGTAGACTACTGGGGTATCTAATCCCATTCGCTACCTACGCTTTCGTGTTTCAGTGTCAGTGATGCGCCAGTTGGCTGCCTT
Organism: uncultured Candidatus Saccharibacteria bacterium; assembly: GCA_964436015.1. GTDB lineage: Bacteria > Patescibacteriota > Minisyncoccia > Phycocordibacterales > JBBDJV01. Next base: position 48 of record CAYTAR010000010.1, on the reverse strand, counting down.
CGCTTTTGGTGTTCCCCATGATATCAACGGATTTCACCCCTACTCCAT
>CAYTAR010000009.1:0-45855 GCA_964436015.1 uncultured Candidatus Saccharibacteria bacterium | reverse complement strand
GTAGGACATCGCCCTCTGGAGGCGAGTATTGGGGTTCGAGTCCCTGACCCGCAGCTAGAGCAGTTTCGGCTTCGGTGTGAAGCGCCGAAACGCAACTGGTCTTTGCGGGTCAGGGACTCGAAAGACGGAGGCTGCGAAGCCGACATGTACACATGTCGTAGCCGAGTCGGGGTCGCGAGTACTTTGGATTTTAGAGTGTACTCACGAATAAAATCCTTAGTAACTTATGACCGAGCCCCCGGTAGCAATTCTCATTTGGTTTCAATTGGGGTACTTCGTGCAAGGAACGAGTCAGACCCACAGTAAATGGTTTTTGTCTGATATAATAAATTAATGAAAGAAATCACTGTTAGTAACCTTCCTGAAGGGATTTTAACAGAGGAACTACTCAAGGAAGCATGGGGCGAAGTAACAGGGGTCAAGGGTATAGAAGAAGGCCGGTGCTCTATCGTTAAAATTGATGGAGAAAACGTTCTCGAGATTTTGTACCCAATAGGAACAGTTGGTCCTGAGGAAGGTGGTGCTAAATGGAATTTGAAGTTCGATCAATCGTACGAAGAATATACGTTTGAATATAAAGTACGGGCACCTAAAGATTTTGATTTTGTGAGAGGCGGCAAGTTGCCGGGTCTTTTCGGTGGATCTGGTCCTGCGGGAGGAGCAAGCACGGCAGAAGCTGATGGATTTTCTGTTCGTACTATGTGGCGAGAACTCGGTGTTCTTTGTCAGTATGTTTACAATAGGATAAAGGAGAAGATAAAAAATGGGGAGCAAACTTCCTTTGGACTACTCGTCCAGAAAAAAATATGCCTATCGCAAAGGATATGTGGAAGGATATGAATAATCATTTTGACGATCGAATCTATCTCATTCCGGATAAATGGCATACGCTCAAGACCTACATAAAAATGAATACTCCTGGTCAAGAGAATGGGAAAATTATTTGCTGGTTCAATGAAGTAGAAGTTATAAACTTAAATTTACGCTTTCGTAAAGACAAGTCATTTGGAATAGATCAATTTAAGTTCACTACTTTCTTCGGTGGAAATGACGAAACATGGGCACCAAAAAAGGATGAAAGGTTGTATTTCAAGGACTTCAAATTTGAAACGCCATAACTTTAGAGGATAGACTGGTCTATATTTCTAACCACAAAGCACTAAGTACTACAGACCTATTTTCAAAATAGTGATATAGTAGCATTACAATTCAGTACCGAGTTACTCAAAATTTGTTATAGTCTAAAAATGAGAAAATACGTCTATCTAATCAGACATGGGGAATCCCTGTCGAATCTTAATCCTCATTTTAATATTTTGGAAGATTCATTATCCGAAAATGGTTTAAAACAAGCCATCTCAGTTGCAAAACGTTTTGAACATATTACTGTAGATGCTATTTATCACTCAGGAATAATAAGAGCTCAAAAAACAGCAGAAGAGATTGAAAAAATTACATACATTACATCAGAAGCTAAAGAATTCTTAAAGGAACGTCGAGACTTGTTCTCTCCCGACGATAGATATGAGCACACGGAAGATTTTACTCAATTCAAATCACGCCTCGCAGAGACGCGTACTTTTTTAGAGAACCTCTCATCAAGACATACAGTAGTTGTCAGTCATGCTGTTTTTCTTAAAGCCTTTGTAGCATATCTTACACACAATGATTCTCTTAACGAAGACTTGGTTAGAAATTTTAATGATATCTTAGTCATGGATAATACAGGTGTTTCAAAATGCATGTTTAATGAAGAAAAAAGAAAGTGGCGTATTATGTCTTGGAACGACCTTGTACATCTTGGAGAATAGTACTAAATAACTCAATAATTTATGAAAAATCACCTATATAAAGATCGAAAATATAACGTCGTACCCTACGACCCGCAGTGGCCATCACAATTCCTTGAATACACAAAAAAGATTCGAGCTGTATTTGGCGACTTGCCAATCAAACATATCGGAAGTACTTCAGTGCCTGGGATGTCAGGAAAACCTTGTATAGATGTTTTAGTGTTAGTAGAAAATCTAGAAATAGTTAATACACCACACATACACCAGATGGAGCAAGCAGGGTTTGAATATGCAGGGGAATTTGTTATGCCGAATTCGCGTCTATTCAGAGTAATCAAGGATAATACATTACTTGCAAACATTCATTTCTTTCCATCACAACATATCCACGTTAAAGAAATGTTAGACCTTAGAGATTATCTACGTTCTCACCCAAAAGAAGTAGAGGCTTACTCTTCCATAAAAAATGACTTGAATAAAAAATATTCAAACGACTACGCATCTTATCGTAAACATAAAGACGAATATATGAACGGGTTAAAAGAACGGATAGTACAAAACACTCCGATAACGTAAAATACATATATGGCGTATTTAGTAGTCGCATATCCAAAAACCATGCTACCATTTATAGTATGAAGTCAAATACAAATCAACATATAGAATCAACAAACATAATCAGTGATCCTAAAGAAAGATTTAGTATTAAAAAATTACTGTTGGTATGTGTATTATTGATTGGGCTTATTTTTACAATATGCGTTATCTTCCGTTCTGGAGTAAACACTTTTACCGAAAGTAATGAGTCAAATAAATCTGTAGCGACGACAACTGAGGGGCAGTTGTATATTGATACTCAAAAAAAGGCGGAGGAGTGCATAGTATCACAAAGTAAAAAACCTTCTACATACTACTCAACTTGGAGGCTAGACTGTCTTAATGAAGATGAAATTTTGTTAGTTGATTATTCTATCTGTGGAAAAATTTTTGAAAGAGCTTATCGAAATAAGTGCATCCGTAGTTTGGCGGCTGAAAAAAGTGATTTCTCTGCGTGCACCACATACAACCTAGATGTCCGAGAATGTATTATGTCTGTTGCTAGTTTAGTGAGTGAGGAAAATCGATGTTTGACCCTTAATGAAGTGAGTAAGAAACAATGTTTATCTGTTATACGTATGGAACGTATAATTTCAGCCCGTAATCCAAGCCTCTGTTACGCGGATGGTATGCACGGATATTACTGTGAACAGTCATATTATCAGAGACTTATTTATGAACTAAATAATGAGTCTATGGATGGTTGGTATAAGTATGATTTAGGAAAGGGCTTTAGTGTAATGTTACCGCCTGGGTTAGCACACTGGAGAGATTCTGACAGTTTGTTTATAGATGCACTCAATATCAGTATTTCATTCCAAAATTGGGAAAATAAACTTGGGAAAATTGCACCCGGTAGATATGCATACTATGCAGAACCGTACACTGACAGCACGTGGAGCGAGCTACTTTCTCTAAAAGATGCATGCTCTGAAAAGAGCCGTAACTATTCCTCAATACGTAGCATTCCTCATATGAAAAATATAACAAGAGTGGGAATTCGTTCTGAAGAGGCGTTACTCTACCCAATAAATAATACTGAATTTTTACTTGTACAGTATGGAGAAGGAGATAGGGATAGTTATTGGTATGAGATGCAAGAAAAAATAATTAAATCGATAACATACGAGGGAGAATTACATGCGGTATGTGATATGTGAGAAATGTAGAGGAAAAAAGGCTAAGCACAATTCTCCTCATATTTTCGTGCCATAATGTTTTTTTTCATACTCGCCCCCTTCTCTCTCGAACGAGTTAAAAATGAATGCACGAAGATAAAATAATCAAAAAACATTCTCTCAATACACAGAGTCACTTACCCATAATAATAGGATATACTAAAATTATAATACCGTATGGGATATTACAAACACTACCGAAGACCTTATTTTGGTCAAAGAAGATCAAGAAAGGGTGGAAATTTAGTATGGATAAAAGCAATCGTACTGTTTTTATTACTCCTTTTACTTAGCCACGGAACTAGTAGTACACAAGGAGAAATTATTAATTTTGTGGGAAAAATCATACAAATCATAATTCTCTTAATTCCTTCAATTATAGTTGTTTTCATTATTTGGAAAGCAGTGTCATTCTTTAATAAAGACCCAGATAGTAGGGATACTGAGTATGGAGTCGCAAACGAAAAGAATAATTATTCAATTAACAGAAGAAATACAGAAAATATTAATGCGAGAAAAACTGAAACAATGAGTGCAAAAAAGGAAATGGAGAGGCTAATGAATAGTGAAAAACACGGTTGTAAATGCTACAAAGAAGGATTAGACAACGTGGGAGAAAAACTTGTGGCAGAAAAACTTTCACACGAATTATCTTACAGAGACTACTTTATTTTCAATAACCTTATTATTCCCTCTCGTTATATAGAATCCTCTCAAATTGATCATGTGGTGGTTTCTCGTTTTGGAATTTTTGTTATTGAAACTAAACATATGAGTGAAAGTTGGATTCTAGGTTTTCAAAGCAATAAAAAATGGATTCAGTCTTTCCCTGGTGGAGAAAACAGATACACATTTTCAAATCCTCTTTTACAAAATTATTCCCATATTCAATCACTATCAGAGTCTTTGCCATTCATTGATAAAAAACTGTTTGAAAGCATTGCTGTTTTTACAGGTACAGCAGAAATAAAAAGTAATGATATAAAAGAGAAAAAGAATGTGCTATACCTTGATGACTTAGTTGACTACATAAAGGATTTCACTATAGAACGTATTCCTGAGGAAAAAATTCACTCGGTTATTGGGAAAATAGCTTACCTGTGTCAAACAAATAATGTTTCTACTCAACAACACGTAGATAACCTAAGAAAGAAACATCCACAAATAGAAACTAGTGCTTCTGATACAAATTAATCAATAGATCCAAGCAAAAGTTGAGAAAAATATTCAACTTTGATATATTGAGTGCCCCCAGTAGCGTCCTTAAAGCGTTCCTGAATACCTACATGTCGCCTCTGCGACTTTTTGTAACTTCCCCATTATATAGCAACGCTCTCAGTCTTCTTCATTAAAAAAAATTATTAACTAATCGCACGAAACACTCAAGATATGTCCAACAAAGATGCTGTTCTGCGATTTGAAAAGGTTCACTTTTCACATAGTTCAATCACCCCCATACTTGATGGAGTTGATTTCGTGGTTCGTCGTGGCTCAAAACTCACCCTCATGGGACAAAACGGTGCCGGTAAGAGCACAATATTCGGCCTCATCACCGGCGAATATGTGCCTGATTCTGGTCGGGTAATTAGTGCGCCCCAAGCAACAATAGCTATCGCACGACAAGTTATCCCACGAGACCAGCTTGACCTCACCGTCCGAGAATTCTTTGAATTATACATAGGTCAGAAGATGTACGACATTGACCGAAAAATAGACGTAATACTTGAAGTTGTAAACCTGCATGCAGACCACGAAAAATGCATCAGGTCTTTTTCGGGCGGACAACAGGCACGACTCTTGCTAGCTTCCGCTCTGATTCAAAATCCAGACATTCTTCTCTTAGACGAACCTACTAACAACTTGGACAAAGAAGGCATCAAACACCTCACTACATTCTTGATTGAATACAACAAAACGTGTCTTGTCATTTCTCACGACGCCGATTTTCTCAATTCATTTACACATGGAGTCCTCTATCTAGATGTACGTACGCACAAAATTGAACAATATAGAGGCGACTACCACAACGTAGTACGCGATATTTCAGCACGTATAGAAAAAGAAAACCGCAAAAACACACAACTCGCGAAACAAATACAGGAAAATAAAGACAAAGCTAATTACTTCGCACAGAAAGGTGGTGGCATGCGAATGGTCGCAAAACGTATGCGTGAAAAAGTGGCAGTAATGGAAGAAGCTAAAGTCAACGTACGCAAGGAAGACAAAACAATCCGACCTTTTACAATTCCAGTGCAGGAAAAACTCCCCGTAGAGGTTATGCGTATTACCTCATTCCAAGCAACAATCAAACATAAAATAGTTACTAAGAAAGCAAACGTATCAATTGGACGACACGATCACCTGCATTTAGTAGGACCCAACGGTATTGGCAAAAGCCGACTACTCGCCACCCTTGCAAACAGAACTGCTTCAGGTGTAACGCTCGCGGAGAATATACACATCGGTTACTATCGTCAGGACTTCTCAATGCTTAATTTTAATGAAACGGTATACAACTCATTGATGTCTGTAACGCACCGAAGGAATGAACAAGAAATGCGTACCGTCGCTGCGGGGTTCCTCCTATCAAGCGATATTATGAATACGAAAATTGGTAATCTATCCGAGGGTCAGAAGGGACTCGTCGGCTTCGCACAGCTCGTTCTTATGCGTCCTGGCCTCCTTATTTTAGATGAGCCGACCAACCACATTAACTTCAGACATATACCAGTCATTGCCAAAGCACTCGGTGCTTTCAGAGGCCCCATACTTCTCGTATCCCACGTGCCTGAATTTGTGTTACAAGCAAAAATAGATAAGGTGCTTGATATGACGAAATGATTACTACACAAGCGGTATAATCAATATATGTAAATTGGAGGGAGAAATAGAGGAAACAGTGATAAGTACAATTCCTTTCATATTTTCTTGTCACAAAGAAAAAGAATTGGAAAAATTCTCAAACAACAAAAATAAGACGTTACGAATACATAACTATGCACCCACCACCTTTCTTATGCGAGTATTATCTTTAGGCCCTACAACCCCCTGCTCTTCCAACATTTCCATCAGACGGGAGGACCGGGAAAATCCAATTCCGAGTTTTCTTTGAAGAATTGATACTGAAACTTTCCCAGCTTTCAATGCTATTTTCTTTGCTTCTTCATAAAGGTCATCATCTTCAATGTTCATAGTGTTGATTTTGGCTTGATGCGTATTTTCTTTCAAAATCTTTCTCGGCTTTCCCGCCTTAGCCGGACCAACAACCCCTTTATCTTCTAATGCATCTATAAGGTGGGTGGCCCTAACGTATCCTACTCCAAGTTTTCTTTGAAGAAATGATGTTGATGCCTGCCCTGTTGCGACCACGAGTTGTTCTGCTTTCTCATACAAACTATCAAGAATATCTTCCTCATTTGCATCACTACCCTTTCTTGCAATTGAATTTTCCAACTTTCGTATTTCATTCATCAAATCAGTAAATTGCGAATTTTGCTTTTCAAGTATTTTTTGAAACACTTCATCAATCTTTTCTTCAAGCCTTTTTATGTCATTATTCATAACTTCATTCTACTCTTCGTGAGGCATTATTCAAACAAAACACAAGTAAATATCTTGTGTTCTGATTATAACCATCTAAACTCCACCAATACCCCCACCCATCCTAATTTGCTATACTGCACTCATGCATACAAAATGCGCATTTTGCACCCAAATTTCAAATGAACAGCGCACCATAATCAAAAACGATTTAGTGTGGGCATTCCCCACTAACATCCCCATCGTCCCGGGACACATTCTCGTCTGCCCAGTGCGTTGCGTCCAAAAATTTGAGGATTTAACTAATGAAGAGAAAAATGCTCTATGGGAATTAGCACTCAAGATTAAAAAGACACTAGAGAGAACTTTTGATGCGGAAGGATTTAACTTTGCATGGAATGAAAGCACCGTAGGAGGACAATCTGTGCCACATTTCCATTTACATATTCTCCCGAGAAAACAGGGAGATACAGGCATTTATGAATATGAACCAAGAAATTTCTTATACCGAACTCAAGGCGTGCGAGATGTGTCACCTGAAGATGAACTTACTCAAATAGCAAGTCTACTGCGAACACATCTTGAGGAAAAGCTGACATAAACTTGACGCCCCCTTACAAAACAACCTCAGGAGTGAGGTTGTTTTGTTTTACTAATAAAAGACATGGAACTACCCCAGTCTTATTGAGTTATTTATCTCGTGTTCACATAACTCACACATTTTCCTTGATTCTTAAACCCAAGGTCGGTAAACAATTTCCAGCCTCCCTTTTTGCACTGGTTTTTGTTTGTAGGCGCAGTTACCACAGGAGGGGTAACAGGATAGATTGTTGTTGGGTCTCCAACGAGAAGAGTATTCTCGGCAGTAACAATTTTCCCATTTTCTAAAGTTACTGTTGCCACCACCTTAACGGCAGGGACGCTTTGACCATACTGAGCTTCACGCACATTAACCCAGTAGCCATCTGTAGAGTAATCGAATGTTCCTGAGACATCAAAGGGAGATGAGATCTGGCTCCCTGTTATGTCTATCCCAACTTGCGCGGTAGCAGTATTGGTCTGCAAGAGTTGATCTCCTGCTCCATACAATTTCACTACCACAGACTGAACATTTGCGAATGTTGCATCAACTAAACCGAACCCCGCTGTATACCCAGAGAGCATTCCTAGTCCGGTATCGTAACTAACAACTCCAAAGTCTTCAGCCATGAGTGTGCCGAGTGGAATCGCAATACCACTTGCTGTAGACCATGTTCCCGAACGGTCACCTCCTGCATAATTATCTGACCATGTTCCCGACATTGTTCCATCTAACGCAATTGTCCCCGATGCATGCATAGTGGTAAGTGGGACGATCGCATCACCTGGAGCTGTGTAATCTGCATAGAATTCAATTGCACTACCAGTAACCGCACCAGAATTTAGTGTCCATGCATAATTATGAACACCAGTAGGATGTCCTCCGTTTCCCGTAAGGTTACCGAGGCTATCCTGGACCAAGGTCAAATCATGTAAGTAATCTGCTGCCTGATAATTCATCGTAATAACATAGGATCCAGTGGTATCCCAGCTTGCTGTTGTTGCAGCTGATGAAATTGAGGCAAAACCTAGAGGTGCAACCAATAATGACAATAAGGCGATTCGTGTAATATTTTTTTTCATACTGTTTATTATTTTTATTATTTTCTGATAAAAGAAGAATGTAAGTGAATAGAATAATCGACCATGCATAATTCATTACTCGCCTCTTGAAATAACAGACGAGTGATTCACTTGTACATACAAGCCGTTCAGCGTAAAGATGCATTTCATTCTGATAGCAATTCAGAATAATATGCATTAAAAAATTCCCTTATATAGAGGGAACAAAGCACAAAACCCCGACTTAACCACATTCGTTTAATAAAACATAAACAAATCAGCAACCTAACCATCGTGCACAATGGCCGAGTCTTAATAACACAATAAAAAAACTATTTCTTCCCTCGCTTCAGTGCAGAAGCAATGAATGCGCTGAAAAGTGGATGTGGGTTAAGTGGGTGTGCTTTAAATTCAGGATGAAACTGCGTACCGAGGAAAAATGGGTGCACACTCTGTGGCAACTCTGCTATCTCAACCAAAGACCCGTCGGGAGACGTTCCTGAAAACACCAACCCAGCTCCTTCAAGTGCCTCACGGTACGCATTATTCACCTCGTAGCGATGACGATGACGCTCGGTTACTCCGTCTGACTTATACGCTTTATATGCGAGGCTTCCTTTTTTCAGTTTTGCTTGGTATGAGCCAAGTCGCATAGTACCTCCATATCTTCCCTCCTCCACATGTGCACGCTGATGCTCCATAATATCTATTACCAGATTCTTCCCTTTTGGATTTATTTCTCGGGTATTTGCATCTTTTATACCAAGCACATTCCGAGCGTACTCTATCACTGCTAACTGCATACCGTAGCAGAGTCCGAAATACGGTATCTTATTTTCACGTGCATACTTGATAACGTTCAATTTTCCTTCTATGCCAGTCTCTCCAAATCCACCGGGAACAATAATTCCATCATAGACAGACAATTTAGTGACCTTTTTCGGATCTTTTTCAAAAGTCTTCGCGTCCAACCACTCTATCTCAGGTTTTGCACCTTGTGCGTATGCAGACATTTTAATCGCCTCTATCACCGAAATGTACGCGTCAGATAGTACGAAATCTCCCGTATCAAAATACTTCCCAATGATTGCAATACGAACAGAGGTACGTGTAGAATTCATTTTCTTAACCATTGCCCTCCACTCCACCAAATCCTTTTTACGAGGTTTTAGTCCGAGCGTATCGAGCACATGGTTTGAAAGTCCGTCATTTTCAAAGTTAACCGGAACCTCATAGATGCTCTTAATATCGGGAGCTGAGATTACATGATCAAACGGCAGTCCGCACATATCAGCAATCTTCTCTTTTCTTTTCTTATCAAGAGGACTCTCACTACGGGCGATAATGATGTCAGGGTTAATTCCGTATGAGTTCAACTGGCGCACCGCGTTCTGTGTAGGTTTTGTTTTCATTTCTCCCAAACTGTTTGGCACTGGCAAGTACGACACCATAACAAAAAGAACATCTTTCGGATGTTTCAGTTTGGTAATACGTGCGGCCTCCAAAAAGATTGCGTTCTGGTACTCTCCCACAGTTCCACCAATTTCAAAAATAGTAATCTCTGATTTTGTTTTCTCTACTGAGACCTTGATTCTCCTTAAAATTTCTTCGGTAATATGGAACGCGGGTTCAACACACTTACCCTTGTACCCAAGCGCACGCTCCTTGTCTATCACATACTTGAATACCATACCGTTAGTCATGTAGTTTTCTGGCGGAAGCTCTTTCCCGAGGAACCGTTCATAGTTACCCATATCCTGATCGGTCTCAAGGCCGGACTCAAGCACGAACACTTCCCCATGTTCGGTTGGGTTCATCGTCCCTGCGTCAACATTTAAATACGGGTCTGCTTTAATGAGACTCACCGAAAACCCTTTTGACTGCAAAATCGTCCCCATTGACGCAGTGGTAACACCTTTACCGACTCCGGACATGACCCCTCCGATCACAAAGATATATTTGTGAGTTTTTTTCTTCATACTAGACTTTGAGATAACGGCGAACCGCCAAATAACTTGAAATCGCACCGAGCAACATACCTGAGCCGATAAGCACCAAGAAAATTTCTCCAAAATTACTCAAGTAATAGTGGAATATATTGATGCCCGTGAAGAAGTTTGCAGTAATCGGACCAAGCCAATACGATACCGGATAGAAAATAAGTATTGCAAGTATTCCTGATACGAGTCCGTACATCATTCCCACCACCACAAACGGTCCACGAATGTACATGTTGCTTGCCCCCACTAGTCGCATAATCGCAATCTCCTCCCGTGAGACGAAAATCGCAAGACGGATAGTGTTAAACGTAATCATGACCGACATAATCACAAAAAGAATCGTAACCGCAAACCCAAATTTCTCTGATGATTCAATAATTTGAGTGAGCTTATCAATTGCAATCTTGTTCTGGTTATAGTTGACGCGCTCAATGATTGAACTTCCACTCTCACTGGTTGCAGGTAAGCCGTCAAGGAAGGTTACGATGCCAGCATATTGCGAGGTGTTTTTTGCACGTATGTTAAGATACCCTCCAAGCGGGTTATCGCCTATCTCCTCTAGAGCCTGTAACGTGGTCTGGTCGGTCTTGTGGCGCTCTTTAAAGCGCGCAAGTGCCTCATCCCGGTCAACGTACTCAACCTCTGCTACCTCAGGCAACTGCTCAAGGTCTTTCTTCAGTACCAAAATCGCCCCTTCATCTGCAGTAAGGGTGAAATACACGTTGATATCAACCTTGCTCTTAATCTGCTCAAGAGTAGCGGAAAGGAGCGTACCCACGAACAGTAATGAACCAATAACGAGCAGTGTCGTTACCATTACCACAACCGACGTCAGCGATACAAATCCGCTCCGCCAAAAATTGACGAACCCTGCACGAATGACACGTTGTATGTTTGTCCAAAGCATTTTATAAAATGTATTTACCCTGCTCGTCGTCCCTGATAATGCGCCCACGGTCCATGGTAATCACCCGTCGTCCAAGCGAATCAATCACTCCTTTATTGTGAGTGGTAAGTAACACGGTTGTACCGATATCATTAATCTTTTTTAAAATCTGCACCACCTCGTAGGTGTTAATCGGATCAAGGTTTCCGGTTGGCTCATCCGCGATGATAATATCTGGTTGGTTTACAATCGCTCGAGCAATCGCAACACGTTGCCTCTCTCCACCAGAGAGCTCGTGAGGGAAATTCCATATCTTATCCCCCAAATCAACCAAATCAAGCACGTGAGGAACGTCTGCCTCTATCTCTTCATCTGTTCTTCCTGCGGCCTCCATTGCAAACGCAATGTTTTCGTAGGCAGTTTTATTAGGAAGTAGTCTGAAATCCTGAAATATCGTTCCTATCCGCCGACGAAAATCGTGAATGCGTGAACGATCGAGCGCGTGGACATCCTGTGATTCAAAAAAAACAGAACCAGATGTAGGTCTATCCTCTGCAAGAATCATTTTAAGAAGTGTTGTTTTCCCCGCTCCGGAATGACCGACGATTGATACAAAATCTTTTGGCGCTACCGTGAAAGTTACATTTTCTATTCCGATTGAATTGTCCCCGTATACCTTGGTGACATTGTCAAAATAAATCATACGATATAGTTTACCATATCATAGCGAAGACGTGTATTTATACCTGCTTTTCCCGCGCCTCGGTAATAAATTGTTCAATATTTCCCTCAAATACCCCTTCCACATCGCTTGTTTCGGTACCTGTTCGGAGATCTTTCACTAACTTGTAAGGATGTTCTACATAGGAGCGAATCTGATTTCCCCATTCATTTTCAACTGTTTTACTCACCGCTAAGCCCTCCTCTCTCTTCTTTCGTTCTTCTTCACGAAGAGTGAATAATTTTCCCTTCAAAACCGCCAATGCGCGCTCACGGTTTTGTTGCTGGCTCCGTTCTGTTGCTACATGCACTGAAATATTCGTGGGGATATGTACTACCCGTACCGCAGTCTCGCGCTTGTTCACATTCTGACCCCCGGGGCCTCCTGCGCGGGCAAACTCTACCCGAATGTCGTCTGGGGGAATTTCATCAGTGGTAACTTTTTCAAATAGTGGAATAACCTCAACCATTGCGAATGAAGTGTGGCGTAACTTTTTTGCATTAAAAGGAGAAATTCTCACCAAGCGGTGTACCCCGGACTCATACTTGAGCATTCCGTACACATTCGAACCTTCAATCGCTACCGTAACATTTCGGTACCCTCCGTGGTTATTATCATGCTCATGGAGCAAACTCATACTCCAACCCCTTTTCTCACAGAACTTCCGATACATACTGAACAACTTTGCCACAAAATCTTCCGCATCATCCCCTCCCGCACCAGCAAATATGGTCATGACCGCCCCACCTTTCTCAATCGCTTTTTCCTCACCTAACACTTGCTTCAAACGGGCCAAATCTCGAACCGCTTCTTGCGCTTTTTCTTTATTATTCCAGAAATCAGTAGTGGACATCTGGTCCTCTATAGCCTGTATCTGCTGTTCAGTTGTACTCATAAAGGCATTATAGCAAAGCGAAACAGGTGCGTATATTATTTTTCACCAAGAACAATACTCCTCTCTTACGATATATCGTAAGAGAGCTCTTAGTTTTCCAATGAAAAACCGGCACGGGGTGTGTGGACCCCGTGCCGGCGCGGCTGTTCACTCGTGTCTTCTATAGATGTGCTCTAAGGCATCGGCACATCAAACACGTGACCGTAGGTCATTCTACAGATATTGAAGCCTGAGTCAACTTAAAGCCATATGGCAAAGCAAAAAAGAGACCACAAGGGTCTCTTTTTTGCTTTGAGCCAATGGTCGGGATTTCACTCCTCAAAAACACCACAAGAGTACTTCCATTTTCTAACATCAAGAAATGTAGAAAATTGGTCGCCGACGGTTTTCCGAATCCTTCCTGCACGGGGAACTCCCGTTCCCCGACCCCCTCCCCGGTTCAATCCCTATAAACAAGCAATACAAAACCAGAGTAGGAAAACCTACTCTGGTTTTGTATTGAGCCAATGGTCGGGATTGAACCGACGGCCTATCGCTTACGAAGCGATTGCTCTACCAACTGAGCTACATTGGCATATCTAAACACGAAACGAGTTTAACATGTAGCAGTTTAACTAAGTATCCGCGCTTGTCTACCAAGTCAGCTACATTGGCATATCTAAACACGAAACGAGTTTAACATGTAGCAGTTTAACTAAGTATCCGCGCACATGTAAATAGTAACCCCTGGGTCCGTCTAAAGCAAAAAATGACTGGATTTATGTCCAGTCATTTTTCGTGTTATTAATACATTCTCATCTATATATTCCCCACTTTATATTCCTTAAACTCTACATCCATGAAGTCGGTACGGATACCGGCATATGCTGAAGATTTAATTATTTGACCGTAACTTTTCCCATTATCCAACGCTTCCGCTACTAATGTCCATACGCCCGAATTATTTTTATCGACATAGAGCTTTATTGAAACGGTTCCATCAGGAAGGTCAGTAACCACTGACTTTATTCCTATGTATGAGTTAAGAGGGAGAAGATTCGGATTCGAATTTGCGTTATAAGTTCCAGCAAATATTTTTTTCTGACTCATCGTGTAGTACACGCCATTTATTTTTTTCTTGATAATAGCACTACCATCTACTCGTATCCCTGTGTAATAGAGGTTTTTTGAATCTACATACCGGCTAAAGAAAAGGAGTCCATTTGATGCATTACGATTAGAGCTTTCACTCAGGTTATTTCGATTGATTTTGAAGTAAGCTTCTTGTGACACATTCTGGAACTTTGATTTGGTGAGTAATCGGAATATATTTTGTGGATGTGATCCTTTGTCAGTATCAAGCGGATTTGAATTTGCATAGAGCTTGCTCCAATAATCAGTTACAGGGAGATTACCTTGATTGGTTTTTCCTATTCCATTATCCACCAAAAAGTATGCTCCGGAATTCAACCACCAACTATTGTTAGCACTTGTAGTCATTGAACCAGACTCTTGTACTTGAACATTTTGACTTAGACCGTATGTTGTCATTACTGGTATTGTTTGAGCGGGTGTCGGTTCAGAAACTATAGGCACCGGAGTCACCACTATTGGTGCAGTAATCACTTTGAATGACAAAGCTTTGCTAGACCAAAATGGGTTCGATGACCAGTCAGAGGAGAATACTCCTACTTTAACGTAATAGTCCCCTGTTGTTGTTGGAGTCCAAGTTACATTCACAGTAGCTGGTTGCGTATTGGTAATTGTTTGACCAGTGATATTTTGACTATGTACTCTTTTATTACTTGAGTTAAAAATTTGAGCTTGAACTATGGCGTTTTGTATTCCGGCTCCCGTGGTAGAGAGAGCGATGTTAACCGTTAGGGGTTCCGCAACAACTGGATTTGGTTCTTTGAGTGTAGTTGATACGGTGTATGTGTTTGAAGTTATAGAAGTTTGAGTCAAATCAGAAGTTGCTGGCACCGGAGTCACCACTATTGGTGCAGTAATCACTTTGAATGACAAAGCTTTGCTAGACCAAAATGGGTTCGATGACCAGTCAGAGGAGAATACTCCTACTTTAACGTAATAGTCCCCTGTTGTTGTTGGAGTCCAAGTTACATTCACAGTAGCTGGTTGCGTATTGGTAATTGTTTGACCAGTGATATTTTGACTATGTACTCTTTTATTACTTGAGTTAAAAATTTGAGCTTGAACTATGGCGTTTTGTATTCCGGCTCCCGTGGTAGAGAGAGCGATGTTAACCGTTAGGGGTTCCGCAACAACTGGATTTGGTTCTTTGAGTGTAGTTGATACGGTATATGTGTTCCCACTGACAGTTTGAGCGTCTACAATAAACGCGATGCTTGCAAATATTTGAGTAGTAATGATAGCGATAAATAGAAATCCTTTTGTATATGTTTTCATTATTTTTAAGAACTTCGTAAAGTAAATTCTATATAACTTTAAAATTTTACTTTGAAATTCACTTTATTTATAAGTAAATTAATTTTTATAATGGTTACACTGTATCAAGTAAAATTGAGTATACAAGTGCATATAAAAAATCATCTTCATGAAGTCAAAAAATACCCTTGTGGATAGGGTATTTTTGACCATTACAAAAGCAATCGTGTTTTTTAAGCCTTATTTAGAGCCAAAAAATATACTAGTGTCCGTATAACCTTTGTGGTTACTAGCTCTTTAGAGAAATGACTTACCTCACTATTTGTAATAAAAACATCATTGAACAAATTGAGCACCCTCCTCAACAGTGACTACAGGAATTTTTTTTGATACTACGTACTGTACAACTTGATTAAAATTATCAGGAGTAATTGCGTACAGATTCCCCGACACATTAATCTCATGGAAAGATATTATGAGCCATTTTTTATTTTCAAGTGCATCATCAACCCAACTTTTAATCTGATCTACCGTTGTCCCCCTCTGGATTGTTCTACTTTCAAGCCGATATGGATCAGAAGCCGAGTTTACAAAATCGTTAACAGTCGATACTGAGGCAAGATAACCAGAATCTTTTACAATATCAATTATGGTCGGATTATGATCACCGAGTGGATACGAAAAAGTATTCACCAGTCCGAGGTTCATAGCCAAGAGATCTTGACGGGATCCGTTTATCTCTGCTATCTGTTGGTCTAGGGTTAATAAACTCAGTGACCTATGTGTTCGCGAATGAGCACCAATCTCGTGACCTTGTGAATATATTTCACTAATTTGATCTCTAGTCATATAGACAGAAGACCCCTCATCTCCTATGCGTTCCGATACAACATAAAACGTTCCCTTAAAATCCTCTGCATTTAAAAGACTTAAAGCGTTGTCGTACTGTGAAGTCCAAGCGTCATCAAATCGGAAAGTTACCGCTCCAGTGGTGAATACACCTTTTGGTTCTGATTTAAAACGCATTGAAACATTATCAATAGTTAAAAACCCGACTCCACCTATCAAATGAAATACGGTCACATTCTTCGTGCCATACGGAATAGCAAAATCAACAGATAGACTCTTAAATGAATCCGAGGGCTGTAGTTCCGCTATATTTTTGTATGAGTACCTACCAGTTACATCTTCAAACTGAACCGTTACAACGCTCACCCTATTTGATTTGAACATATTTGAATACGTATATACACCAGGAATCGGTGATGATATGGGAGCAAAATACCACTTAGCATCACCGGAAGAGTGAGCTGTGATACTCACCTGCGCTGCGCTACTGCCGTTTATACCTGTAACTGGATATGTGAGTTGTGAGGATAGCGTACCCCAGCCTCCCTTTTTCCAATTTAAAGGCAAGTTATTCGAACCGACTAGTTCGAAGTCAGCGTTAACTACAAGATTTGTTGGATCAACCAGTGGAAGATTCGTAGAAATTTCAATGAAAGAGTATTCGTCTGTTATGAGATAACCATTTTGGTTTATAAGATGAAATATTGTCATAGAGAGGACCCCTTCAGGAGGAACTATATTCACAGAAACGCTTTGGAAAGAGGATTCAGAATCTGTTGGCGCAAGAAAGGCAATGTCCTTATATGTATATGTCCCATCAACCATTTTAAATCTGACATCAACAATACTCGGAATATTTGAAGAATACCGGTCCGAAAAAGTATAAGTTTTTCCAGCAGTAACTGGTACATCGTTAAAAAACCACTTAGCATCACCGCTCGTATGATTTGATAATTCTACTCGAATTCCTTTAGTAGAAATAAACCCTGGAACCGGGTAGTTCAAAGTTCGTGTATTGACCCCATACCCACCTTTCGCCCAGCCAGTGGGGATACTCGCAGAAGAAGACGAATCTTCTACCGACGGGTTTGAAATAAGATTTACACTTTGTGCTTTTACTGAGCTTGGCAATAGAAAAACTCCCATCATAGGGATGGTGCATATAAAAACAGCAGTAATACATTGTTGACTTGTCATTGGTAACACGTTGCCGTAAGAGGATTTGATGCATTACAAGGGTCTAGTCGCTGATGGATAAAAAAATATGAGTGCTGTAATAAACACTTACAAATAACGGCATCGAGTTGAAGAGGTGTGAATATTAGGATGAGCGGTTTTTACTTCGTAATGTCACTTTATCAATCAATCTAAACTCAAATAAAGATGATTTATCATCCTACCAAAAAGATAGCAATAGTAGGTCTGGGTTATGTTGGTCTACCTTTGGCTCTTTTGGCTGCAAGAAAGGGATACAGTGTTACTGGTATTGATTGCGATAATCAAAAAGTGGCAAAGATCAACAAAAAGATATTACCTTTTGTTGACGAGGATCTTTCGTTACAGCTAAAATCGAGCACCTTAAAAGCAACTACAGAATGGAGTTGTATTGAAGATACGTATGCCGTTATCGTTTGTGTACCAACCCCAGTTGACCATCAACATCATCCAGATTTAAATCCAATCAAGGATTCATGTATTGAAATTGCTAAGCATATAAAAGAAGGACATCTCATCATCATAGAATCAACAGTCAATCCTGGTGTTTGCAATGAGGTCGTCATCCCAATTCTAGAAGAATATTCAGGAATGAAAGCTGGGAAAGACTTCTACGTAGCTCACTGTCCAGAGAGGATTAATCCGGGTGATACAAAGTGGAACGTAGAGAATATCCCACGTGTCATGGGTAGTTTGGAACCAGTTGGATTAAAGATAGCTCTTGATCTTTACTCTTCGATCTTACATGCAAGCATCACGCCGATGAAATCACTGAAAGAAGCGGAAGCAGTTAAGATCGTTGAAAATTCATTCCGAGATGTGAATATCGCTTTCGTAAATGAGCTAGCTCAATCTTTTTCACACCTCGGTATTGATATTGTAAATGTGATCAATGGAGCTTCCACCAAACCATTTTCTTTTATGGCTCACTTCCCTGGTTGTGGAGTAGGAGGACACTGCATACCTGTAGATCCATATTATCTTATTGAGTACGCCAAGAAAAATGGATTCAAACACCGCTTCCTTGCTTTGGCACGCAAGATAAATAATGGGATGCCTGATTTCACCGGTAGTTTAGTTGAGGAAGCTTTACTCAATCAGGATATAGAAATTAAGGGTGCAAAGATAGCAGTGCTCGGACTTGCATACAAAGCTAACATCGGAGATTGTCGTGAAAGTCCCGCATTTGAAATTATTGCGTATTTGGAAAAGAAAGGCGCAAGGGTCGTAGCATATGACCCACACGCACTCGAGCTATCAAATGTAAAAACTTTGGATGATGCACTACAGAATTCAAGTGCAGTAGTGATTGCTACCGCCCATGATGAATTTACAAAACTCAAACCGGAATATTTTAAGAGTCACGGAGTAAACATTGTTATTGACGGTAGGAACTGCCTCGCGGAAGACGCTTTCATCGAGGCCGGCATTATCTATGAGGGTATTGGTAAACATCATATCTACCCCCACAAGAAAAGAGAAAAACTGCCCGCAGCAAGCGATGCTACTACAAAAAAACCATACTCAATACTGAATAGACAACACAAGAAAATAATTAGTGATAACTAACCACCATATGACTACCTATGCGATGAAAAAAAGGATTGATACTATTCCACTCAAAGTGGCAAGTTCTATAAGTGGGATCATGTACAACCTGACCCTTTTACTATTCCTTTGCATGATTCTTTTGTTGGTGATATGGGTGAAGATGAGAAACGCGGGAGAATTTGAAGGAGACAACCTTCTTATTGGATACATCATATTTCTAACAACTTTTCAAATGCTCCGATTAACAAGTGCATTGTTTTACCGACAATCGTTGAATCATGTCACTAGTGATTTATCACCAACCCTTCAACGAAAATCCTACGAACCTAAGGTCACCTTTGTAGTTCCTTGCAAAAATGAAGAAAACGCCATCCATACAACTATCAGTAAGTGCTATGAAGCAGACTATCCACGAAAAAAAATTGAAGTGATTGTAATCAATGACGGTTCGACAGATCGCACTGGAAAGATACTTAGAAAAATGAAGGATACGGAATATCCTGATCTAAAAATTGTAACTTGGATAAAAAACCGAGGAAAACGAGAAGGTATGAATGCGGGGTTTCGCTTGGCACAAGGTGAAATTATTATCCAACTGGATAGTGACAGCTATATCATTCCTGATACGTTACGAAAGTTAATCGAGCCATTCAAGAATCCGGATATCGGTGCGGTTTGCGCTCATGCTGATCCAGAAAACGCTGACGAAAACTGGATGAGTAAGATGCAGGCTGCATATTATTTTATGTCCTTCAGAATTCTTAAAGCGGCCGAGTCTACATTTGGTATCGTTTTTTGTTGTAGCGGTTGTTCTTCTGCATACAGGAAAAGTGTAGTTTTGCCACTTTTAGATCCTTGGCTCAAAGAAACATTCATGGGTAAACGTGTAACATGGGGCGACGACCGTGCACTGACTAGTCACGTTATAAAAGCTGGCTACAAAACAATATATACAGACTTAGCACGAGCGGTAACTATCGTACCAACCACCTTTAAACAACTACTCGTACAGCAGACTCGTTGGAAAAAAAGCTGGATCATCAACGCCATCTTTACAGGTAAATTTATTTGGAAAACAGATCCTTTTGTAGCGTTCTTTTATTATTATCCTCTGATAATTATAAGTGTCCTCACTCCTATAATGGCAGCTCGCGCATTGTTTTACACTCCACTATTTGTAAATTCTTCCTCCTTTGTCTTTTATTTACTTGGTAGTGTAGCCATCACTGCACTGCTTGTTGTTTTATGTAAATATGCTTCAAAAGAATTCAAACATTGGCCGTATCTTTTCCTTTGGTCTGCCTTTAATGTATTTATCCTTTCATTTGTATTTTTCTATGCGAGTGCAACCATACAAAACAGATCATGGGGAACTCGTTAATTAAATATCCATCATGAAAAAATATAATTTTAAAGTAAAAATATACGTAGTAGCCGCGATCATTCTCATGGTTCTCGGTGTCAAAGTTGGTATCAATGTTCTACACAAAAATACTCCAAATTTCTCTTACAACACTATCATACGAGAAATTAAAGCATCAATATATAGGTATGAATTTGAAAAAGATGAAGGTGTAAAAGAAGTTTTGGCAAATAATGCTTCAAGCACTATAGACTACAACGCTTCTGTACCTGCGCTCGTCTACCATGGCATTGCATACAATAATAACCCTGACCCAAAAGGCATAACCATCGACACGTTTAAAGATCAAATGTTCTCTCTCAAGCGCGCAGGATATAACACTATTTCTCCAGGAGACCTGTATTTATATATGCGAGGCGAAAAGACGCTTCCCGATAAACCAATCCTCATTACTTTTGATGATGGAAGGATAGACAGTGTCGAGATGGCTGATCCAGTCTTCAATGCACTCAATTATAAAGCTACTATGTTTGTAATTGGTCGCTACAGTTTTCTTAATGAGCGCCAGACATACTATATTTCTACAAGATTTATAAAAGAATTGGAAGCAAATAGACGATGGGATATAGAAGCTCACAGCTACGATGGGCACGGTTCATATCTTACGGCTCCTGGGCAAACAGATGGGCACTTTTTTAGTCACAAACAATGGCTCACAAAAGAAAATCGTCTTGAAACTGAAAATGAGTTCCGCACACGAATCAGCACAGACATGAAAGCAGTAAAGAATGACCTCGAAGAACTCATGAAAAGACCCGTTCGCAGTTTTGCATTCCCTTTTGGAGATTTTGGACAAAATAACACCAATTTTGTAAATGCCCGCAAAGTAAATATTGAAGAAGCTTCTAAACTATACGACCTCGTTTTTTATCAGATTGACCCACAAGTGCGTTTTACAAATAACTACTACTCTCCGACCAGAGCCTCTGAAGATTTCTACTTGATTCGCCGTCTAGATGTTAATTCCCTATGGAGTGGCAATGAACTCATTAACGCAATTGATAGTGCCTCAATAAAAAAATTGCCGTACATAGACGATTTAAGTTCCAATAAAGGATGGCTGACTTTCTGGGGTAATGTAAAAGTTGGAGATGGACAATTAAGCATAAGAGCAACACCTCAAGAAACTGGTGGGACCGTCATCCTTGACGGGTCACAGCTTTGGAAAGATTATTCTGTGACTGCGACAGTCCATTCTCCAGCAAAAAGCAATATCTACGTCTGGGCTCGGTACATGGACGATGACAACAATGCTGCCTGTAATTTTGCTGATGGTTTCATACATATCGTAGAAACTCTGAATGGAGAGACAAGTATTATTAAAGGTCAAATCGATTCAGAGTTCAATTTTCCTGATGGTAATTTTTCAATTGAAGCTCGAGTAAAAGGTCGAATGATAGAGTGTATATTGAACAACACTCATATTGTTCAAAGTGATTTCTTAGATGCAAAACTCAATCAGGGGGGTATTGGATTCAAGGCATGGGAATCTATTCCCGGCGAAGCTGATCTATATATCACCAATCTCAATATCACAGAAATATAATGTCTGGAATTTTTGACAACAAATCAATGGCGATTATTGTTCGTCAAATACTATTGCTCGTAATGATTTTCTTTATCGCTTTTGGAGTAAATAAAAAAATTTTCTCTCTATCGCGCCAAACTTCTTCTACCGCTCAAAGTTTTGACACCAGCAATCTGGTAACGACTCAAAAAGAAACGGTTGTTATGGAAAACAATTCCAACTCTCACTTCTGGCTCAATTCCGGTGGCTTGCTGTATAACCAAAACAGTCTGTGGCACACTGTTCTTGGTGATTTACCTACCGATTCTAGTTGGCGAAAACGATATGCAGTCACTAATCCGAGAGACACCGACAATGGATACCACCCGCAAAATATCTTTCGTCTGATAACAAAATCTGCTTACAAAGACAACACAGAGAGTGTATATGTGCTCATTGTTCAAGATAATATAAGTCAAAGCCCCAATCGAAACGATTCAAATGGAATCTTCCTTATCAACCGATACCAAGATCCAAATAATTTATACTACGCCGGAATACGAGTTGATGGGACGGCGGTAATAAAAAAGAAAATAGATGGCGTATACCACACCCTCGCTCAAACATCTATATTTGAGGGCGATGAATATGACCGTATAACTAATCCCAGCTTATTACCCAAAAACCAGTGGATTGGCCTCAATGTCACGGTACATAACACATCCTCCAATGTAGCGCAGATAGTCCTGTCTCTAGACAAGAACAACAGTGGTACATGGACAGAAGTTTTGAGTGTATATGACTCCCTTAACGGAGACATACAACCGATCCTCACGAGTGGCCACGGCGGTATTCGTTCTGATTTTATGGATATAGAATTCCGAGATTTTATTTTTACTCCGTTTATCTATCCATAATTCGATAACCGGATGCGTGCGATGTCTCTATCTTCGGAATATTTTTAAACTTGAGCTTTCTACGTAGATTTTTTATATGAACATCTATCACATTGCTTGCCACTTCTTGATTCCCTCCCCACACATTTTCAAATATTCTTTTGCGTGAGACAACCTCATCAAAGTTACGCATAAGTAATTCAAGTATGACAAACTCTTTTTTAGTTAGTCGAATTATACGACTTCCTACCGTCACCCTCCTGTTTAGACTATCAAGCTTCAGACTCCCTACTGCAAGTACGCTATCTAATTTATGGATAGGTTTGTGCATAAGTGCACGTATCTTTAAGTGTAATTCATCAGCAGAAAATGGTCTTGCAATATATCCCGAAGCGCCAACACTGAAAACAGCGATTTCATCTTCTTTATTAAATGAAGAGGTAACGACTATTATCGGCAGTCCTTTTCTTTGTGTATGGATATCGTTGCAGAGCTCGAGATAGTCTGTAGATAGTGAGACGCAATCTATTATGACTAATCGGTAAACATCGAGATTCATGCTCTGTATCTCATGCCTTATTGACTCAAAATTCCTTACGTCAGAAACATCACCACGCGACGCGAGGATGTTGGAAAGTGATTCTACTAACCTTTTTTCGTCTTCGATAAGCAAGATCCTCATACCTAATATGTCGTTCAGAACCAGCTTTTATTACAGACTTTTTTAGAGTCTTTTTGCTGTATTTGTTCTAATCTTGTTTAGGTTCATAAGTATGAAATATCAAATGACAAAAGACTAGAATTTGTCATAACTTTTTAATTGAGCCAATGATCGGGATTGAACCGATGACCTCCCCCTTACCATGGGGGTGCTCTACCATCTGAGCTACATTGGCTTATTCTTAAAAACGAAATACCATAATCTTTTAAAGTACCACGGGACCCTCAATCTACCAAAACAGCTACATTGGCAATTTAAAATTCGAATATTGTAACTTCTTATTTTGTACCACAGGGTGCCTCTACTGTCCGCAACTACTACATTAGCATTCATAACAAAACGACACAAAACCAACAAACACTGGGTTATCGTAATACACTTTAGTATATTTTTCAATACACACTGAGCTTATGCTTTACTGTGTGGAAGAATAATGGTAAATGTTGTTCCTTCCCCTGGGATTGATTCAAAACCAATAGTTCCACCATGTCGCTCAACCACCTCCTTCGTGACATACAAGCCAACGCCGGTTTCGTTTGGCTCAAGCTTCATAACATTTGCACCACGGTAGAAACGGTCAAATATATACGGTTGATCATTATGAGGTATTCCAAGTCCGGTATCCTTTACTACAATCACCACCACGCTTTCACGTAACAGCACTGTAATGTCTACTGTTTTTCCAGGAGAATACCGTATCGCATTATCAATGACATTGATAATAGTTGCGCGTAGCATTTTTTCATCTCCCATAACAAGAACATTGCCCACTGAGTGAAAAATGACTTTTGTTTTTTTCTGATTTGCAAGGTATGTCAGCTCTTCAATTATTGAGCGAACAAGTTCTCCTATATCAACCGTGTCTTTTACAAGTACCAACCCTTTCATTCCAGTTTCTGCTGTTGCGAGCATGTCGTTCACAATATTCAATGCATCATCAATTTTTTCTCTACTATCAAGGAGTAAGCTCTTCTCCATTTCTGGATTATTTATTCCTCCTTTCACGAGAGTATCAAGTGCCCACTTAATACCAGCAATAGGAGTTCGCAGTTGGTGCGAAGTTACAGTTACGAAGTCTGACTTTACCTTATCGAGCTCAATCAATTCAGACGACTTTCGCTTTGCTTCTTCTTTTTCATACTTTTGGTGCAGGGTTTCTTTCACTACTTTGTGCATGTATGACGCAATTACTCCATACAGCACAACATGGAATATATGTTGAGTTACTATAGAAAGATCATTAAGATATGCAGGATCTGCAAAAATCATCAATGCGAGACCAGTGCCACAAATGATACCCACTCGTTTGGTGAGTGCAGGGTTCAAGTCAAGCGTTGATACAAGGAGTGGGAAAATGAGTACCATTAACATGCTACTCTGTGCACCACCAGTCGCATATATCACAAAAAGGAAAAAAAGGATGAATCCGTACCGCGTAAGGAAGAAGTAATTCTTATCATGAAGTGCGTGTATCAGAATAAACGAAGTTACATTTATCAGAAACATTACAAAGAATCCTATTGAAAGTGCAATGGGGTAGCGGACCCATGGCATGAAATCTCTTAAAAAGTAAACTGCGAGACCAGCAAACACCAGAACAAGAAACGCACTAAATTCTATCAAGTAATAGTACTGTCCGAGACGAAATTGCTTTGATACACTAGATTTTTTTTCTATCGGCTTGTTTTCAGTCATTTCACCATAATACCATGTGTCTCCACATTCTCATTCCACAACACCAGCTGATTCTTGAAGAAATGTGTACAACGTGGTATCTTTTCCCTACGTCGGAGTAGCTCAGTTGGTTAGAGCGTGGGACTCATAAGCCCAAGGTCGTGAGTTCGATTCTCACCTCCGACACCAGAAAGACACTACCTCATATTTTGAAAATAAATCAAACTATAGTAGTATGTCTTTCATTGCAGTCGTAGCTCAACTGGTTAGAGCACCCGCCTGTCACGTGGGAGGTTACGGGTTCAAGTCCCGCCGACTGCGCAAACAACAAAATGGACACCTGATTTAGGTGTCCATTTTGTTGTTTCTGTCGTCAGTCGTGCGAAGTGAGAACTTCGCAAGGGACTTGAAAGATTTCGCGCGGATACCCATTCAGCAGAATGGGTCGAGAAATTTTTACGAGCGAAAACGAATACAATATTCTCAAGCAACGTCAGTTTTTTTGCTATACTTACCTCATGAAAACCGTACATGTTTCGGACACGATGCAAAAAAACTATACATATACCCTATCTGAGCCTGAAGGAAAGAACTTTGACGCAGAATTCACTCCTGACCTCACCCCAAAAGAAATGCTTGAACTTGGCGTCTTTGAAGGTGTATACATGAGAGACTGTACTTCTGAATTCCCTAAAGACTGGTTCGTGAATGCAAAATTAGCAAAAGAAAAACCAGACACTTCCCTTAACTACTTCCAAGTAAAAGCAAGTCAGCCACTTTCAGTGTGGAAGGAAAAAGGATGGATATTCAAAGATGACCCACGTGGATGGTTTCAATGGTACTGCAGATACTACATGGGTAGGCGACTTCCTGAAGAAGATACACGACAAATCAAACGATGGAAAGCAATGAGAAGACATATTGCACAAGTTGCACAAAACTGCCGAGCACGAGACTTGTCATGCCGAAGGAAGCAGCGACAGGCACTCCTCCATTGGGCGTACGATAGTAGAAAAATTTAGAACACATTGAATCTCAACGCAACAAAAAGATATTTTCACAAACTCCATATCATACGATATATCGTATGATATGGAGTTTGTGAAAGAGAAATTTTTGTAGTTTGCTCACTTCCCACGCAAACGTAAGAAAAACCGCTTTAAGAAAAGCGGTTTTGGTGCGTGTGTGGGGACAAGAATGACTCGGAAACACCACAAGAGTACTTCCATTTTCTAACATCAAGAGATATAGAAAATTAGTCGCCCACGGTTTTCCGAATCCTTCCTCCACGGGAAAACGACTGTTTTCCCGACCCCTTTCCATTCCATTTCCCTTACAATAAAAAATACCGTGCTTTGCACGATATTTTTTCTTGTTGCGGGAACACTACAGTTCATCGGTCACGAGTTACTAAGGATTTTATTCGTGAGTACACTCTAAAATCCAAAGTACTCTCGACCCCGCCTCGCTGTCGCAAAGCGACATGCTCCGGCTTTCGATTCCAGACGTGAGCAAAGCAGTTTGCTCACTTTCCACGCAAACGTAAGAAAAACCGCTTTAAGAAAAGCGGTTTTTCAACGTGTTGCGGGGACTGGAATCGAACCAGTGTCTCAAGGTTATGAGCCTTGCGAGGTACCTCTCCTCTACCCCGCTATGTCAGAGCAGTATACAAAAAGAGAACTGATTACGCAAGTCTACAATAACTTAAACTCAGAAAATACTTCCTTGAAAAGCGCAATAACCCGCTCTGCTTCTCGCCTAGTAAGTATAATATTCTTCTCATGCGCGAGCATATTTCGCACCGTATGCGCCTCCCACGCCTGATTCAACGTGGTAAAATCACTTGGCTCAATACGTTTTAATTTTTCTCCAACACTTTCCCCATGATACCCCATCTTGGTAAGCATTTCATCTAAAATAATATCTGCATTCATAATGGCAATACGCCAATCATTCTCATTATCACTACTCATAAGCTCCTGAATTTTATCCCACTCAGGATTAAGAGGGCCCTTTTCTGCTTCCGGTCCGTATGGAGCAGTGGTATCCCAATACTTCGCGTACTCTGCTTTTGCGAGCTGACTTTGTCGAATAAATATATACATGATTCCACTCAACAGTGCCACAATAAGAATGTACGAAACTACCTTGATAGAAAACATAAACCAATTCCACGCTTTCGTACCACCCGCTGACGACAATGCGCTTTCTGGCACCCATGCTTCAGTACCGTCATCAAACCGAACTTTCCAATACCGCACCCCATCACGATCCACCGGACCGGCAATGATATTCCCCATGTCTCCTTTATCCTTCTTCATCAACACATCTCCTCCTGGTGTAACATACACATCAGTATCTCGCGCAAGGGTAATTCGCGCACCGATACCCGGAGTTTTCCCACTCGGCATTAGTAGCGACTCGGCAACCCACCCAGTTTGTCCGTTTTCAAATTCCATTTTCCAATACCTCTCACCTGCATACTGTACCGGACCATCAATAACTGTTCCTTTCGTATTTACGGGAACAAACCCAATCACAACTCCGCCCGGCTTATCATAGAGTGGAGTAGATTCGTACGTTTCTAAAGTAATTCCCAACACAGGATTACTACTTGTAGACACCAGATCACTTTCTTTAACCCATCCACGAGTACCATCATCAAACTGAACCTCGTAGTACCGCACACCATTCTTATCCTGTGGTCCACCCACTATCTCTCCTACTTCACCTTCAGGAACAACACCAATCACTCTCCCACCCGGCCTATCATACACCGCCGTGTCTGATACTGCAGAAACTTCCTCTCCATGAACCACTTGAGGTTTAATTGAGCGAATATCATCTTCTGCAACCCATCCTCGAGTGCCGTCATCAAATACAACTTCCCAATACCGCACCCCGTTCACATCACGTGGTCCTCCTACTATTTCACCCTCCGTATCAGCAGACACGGTACCAATAGGCACTCCACCGGGCTCATTGTAGACTGTTGTCTCTCCATACGGAGACACCTTTTCTCCGAGAGCTCCGTCGGTATCATTACTTCGCAAATCTCCATCAGTAACCCACCCAGTTTGTCCGTTTTCATACAAAACTTGCCACCATTTTACGCCATCCACCCACTCAGGCCCTCCAACAACTTCACCAGTAACACCAGCAGGAACCGTACCAACCGGATTACCGTTTGGACCATCATATAGAGTTGCTGGTTGTAATCCTACTACAGAAGACCCTACGCTTATCTCTGGCGGAAAAGAAATCACCACAGGAGTACTCGGAGGAAATGCAAACTCTATTCCTCGCGGAGGAAATATAATATCTGAATCACGAGGTGGGAAAGAAATACCAAACCCCGCTCCCCCACCTTCCGCATCACGATTTGAAAAACGTGATGCAATACCTCCAGAAATCGCACCAAACACTTGCGCCAAAATCAACATCAATATAATAAGACCGATGAGCTCCCCGAGCGTATCGTGAAATTTTCCGTTAGGATCAACTTTTACTTCTTTGTCTGGCATTTAACTCAAAAGTGTACCGACATCAAACAACACATCCTCGCGGGCATGCGGAGCGATCAGTTGTGTACCAAATGGCAATCCATTTGTGTCCAAACCAGTCGGAACGGATAGTGCTGGAACTCCTGCTAAGTTTACCGGTACGGTGAATAAGTCGGCAGCATACATTGCGAGCGGGTCCTCAGACTTCTCTCCTATTGAAAACGCAGTTGTTGGAGCCGTGGGTGTCATGATAATGGATACATCTTTAAATGCATTCGCAAAATCTTCTCTTATTTTTGCACGTACCGCCTGCGCTTTTCCATAGTATGCATCATAGTAACCCGCAGATAGCACGTACGTTCCGAGAATTATTCTCCTTCTCACTTCTTTTCCAAAACCTACTCCCCGGGTACGTACATACTCTTCCAACAAATTACCCCCCTCTACTTTTGCTCCGTACCGAAACCCGTCAAAACGCCCTAGGTTTGAAGATACTTCCGCCGGCATAATAATGTAGTAACACGCGAGTGCAAGCGCCATGTGTGGAAGTGATACCTCAGTTACCGTAATACATTTGGCAATAAGCTTCTTTTTCTGTTCCTCAAAATTTTTCAGCACCTCATCTGAAATTCCACTCAGTGTATCAATCTCTTTTGGAACACCAACCACCATCGCCTTCTTTTCTTGTTTTTGAGTGTAGGCAGAATCAGGAAGTGTAGTGCTGTCCATCGGATCATTACCTTTTATACACTCAAACACAATACGTGCATCATCTACGGTATGTGTGAGTGGACCAATACAATCCAGAGATGAACCCATTGCCATGAGTCCGTTTCGTGATACTGCACCGTATGTCGGCTTCAAGCCCACTACTCCACAAAAGCTCCCCGGCTGACGAATCGAACCTCCAGTGTCACTACCGAGCGCTATTAATGCCCCACACATTCCAACTGAAGCAGCAGACCCTCCGCTTGAACCACCAGAAACTCTCGTTGGGTCAATTGGGTTTTTAGTTACACCAAAAGCAGAATTTTCAGTTGAGCCTCCCATCGCAAATTCATCCATATTTGTTCTCCCGATAAATACCGCACCTGCTTTTTCAAGCTTTTCTATCACCGTTGCTGAGTAAGGCGCTCTATAGTCCTTGAGTATTTTTGACGCTGAACTTGCCCTCTTTCCTTTAATAAGAATATTATCTTTCACCGCAATTGGAATACCGGTAAGCAGTGTTGCGGTTTTGTTTTTGAACATACTCTGCGCACGTTCCGCTTGCTCTGAAAGATCGTCAAACACTTCCAAGAAAACATTCAATTCTTTATTGCGTGCGGTAATGTTTTTAAGGTAGGCATTGATAAGGTCTTCCACAGTAAAATCCCCCTGAGAGAGGTGTTCATGCGCGCTCTTGATAGTAAGTTTCGTTACATCAATCATGACAGTATCTTTTTTACCACAATGGAGCGCCCATCAACCTCGTGAGCCTCATTCAATAAATCTGTAGTAAAGGTGTCAGGCGCATATGCACCACTGTCTTCTCGGAGCACATTTTTTTGTGTAAACACATCACTACGTGGCGCCACATTTGAATCCGCTGTTTGTATATCTGACACGTATTCAAGGATCGCCTCAATATCAGCAGTCAGCTGTTTTGCCTCACCTTCTTCAAGTTGAATTCGCGCCAAATCTGCGAGTGAATGTATATCTTTTTCAGTAACCATATGGCTATCATACCACACTCAAACGAAGAGAATATATTGACAACTCACGAGTAACTACGAGAGAAGAGAGGTGAATTCTTCTTCAGTGAGAATACGCACTCCGAGCTTCTCTGCAGTATCTTTTTTCGAACCTGGGTCAGTACCTACAACCACGAAACTTGTCTTCTTTGAAACTGACCCAGACACACTGCCCCCGCGTTCCTTTATTAACCGTTTTGCATCATCACGAGTATATGAGTGCAATGTTCCCGTAAGAACGAATGTTTTGCCAGAAAACACCCCACCACCACTCTCCTTCACTTCTTGAATCAGTACATGTTCAAGCAAACGATCGACAAGCGTACTGTTCTCTCTATCCCTGAACCACTCAAATATGGAACGTGCCACCACGTCACCAATGCCGTCTAGTTTATACAACTCTTCAATGCTTGCGCTTCTCACCGACTTCAATGTCTTAAAATGTCGCGCAATTAGCTCTGCCGTTTCTTCTCCCACATGCATTATTGAAAGACTCACCATAAATCGCGCTAAAGAAATAGTTTTCCGTTCGGCAATTCCTGCAACAAGTTTTTGCGCGGACAGTGCTGCAAATCTCGGCAACTGCAACACTTCATCTTTTGTTATCCTGAATAAATCATCAAACTCAGAGATAAGTCCCGCATCAAGAAGCGCATCTATTACCTTTGGACCGCACCCAACAATATCAAATGCAGACTTCCCGACAAAGTAATAAAATTTACGTTTCAGCTGTGCGTACGAATTTTTCGCAACACATCGGTACGCAACTTGTCCGGGGATACGCTCAATTGAACCATCTCCTCCACACGCTGGAATTCGTTTTGGAAACACATACTTCTTTTCAGTTCCCACTCGTAAATCCTTCAAAACTGAAACTATATCGGGAATTACATCCCCCGCTTTTTGGAGTACTACCGTGTCCCCAACACGAACATCAAGTCTTTGTATTTCGTCTTCATTATGAAGCGTGGCACGAGACACAAGCGACCCCGCGACTCGCACCGGACGCAGGTGCGCGACTGGGGTAATTACCCCGGTCCTTCCTACTTGAAGCACAATATCTTCAACGACGGTCGTTACCTGTTCTGCGGGGAACTTAAACGCAATACCGAATCGGGGAGCTTTTCCGGTATACCCGAGCGCATCTTGATACTCTCGCTCATTCACCTTCACCACCAAACCATCAATTAAATAATCCTCTTTGGGGGCCCGTTTCTGCCACTTTTCCCACTCAAGAATCACCTCGTGAATCGTCTTGCAGTGCTTTGAATGAGGATTTACTTTAAATCCAAGTTCTTTTAATACCTGTAATTCTTGTTCTTGTGTATCCGGAAGTTCTTCGTCCATGAGTAAGCTCAAGTCATAGATGAATGTGTCCAGTTTTCGCTGTGCAGTGATGCGTGGATCAAGTTGTCGAATAGAACCCGCGGTCACATTTCGAGGGTTTGCATACACTTCTTCTCCACGCCTCTGTTGCTCTTTATTAAGTGCCTCAAAATTTTTCTTCCCCATCCACACCTCCCCTTCCACAATACAACTTACCTTACGTGTAAGGGTAAGTGGAACTGAATCTATAGTCCTGATATTGTGTGTAACATTCTCCCCTACCTCTCCATTTCCTCTCGTCGCCGCGCACACAAGTACTCCCTCTTTGTATTCATATACTATTTTTAAACCATCAATTTTAAGCTCAGTTACATACGTTGGAGTAACCTCTCTCCCGAGTTCTTTTGCAAGATACCGCTTCACCCGAGCGTCAAAGTCAAACATGTCTTCCGGCGTAAAAGCATCATTAAATGACCACTGAGGTACCTTGTGTACCACCTTTTCAAACTTCGCGAGCGGTTCTCCTGCAATGCGCTGAGTGGGAGAATCAGGTGTTGCAAGCTTGGGATACTCCCGTTCCAAATCAACCAACTCCTGTTTGAGTGAATCAAGCGCCTCAGGGGAAATACTGGAAACATCCAATACATGATACTCATAACGATACCGCTCAATTGCGGACCGAAGCTTCTCTGCTCGTACGCGGACTGAACTAGGAATAGAGCTTTTTTTCATAGCTATACGCTACCACACGAAGGAGTCCCACTCAACTAGTAACGAATTCTAATAGCGCGTTCTATTCTGTCACTTCTGTTAGGATTACAGGTATTATATCCGCGAGATTCTATTTCTGTAATGAGTCCTGGGTCGGGATTTTTTTCAACAAACACAAGAGCACATGGTCCATCCGGAAATGTCCCTGTCTCATACAAGGTAAAAATACTTTTGGTGTCTGTATCACCCCCACCTATTAAACTGTTACCAAGCCCATTTGTTCCAGTTGTTTGCTGATTCCCTGTATTGTTGTTAATAGTAAGTCCCGCACAACTGATACTTCCCGCAATATCAGGATCAAAACTCGCAAGACGTACATCGTGGTATATCGCGCACTCAAAACCTTGGTCAGCCATGTAAAACGCAATGTGGGAGTCACGAACTGCGATTGAAAGTTTTAATTCTTTAGTGAAAATATTTGCCATTGCGGTTGCAATGATAAGGAGAAGTGAGGTTATAATCACCGACATCAATACCGCAACTCCTTTTTGTTTTTTCAGTACTTCACGCATGTCGCTATATTGCTTGCCAATTTAACAATCTCCCCTCCAGTACATATGTGTATGTTTGAGTCTTGTGTGTCCAAGTAACTGTTGAAATAACTTTTACCTCATTACCACCTGTCCCAACCGCCTCTACTCTAATTCTCCGTGTATAAGGTGAAGCAGGACCATCATTTTCGTCGTGTGAGTATCGTCCACTCGTATTGTTGACATAGAGCACACAGTTACTCGAACACGCGATAATTGAATCTGCAGGAGTTGTCTCCCATACATCCACACGACATCCGGTACCACATTTACTTTGAATTTCAGTCATCCAATCAAGAGGAGGAACAGCAAGCAGATTTGAGTCCCGATACTGACGAATGTACTCAATCCCCTCTTCCGCTAAAAATGCTCCCGTGAGACTCCGCTGTATATACTCTGCATTCTGCAAGCTATCACTCGCAAGCTTCATTGGTGCACCAATAGCAATGCCAAGAACCACAATAGCGACCATAGTCTCAATCAACGTAAAACCTGACTGTGTGTATTTTTTAAATTTCATCGTCATCATATTTACGTGGTGTAGCAGATGTCTGGAGCGAGAAAGCGCTTTCTAATTCGTCCCGCTCAAATCTGGTTTCTCCTTCCACCACAAACGTGGCAAGTGGTTGCCCATCATCTCTATTATCAGTTGCTCCTATAACCCGAATATCAAATTGTGTTATATTGATTCTATCTCCCGTCATCGCTGAACTGTTACTTCCTACCGCACGCATAATTCTCCCAAAAGCGTTTGCACCAGTGCCGACAGATTCATGATAGTACGTTACTACCTCACCATCTTGTGAAAGAAATCCTATTCTATTCCCCGCAGTACTACAGTCATTTCCGCCTAACTGACCTGAGGAAGCAAGGTCTAGCCCAGAATTATATACATAGCCGCAATAGTATTTCGTACCAAGACGAAGCTCGCGAAGCATAGTTTCCATAACAAAGTTTATCTCGCTCGTAACCGCCTGTAAGGTTCGCGCTTTTCTGTTTGCATCTATCAAACTCATGAGTGCACCAACGGAAATAAGCATAACGATACTGAAAATGAATACTGCCACTAGCATTTCTATTATCGTGAATCCTTTGTTTTTATTTTTTTTTGACATACTATTCGTCAATACTTATTTTGCCCGAGTCACTTACTGTAACCACAACAGCCACACTGCCATCTTCAGTTGTTATCGGTATCGATACTCGTGGGTATGTAGTACCACCTCGCTTAATTATTGCTTTCGGACTTGGTCTTTTGAATAGAATATCCACTGTACCATTTGTAGGGGAAATACAGCTATTTGAACTATGAGAATCAAACAGGCACATATCACCAATTTTCTGCCCATGTGTAAGTGTGTATATTACAACCTCTTCATTCGGCTGATATGATTCAGTACCATTTCCATCATAATATAAATAATAAGATACTGCATTAGTAGATACTCTAATTCCATACGCATCATCAAAAAGCTCACCATCTGCCTGGCGCACATTGATACCGTATGACTGTGCTTCCCTCAGTGCGATAGCAAGTTCATAGGCACTATTTTTAACCCTAATTGAATTAGCTATAGATCGCTGGTTTATACTTACCACACTCATTAAAATACCCATCATGGCAAGTGCTACAATAAGCTCCACAAGAGTAAACCCTTGCTGTGTATGAGTATGTTTTTGAGGTGTAAATAAATTCATTTAACCGATAAAAAGCATTGAAAGGTCAATCACACTGAAATTAAAATAGTAGACGAGCAAACATCCAAGTATTAAAAACGGTGCAAACGGAACCTCGCTCTTCATGCCGAGTGGATTATGTATCCACGCTGGATACATTCGCTCTCGTATCTTATTATATGCCATAATCCCCAAACTCACGACAGCACCGATCCAGAATGCGAGAATAATTGCCGACACCCCTGCTGAAATCCCGAGCATCCATCCAATTCCCCACGCAAGCTTCACATCTCCAAACCCCATCCATGTCCCTCGTGACACTGACCACAATAACCAAAATGGAAGTGCCAATAGCGGACCCGCAAAGAGAAACGACCACAAATTAGTACCAAGAAGTACGTGCGACAGCACTCCATGAAGCAATGCGAGAGCAATAAATGAATAGACATGCGTATCAGGTATTATCTTATGTCGCACATCATACACGAAGATAAGCATAAGAAATGAGAGAATGGCGAGGTCAGTAATGATGAGTGGTAACATACTCGCTTCAAATGAATACAGTAGTCCGGTTGATGCAAACAGTAAACCCAAACCAAGTTCAACCAACGGGTACTGAGGAGAAAGTCGGGTACTGCAATACCGACAACGCATGCGCGATACGACAAATGAAACAAGCGGGAACAAGTCATACCACTCAAGCGTATGTGTACAGGTTAAGCACTGTGACCTACCGTGAAGAAAAGAGAGTCCAGTGTTGTAACGAAGGATAACCACGTTCAAAAAACTCCCCACAATTACTCCGAGTCCAAAAAGTACTACAATAATCAAAAAATCCATTACTGTATTATAGCAAGAATAACCTTCTGCCCTAGTTTACTAGATTAAAAGCTCGGAAGCCTAGGAAGAAAAAAGGATAGAAAGTTTCGCTTGAGTTTTATTTAACAAAAAAAACCGCCCGAAGGCGGTTTTTTGTTGCTAAGAATATACTTAGTAAGATAGTGCTTATGCTTATGGAGCAGCTATAACAAGTGTACATCCGTTCTGTGTGCACGTAATAGTATTATTCGTAGAACCACAGGAAGGTGAAGCACAAACTGTTGCTACAGACCACCCATCTGTGTTACCACTTGTTACTGTTGGAGCGCCCCAACCAGTTGGCATAGATGGCCAATTAACTCCAGAACTAGGAGAACACATAGCACTAGCAGCTGTATAAGATTGTATAGTACCTCCCGTACCAGTATCGCGACACATTACAAATGCTGGTAGCAAGTTATTCATTTGTGCCTGTCCAGCTGCGGCACGAGCTTTTTGTCGTGCACCGTTAAGTGACGCCAACACCACAGATGAGAGAATTCCGATGATTGCAATAACCACGAGCAATTCAATCAATGTAAAACCTTTTTGTTTCATATTTTCTACTAATAATTAATAATAACAATTGAATGACCGGCTCTACAAAAACCTTTTTGTTCAATGTATGTATCTATTATACACCAGCGGTAATTCACGCAATAGTACTTGTGGATAGCTAAATCGCCTCAGTAAGTGAGTACATCGGTACAATAACTGAGAGAATGAGGATAAGCACACCGACACCGAGTACAATAATCATGATTGGTTCAATCATAGAAACGAGTGTATCAACCGCATTTTCTACCTCTCGTGCATAAAACTTTGCCAAGGTTGAGAGAATTTTACCCAACTGCCCCGTTTCCTCTCCCACCGCAGTCATCTGCACTAAAATACTTGGAATTTCCTCGTGACGGGAAAAAGCTTCCGCTACTGAGCTTCCTGATTTAATCGCTTCTGCAGTGTCATTTAATATCCGCTCAAACACCGCATTGTCTATCACCGACGCTGTAATCTCAATCACTTTAACCATTGGTATACCGCTCCCGAGCATAGTCGCCATGTTGTCTGACAAACGGGAAAGGTAAAGCTTTAAGTACAAATCACCCAAGTACGGAATACCGAGACGTACTTTCCCTATTTCAGACGCGCCTTCAGGAGTCTTTGCGTACTTATAAAAAAAGAATGCTCCGACTGCAACCGCTATAGCGAGTAAATATCCGTATGAAATTAGAAAATTACTGATACCAATGATAATTTTCGTGTAGATAGGTAAATCTACCCCAGACTGGGTCAACACTGCCGTTATGTTTGGGATAATGCTCGTAAACATAAAAAGCATCACCACGATAAACACGAAAATGACGAATGCGGGATACACAAGCGCGTTTTTTGCTTTTGAGACGAGCGCATAGTTTCGATCAAGGTAATCCGCCAGATACCCGAATACTTGATCAAGTTTTCCCGACTCTTCTCCCGACCGCACCATGTTGACGTAAAAATTTGAAAATACTTTTGGATGTTTCGCGAGTGCATTTGAAATAGTGGATCCTCCCTGAAGGTCATTCCCTATCTCCTCTAGTGTCCTCTGCAGGAGCGGATTACTACTCTCCCCTCCGAGCATTCTAAACACTTTAAGAGCGGATACTTGTGCCTCAAAAAGAGTCGCCAGTTGGCGGGAGAGCATTACTATCTCTTTGTTTGAGACACGCTCAAACCACGTAATCTTCATCTCAAAGATTGAACCGGTTTCGTTTTCTCCCTTGATGCTTGAAATAACTAGCCCCCGACGCTGAAGCGCGTTTATTGCCACATCCACATTTACCGCATCAATGGTGCCGGATTTTTTGTTTCCATCTTTCCCTATTGCTTCATAGATAAACAGCATGGTGTGTTACTTCAGCATGCGAGTGAGCATGTCTGGGTTAAATGAATACGCACGTGCGATATCAATTGAAACTTCTCCTGCTTCAACAAGCTCAACCAGAGAGCGGTTCATATCTATCATACCGTGCTCCGAGCCTGTTTCTATTACGGTATTTATTTCGTGCGTGCGTTGTTCACGGATGAGGTTTGATACTGCGTTTGTGTTAATGAGCAGTTCGTACGCAGGAACCAACCCACCTGAAACACGCGGAATTAAGCGCTGAGAGAAAATACCAGAAAGTGAACTTGCAAGTTGAAGACGAATCTGCGCTTGTTGTGTTGCAGGAAATGAGTCAATAATACGATCTATAGTTTGAGATGCATTGTTCGTATGCAGTGTTGAAAATACCAAATGTCCTGTTTCCGCGGCGGTTACGGCAGCGGAGATGGTTTCTAAACCTCGCATTTCGCCAATCAG
Organism: uncultured Candidatus Saccharibacteria bacterium; assembly: GCA_964436015.1. GTDB lineage: Bacteria > Patescibacteriota > Minisyncoccia > Phycocordibacterales > JBBDJV01. Next base: position 7,644 of record CAYTAR010000009.1, on the reverse strand, counting down.
TAGCACATCCACGTCTTGTCTGAACACTGACTTGAGCGCAGTTCCGAAACTGTCGGTATCCACTCGTACCTCACGCTGGTCTATGACAGACTTCTTCGGCTCATAGACATACTCAACCGGATCTTCAATGGTTACAATATGCTCCGCGCGGTTTTGATTAATGATTTCAATCATTGACGCTAGTGTGGTGGTCTTACCTTGCCCCACTGGACCCACCACCAAAAAGAATCCTTGTTGTTTCATTGCAAACTCCTCTAAAATTGGAGGAAGTGCCAATTCAGCAAGAGAACGGATTTGTTTTGGAATATGACGAAGCGCAATTGATATGGCTCCTTGGCGTATGTACCCGTTTCCTCTAAAACGAATATCGCCCTTGTGTGCGTATGAAAAATCAACCTCTTTATTCTGCTCAAATTGATCCTTATTTGCCCCACTCATTATGACCGACATAATTCCATCCATGAGTGTTTTGGTAATAACCTCTTTATTAACAAGAGGAACCAAAAAACCAGCAACACGAATAAGTGGCTTTCTTCCGATTGAAAGGTGAAGGTCTGACGCACGTTCGTGCTCTACCGTCTCCACGAGCTCATCAATGAGTTTTTGTGCTTCTGCGTGAGTCATGTTACTTTTTTGAAACTATCTTCATTACCTGGTCATACACTTCAGATGGAATGGTACTTGCTTTGATAATGTACCCCTTTGCACCAAGCTCAAGCGCGCGGTCAATAGTTGCTGGCGCACTCTGGTTTGAGAGCATGATAATGTCTGACGCTTCGGCCAACTTCTCATTTTTCAATTTCTCTAAAATCTCAATCCCGTCCATTGCCGGCATCACAATATCAAGCAAAATAATGTCAGGAACAAAACCCTCTTTAAGTTTCTCAAATACATCCTCCCCACTCGGAGCTGTGTGAACCTCAAATCCCTTTTCTTTAAACTTAATTGAATACATATCCAAAAGGAATGTATCATCGTCTACCAGCAGAATTTTTTTCTTTAAATCTGTCATAACTAACTATACACTTGAATTAATATCATCAGTATACCACACACTATAATGCATTGACCTCCTCAAACGGAACCTCTCCCCGCATTGCACGGATGAGTGCATCCTCCCGCATTGAAAACATCCCCTTGTTTCTCAGAATTTTCTTCAATTCCTGCTCTGACGCCCCTTGAAGCACCGCAAGCTCTAAATCTTTATCCATTTCAAGCACTTCCATAACCGCAACACGACCACGAGTTCCATTCGGACACTCAGACGTAGGTGTCGCCTCAAAAACTTCTCGAGCCTCAGGGATCTCGCTTCTAAACTCAGGTGGCAAATCAGCAAACTGTTTTTCTATCATCATAGAAATACTGCCATCTATCGGCATTGGTTTCCCTCCTCCAGGACAGAGCTTCTTCACCAAACGCTGAGCTATTGCAAGTACAAGCGTTGGTGCAATCAAGTACGGTTCAACACCCATGTTAATGAGACGAGGAATTACACCTACCGAGTTGTTTGTGTGAATAGTTGAGAGCACCAAGTGTCCGGTGAGTGCAGCCTGGACCGCGAGCTTCGCGGTCTCTTTATCACGAATCTCTCCCACCATAATAATGTCTGGGTCTTGACGGAGCGTGGTACGAAGACCTGTCGCAAACGTGTATCCAATTTCGGGACGGACTTGAGACTGACTCATTCCTTCCATGTTGTATTCAACTGGATCTTCAAGAGAAAGTACGTTAAACCGCTCACGGTCAAGCTCGGCAAGCATTGAGTAAAGTGTTGTTGATTTTCCAGAACCAGTCGGACCAGAAATGAGTATCATACCGTACGGTCGCTCAATCGCTTTGCGAATCGCATTCACGTTACGAGGAGAAAGTCCCATGTCATCAAGCTTCTTTCCTCCCTTTTCTGAATCAAGAATACGCATCACGATCTTCTCGCCGTAGTATGAAGGAAATGTGGACACGCGGAAATCAATCTTCCGCCCAGCAATACGCGCAGAAAATCTTCCGTCTTGAGGTTTACGTTTTTCATCCAAACGCATCGCGGAAAGAATTTTAATACGCGCCACCACCGCATTGTGAACCTTTGAAGGCAGGATGAGACTAATATGAAGTATGCCGTCAACACGAAAACGAACACGTACCTTTTCTGCCATCGGCTCAATGTGTACATCAGATGCATTTCCTTCAACCGCATAATGGAGTACCGTAGCCACTATTTTAGTAACGGGAGCATCTTCAATAATTTTTGTTCCTCCTTCATCCTTCTCTGTTTGTTCAGTCTTTTTATCGCCCTCTTTTTTCTCTGAATTTATTTCGCTCTCAAGTTCAGTGAGGGCTTTGGTTACTTCTCCCGAGAGGTTTCGGTATGCAAGTACTACCTTATCAAAGTCTGAACGGGTAATTAAAAATATTTTAAACGGGAGGTTATTTTTTGATGCGATAAATGAGAGCACATCGCGTGCCTCAACGTTATCAGGATCAACAACTCCAACCTCAAGTACATTGTCATGCACCGCTAAAGGCACAAACTGGTAATGGCGTGCAGATTCTTCTGGAATATAGTTCAACACATCTACCGAGATATCAGCCTCATTCACCACCCGAGTTGGCATGTGGTGATACTCACCAAGAGCTTTAAGAATTTTTGCATTGTCAATTCCGCGTTTCTGCAATATCGCCTCAATGTCCCCTCCTGCATCTGCCGCCTCACTCTCAATAACAGAGAGGTCCTGCTCCTTAATAAGCCCCTGCTCAACCAATACATTTAGTATACTCATCGTGAAGTATTGATTATCCCTGGTACTGGTGCAAAAGGATCAGGGCGTCCTGCTGGCTCTTGTGGAACTGGTAACGAGTACGTGCTTACCAGACTTGTATACACTGCCGACTGGAATACGTTCACTGGCAAACTTACATCCTTCACCCGGTCTACTAGTCCAATGAGATCAGTAACCACCAAATCGTTTACCTGTCCTTTTGCCCGCACTTTCAGTTCTTCGGGATCAATCTGCCGATCTTTATACAAAAACACGTACGCAGAAAAAGCCAAAACAGTGAGTACGAGTGCGATAATGATATTCAATACTGATGATGATTCTTTCATATTATTTTAAAACATATGAATCAAACTCAAGTGTAAACTCATACCCTCCTGATAATCGTTCACTCTCACTCGGTGTGTTGATGTCTATCGCGCGTATATCAAGGAAATGAATACTGCTCTCCATTCGTTGCATCAGTTCCAAAAACTGTGAGTAGGTAGCCGTTACTGAAACGGATGAAGTCATCTTACGATACGGTTTCTGCTCCGCAATTTCTGAAGAACTTCTCTGCGTGCGAGGATCAACCTCCCCCTCCTCGGTTACCGACACCTCTTGCAGAGTGAGAGAGAGACTTCGGGCAATTTGGTTTAATCGCAACAACAACTCAGCTGAACTCAATTCATTGGGTAGTATCGTCTGTAAACGAGCCCGATCATGGTCGCTTATTGAGGTGAGTTTTCTTCGTAAATCCTCCTCTTTTTTTATTAAATTCTCTGCTTGAGTATTGTAATCTTCATACACCACATGTTTTGCTTGCTCAAGACGAATGTCATCATACATAGGACCCAAATACAGCCACACAACGGCAAATGAAAGCGCAATAAAAAGTAATGGGGTTAAAAATTTCATTGTGAATTTGTTGATGTGCCAACAGCCGGACTATTATTTGTACTTACTGCCGGTGTCAGATTTTCAATACGACTTTCATACTTTGCAGCATCCGGCACAAACACAAGCTCTGCGCTAAAAAGCACATTTCCCGCTTCATTGAGACTAATATCTGTAATTTTTGCCGATTGTATTTCCTCTGACAATTCATATGCCTGTACCTGACGATAGAGCACTTCAAAACCTGGTGTGACACCCGAAACAGTAACCACCGGCGCTCCGCCTGGAGTCACAGAAAAAGCGAACTCAATCAACTGGACCCGTAGGAGGGTTATTTCATTTATCATCCTAAATAACGGCGAACTCGCCGTGTGATTTTCAAGCAACTCCATCGCAGTTTTAAGACGCATATCAAGATCTGAATATACCGCGAATGCTGCGTCATCAATTTTTGCTCGATTGTCAGCAAGCTCTGAACGCAAGACTTCTGTTTTTGCATCAACTTGCATTTGCCAGAAAAATAAACCGCCGAACGCGCCCGCAGTACATAAAAGCATTACTGCGCCGAGCGCATTAAGCAAGCTAATTTTCTTTACACGAGGCGTAAGCGAATATCCTTTATTGACTAAAGGTTTCTTTGGAATAAATGAAACTTGTTGTATGCGAGTATCCATTCGGAAAAAAAGCAAAAAATGCCGTATCTTTATTATACCCGTAGTTCTTCAAATATATATTACGTGTGTGGATATAGTATTCTCAATCACCACACTACACCCCTTCAAGTTCCTGAAGTTTTCGAAGTGCAATACCGAGCGCAACTGAAAATTCAGGACCAGCATCTTTAAGCACCTCATTTGCAAGTGCAGGTGCTTCAATTTTTGAGAATGGGTCTGCGAGACGCACTTCAATTGAAAACTTATTCTGCGCAAAAGGAAGCAATCCTTTCAGTACCGCCCCTCCCCCGGTCAACAGTACGTGGTTGATAGTCTTTTTATGTTTTCGTTGGTAATTTTGAATAATGGTGTTTGCTTCACTGAACAAGTGTCCAAACGTTGTCTCTACAATCGTCGTAATATTTTTTACTCGCGTCTGAGGAAGCATCCCATATTCTCGCTTCATCTCCTCTGCTTCCATCCATGGGATACTAAGTGACCGTGAAATTGAAGCGGTTACGTCTTGCGAACCACGATTGATAATGTGGGATGCGCGCACCACGCCAACGTCAACAATATATATTTTTGTTGCACCCGCGCCGATGTCTATCACTACAACCGGACCGTTACCTTGATCAATAACAGAACGCACAGTACTAAACACCTCTATCTCAAAAAAAGTAGATTTAAGGCCAGTTTTCGTAACCATTTCGTTATATCGAGTAATTACATCATTGTGTATCGCAACCAGTAGTACATCCAACAGTTGTGGTTCAGTAGTTTGTTTGGAAGACTGTGCAGATTCATCTTGTGACAAAGCAACGGGCTCTTCAGGAGGAATAGTCCACCAGTCTAAATACACTTCTGATACAGGCACCGGAATATATTTTCTTGCTTCAATCGGAATAATCTTTGCGAGCTCCTCATCAGAGACGTTTGGCATAGTAATCGGCGTTATGAGACTTGAGCGAAGCGGAATGGAGATTGCTCCATTACGTGTTGAAACCCGCGCACCGTCAGGGCCAATCAAATCAAGCAATGCCTGAATAAGTTTTTCGCTACTCAGTTTTGCGGATTGCCCTATCTCACTATCCACATATGGACCCAATGCAAGCGAGCCGTAGGTCTTCAGGTACGCGACTCCTCCTTTTTTTTCAAGCTCAACAACCTTAATGGCAGATGATCCAACATCAACTCCCAGTACGTTTTGTCCTCTATATCCCGAAAATAATTTACCTAAAAATCCCATGAGTGTAGTGTACAATAAGTATACCACTTTCTGATACGTGGTTACACACATGTTCACACGACTCCTACACTCACTCTTACGAATTATTTTCCCCAAACCCCTCCATATTGAGAAGCTTGAGTCTGCGTCACCAGAAGAATTCCGTACGCATATTGGCGAAAGTCCTCCTACCCCAGACTTTTTTACTGCATGTGCTAGTTATAAAAACCCCTCTACACGAGCAGTTGTGTGGGAAGTAAAGTATAAAGGAAACAGAAGTCTCACTACCCTGTGCGGACATCTCCTCTATGAAGAACTATTCCACATAATCGAAGAAACAATTACATTCAATCGCGCACAGAAAATTATTCTCGTCCCCATCCCCATGTCTAAACAGCGTTTGCGAGATCGTGGGTGGAACCAAGCCGAGTTACTCTGTCGCGCAATGCTCTCAGCAGGTGGAGCGAGCATTGCAGAGTACCGTGCGGACATCCTTGAGCGAATTATACACACCGAGCGACAAACGCTCCTCAAAGGGCATGCGCGCCGGAAAAATATAGAACACACTATGCGCGCTACCCCAACTGAAGAACTTAAAGGAAGCGTTGTGGTTCTAGTTGATGATGTAGCGACCACGGGTAGCACATTTAAAGAAGCAGTTCGAGCACTCACCGAAGCAGGCGCATGGAAAGTCCACTGCCTTGCATTTGCACACTAACCTTTAGGGTGGGTAGATAGTGTCATTTTTTTATGCTACAGTAGTGCGTACTGTAGACTAGTTTCTACAACACGGAGACGTGGCTGAGTGGCCGAAAGCGCCTCACTGCTAACGAGGTAGGGTTTAATCGCCCTCCAGGGTTCGAATCCCTGCGTCTCCGCAACGACCTGTGAAAACGGCTGGGTAGCCGTTTGAATAGGGCGTCGTTTCGAGATACGGAGGGATTCGAACGGCAGAACAAAAATCTCTCCAAAGATTTTTGTGAGTCGGTGCCCAGACAAAACTTTTTGACGAAAAAGTTTTAGTCGCGGGCGAATCCCTGCGTCTCCGCAATCGGCTCACACAAACGCAATGCGTTTGTGTGATGTGCCGTTGCGCGAGACGCAGGGATTCGAAAGACGCAGGCGGTACACAAGATGAGTGGAACGAATACTTGTCGCCGAGTCGGGGTCGCAAGTACTTTGGATTTTTCCGGCTTTTGCCCTGCCTGCCGGTAGGCAGGGGAAAAATACTTAGTAACTTGTGACCGAATCCTGCTGCACAAAATAAGAAAATTTTTGAGTGACGACGAGAAAATTATTCCTGACCGAATCCCTGCGTCTCCGCTTCTAATAGCTAGTACGAAAATCTTGTCCGTCTTAGCAAAAATAGCTTAAGCGATATAATCAATTATATGAATATCAATTTTATTTACTGCAAAGAAAAAGACATCTGGTGTCTTCTTAATAAAGGAAAAAGTTCTAACAATTCGTCAAACCCAACAAAACAATATGAACTACTGGTTGCCGAGTGCGGAGACAATCCAACACAGAATGACACAGCGACTTTTATTGATAAGTATATAACTCAAAATAAAATTGATGTCCGAAAGTATGCAGAAAATTTTCAAACCGATTGGGAAATTATATCTAATGAATTTCAAAAGAGAGCAGAAACAATATTTGGCATAAATCTTCCTGCAAATATCACAGCCTACCTCACAATAAACAGTCGTTGTCCATATAACATTAAAGAGAACCTCTTTTACGTGCCTTTATCGCCAAACCAAGTAAGAAAAACTGCGATGCATGAATTGTGGCATTTTTACACATGGTACGGCCTTGGTGTTGATCAGGAAGAAAAATTGGGCAAGGAGAAATATAATGAATTAAAAGAGGCACTTACTGTTTTGTTGAATGTTGAGTGTGGGGACTTGCTACCAGAAGAAATAATTGATACTGGTTATCCTCAACACCAGGAACTTCGTGAGAAAATTCTTGATCATTGGAGAAAAGACAAAAACATTCAAAATCTTTGGGGCCACCTTGTGGAGTAGTTAGCGAGCCAGGTGAGAAGTGAACACATGGAACTTCGCAAGACCTTTTGAGCTGTTTTATGAGTGAAGCGAAATAAAAGAGC
>CAYTAR010000008.1:0-52092 GCA_964436015.1 uncultured Candidatus Saccharibacteria bacterium | reverse complement strand
AAGATTTTTGTGAGTCGGTGCCCAGACAAAACTTTTTGACGAAAAAGTTTTAGTCTCGGGCGAATCCCTGCGTCTCTACACCCAAAAACCAACCGAGTACCTCCATAAGCGAATCTAGGTTAAAATTAGGATATGGAAAAACTTCCTGAAAAAGAATTTAACAATGAATCAAACTTCGTTTTCCCAGACATTGAGAACGAACATGGGGAAATTGAAAGAGTTGCAAATAAATATAATCCTCAAAATCCAGAAGCCTTTATTCGCAGTTTCTATGGAAAAGCCCGAGAAGCTGAATTGGTTGACCTAACTGAAGAAATGTGGAGTGAGTTAGATAATACAGATTCATTTGATATTCCTCAGAGTGGTTGGAAACAAATCACGGAGCACATAAACCATACAAATCAAGAAACTGGTGCGACCAGAAATTGGGAACATTTGAAGCAAAAAATAGAACAGGCGCAAGAATTAGATGCACCGATAGTTTTATCATACTTAAATAAAACCCATCTCGTAAGTGGCAACACCCGTTTAATGGTCGCCCGAGCTCTGGGCAAAACCCCAAAAATTTTATTAGTAGAAATGTAAACAACTTCTGTACACTATAGACCCTCCAAACAAAAACCCCGCACTCTCAAACGTGTGGGGTTTTAACTTCGGAAGAAACTATGACCGCGATAGTGCCGTAACTTTCAGACGAATTTTCTCCTTCAGATCAGGATGCGTGATTTCGTCACCACCCTTAATCTCTTTAAAAAAGAAAAAGTAAAGAAGGCGCCTGAACTCCTCGAAAACCAAAATTTAACCTTGAGAGTTAAGCTATTTATTCACACAAAAAATAATTTGCTATACCGCATCCCATGATTGTCACATCGCTATCAGAAGCAATAGAGACCTATGGATACGTAGAGCAATATTTCTTGGTAGCGTTTTTGACAGAGAAACCATTGTACTCCTCGGGCTTTTGAATGTTGTGTGACTAAAAAACGGCTGTACGCACAGCACCTAGGATTTTCTGTGTAGTATCTCCAAAAGAAATACTAGAAATCGCTGATTGAAACTTTTTAATCACCTGTATTCCATGCCAGCTGTTTTTAATCATTTGTGAGAAATTGTAAATGAAAAAGAGAGACCAAAAAATTGGAATGGCATTCATGTAATTAATCCCCGAATATACAAAAAACACATTGCACAGTATAGAGAAGAATAACATCAGTACAATTATCTTATGAATGCCTACCTCTTTCCAATACCACGCAACGTTGTGATACTTCCTAGTAACTTTGTATGACGGTTTATTGTGCGGGCCATTAGAAAAAGCTTTTATGCAGGCGATAATAAATACAGGCATGAGGGCAATCCAAATTTGTCTTGATCTGTTTTGAAAGTTATACGATAAACCTCTCGATCTAAAATTATTAAACATTTCCATTGAAAACACAAAACACAAAAAATGAATAAAAAGGTTCAGTGGTGTATCAATAATTGGGTATATATTAAAAAGAAGATTCAAAAATAAACTGACTATAAAAATAACCATGGAAAAACTCAGTAGATACGAATATTCTAATTCAAAAAATTGTAACCTTTGCCACACATTTAAACCTTTTGTAAACAAGGGATTTTTCCAAAAAAATAACCTCATTGAATCAAGAGCCCATGTCCCCCTTTGTTTATAAAAATTTGGAATATCTTCTGGGGCAATTTGTGCCACGGCACCCACAATGGGTAAATAAGAACCGACACCACCAATTTTTAAAATTTCAAAACCTGACTGTAAATCTTCTACGAGATTCCAGACAGGAAATCCTCCTAGTCTTTTAAGCTCGCTCACCCTCCACACAAGTCCACTACCACATGGAAATACCGCGTTCACAGCATTTTTTGAAAACATAGTACTCCTATAAAACACCCCCTCTCTATTTGAAAATGGATCTGAAGGAGACGTGACCGACTCTTTTATTGTCTGAACAAATGAAATTTCTGGATTTTCACTGAGATGCGTTACACAGTATGATAAAAAGTTTTTTGTTCCGACTAAGTCATCCGCATCGCGTGTTTCAACATACTGCACATATGGAAATTTTTCTACTACAAAAGCAAAAACTGCATTAAGATTCCCTGCTTTTGCCTCTCCCCTCCTTTCTATATGACCTCTGCGTGGAGGAGTAAAATAGATTATGTTAAAATCGCTGTTCAATTTCTTAAACCGTTTTATAGCTGATTTTAATCTTGTTTGATGGGAGTCATCACTCACAACAATAATCCTGTTTTGTCTATTCCAATTTTGTTCCGTAATAGATTTTACGGTATTCATGATTATATCTATTGGCTCGCCACATGTAGGAATTATGATGGCAACCGTTGGTACGGGCTCTTGAGCAGGCCACATTTTTAACTTTGGAGATTTATAATTCCAGTGGTTTATAACCGCAAGAAAACAACTGATACTAATCATCACTACCCCAATAATAAATACGGCGCTGAATACACTCTCTGCAAAAGAATTAAAATTTCCAATGCTCATAATCCAATACAGATTCCACATGGTTACCAAAAGAAAAAGCGCCCCAGAGAACCGAGTTAGGTAGGTATAAATACCTTGAGTATCTATTCCATTTTTAAAATTCATCCCCAGTTACTACCATAATTAATAAAATATGTCAAGCATCTCGTAATATCCCAATACCTTGAAAACACCTTCGTGTAATATCAAGCAATATGTATACAAATAACCCACACATACCAAAAATACGTAGAGATGCCGTGATTTTTGCTCACCATAATGGAGTCAGGTGTACAGCACGACACTTTGAATTCTCTCCTGGAGCGATATCTCTACGGCAAAAGAAGCAAAGAAAATAGGGGCTCCATCCCATACCAACAAAATCATCACGCCAAACATCACCCAAAGGAACTGGATGATCTCATCGCAAGGCGAATCACTGAGAACAAGAGTTCTGTTTCCAGAAATCATCCAAGATCTCTTTCAAAAAGCTGGTTGAGAGAATCATTATGCACTTCCAAAAACCAACAAAAGGTGTCCCCATACTCAGCTTTCTTTTCCTTAACCTTATAACTAACATGCCGGTACTTACTTAAAGCAGTTTGCTATACTAATCAACATGAATATTTTGTCATTAACGGAAGCAATAGAAACCTATGGATACTTAGCAATATTTCTTGGTAGCGTTTTTGAAGGAGAAACCATTGTACTTCTCGGGGGTTTTGCTTCACATGGAGAACTCCTTTACTTTCCTTTTGTGTTATTGATTGCAATATTAGGTGCCATCTTCTCGGACACTGCATGGTTCTTGCTTGGGAGGAAACACGGAAAGAACATTACTAGTCGCTTTCCACGAATTGAAAGACTGTCACGTAAACCTCAAAAATTCATCAATGCGTACCCAAAGCTTATCTCTTTTTCAGTTAGATTTTTCTATGGATTCCGTCACATTGTTCCATTCAGTATTGGGCTTTCAAACATACCTATGAAGCAGTTCTTTCTTTACAATACACTTGGCGCAATCCTCTGGGGATGCATATTCACCACAACAGGTTTCCTACTTGGAGAAACAATAGAGAACATCTTCGGCTCATATAAAAGAGCCGGCTTTATACTCATTTTAATTGCGGTATTTATTGTTGCCTGCGTGCATAGTATAAGTAGACTAATAAGTTTTATCATTCAAACAAACTTGGAAAATCGTATAGCTAAAAATAAGGAAGAATAGCATACATACCTAAAACCTAGACCCAACCTCAGTCTAAACTTCTCTTTTTCCCCTACCCCAGATACAATACACCCATGAACCCAAACGACCCACTCACCGCACACTTCCGCTTAAGCCTGCAACAAAAAACAGCGCTCGCGCGCCTCGGTATCACAACCATACACGACCTCCTGTATCACTTCCCCGTTCGCTACGGTTCAACCGCACGAATCACCACCATCAGTACCCTCTCTCCTGGCATGGATGCAACTATTTTCGGCACTCTCTCAAACCTCAAAACAAAGAAATCATTCAAAACAAAAATCCCCATGGCAGAAGGGCTACTTACGGACGACACTGGTTCACTCTCCATACGGTGGTTCAACCAACCCTACCTCGCAAAAATGATTGGAGAAGGAGTGGTGGTGCGTGTAGACGGAAAAGTAACGGAGCGAAATGGAGTACTGTCACTCAATAATCCAAAAGTAGAAAAAGCTCCCCACGTCCCAACTGCAATCGGACACTCACTCTTTGGTGACAGTGGCGACGAGCACCGCCTGTATCCCGTATACCCTGAAAGCAAGGGAATTACGAGCAACTGGATGTACCATGCGCTCCAGAAAATATTTGCGTCCGGAATACTAAACTCACTTACAGACCCGATTCCTGAACATATACGAGCAACCTATCACCTTCCCTCACTTTCTACCGCATTTGTGTGGATACATAATCCAAAGAATGAATCAGATGCACTCTCTGCTCGAAAACGCTTCGCATTTGAGGAGGTATTCTTCATACAACTTCAGAAACAGCAGGAACGTGCACAACTCTCACACATGGATTCATTTGTCATTCGTGACACAGGGCACTTAAACACATTTATATCTTCACTCCCTTTTACTCTCACCAATGCACAGAAAGAAGCATTAGGCGCAATAACATCCGACTTCGCACAAGGAAAACCCATGTCGCGTTTACTTGAGGGAGATGTGGGATCAGGGAAAACCGCAGTTGCGGCAGGTACCGCGTACATGGTTGCTCACACACGTCCCCAAGGACAAAATTTTGGAACACTTCAAGTTGCATACATGGCACCAACCGAAGTGCTCGCCAAACAACACTTTGAATCTTTCATTGAGTTTTTTCGCAAAACTCCACTCTCAATTGCACTCATCACGGGGAAAGAATGTAGAAAATTTCCCAGCAAGGTTAATCCATCAGGTTGGACATCGATTTCCAAAAGCCAATTACTAAAATGGGTTGCGAATGGAGAAATAGCGGTGGTAATAGGAACGCATGCGCTCATTCAAAAGAGTGTTCAATTCAAACATTTAGGGTACGTTATTATCGATGAGCAGCACCGCTTTGGAACAGGTCAAAGGAAGAAGCTCGTTAGAAAACACGAACGAATGCCCCACCTGCTCTCAATGACCGCAACCCCAATCCCCCGAACCCTTGCACTCACTATTTATGGCGACCTAGATATCTCTGCAATGCTTGAAATGCCTGCGGGACGAAAACCAATCATCACCGAAATTATTTATCCAAAAGACCGCGACCGGATGTACCAGCACGTACGAGAAGAGCTCGCACTCGGAAGACAGGCGTATGTTATCTGCCCCCGAATTGATGAACCAGATCCAAACAAAGAAATGGCGTTGCTTGCAAAATCGGTAACCGCTGAAGCAAAGAGACTCAAGAAGGACGTCTTTCAAAACTCCGTCATTGGAGTGCTTCACAGTAAAATGAAACCCCACGAAAAGGAGAGAATAATGAGCTCATTTAAGAACCATGAGATTGATGTACTGTGCGCGACATCGGTGGTTGAAGTGGGAGTAAACGTGCCTAATGCGACAGTTATCATCATTGAGGGAGCCGAGCGCTTCGGCCTCTCCCAGCTACACCAACTCCGCGGGCGAGTGATACGTAGCAACCATCAAGCATATTGCTACCTATTTGCGGAAAAGCATGGAGAGGCGACACAGAGACGACTCAAAGCAATTACCACTGCAAAGAATGGTTTTGAACTTGCTGAATACGATTTGCAATTCAGAGGAGCTGGGGAACTTTCAGGGGGAAAGCAGTGGGGCGTATCTGATATTGCAATGGAAGCACTGCAGAACATAAAAATGGTTGAAGCGGCGCGAACAGAAGCTCGCAAACTCATAGAAATTGATTCAGACTTAACAAAGTATCCAGAAATAAAAACAGCCCTGATTAGCAGGGCTGGTGAAGAGAAGCATTGGGAGTAGTGCTTCAATAAACTGAAATTTTTGGTATGGGAGCGACCGCCCACATTTGGTGAAACCAAAAATGTCCGTAATCAGAATAATTCAATCGTAATGCCTGGAAAGGCACCCCTTTGTACTCCTTCCTCGCATATTCCAGTAGGTGTTCGAATGGATAATAAAATTCTGAAATGAGAAGTTGTCGCACCCCTATCGCTTCCTTGGAACCATGAGTGTAACTTTTACACTCACTAAAGATAATCCTCTCATTGGGGACATCAATATTAGTTGCTACTGAGAAGAAGTCGCAGGTATTCTTCACACAAATCTCTTGCGCAAATCCTACGAGCTTGAATAGAGATAAAGATCGGGGAATTTCGTATTTAAGTCTATTAAAAGGGATAACACCTAATCGCCTTAGTAGCGTTGGATGTATGATAGACATAATTTTTCCTTTTGTTCAGTGTCCGCTACAGACTATATACCATTTAGTTAGATATGTAAACGAAGCGTCCCCACGCTTTCTTTCGGGCACAAAACAAAGCTTTTGTGCGCCTTCTAGGATTCGAACCTAGGACCCCAGAGGTATAAGCTCTGTGCTCTAACCAACTGAGCTAAAGGCGCATGCTACAATCCTATATAAATACTTGTTTTTTCGCAAACTTTTTTCGTTAGTAACTATTAAAAACTTTTCTATCGTCGTATACACAACCGCTTTTCGTAGTAATTTGACAGCAGAATGTTAAAAACGTACAGTGTCGGAAGAAAACCCCAAACAACATACACAAATGAATACAGATTCAACACCGATTGTTCAAGAGTTGGTCAAAAAGGGCTTCGCGTACATGGACATTCCTGTCGGATGGGCACTCAACGAACCGACACTACTCGCGAGAGAATGGGCAAAATTCCTATGCCTCCCCGACGACACGAAGTCTCAATTCTGCATAGATGGACAACACCCCGATCCCGACAATGGATTCATCGTGCGCCGAGGCAACCCTCGTCCCGAAGGAGGAAGACATGATCCGGACAAGCGATTCTTTCACTTCCGCCCGCATCATCAACCTGTATTTTCAAGCATAACATCTACACTTGGTGAACATGGGCAACGCACCTGCATTCCGTTTATCGGCATGTGCGCGCACTTCTACACCGAGTCACACCTGCTCTATACTGGGTTACTCCACGGACTATCAAAACACACCCGTACGGAGCTGAAGGACTCACCACAAACAACTCTTCGCCTTCTTGAGTACGGACTTGAAACAACAGAGCGTGGAGAATCGGCACAAACCCATATTGACCGCTCATTCCTCACCATACACATTGGCGATTCACATCCGGGATTGGTTTACGACGACGGAGGAGAAAGACAAACTCCTCACGTGAGCAAGCAAGGAAAGGTACTTATCTTCCTCGGGAAAAAAGCAGAACTTCTCGGGCTGAAACCGCTTCCCCACGGCGTTCTCCGATATCCTGAATACGGATCAGAGCGAAGGTGGGCGATTGTGTTCTTTGGGCACATTCCCACATGAAAATAAGAGAGGCGCGCTTGCTTGCAAGCGCGCCTTTATTTTTGAGCTCTATTCAGGAAACACATTCAACCGCTCCATTCGTGGAGAGTACACGTGCTGGAAGTACACCTGTACACCAGCAAAGTCAGAATTGATGTGTTGTGTAACCTTTCCGATGTTTTGAATGCATACAAACAACTCCCGTGTTACCTTATCGCCCTTGTAAATAGGACCAGATGGCACCACCATGAGACCATCTTTGATAACACTTCCTGCCCGCGGAGCTACGAACGCTGCAATCCAATCATTTTGAACAAGGAAGAGACCCAGACCGAGCACCACTCTCTCCCCTGGCCAAAGAATCCACGTGCTTTGTAATTGAATCAAGTCACATACCGTCTTGCGTAATCTTGGTTCGTCTTCTTCAAAACCATCAGAGATTACCGCTCGTGGAAATACATCAATCGAGATAACAGCGCCCTCGCTGTCACAATTAAGCTTGGGCTCCTTGACTCCAGGCCACACGAAATAAGTCATTGCACTCATGTATAGTTAATGGGATGCGTTCCTAACAAACGTCTGTAACAAATTGAAAGGAACAAGTTTGACTGATTTAACCATTCCTCAGGTCAAAAGTCAAAAACCCGCACAAGTGTGCGGGTTTTTGACTACCGTTTATATTTCTTCCTCACGCTTTTTCGGCGCAATACCGTTTGCCACCAACAGTAGTTCAAACTCTTCACGTTCAATCGTCTCATCTTCAATCAGTTTCTTTGCAATAGAATCAAGTGCAGTCCGATGTTCAGTAATAATCTTCTTTGCTCGTGCAAGCGCCTCTTGCATAATACGAGATACCTCAGCATCAATTTCAGCGTTTACTTTTTCAGAATGCTCATGATCACCAACTCCTTTTCCGAACAAAGCTCGTCCTCCAGAACCCTCAAGCGCAATTGGTCCAAGTGAATCTGACATGCCGTACTTAGTTACCATCTCACGCGCGAGCGCGGTTGATACCTGAAGATCATTTGATGGTCCGGTAGTGAGGTCACCAAATATTTCCTGCTCGACGATATATCCTCCCAAACTCATTGCTATATCATCCAAAAACGCTTTCTTTGACTGGAACCGTCTATCATCAAAAGGAAGCTTGAGTGTGTATCCCGCCGCTCTTCCGCGAGAAATAATAGATATTTTATGTACCGGATCAGCATCAGGCAAGAGAGACGCAACGAGTGCGTGCCCTGCTTCGTGGTAGGCGGTTATCTCTTTTTCTTTTTTTGAAAGAACGTGACTCTTACGCTCTGGTCCAAGCATTACTTTTTCAATTGAGCGGATTAAATCGTACTGAGTAATTTCTTTCCTGTTTTCACGCGCAGCGAGAATTGCCCCTTCATTCATAAGAGAGTAAAGGTCAGCACCTGAGAACCCTGGTGTTCTCTCCGCCAAAACTTTAAGGTCAGTATCAGGACCAAGCGGTTTCTTCTGAGCATGAATGGTAAGTATCTGCTCCCTGTCATCACGATCAGGCAAATCAATGGTTACGCGTCTATCAAAACGACCCGGACGGAGAAGTGCAGGATCAAGTACATCTGGCCTATTTGTCGCCGCCATTACTATCACCTTTTCATTCGGTTCAAAACCGTCCATTTCAACCAAAATCTGGTTCAATGTTTGCTCGCGTTCATCGTTTCCTCCTCCAACTCCTGTTCCTCTCACGCGTCCGACCGCATCAATTTCATCAACAAAAATAATTGCCGGAGCAGATTGTTTTGCGAGCTTAAAAAGATCTCTCACTCGACTTGCTCCGACTCCTACGAACATTTCAACAAACTCTGAACCAGAAATTGAATAAAAAGGCACTCCCGCTTCACCTGCTACTGCTCGCGCAAGTAGCGTCTTCCCTGTTCCTGGAGCACCCATTAAAAGAACCCCTTTCGGAATACGTGCTCCGATATCCAAAAACTTTTTTGGACTCTTGAGAAAATCAACAATCTCAACTAACTCCTCTTTTGCCTCCTTTGCTCCGGCAACATCCTTAAACGTAACGCGCATATTCTTATTATTTGGATCGATAACTCGCGCCTTTGACTGTCCAAATGAAAACGCCTGCATTCCGGCACCTTTAACCTGTCGTGATAAATACCAGATAAAAAATACTACGAAGAAAATTGGAATGAGGAACGGGAGCAAATTAAGCAACCAGAATGTAAAACCACTTGGATTATCTATCGTTACCTCCACACTCTGAAGAGCTTCCGTTGGAACACCATAATTTACGAGAGTCTCCGTGAGCGAACTTTCAACTTCTTTTTTCGAAATCTTTTCTACCTCATCGGTGTAGGTAATAGAAAGCTTGCTTCCCTCTACTTGTATTGAACTCACCAAACCAGACTTAATATCCTCCGCCAACACTGAAAGCGCGATAGTCTCCACCTTATTTCTCCCTTCTGCGATAAGTGAGTAGAGAATACTGATGGTAAGAAATATAAGCAGTGTTGTAGCTATGTTTGACCACACCTTATTCTGAGGTGGTTTTTTTGGTGTTTTTTGTGTCTTTGACATCTCGCTATTATACACGAAAGTAAAGGAAATACAGAAAAAGCCGTCCGGTAAGGGACGGCTTTTGGTGAAGAGTAATTCACTGCTGAATGGACCTCAACAGCTTATCCCTCATTTGGTCAGCACGCTTTGCGGCAAAGCACGCTGCGATGCCAAAGAATGTTGCAATCACTCCAATCACCAGCAACACCAATAGGATCTTAAACATATGCTTATTTTAGAGTTTGAGATTTACTGTTTCTGCCTCCAGAATACCCTATAGGGATTCATACTGGAAGTGTACTAAATAAACTATACTAAATAATAAGTATATTGTCAATATTAGTGAAATCTGGTACTATTTCTTTCAATGACCCCTTTCGCACAGAATAAAAGAATACTCGCTGACTACGAGGTGCTTGAGACTTTATCTGCCGGCATTGAGCTTTTTGGACATGAAGTAAAAGCAATACGTAAAGGCAATATGACCCTTTCCGGATCACACATCACTGTTCGTGGCGGTGAAGCATTCTTGATCAATACAACCATAACTCCCTATCAACCAACCAATACCCCTTCTTCATACGAACAAAACCGAAACCGAAAACTTCTGCTTACAAAAAAAGAAATCATCAAACTTGCCGAGATTGAACACCAAAAGGGATTGACAATTGTGCCAATTTCAGTGTATAATAAAGGAAAGAGAATCAAAGTAGATGTTGCGATTGTTCGCGGAAAAAAGAAATTTGATAAACGTGAGACACTCAAAAAACGGACCGACAAACGCGACATGGAACGTGCATTGAAAAATGAATACTAGCAATTCTAAAGAATCTCTGTGATGCCTAACCTCTTTTAGGGGTTGGGCATCACAGAGATTCTGCCGGTCTTTCACGTACAGTACGTTTGGTGTAATTCACACTCAAAATGTATTGCACGGGGATGATCGGCCTAGACAGATGAATTGCATATTGTATGTGCAGCGTCAAGCTCCGATACCTTGTTAAACTTTCGGAACTGTTAAGTGCAAACACACTTACACAAAAGGCAAAGTCACTAGTTTCTCCGTTTTTTGCGAAGAACGACTTTGCTCCAGCGTTCGCGTAAGCCAACCCTGCGTCACACTTCTTACTCCTATTACGGAAGATCGTGGTGATATAAAAAATAGGATTGCATTCCGAGCGTCTTCTCCGGCATGTGAAATTACACGGAGACTCGGCTCTATATCATTTTGTGTGCGTTTAAGATATAGCGCTTAAACTTCAACACACACTACGCACTGTAGAATCATACCTATGTCTCATTTGCATGGGGGTTCAATTCCCCCCGTCTCCACATAACGCACACCATAAAGATATTCTTTATGGTGTTTTGCGTTTGTGAGAGACGGGGGGAATTGAAAGACGGAGGTCGCGAAGCCGTCGTGTACTCACGGCGTGACCGAGTCAGGGTCGTGAGCGACATATTTTTAACGAACGAAGTTCGTATAAAAATAGTTGACTCCTGACCGATTCCCCGTCTCCACAGCCAAAACGAACCGCCTTTTTAGGCGGTTTTCGTTTTGAGCTGTGGAGACGAGCAGAGTGTTTGAACACTCTGCGTGGGGGAATTGAAGGGCGCAGACATATTTTGCTCAGCAGAGCAAAATGTCGAGCCGGGTCGCGAAAATTTGTTTGCGACGGCAAACAAATTATTTGTGACCAATTCCCCTTCCAATAAGTTGCGAAGCGACCTTCACCACTCTGCGTGAGGGAATTGAAAGCCGGAATATGTCGCTTCGCGACTATGAGGCGGGGTCGAGAGTACTTAGAATTTTTCCGGCTTTTGCGGAAAAATACTTAGTAACTCGTGACCGATTCCCAACATCTCCACATTTAAAGATATTTCAAAGAATTTCAGGAAATTTGAAAAATGCTATTTGTTTTTCCGAAAGAATATTAAACCGATTAGATATCCTAATAGATAAAAAACTATAATGTTTAGTAATAACCCAGTGAAGAATTCTGGCACACAACCATCTGTTTTTACATTACAACCATTAACACCAACAAAAGATAAAAAGCCTGGAATAACAACCAAGGGAATGTACAAAATAAATAATATTGGTGAAAATGATTCAGATAACTCTATTAACGGCCCACTTACAGGAGAAGTAATCAAAACAAAGATACTTCCAATTAGTCCAACAATCATAAAAATTATTCCTAAACTTTTTGGACTTTTAATATTTTTCATTAGTTTATTATATCAAAATATATTTTAAGAGGTGATAACATCGTTCACCCATCTCCACAGTGTTTTAGGTACGCACTTTTAGCGGTTGTTTTTTCCAAGGCGCCCTCTTGGAATAAAGCACCAAGTTTTATTTCTGATTAAGACAAGCCAATCTATACCAATCTTCAGTAATACTTTGACATGACTCAGAATCATCTTTTAGCAGAGAATAGTGAAACAAACAGTAGTCTCTGCGCTCATCGCTAAAATGAGTGTCGCACACATTTTTATATCCATCATTAAAATAAGACATAAATGCTTTATCAGGCCAAACATTTGGCATTCCAAGCACTAGTCCAACACAACTATGCTGTAAAGGGTACCCAGTAGAAAAATCATTCTTTGCAGGATTTATTTCTGAACACCTATTGATAGAACCTGATCGTATAGCAGAGTACATGAGACATTCATCGGACTGCAATGCACCACCCTGTGAATCAACACATGTGCTTTCTGATTTCTTTTTAAAACACCGCCATTCGTCATACCAATTCTCTGAATCCAAACATGATTCACCATATCGATCAGGAAAAGTTATTTTCATTTTTATTTCACCCGGCACCGATAGTACCGCTATAGGCATACAATACATTACAAAAAATACTATCATCACCCACCGAAAGAATACTCTTTCACTAAAAGATTCATTTCGCCTTTTTGACTTAATCCATAAATACAACCAAAGAACAATAGAAAAAATAAAAGCTGTTTGTAACGAAAGCTTGTATAGGCTCAACGGCTTAAATATACCCACAGAACCCTCACTTCCCCATCCACTATAAAAAATTGTTATGCAGAAAAGAAACGCTAAGATCAAAAACCCAAGTATATATCCAACTCTATCAAGTAATTTCAGTTTATTTTTATCAGTGCCTTTACTATTTACTTGCTCTTGATATTTCTTATTGTCTAATCTCATATTAGGTATCTTATCATTAGTCTTAATTACTCCAAAGAAGTCCGG
Organism: uncultured Candidatus Saccharibacteria bacterium; assembly: GCA_964436015.1. Taxonomy (GTDB): domain Bacteria; phylum Patescibacteriota; class Minisyncoccia; order Phycocordibacterales; genus JBBDJV01. Next base: position 38,861 of record CAYTAR010000008.1, on the reverse strand, counting down.
AATTACAGTAACAGGTCATACCCGCACATCTCCACTATTGACAGATATTTTTTCCAAGGCGACCCCTTGGAATACAATTCACCAAGCATTGACAGTACATATATTTTATCATACTGTGTGTTTAGAAACGATGGTGCGATTCCATCACATTGAAAATTGGCCAAAGTACGCCATTCCGAAAGGTTAAAGTATGGTAAAAAAATATAGTGTATCGTTTAGCAAGGAGATTCACGATCTCCTTGCTCGAGAACCAGATTTTGGACAAAGTCCTGCATTTAATGCATGCATGAAATTTATTCCATCATTTTTATCGCTAGAGCATAGTGACCCCAAGAACCATGTCGTTTTCTGGGAGCACTGTTCTGCTTACTGTTTGTGGAAAGAAACGAAAACACAAGAGCCGAGCAGGCGATTCAACAAGGATAGCCACTTCTCTGATCAAAGTGAACTACTCAAAGCGCTTAAGATCATGCTTGGCACATGTCATCACATGACTGCTTACGTGTCACTCGAAGTAACATGCTCACCTGATTGGCTTCGTGTCGATTGCAGTTTTTACAAGAAAGACGAAAGGAAGAATAGTCCTTCTTACCATGTTAAAGCCAATATCGACGTAACAGGTACAGTTGCGGCAATAATCATCACTGACGGATTTACGGTAGATGACCTTTCCCACTTATCACCACAAAGTGAAAAAGGTAGGTCAAACTATTTTAAAAATACCTGCCAACCATGATGCGAGAGATCCAACCTGGAAACATGGCTAAATAATCAGCAAACTACACGAGTACCAGAACTTCTTCTGGTACTTTTTTCTTCCTCTATTTAACTCATCATGCACACCAATCATTGACAAAACCCTTAAAATATTACACACTACATTTTATGCAAAAAAAACAACCGTATACCCTCATAAGCAAACGCTTATTTGATATAACCCTTTCACTTGCAATCCTGTTTGTAACCCTTCCATTTACCACTCTCGCTCTCATACTGATAAAAATAGAACAAATACTCCGAGGGCGTCCCTTTGATCCCCTATTCTACTCAGAAACACGAATGTCTCGTGGCAAGCCTTTTGCCATGCTTAAGTTTAATATTTTTAAATATGAACAGATTGAAGAGGCTCGCTCTACGGGAACATTCATCCATACCAAGTACTTTGAACTAAATAACGGAACTACCTTTATAGGAAAAATACTTAGGCAAATCTACATGGATGAGCTCCCTCAACTACTAAACGTGCTCATTGGTGATATGAGTATCATCGGACCTCGACCGGTCAATCTTGTGATATACCAAGAACTTATGGAACGTGGAATCACCGATAAGAACCATGTCCCAGCAGGTATTACTGGACTATTCCAATCACAAAAAGGAGAAACAAACAGAGGTGCAGTTGCGCTTGATCGAGAATATGCTGACTACTACCACTCACACCCATGGTACAAAGTGATCTACGCTGACCTCGTAATTATTCTTAAAACTATTGCGGTCATTCTTAAAGCAAAAGGGATATAGAGCCGTTATTCACATCCCACATCCTACACACGCAGTACAATATAGAGAGGAAATTCAACAAAGGTGACCTATGTCGGCATCACACACCCCTACCCCTGTATCACTGGAAAAATACATTGAGACACAACACAAGCTCATGTATCACGACCCTCTCCACCGCTGGCACACAGAAAATCGATTCGGGAGGACGCCAACAAACGAAGACTTGGTCAAACACTGGTTTGAAAGCGGAGCATACGCAGTCACCAGTCAAAGATTAAGGGGTTCAGCGTAACCCTAAGCACAAACCCCGCACATACTCTGTGCGGGGTTTTACTATATGACTACTTTTTAATTTCTTTTTGCTCTGAGATTTTTTCATTTTCACCTTCAGGCTTCCCCCACTGCCACCGAGGCGATTCACCCTTTGCATATGCGATAGCGACAAATACCACCGTGATTAGTGCAAGTGGAATAAAAAATACACCAAGCGCATGCTTGAACGGCAAACTTTCATCAAGTCGTGTGGCGAGGTACACGATAAAAGCAACGTACAGAAGAGTTACCACCCACCCTTCAAAAGTAGCAGGGTACCATCCCCACCCGTACCATTTTCGTTTGAACCACAGTTTTTCAGGAGTTTGTTCTACCATACCTATAGTATAAACCCATATTCACACTTTCGCCAGACTTAGTCTATACTTGATGTGTATCAAATTATTACTAATCAACTGCCTGTGACACAACTATCCTTTTCAATAACCAAAGACTCTATTCCCTTTCTAATACGACGAATCGCTATTCCAGCATCTATCGGTTTCTTCTTTAATACCATGTACAACGTGGTAGATACCCTATACGCTGGAATGCTTGGAACAAACGCACAAGCGGGACTCGCACTGTCATTTCCAATCTTCTTCATTATACTCGCGATTGGAAGCGGTATTGCAAGCGGAACTACCGCTCTTATCGCGCACGACCTCGGAGCAGAAAACACTTCATCTGCACGACACTACGCCGGGCAATCACTTTCACTCACGATACTTCTTTCTATCTTTCTCACTCTGTTAGGACTAATGGTCTCACCCATTCTCTTTACTTGGCTTGGAGCTACTGACGCCTATATTCAAGATGCATTAACGTACATGAATATCATCTTCAGTGGAACCTTTTTCTTTATGGCCACATTTATCCTTAATGCAATTCTCAATGCAACTGGAGATACACGTACGTACAGCAATGTGCTCATTCTTGGCTTTCTACTTAACTGCGTACTTAATCCCGCACTCGTGTATGGGTGGGGACCACTTCCCACACTCGGGCTTGCAGGAATAGCATGGGCAACAGTTATTATCCAAATCATGAGCATGTTCATACTTCTTAAAAAAGTACACGCTCAGCAACTCATTCCAAAAACCTTCCACGAGCTACAACCTGAAGTACGAACATACCGTGAAATTCTAAAACAAGGAATACCCGCGAGCATCTCAATGATGACGGTTGCTCTCGGTATCTTTATCATTACCCACTTTATCGCCCGCTACGGAGTCCACGCAGTTGCTGCGTATGGTATTGCAACCCGAATTGAACAAATCATTCTCCTTCCTACTATTGGTCTCAATATTGCACTTCTAACAATCGTTGGTCAAAATTATGGTGCAAAACAGTTTGAACGTGTAAAAAGTGCAATTCGTATGACCTTTGTATACGGAGGCTATATTTCACTCTTGGGTCTACTCATCCTTCAACTTACTTCACCCCTACTCATGAAAATTTTTACACGCGACACAGAAGTACTCGCGATTGGTATACCGTACTTAAGAATGGCTTCATTCCTTATATTCTCATACGTTGCCCTTTTTGCGGTTGATGCAACACTTCGCGGACTGAAACGCCCCATGTTCTCACTCTACATGGGCCTCACACGTCAAATAATACTCCCTCTTAGCGCCCTCTTTCTCTTTACCACATATTTCACTTGGGGAATTTGGAGTGTTTGGATATCTGTTGGAATTACCGTGGTAGCAACCTCTCTATTTGCCTACTTCTATTTACGATACAAGCTTCCAAAAATACTTTCTGAAAACCAGTAGTGTACTACTGTTGCGGTGGCTCTTGTGAAGAAACCCCGTTATTTTCTTCTTGCTGATCAGGCGCCTTCATTTTAAACGCCATAAAAATGAGAAGGCCAAAAGTAATACCCGCAATACCAATACCTACCCACGGTACCCATTTGTTTTTCTCAGTAAACCGACTTTCCTCAGTATCACAGACATCTCCAATACCATCACCATCGGTATCACGCTGATCAGGATTCGGGTGATTTGGACAATTATCGTTCACATTACTATGTCCATCTTTATCAAAGTCATCACACACATCCCCTACGCCATTACGGTTAGTATCTGCTTGATCTGGGTTTGGCACCCTGGGACAATTGTCATATATATCAGGAATTGAGTCATTATCAGTATCAGACGGTCGAAACTGCTCATTTGGAAGAATCGGATATATAACTGAGCCATAGTGGATATCCCGGTTTAACGCAAGATTACTTCCCCGATATGCAACGTCTACACGAGCATTTGGTATGTCAGGGTTTATGTATACCATATACGCATGTCCTGGCTGTGCGAGGAAACGAATCTTCTCATGCGAAGAAAGTGACTCTCTATTTTGCGCGAACTTTATTTCAGAAATACGAAGTGGCTGTGAGTGGGTGAGTGTAACAGTCCACCGCGAAGCAGTCGTCTCAGGAAAAGTCACCTGTGCTCCTTGGAATCGTTTTTGCGCAACAACGTACTCCCGAACACCATTCTTTTCTACTTCAATGCTAATAGTTTCTGGATTAGTTACGTATTGCGGGAAAGAAAAGGCCAATGCTGAGGTTGTGACAGGACTACTCGCGGTCAATATAATCTGCACCGTACCTACAACCCCCTGCTCTGTTATTGGAAATTCACTTGCGGTCTCATATGAACCATCAGTCATAACATTCGCATTAGTAACTGAAGGACTGGATGATACCGATACGATGTTTAATGCTGAGCGATTCTCTACACTGTAACGATACTCGGTGAACACACCTTCCGTCTCATCAAATACGGCAAAAGTGCTTGAGGTAAGTGGTACACCATCAAGCGGCACCTCAATTACGGTTGGTGTTTGTATTTCCGGGAATGAGACTGAAAAAACATTCTGAAAAGAGGATGTTTTTGTTACGTCCGCAAACACTCCCCCCGTCATAATCGCAAACAGTGCAGTATACAGTACTCCGTGTGTAAATATCTTCATATTAGTGTTGTGGTGAAGGTAATTTTTTTCTAATAAAGATGGTACTTATCAACAGTAGACCCACAATGCCAAAGACAATGATTCGCCCTGAAGGTGGCATGAGCCACACCTCAACGAGAAAAAGTCTACCAATCACAAGCAGGATATAAAATACGCCGAGATTTTTCACTTGCCTCATTTCAGACGTTCTTCCATATGCGTATAACCCAATACCAACAAGGGTATAAATAAAGAGTGCACTAATGGTTGCACCCGTTCCTTCAATTGCTTTATGAAGAACAATCCAAATTCCAGCGGTGGCAAAAGCGAGACTAACCGCAAGAGGAAATAGTGTTGCAAAATGACCATCTTTCCCCAACTGGTGATGTGAGAGTGCTGCGAGGAGTAGGCCTATTATCACGGTAAAGAACACCGCAAATGAATTAGTGGTTACTATATCTGCAGAAAATGCATACCATGACAATAGGTGACCAAACGCCAGAAGTGCAGGAACAATAAATGTTACCGTTGCACCGATAACGGCCTTTGGGGTACGTACAAGCGCATGTGCGAGGATAATAATTGCAAGTGATTCAATCAAAAAAGCAATGGTGAGCGCGGGACCTTCAAGCTCAAGTGCTGTAGCAATAGCAATGAAGAGAACTGTCATCATTGCTGGAACTGAGATGCGCGAAAGCATACGTGTTCCCTGAAAAACTGCATACATGCTTGCCATGTACACAAATGCCCACGCAACAAAAAGTAAACTACTCCATTCTTCGGCGATAGTACCAACCCATATCATGACAAGAAAAGCTGTTATTAAAGAAACCAAAGAACCCATAACGGTACGTTTCTTATCTCCAGTAATCATGACGTGCGTTGCGCTCATAAGAAAGAGTGCGCCAAAGATGAACGAGAGGAACATCGCGAAAGCTTTTTGTCCGACCTCAAGCTCAGTAATAATACCCCCTGAGTACATGAGAACAATGATTACCGAAGCGAGAGAAATTGAAACCCATCGTCTTCCGATTACCAACGGAATGGAACTTATGGTAACAATGAGTAAATAAAAAAGAAGCCCGTACACATCTCCATTACTTGCAGTAAAGAAAGGAGCGAAAAATGCTGAAATTACAGCGGTGAGCGCAAGTCCTTCTTTATTGAAACGAACTGCTGTAAGTACAACCGACGCGGAAGCGACAAACATTATACCGAGCGCAATTAGTGCAGGAAACATATCGTAGAAGTAACGTGCGGAGAAAGCGGTCAGTATAACCGCAATAAGTCCGAGTATGATAAAGAGTGCGCCTTGCGGATATGATACTCGCATACGCCACATACCGAGAGCAACAGAGGAAGCTCCTAGTATAAACCCAATAGCGATACGACCAAACGGCCCAATCCAGTCATTCGCAAATGCATAACTCAAAAACCATCCAAGCGATATGATAACGCACAGTACACCGATCTTTGCTAACCAATCTTGCGCAAACCACGCAACAAAACGCTCAATTGCGCTCGGCCCTGAAGAGTAATTTGGAAGCACCGGCCGTTGCTGCGTCACTGCAATTTCGACAGGTGTAGGAGTAGCTACAACATGCTCATTCACCTGAACAGGAACTTGGGGTGATTCTGTTGCATTGTTCTCCCCAGCAGTACGCTTCTCAAGAGACTCCACTCGTTTTGAAATACTCGCAACCCAGAAAATAATGCCGATAACTATTAGAAAATTAAGCATAGATATAATGATTATGTGACTGTAATTACTATATCACACTGAATGAATGCATTTTCCATCATCAGTGGACTGAGGAGATTCAACACAGTACAATACACACTATGAACAACATACTTAAAAATACTTTAAAACACCCGAGTCTCTTCCTTGTAGCGGGGATACTTTTTGTGGGTGGAATCGTATGGTACAACCACGCACAGTTTGCACAATCCCAGCGACAGCTCTACTCAGTATTCGGTAATCAATATGCATCAGCAATCTCTATCGCGAAAAATTTAAGCAGTGCTCAAACACCTCCCTCTTTCTCACCCCTATTCACCGAATGCGCTGAGCAAAATGAGTTTGATAGATTGTTAGGACAAGATTCAAAATTTATGGACGCGGAAACTCTTACTCGCGCACTCAATCTTCACGCTCTCTGCAGTACCACATTCCGCGATAGACGAATCGCATCAAGTGAACTCCTCAGTACTGCCCTCGATAACCTCCGTGCGACCAGCGAACTCATTGAAAATGGACGAACAAAGCTAGATGCTCAAAAAGTTATTACCGCATGGGAAACGGTACAGAAACTTGAAGAGGAACAAACAATGATTCACGCAAGAAATATAGAGCTACAACGTGAATATTGGGAAATTGAACTTCAAAAGGTAGAGAAAACTATTCCCTTTGATGAAAGAGAAGAGGCTTTTGGAATACGTAACACAGAAGCGCGAGCAAATAATAAACGAATGTTGGAATTAGACGAAAAAATTCGTGCTGCACGAGACCGCGCAGAAGAAGCCTGGGATCATTTCCAAAATCGTTACTTATTTATCGCAAATTCAAACAACTAACTATTCTACGTTTTGAGTGAGTATGGAGAGAGTTGGGCTATAAAACCACTTTTTTATCATAGAACCATTTGCGTCAACTTGCACAAAAGTATGCTCAAAAGTAACGCCATATTTTGCTTTCAATTCAGTTGCTGACTGAAAATCTACTTTCAAAATAGAAAGTCCTGCAGGAATTGCACTTTCGTTAGAAAGAATACTCCCTTCAAGTGCACGACAACTTCCACAGATAGGAGAGGTGAAGAAAAGAACAACATCTCCCGTTACCGCATTAGATAATAAACTAGGCTCATACTCGGTGTACTTACCTGGAGTTTTTGGCACTGTGGTGCTTTCCACTGGAGCTGAAGAACCTGATTCGATCTCTGAATTTGGCGCACTCTCTCCTTGAGCAGTAGTAGCCGGCGGAGCAGTTTCTACGGCTTGAGTAGAATCACTACCCTCGCTACTTGAAATATCTGCAGTAGTGCTTGAATCTGTCTCTGGGGTAGTATTGGCAACCGGAGCGGGTTGATTGGAGAAGAAAATGACACCCCCAATAACCGCAAGTATTGCTATGACCCCCATAATGATTGGAGCGGAAGCTCCTCGTGAATTAATCTGTACCATGCTAAATGTTAATTACCAATAAAATTGAGTATCTAATACTGATAAGTATACTTCAGTACCCTCCTTTCTGCATGGACAGTTTGCTATCCCTGTGGATAATAAGGATATGTCACCTGGAAGCGGACTTATGAAATATCCGCTTGGTAGGAGTATTCTTCCTACAACCATACGCGACTATTGCCAGCAAAAAGAAAACATGCTATAAATACAAGCCGTAGATAACCCAAATATATCTTGAGTAAGCTAAAAAATCGCATAAACAATGAAATACGGGCTAAGGAACTACGTGTTATTGCTCACGATAATAGCAATCTCGGCGTTATTTCCCTCTCAGAAGCACTGAGTGTGGCTCGTGAAAGCGGTTTGGATTTAATCGAAATTTCCCCCGATGCAAATCCTCCCGTAGCGAAAATCATGGATTTTGGGAAATATCAGTACGAACTTAAGAAGCGAATACAGGAACAGAAGAAAAAGGTTCATCAGGTAGAGGTTAAAACTCTCCAAGTCAAAATTGGAACCGGTGAACACGATCTTGAACTTAAAGCCAAAAAAGCATCTGCGTGGCTTTCAGAAGGACATAGAATCAAACTTGATTTGTTTCTACCCGGACGAGCTAAGTATTTAGATAAGAATTTTCTGAATGAACGAATGGAACGCATGCTAAAGTTTATCACTGTAGAGTATAAAGTTGCTCAACCACCACAAAAAAGCCCGAAAGGACTCACTGTGGTTCTAGAGAAAAAATAAGATTATATGAAAACAAACAAATCATACACAAAGAGACTCAAGGTCAGCAAAAATGGAAAAATTACTGCACGAAAAGCAGGTCAGAATCATTTTAATGCGAAAGAGTCAACCGCAACAAAGAACGCAAAGAAACGCTCACAGTCTATAGTTATGGGAACTCGTGATCGCCGACGCTTTCTTCCATCAGCATAATCATTAACGTAATAATAAGAGTATGACACGAGTAAAACGAGGAGTTATTGCAAATAAACGACGAAAAAATGTTCTCTCAAAAGCTAAGGGGTACCGTTTTGGGCGTTCAACAAAAGAACGTCTTGCAAAAGTAGCGGTAACTAAAGCAGGTGCCTATGCATTCGCACACCGAAAAGACAAAAAAGGAGATTTCAGACGACTATGGAACGTAAGAATTAATGCGGCACTTGCTCCACATAATATTTCTTACAGTGTTTTCATAGATAAACTAAAGAAAAACAACATTGAGATAGACAGAAAAATTCTTTCTACTCTCGCTCAGACAAACATTGAAAGCTTCAATGCAATCGTAACGAAAGTAAAGTAACATACAACCGCCCACGGGCGGTTTTATGTTAATTCATATTCTTTATTTGCTTCGGGATACACCGCATTTACACCAAGATAATCTCGCAATCTCTGAACCAAAAATAGAGACGCTTTCGGTTCTCCCATAGTTACAAACACCTTCGTAACTTTTTCCGCGACCGGCTCAATGAATGAAACAAGACCATCCCTGTCTGCATGCCCTGAATACCCCGTAATCACCTCAATATGAGCACGCACAGTTACTTCTTCATTGTTAATGGTTACCTGCTTATTTCCCTCCTGAATCCTTCTTCCAAGCGTATCTGAGGCCTGGAATCCCATAAAAAGTATCGTACTTTTAGGATCTCCCAGGTACTTCTGCTCATGTCTTACTATCCTCCCACCGTTTGACATACCTGATCCCGCAATGATGATTTTAGGATTTGGAACAGCATCTATCTCGCGAGACTCCCTGCTTTGTAGGGTTGCCGTAAAACAAGGAAAGTCAAAAATATCATCACCGTCTTTTATTTCTTTCTTTACTGACTCATTAAAATCCTTACTCCGCTCCTTGTATATGGTGGTCACTTTAATCGCAAGTGGGGAATCTAAAAATACGGGGACCTGTGGAATTGCTTTTGATTCAATAAGCTTATTTATTTCATACAATACTGTTTGGGTTCGTTCAATTGAAAATGCAGGGATAAGAAGCGCACCGCCCCGTGAGATACTTTCTATAAGGACCTGTTTTAGTCGTCTTTCGCGAACATCTCTTTCTTCATGAATCCTATCTCCATACACACTTTCCATAATCACGTAATCAGCCTCTGTTATGCTCTCGGTGGTGCGTAGGAGTGGTGCAGGTGAATTACCGATATCACCAGTAAATACAATATTTTTCCCTTCTGGCGTCCTAATAGTCACTATAGCAGATCCAAGAATGTGTCCTGCATCTTTACATGAAAAGGAAAACCCGTCACCAAGACCCACCTCGGTGTGGTAAGGTTGTGTCTTCCATAATGAAAAGGCACGTGCCACATCAGTTTCCGTATACAGGGGCTCTTCTCCCTTTTTTTCAGCTTCTCGAGCGAGAACTCCCATACTATCAATAAGCATTACCTGTGCAAGATCTTTTGTAGTTGGTGTTGAGTAAATCGTACCGGTAAACCCATCTCTAACTAACTTTGGAATACGTCCAATGTGATCCATGTGTGCATGGGTGACAATTAATGACTGAATACTTGCTGGGTCATACTCAAAATCCTTTCTATTTTCTTCTTTTGCAAACTCACTTCCTTGCACCAGTCCACAGTCAACCAGTATTCTCTTATCTCCATACGACAACATAAAGTTCGCACCCGTGACTGAGCCAACCCCACCAAAACAAGTTAGGGTAAGTTTATTCATGATATACAATGAATTTTTTCTTAAAAAGAAGGTAGATCATCACCGCTCCGAGTACATCCATTATTAAATCTACAGTGGTATCAATTACATAGTATTTCCCTGCGTATGCAATATCAAATACAAACTCAAAAATTTCCCATCCGATACCTATAGATCCCACAAAAAGAATGAGGAGGCCAAGTGAGTGCTTCCACCCTGCCCGACCGATAAACCACATCCACAAAATTCCCAAGATGGCTCCTCCTAAAAAATGCATAAGGGCACTAAACCAAAAAAATTCAAAGTAGAGCGCATTGGAAGAAGCGTACACGTGCGCGCCATACAATAAACAACTCAATAAGAAACTGATTGAAAGCGCTCTGTACCGTATTTTCATCATTCTATTATACACATCAAAAAAAATCCGCCCATAGGCGGACTCTTTAACGGATCATGGAATAGTAGCCATACGTGTAACTATACGTGGGTGCTCGCATTGTCCCACCACGGTGGTACAGAATATAAAGCTCCCTTGGCTTATACAATTAGTTACTATTCCATGACCCTACTGACAGTATACCAAAACGCTTCTTAAACAAAAAGATATCTAACTAAAATTATTCGTGTAATCCGTCCAAATTAACATCATACAGGATTTCCTCCGAAATAGAACGGTACTGAACCAAGTCTTTTGAGTCAAACCAGAGTGTAATTTCAGTTTCTGCAGTATCAACTGCATCTGAACAATGAATTAGGTTACGTACCGCACGATCATCAATTGCTGCAATACTGTATGAATCCAGTGTTAAATCTCCTCTAATGGTACCCACATCAGATGTAGACGGCTCTGTTTCTCCAACGAGTTTTTTTACCACAGAGACTGCCTGATTTCCTTCAAGAACCATCATCACCACCGGTCCCGCGGTCATAAATTTAACCAAGGCACGAATAATATCCTTTCCGTACTCAAGAGCCTGCTTCTCCACTGGCAATCCAGCTGTTTTTCTATCATTGACGATATTTGCTCCCTTTTTTTCAAACCAAACATCATCTTTATTGTAGTGTTTCCAAATTTTTTCTTCTGGAAGCATGGTAAATTTCATACCCACAAGCTTCAAACCAGTACGTTCAAAACGCCTCAGTATCTCACCAACAAGTGAGCGCTGTACCCCATCAGGCTTAATAATAACAAATGTCCTTTCTTTTTTTGGATGTGCCATACATGTGTTAGAAATAGTAATGCACATGAGTGTAGCAAAAAAAAACCGCCAAGACAACTAGCGAGGGCGGTAATCTTTCTTTGGATTTTTTATCTGCGGAAGCCTCTCCTTAATTGGAGGAGGACTGTCAGGAGTATCAACTGACGGCGGTACTGGGGCTTGGACTGTGGATGAGCCTGTTTTTTTCTTTGACTTAAAAGGGTTTATGTCCGAGTTTGGTGAATTCCCTATATTTACGGTTTTTTCTTTAATTTTCTTTCGAGGATCAGGACCTTCAAGTACTCGACGAATACTTCCGTCATCATTCAAAATAACCTTACTCACCGTACCATCAGGGCCAATGAGACGCTTCACGCTGGAACGGTCCTTACTCGCCTCCTCCAAATAAGAGGAACCTTTGGGTATACGACTATTGTAATTAATAATACGGTCATCTTCACTTGGCCCCTTAACGAGGTCTTCTACCGGCACAACTACATTAAGTAAACTTTTAAAAAAGGATGGCTTCTTCTTCGTTGGTGAATCACCCCCCTTAAGAGATGTGTCGGGGGAAGTTTCAGCATTTGCTGTATTTGGTTCAAGAGGTTCGCCAGTGACAGTATTATATTCAACCGACGTATTGGTATTAGGAAATTGCGCAAGTTCTCCACGTACACGCTCTAATTCCTTTTGAAGTGCCTCCAATTCTTGTTTTGCGTCCATGACAGACTTTGATTCTCCGGTATTACTTTTATTCTCAACATGCGTTGCTGTATCCTTTTTTTGACGATCAGCACCTGAATCACCCGTAGCCCCCTCAGCTTTTTCCATTCCACCAAAATACGCACCGAGCGCCACAGAACCAATGCCAATAAAGCGAGCAATGTTACCCATAACTCCTCGCTTGGGAGGAAGCCCTTCGTCTCTTACAACTTCAGGGATACTTTCTTCTGAATTATCCAGAGTCTCTTCTGTCTCAGAAGTTAATTCCGAAAGAATATTCCGCGTTTCCTCCAAATTTTTACGATCCTGCTCTTCAATCTGAACTAGGTCAACAGGCGCCTCATCTGAAACAGGAGCCTCTTGGTGCTCTTCACGGGTCGCATCAGGGAGTTCTTGTGATGGAATATCTGATTCAAATTGTTCTTTCATATACCTCTATACTACGCTTTTTTCTGGTATCGTGCGAGTATTTCACGCTCAAGAACACTCCTTTCCTTTCCATACTTCAAATATGACAACTCTTTCAGTTGATCCACAACGTCTAACCTTCCCGGTGATGGTGGTAAGGTCTCAATATTAAACGGACGAGCAGGTCTTCCTGAAACCAACATACGTATATACGCATTGTAGTTATCAAGCTCGAGCATATCTTTTGAAGAAAATGTAGGTGCGAACTGTTTTTCAAGATATTCTGCATCTTCAGCTCCAACTCTAAATGTTGCAATTGAACCAACGTTTCCGAATACCGCATCCTTTATGCCATCATCCAGCTGTCGAATAAATTGGTGCGCTATCGTGAGCGACAGTTTATACTTACGCGCTTCGGAAAGAATAGTTGAAATTGAATCAGTGGTCACGTTTTGAAACTCATCAATATACAAATAAAACGGAGGGGTACTGGACGAAAGCGAATCAACACGAGAGAGCGCAGACATGAGTATTTTACCCACCAGTATAAGACCAATGAGGTTTGCATTGATATCTCCGAGACGCCCCTTTGACAAGTTTACCAAAAGAATTTTTTTCGTATCCATGATGTCCCGGAAATTCAGACTTGAGTGTTGTTGTGAGATAATGGGACGCATAATGTCATTACTCAAAAAGTTATCAAATTTTGACGTAATATAGGGGACCATATTTTGAAGTGAAGCTTCTCCCCCTGCTTTCTCCGCAACCTCTCTCCAAAATTGAACCACTATCGGGTTGGTACACCGAGACAATTTGAGGGCACGAAACTCTTTATCAGCAAGAACTCGGGAGAGTTCAAGGAGCGTGGTTCCACTCTCAACATCTGAGAGTACGAGCAGAGCTGCATTTCTGAAATACTGTTCAAACATAGGGCCTCCTGCCGTCTTCATATCAAAGAGTTTGTTGAAAATAGAGAGCATTTCATTAACTACAAATGTTTTCTGATCTGGGTACCGTACATCATACTCAAGCATATTGAGAGACATAGGGCGCGCAGTATATCCAGGATCAAAATAAATTACATCCTCAAAACGTGAGGCAGGTATGTGTGCGAGAATATCATTGATATCTGTTCCATGTGGATCAATAAAACACACCCCATCTCCATTGTGAATATCCTGAACAATCATATTCTTAAGAAGTGATGTTTTTCCTGTTCCCGTTTGACCAATCACATAAAAATGTCTCAGCCTATCAAGCGGCGTCATGCGAACGGAGGTCTCCTGGTTACGAACTCGATTTACCCCAAGTACCACTCCTTCTTGTGAAATTCCCATTGGCGCTGAGGAAACACCTGCTTTAGAAGCTTTAAGTTGTGTGGATACCTTTGCTCCAGTGTTAGGAAAATGCATGATCGTTGATAATTCACGCAGACTAAGTGGTAGTGCTCTTTTTTTATAAAATAGCCTGAATGAAAAATCACGGAAAAGCGCTCGCGCGTCCCCTCCTTTTAACCTCACAAATTTCACCGCATTTCCTCGAGTATGAGTAAACTGATTAAATGAGGATTCTATGTCTGAAAGTATCGACTCTGCTTCAGGAAGCGTACGACTGGAAGTAATGATGCGAATATTTGTTTCAACAATCGGTGATCCTATTTTTTGCTTAAAAACCTCCAAGGCATCGGTATCAATTATCTTTTTTTCTTCATCCTCAGGTTTTTCTGTTTTTTTGCCGGATCTAAACAGATCTTTCACTCCTTCAATCAAATGTTCCCCGAGAGTTTCTGGTCGAGTAAGCGCTTCCTTAACCGGGATCCCTTTTCCAACGTCCTCTATGATATGTTCATATTTTGTAATATACCTATCATGCACGGGATGAAATATAATTTGAATCGCAGCGCCTTCCCCCACATGATCAACCTTCTCAAAACTACTGATAAGTGAAGCGAGTGGATCGTGGTCAAATGATTCAATGGTCTTAAGCGGATACACTGCAGGACGAGTAAGAGTGGCATAAGCTCCCACTGATTCACCCTCTGGGTTAAACACATTGTAATCGTTCTTTTCTACCACAATTCGCGCCTGTGGAAACACCGATTGCATATGATTTTCAAACAAATTTGCGCGGTCAACAGGGACCGAAACATAAAATACGAATTCTTCTTTATGATTCTCTACCGCAAGCTCTAGTGTACAGTATGATGGACCTTGTCCTTCAATTCCAACCGAAAGCATGCCAGCGTAAAACTGCTCCATTGCCGACACTAACTCCTTAAGTGGCCTCTCGCGCACCTCTGCCTCATGCGTTGGTAGTGACACCTCGTAGAGGACCATGTGGAGCGCTTTCCATTCCGGACTACGATACGAAAGCCCTCTTGTATTCTCATGAATACCTATGTACTGAATAAGGAAACGAAAAAAATCATCTTCAATATGTGGATTTCGGAGCCTCTCCACCACCTTTAGGGTATTTTTAATTCCCTTCTCCTCTAGCAGGTGTATTAATTCGGCTATCTGTCCATCGTGTGGCTCAGGAATTAAACGAACACCAACACGTTCTATTTCATCATGCCCCAACATATACTCTTCATGGTGAGTCTCCTGCAGTGGCGTGTTCTGATACTCAGAAACAACTTCGTGTGCCACTTGTTCACGCCACTCACGATTATCAACCCCTGAATCTGAAATGCGTTCACGGGTACGACGCTCTATATGTAGTCGTTCTTGTTCAGGTGATGAAAATTTTTGTTCTGACATATTACGATATGTACTTATTCTACACTGTTTCGAGCGCTTGCGTCATGTACATGATTCGCATCATTGATTCTCTTACCTGTGCCTTTTTATGCTCAATACTACCCTTCGTATCTGAAATACTCTTTAAAACTATTACACTCTCTTGATTGATGATTGCACGGAGCTTCTCAGGAGTAGGTTTCTTTTCATTAAACCACGTAACGACCGACGCTACACCATTCCGAATCTTTGTGTAATCACCAAAAAGATCATGCACCGAAGTAACCTTGTGGTCGCGTAACCATTTAAGCACTTCGTCTTTGAGTTTTTTGTTGGAGCCATGTGAGAGAAACTCATGGTACGATTCAGAAAAAGTATCGACTAAGGCAAGTATTACATCCTGATCTGCACCTTTTGAGCGTTTTTCTGCTTGAATAAAATCAACTCTATTCCAAAATTCCTCACTACTTAATGAGGGAATAAATGATGTAGGAAGTTTATTTTCTTCAAATAATGAACGAACAGAAGGAATGGGTGACTGTTCGCCTTGCAAGCGAGCAAACGTAGAGCGCGCTAGTTCAAATTTAAAGGGCGCCATTACTATTTCCTGGTCACGTAACACATCTTCCGGCATTGATTCCATTTCACGTCCTGCTACTCTAGCATACGTCTTAATGGTCGCTGACCACGCAAATGCTCGTAAATTTTTCCACGAAAAAAACTCCCTCATAGCTTGCAATTGAAGTAATTTCACCTTCTTCACATCCCCATACCGTTCTGCATTCATCAATTCTTTCTTATACCGATACAGTTCAGCTGAATTATTTCCAACTTCCTCAAAAAAATTCTCCACACCACGTGCACCCCACCCCTGCTCTTTCAAAGAGCGGAAAAGAGCTTCCTGTCCACCAGTATATTCATTGCCTTGTTCCAAAAAATTAGTATACTCAGAGGCAATATCACGGCCTTTATTTATAGATTGCGCGACAATATGTGCTTCCTCAGGATCATTAATCCGTGTTTCCGCAAAACGCTCCTCAAAAGTATCACTATCGCCAAAAATACGATCGTACTCTTCACGAGCTAGTTCAAACGCTTTTGTAGTAACTGCTAACTCATGCATAAAGTGGAGCAACTCTTCTTTTTGCCACCGAGAACCATTTCTGCTCCCCCACGACCGAAACGATTCTTTACGCATACTAATATATGTACGCATTGGATTTTTACCCGCATACCCATCCAAAACACGTACCACATCTTTAAATCGTTCGTCCTTTCTCAATACTCTCACTAATGCATCATATTCACGTACATTGTGTGGCAGGGCATCAAATGCCTCTTCTGCTTGATTACGACACCCTTCAAGTGAGGCTTCAATATCTTCAACAGAATACTTCTCAGCTACATCTTCCAACCGATCGCTTGTAGCAAGCGCAACAATTGATTCGGGTTTGGGAAATTCATTCCCTTCTTCCTCTTCGGGAACTGGATCATTATTTTCTAATAACAACGCATTGCCACTACTTCCTTCACCTCGTGGTGTGTTATCTTCTCGCATTGATTCCGTATGAGTTTCCAAGTCAACAGCCGGTCCCAGCTCTTTCTCTGAGCCTTCTTGGTAAGCTACACCATCAACACCTTGTTCTTCTGAAGGTATTTTTTCCATAAGTATCTATAAACACCTTCAGTATAACACTAAAAATCACTGTGTGAGTATTTCTGGTTTAGTATCTGTAATTACAATAGTATGCTCAATGTGAGTTGAACGAGAACCGTCTTTAGTACGGTACGTGTATCCGTCATTATCCTGAATAATAGCACCCGTTTTTTCTCCAAGCATCAATTCAAGCGCGAGGACCATTCCAGGCTGAAGTTGTGGTCCACGCCCCCTTACTCCCACATTTGCGATAAACGGCTCTTCGTGTACTCCATAGCCGACTCCGTGCCCACCTAATTCCTTAAATATGAAAAAATTGCTTTCTCGCACCACCTCCTTTATTGCGTATCCGATGTCACCAACATTCTTAAACCCCTTCGCAACGTCAATTCCCGCCATGAGGGCGTCACGGGTAACCTCAATCATGCTTTGAGCAATATCATCCCCCGTTCCAGCAATAACCGTACGAGCTGAATCGGTAATCAAACCCTTATACGTAAGCCCAAGATCTATCTTAACCATATCACCCGTTTCAATGCGCACAGGATGTTCATTTGGAATTCCATGAACGATGGCATCATTAATGGACACACACAAACTTGCAGGGTACGGACGTGGAGCGCCTATGGGTTGGTACCCTAGAAAGGAAGCTACTCCACCACTTTCAGCGATAAGTTCCTCAGCATAGGTATTCAATTCATCAGTCATTACACCAGGAACCACACGAAGTGTTA
Source organism: uncultured Candidatus Saccharibacteria bacterium (assembly GCA_964436015.1). Taxonomy (GTDB): domain Bacteria; phylum Patescibacteriota; class Minisyncoccia; order Phycocordibacterales; genus JBBDJV01. The sequence goes on along the minus strand of CAYTAR010000008.1, from coordinate 20,773 downwards.
GCATATCCAAAATCTTTGCGAGCTTTTTTCCCCCGACGCGAAGTAATGCTATTTCTTCTGGTGTCTTTTTTGTAATCACAATCCAATACGTGTAATCAAATCTTTATGTACTTCCACTGAATCCCTGCTCCCATCTACTTCTATAAAGTGAACTCCCTCAGCGGTTCTAAAAAAATCTATAGCCGGGCGAGTATTTTCTTCAAACCATGCGAGTCTACTCTCAATATACTCATCGGTATCATCCGCGCGCTTACGTGACAAAAGACGCTCTCTCACCACCTCAGGTTTTGCATCAATATGGATAATATACGCTGACTTTGCGTGATAAAAACGTATTGCACCCAAGAGTACCCCCGCCTCAGGAAGTCGTCGAGATACCCCATCCAAAATAAGATGTTCCTCACCAGAATACTCACGAATAAACGTATCCGCCCACATGTAAATAGGAAGAAACTCGGGCATTAACCCTCCTTTGCTTAACACTTCATTGGTAAGTATTCCCGAGTACGTACCATCTTGTGCGTGCGCACGAAGTTTTTTACCCGTCTCTACGTGAATAATATCGCGTCCTGGATCCTTCTTTTTTAAGTACTCCATCAATAACTCTACCTGAGTACCTTTACCGCTCCCTGAACGGCCAAAAAAGACAAATATGTGTGGATCCATTTGAAATAACGTGTTGTTAATTATAATTAATTAATACTCTCGCATTGATACTTGCGCATCAAGTTTCTTAATAAGGTCTAGCACCACTGAAACAACGATGAGTAATCCCGTACCACCAATAGCAAGAGCTGCTTGGTTGGTTACCGCCTGCATAATAAGCGGGAGAACTGCAATTGCACCCAAAAATAGTGCTCCAACAAGTGTAATTCTCACCAGAACCTTGCTTATGTATTCTGATGTTGATTTACCCGGACGAACACCTGGAATAAAGGCACCACTCTTTTGTAGATTTGTTGCAATTGAATCAGGCTCAAACGTAACCGCAGTATAGAAGTACGTGAAAAGGAATACGAGAATGAAGTACAGGGTCGCGTATATCCACGGTGTTCCCAAAAGCGTTACCGTAATGAAATTCGCCACACTCTGAATAAGTGCATTATCAACTGCTCCAAGTAGGTTCACAATCATTTGAGGGAAAAGTAGGATTGAAAGTGCAAAAATAATTGGAATTACTCCTGATTGATTTACCCGAAGTGGGAGATAGGTAGAAACTCCTCCATACACTTTGTTGCCGCGAACTCGTTTAGCATACGTGATAGGAATTGGGCGCTCTGCTTCAGTAATTACCACCACCGCAGAAATAACTGCAAGCGCCAGCACTCCGAAACCAATAAACAACGGTAGTTGATCTGCCGTAAATCCAAAGAAGAGTTGTGATGCAACCTGAGGGATACTCGCTACGATACCCGCAAAAATAATGAGCGAAACCCCATTACCAATTCCGAATTCAGTAATAAGTTCTCCGATCCACATCAAAAGAATTGACCCTCCTAATACTAGAACAATGTTTGTGAAAAATTGAAACGGATCAAGAGCACCTAGGACCCCTTGTTGCTGAAGAAGCATCATGAACCCAAAACCTTGGATCAGTGCAAGAGGAATGGTTAAAAGCCGTGAGTACTGGGTGAATTTTTTCTTACCCAATTCTCCCTCTTCGTGATAGAGAGCCTTCAAACGAGGAACCATAAGCGTCATGAGCTGCATCACAATTGATGCGGTAATGTATGGACCAACACCAAGCATCACAATAGAGAGGTTTGAAAGACCTCCTCCTGAGAAAAGGTTCAAGAGCCCCAAAAACTGGTTATTCTCAAATAATGCGGCAAGTTGTATGTGATCTATTCCTGGAATTGGAATTGCAGCCAATAAACGGAATATAATAAGCGCGACAAGGACAAACAGGACGCGTTTTCGCAATACCGAATCTTCAAATATTAATTTAATTTTTTCAGCTAACGTATGCATATGTACCCAATCTTACCTTACAAACGACAAAACGAAAAGGTGACCCTTAGTTCACCTTTCCTCCCACTTTCTCAATCTTTGCCTTAGCGCTTGCTGAGATCTCAAGCCCTGTAATAGTAAGCTTTTTAGTTAGCTCACCAGTGCCGAGTATTTTTGCGCCGAGCGCACTACCCGGAATTAGTTTCTGCTCTTTTAGAATAGCAAAAGTCACGTCATTTCCACTCAATTTTTGTTCGAGTGTTGAAAGATTTACTGGAGAAAGACGTGGAGCAAATGACTTGTTACTATTTACCCCGCGACCGCGCAACTTTGGAATACGCTTAATCATATCGCGTATCTCTGGTCTAATACGGTGTCCTGCTCGAGCCTTTTGACCTTTAGTTCCGCGACCTGATGTCTTCCCATGAACACCACCTCGCCCTACTCGGCGACTCTTCCTATTTTTTGTATTCCTTTTTAATTCGTGTAATTGCATATTATCGGCTTGCTTTCTTTATAAAAGGACGGAGTGCTTCAATCGTAGCACGCGCGATGTTAAGCTGATTCTTGCTTCTCGTGAGAATTTTAGAAGTTACATCAGTAATTCCCGCATACTCAAGCACTGTTCTTACTGAACTTCCTGCAATCAACCCTCTGTCTGGTGCTGGATTAATGATCACGATAGAGCTCGCGTACTTCGCTTCTACGTCAAAAGGAATTGATCGGTTCTTGGTAAGAGGGACAGTTATCATTCGCTTCTTTGCATCACGAAATGCCTTTTCAATGGCAAGCGCAGTATCACCAGCTTTCCCGAGACCTACCCCAACTGATCCTTTGCGATTTCCTGCAACAAGAGTAACACTGAAGGCAAACCTACGTCCACCAGCCACCACACGCGCTACACGGCGTATTGCGATGATTTTATGGTCATATTCAGGCTTTACCCTCTCTTTTCGTCTTACATCACGTCTACCACCTCCTCGTCGCTGATTCTTAGTGTCTCTTCCTCCTTCACGATTCCCACCAAAACGACCACGTGCAGGCGCTACAGGCTTTGCATCAGATGTTTGAGTATGTTGTTGTGTAGTATCTTGTTCAGTCATATGTATATATTAAAATTTCAACCCTCCCTTACGTGCTGATTCTGCAAGTGATTGGATAAGTCCGACATACGCATATCCTCCGCGATCAAAAACTACTTCGGTTACTTTCTTTGCTTTTGCTTCTTTTGCAATTGCCTCACCAACAAGTATCGCAGACTCAGACATTGATTTCTCTGGTGCGATTTTTTGTGACGTTGCATACGCAATCGTTTTTCCAGCAACATCGTCAATCAACTGACACCATATGTAACGATTTGATTTCGCAACAGAAAGACGGGGACGTGTCGCTGTTCCTGAAACACGAGCTCGAATGCGCGCATGTCGACGTATTCTTTTTTCTTTCTTTTCATTCATATACTATGCTGATTTCTTACCTTGCTTACGAAGAATTGACTCACCAAGATAGTGAATACCCTTCCCTTTATATGGCTCTGGCTTCTTTGTTGCACGAATGTTTGCTGCAAATTGACCGACTAACTCCTTATCAATTCCCTCTATTTTCATTTGGTTCTTTTCTGTAGTTACCGTAATTCCCTCTGGAACTTTTACAATCACTGGGTGTGAGAACCCGAGCAACATTTTTATATCCTTTCCCTGCATTTCCCATCGCATACCCACTCCTTCAACTTCAAGCTTCTTCTCAAATCCTTTATTAACCCCTTCAATCATATTTAACAAATGAGAACCGTATGTACCCCACAATGCAAGAGTGTCAGGATTTTCAACAACAGGCTTTAGGGTAATAACTGAACCCTCAATGGTAATCGCAATGGTCGGCTTAAAAATTCGGGTAAGAGTACCCTTTGGACCAACCACAGTAATCAAACCATTCTCTTTGTTAAGAGTAACAGTTGTCTTTGCAGGAATATGTATTTCTTTTTTTCCAATACGGCTCATAATATTTTACCAAATAGCAAACAATGGCTCTCCTCCTACTTTTTCTTTACGCGCCTGTGCTCCAGTCAAAATTCCTTTTGGAGTAGAGAGTACGAGTAATCCTTTTCCTGACTTAATAGGATGAATACCACTCACATTCATATAAATACGCTTAGAAGGCTTTGAGAGTCTTTTTACACCAGTAATCACAGCGTCATCACCTCGATACTTTAGTGCAACTGAAAGCATTACATCTCCTTTTTTTGAAACACCAGCCACATAGCCTTCGCGCTCAAGGAGCTTCAATACTGAAAAGAGTAATTTTGAATTATACAAAGAAACGGTTTCCTTCTTTGAAAGTCCGGCAGTGTATAGTCTATTAATTGTATCTGCTATCTTATCAGTCATATAATTACCATGAAGATTTTTTAACTCCCGGAAGCATTCCGTCATTAGCAAGCTCTCTGAAACAAATACGACACAAACCAAAATCTCTCATATACGCACGCTTACGTCCACAACGAAAACATCGGTTTACGGTTCGCGTACTCCACTTTGGTTTTTTCTGTGATCGTGCAATGACTGATTTTTTTGCCATAACGTAAATATCGGTTGAAAAAGCTTGGGCTACATGCTAACAAGAAGATTGTCGCATGTCAATTAAACTCATTAATTATGCCTTGAACGGAAAACCAAGATGGGTGAGAAACGCCCGAGCTTCATCAACCGTTCGCGCAGAAGTTACGACTGTTACTGCAAAACCAAACACATTTTTCAATTCCTCATCAGACGTCTCAGGGAAAATGGTGTGCTCTCTGATGCCTAGGGTATAATTACCCATTTCATCAAAAGAGTCCGTCGATATACCTCTGAAGTCGCGAGTTCGAGGAATTGCAATGGTGAGCATTTTATCCAAAAACTGATACATTCTTGCCCCACGAAGGGTAACCACGTACCCCGCCAAGTCCCCTTCTCGAACCTTAAAAGAAGCAATAGACTTCTTTGCTCCTCGTATCGCCGGAGTTTGTCCGGTAATTTTTGCAAGACGATCTTTAATAAGTTCAATCTTGTTCTTGTCTTTAACTGAACCCACTCCCGCTGATATTACCACCTTCAATAGTCGAGGGGCCTCAAAAACATTCTCATAGCCATGAGTTGCCTTGAGCGAGGTAAATACATTTTCCTGTTTTTCCTTGATTGTTTTCATACTATAATTCTGTACCACTTACCGCTACTCTGACCTTTTTTCCTTTTACCTCTTTCACACGAATACGGGTACCCTTCTTTGTCTTTGGATCAATTGGCATAACATTTGAAATATGCACAGGAAAAGACTTCTCTATCACCTGACCTTTCTCAGTGCTTTTACGTGCACGAACATGCTTTTTTTGCACATTGATACCCTCTACAAGCACCTTTGAATCTTGAGGAAACACACGAAGAACTACCCCTTTCTTTCCTCGGTCTTTTCCAGCAATCACTATGCAGTTATCTCCTTTTTTTATTCTCATGATAGTTATACTATTTCTGGCGCAAGTGACGCAATTTTCTGATATCCAAGATCACCAATCTCTCGTGGAATTGGACCGAACACACGACCAGCTTTTGGTTCCTGCTTACCTTTTTCAAGAATCACAACAGCATTATCATCAAATCTAATATGTGAACCATCCTTTCTTCTGAATGTATTTCTTGTCCGAACCACAACCGCATGGTGTACATCCTTTTTCTTCACTGACTTCCGTGGTTCAGCTGTCTGAATTGAAAGAACAACAATGTCCCCTATACCCGCGTATCGTCGTTTTGAACTTCCAAGTATCTTAAAGATACGGCCGATTTTACCGCCTGAATTATCTGTTATTTTTACTATGCTTCGTTCCTGTATCATATTATGAAATTACTTCAAATGTCTTCGTCTTTGAAATTGGCCGTGTCTCACGAATGGTAACAACATCTCCTGTATGAACTGTATTTCCTGGGTTATGTGCGTGATACTTCTTTGAACGCTTTATATATTTTTTGTACTTTGGATGCTTTACAAAACGATCAACCAAGACAACTACCGTATCCTTCATCTTGTCGGATACCACCGTGCCTTTGAATATTTTTTTGTGAACAATGGTGTTTGTCATATATTATGCCTTTCGTGATCGCAATTCTGTCGCAATTCGTGCAATTTCTCTTCGCTTGTTACGATTCTCTCTCACATTACGTGAACCGCTTCCAGCCTTTCCAAAACGAAGTACCCTCACCTGCTCACGCAAATCGGTAAGCATCTTGAGTAAATCTTTTTCTGATGTTTTTTTTAATTCAGTCATGTGGCTGTTGGTTTATAGTAGTTATTTTTGAACGTAAGTCAAATGCATTACTGTCGGACAACTACTTTTGTGGTTAATGGAAGCTTGGTTCCTGCCTTTCTGAACGCCTCACGAGCAACCGCTTCTGTTACCCCATCAACTTCAAAAATAACTCGTCCATTCTCAACTTCAAATACGTACCCATTCAAATCTCCCTTACCCTTTCCCATCGGAACCTCCGCACCTTTTTGAGTATATGGCCTATCAGGGAAAATTCGAATCCACATTTTTCCAGTCTTACCAATTGATCGTGAAATAACCTTTCGTGCCGCCTCTATTTGGTTTGATTTAACACGAGCACTTGTTGTCGCTTTTACACCAAAAGAACCAAAAGAAACTTTCGTTCCTCTGCTTGCTACTACTGGACGAGCCTTATTTCTTCGTCCTGTTTGCCACTTTCTATGTTTTACTTTTTTAGGAAATAACATGGATGTAACGGTTAGTTATTCGTAGTCTTATCAAAAATCATACCTCGGTAAATCCATACCTGAATTCCAATATCTCCGTACGGAAGGTGTGCCTTCTCTCGTGCAAAATCAATGTCAGCTCTGAATGTCTGAAGTGGAATACGTCCTCGCTTCAACTCCTCTCGTCGAGCCATATCAGCTCCACCCAAGCGGCCTGACATAACAATACGGACACCTTGCACGTCACGGCATGCAATAACCTTTTCAATAGTTTGCTTCAACACTCGTCTGAATGGAAGCCGTTTCTCAAGACCCTCTGCAACCATGTATGCAACCACCGCAGCATCAGCTTCAGGCACTCTCACCTCTTCAATATCAAGCTTTAATTCTTGTGTGAGCGTCAACCCTTTCTGCTTTATCAATTTCGCAATGTCTTCGTGAAGCTTGGTACTTCCCTCACCACTTCGTCCAATAACCATTCCGGGGCGAGCTGTTTTGATAATGACACGAAGCTTTTTCTCACTTCGCTCCATCTCAATTGAGCTCACATAGTATCCTCGGAGCTTCTTCACGAGAAACTCACGAATCAAAACATCCTGCTTCAAATATTGAGCATACTTATTACCTCCAAACCATCGAGATTTCCAATCTCTGATAATTCCAAGTCTATGTGAAAATGGGTGTACTTTATGTGTCATACCTATTGTGTTGCGTTAGTTTTTTGCTTCACTGCTTTTTTTACTGACGGTTTCTTTTGTACTCGCTTCTTTTTAACCGGTGCGTCTGTCTTACCTTTTTCTTCAGCCGTTTCAGTATTCTTTTCAACTACTTTTGCATCCTTATGTGCATGCATCTTTGAAGCAGATGATCCAATTTCATCAGGAGTTACGAGAGTAACTGTCACATGACTGCACTTTTTTCTCAAAGGAGTTGCTCGCCCACGTGCCTTTGGAAGCCATCGGTGAAGCACTACCCCTTTATCAATAGTAATATTCTTTACTATCAAATCCTGCATATCGACACTAAACTGCCCCTTAGCATTTGATACTGCAGAGAGGATGAGCTTCTTAATTGGGAGACTTGCTCGCTTTGGCATCAAATCAAGCGTAACTAGTGCAAGCGGAACTCGCTTTCCTTTTACCAGGTCACCTACCACACGAACCTTTCGTGGTGACTGTCTATAATTAGTTAATGTTGCAATAGCTTTCATACAAATTCCTTATTCTCCCTTAGCTGCCTTAGCTGCTGATATTTCGGCTTCTTTCTTCTTTTGTTCAAGTTCTTTCTGCATTTTTCCTCCGTGTCGGATAAATTTACGTGTAGGAGAAAATTCACCAAGTCGGTGCCCTACCATTTCTTCGGTAACCAACACTTCAATGTGATCTTTTCCGTTGTGAACGGCAAAAGTAAATCCAACCATCTCAGGAGCAATCTGACTTCGTCGAGCCCATGTCTTAATAGGCCCATGGCTTCCAGGTCGCTTGCCCTCTATTTTCTTTAAGAGCTTTTCATCAACGTATGGTCCTTTTTTTAGTGATCGTGTCATTGTATAAAATAAATAGCCCGTGTAAGGCCTCGCAGATAGTAGCCTATCAAAATACGCCGTAAAGTCAACTACCTGCGCTAACCAAGACAATGTCCAGACTAGCGCAGGCGGTCGACAAACGCACTATGACCGCTTCTTACCCACTCTTCTTCTGCTAACAATATGTGAGTTTGAATATTTCTTTGGCGTACGAGTCTTCTGTCCCTTTCCAATTGGCTTACCCCACATGTTCTTTGCTCGTCGCAATCCTCGCCCCTGTACTCCTTCACCTCCACCGTGAGGGTGATCAACTGGGTTCATTGCGGTACCACGAACTGTAGGTCTGATTCCCAACCAACGACTTCGTCCTGCCTTTCCAAGATTAACCAATCTGTTTTCTGGATTAGAAACCTCCCCAATACTTGCCCATGCTCCCTCAAGAACTTTTCGAACTTCTGTTGAAGGCATTTTTAAATCAACATACCCACCATCTCGAGCGATTACCTCAGCGTAGTTACCAGCTGAACGTGCTAGTTTTGCTCCACCGTGCGGTTTCAACTCTACATTAAATACAAACGTTCCTATAGGGATATTTTTCAAAGGCATACGATTTCCTGGAGCAACAAGAGCTTGTTCACTTGAAAGAACGGTGTCGCCCACTGAGAGCTTCTGTGGTGCAAGTGTGTATGCTTTTTTACCATTCTTGTAGACAATAAGCGCAATAAATCCTGTTCGGTATGGATCGTACTCAATCGTCTTAACTGTAGCAGGAACATCAATACATCCATTAGTGAAATCAACATCACGGAAAAGTCTCTTGTGACCACCTCCTTTGTGTCTCACTGTAATTCGTCCTGCATTATTTCGCGCAGATACTCGCTTTCCTCCATGAACAAGCGACTTCTCTGGCTTGCGCGCAGTAAGCAACTTCCGGTAATCAATACCAGTCATGTTTCTTCGTGATGCAGTTGTTGGTTTATAGTTTTTCATAGTTATACGATTTCAATAGTATCTCCTTTCTTTAAGTATACGTACGCTTTCTTACCAATCGATGAAGATCCTTTTACTCCTTTCACAAAAACTCCTTTGCGAGGAATAGTTACCACACGAATCTTTTGTGGAGTTACTTTATATACCTCCTTCACCGCTTGCGCGATCATTTGCTTAGTGGATGAAACATCCACATTAAATACAAAAATATTTTTATCAGCAGTATCTGTTGCCTTCTCCGTAATTCGAGGAGCTTTAAGCACCCTGCTTGCACGATAATCATGAAGTGATGCGGATGGAACAACGACTGAAGTTGAAGCTTCTTTCTTTGTTACTGTTTCTTTTTTCTGTGCTTTCTTAAAAAGTGCCATATAATTTCTTATTTAGCTTTCTTGCTTTTACCTGCCAAAAACTGAATCGCATCATTTGGATTTGAAACAATTATATATTTTGATGCTAATAGTGAAACTGGATTCATATTACGCACCTCATCAACAGTTACGCTTCCAATATTTGCAAAACTTTTTGAAAGAAGAGTATCGGCTGATGCTAGAGAAATAAGTGCAGTATTATTCTGCTTTTCTAGGAATGGGACACCAATTGCTTTTCCAAGTTTTTTCAAAACATCAATTGCAGTTTTTGTTTTTGGTTCAGCAAAAGAAAATGAATCTACAAAAATAATTTCATTGTCTGCCAATTTCTTCGAAAGGACTGAGTACAAAGCCTTTACCTTCATTGTTTGTGGAATAGATCCACCATACTTCTTTTCATTTCTAGGACCAAAAGTTACACCTCCACCTCTCCAAATAGGAGAACGTCGTGATCCGTGACGAGCATTTCCAGTACCCTTTTGTTTCCAAGGTTTTTTACCTCCACCTCTCTGCTCTCCTCTGTTATGAGTATGAGCTACAGAAGCTCGAGCATTTGCTTGCATAGTGGTCACCACTTGATGAACCATGTCTGAATTCCACGCAACACCGAAAATTGATTCGGGTAAGGTGATTTTCCCTGCAGTCTCTCCTGATTGATTGTAGATAGTTGCTTCCATAGAATTCAGTATTATTTTGTTGTTATTGAAACAAGTGATCCTCGTCTTCCAGGAACTGCCCCTGTAATAATAATTCGATTTTCTTCAGGTATTACTCCGATAACCTTAAGTCCTGGAACACTTACAGTATCACCACCCATTCTCCCTGCCATTCGCATACCTTTTGCAACACGCCCTCCAGCGCGTCCACCGCCACCAATAGACCCAGCTTCTCGCTCAGAGTGCTTCTGTCCGTGAGATCTGCGTCCTCCACCGAAACCGTGTCTCTTTACCACACCCTGAAAACCTTTACCTTTACTAGTTCCTGTAACGGTTACTGAATCACCGGCAGTGAAGACATCTGCATTAATGGTATCTCCTACAGTATATGCAGATACTGCATCCGCAGGCATTCTAATCTCTGCATATGTTTTGTATCCAACTCCCTTCGTATGTCCCTTTTGTGCCTTATTAGTGTTTTTTTCACTCTGAACACTGAAACCAACCTGTACCGCATCATACCCATCAACTTTCTTCGTTTTTATTTGAGTCACAACCAAAGGACCTGCAATAATAACTGTAGCAGTGTGTGCGATGCCTTCCTCGTCAAAGACTTGCGTCATGTATTCTTTTTTCCCAAGAATGTATTTCATAAAAATTAGGCTCTAGGATACTAGGCCAGACACCAAAAGTCAAGGATGTCTGGCCTAGCGACCTATGTCCTAATGGACTAGATCATTTTAACTTCAATACTTACTCCCGACGGTAAAACGAGATTGGTTAACGCTTCAACAATCTTTGATGAAGGGTTCATAATATCAATCAATCGCTTGTGTACACGCATCTCAAACTGCTCTCGTGCATTCTTGAATACGAACGATGAACGGTTAACTGTGTATTTCTTATACTCAGTAGGAAGAGGAACTGGACCTTCAATAACGGCATCAAAACGAACCGCAGTATCTATAATCTGTTTTATTGAAGCATCAAGCACCTTGTGTTCATACGCCCTCACTCGAATCCTCAGTTTAGACTGCGCATCTGTTGGGGCAGCTTTCTTTCTTCGTACAGGCTTCTTTTCAGTTGTGGCAGTAGTCGCCATATAATGTATTATGCAACTATCTTAGTTACCACACCCGCACCAACGGTCTTTCCACCCTCTCGAATAGCAAATCTCTGCTGTTCTTCAAGTGCAATAGGAGAAACAAGCTTTACTTTGAATTTAACTGTATCTCCAGGCATAACCATTTCAGTTCCTTCTGCCAAAGTAACTTCTCCAGTTACGTCAGTCGTTCGAACATAGAACTGAGGCTTATACCCATTAACGAATGGAGTATGTCGTCCTCCTTCATCTTTAGTGAGAATATACACTTCAGCTTCAAACTCAGTGTGAGGAGTAACTGAACCTGGTTTAGCCAATACTTGTCCTCGGTGTACATCTTCTTTCTTTGTACCTCGGAGAAGCAATCCAGCATTATCTCCTGCAAGACCTTGCTTAAGTTGTTTATTGAACATTTCAATACCAGTCACTGAAGTCTTAGCGGTATCCTTAATACCCACAATCTCAACTTCATCGTTAAGATTAAGAGTACCTCGTTCAATACGTCCGGTTACCACCGTACCTCGTCCTTCAATTGAGAAAATGTCTTCAATTGGCATAAGGAAAGGCTTTTCAGTCTCACGAACTGGTACTGGAATATAGGTATCAAGCGCATTTGCAAGCTCGAGCACCTTCTTTACCCACTCATCGTCAGCAGAAGTAGCTTCTAGAGCCTTCAAACCTGAACCACGAATAACTGGTGCGTTTGTAGCATCAAATCCGTGCTTTCCAAGTAATTCACGAACCTCTTCTTCAACAAGATCAATAAGGTCATTGTCATCTACCATGTCACACTTGTTCAAAAACACAATGATCTTTGGCACACCAACCTGCTTTGCAAGAAGGATGTGTTCACGAGTCTGAGGCATCACACCATCAGTTGCTGCAACCACGAGAATAGCGCCGTCCATTTGTGCGGCACCAGTAATCATGTTCTTGATGTAGTCAGCGTGACCAGGAGCATCAATGTGAGCGTAGTGACGAGCACCAGTCTCATACTCATTGTGTGAGAGCGAAATAGTAATACCACGAGCCTTTTCTTCAGGCGCGCTGTCAATTTCATCCACCTTCTTCATTCGCACACTGTTTCCTGCCAAGTGTAAACTGTGGAGGATTGCGGCAGTAAGCGTAGTCTTTCCGTGGTCAACGTGACCAATGGTTCCTACGTTTACGTGCGGCTTTGAACGATCAAAATCCGTCATAATTATTGTTATATTGGCTAGTAATGGAGTATTCAGTGCACGAGAAATGACTGAATACTCAATTATCTAACATCTCTCCAAACGAAGAGTGCTAATAAATACGTTGTTCGCGAGCATCCCTGTGCCGTTAACGACAAAAAAAGAAGCGCGCAAAACGCGGTACAGACCATAGTAGCAAAAGGAGAATAATAGTCAACCCTCTTCGCTCATAGAACACACACATCTGTGTATTACTGGTGGACAACCGCTATCACTATCTACCAAAAACAGAAAAAAGTGATATAACAGATGAAAAAAGAGAAGCTTTTTGTGTAAATGAAGAAATCACAGAGCCAAATAGACTTTCTACAAAACTTCCCCCTGCAAATACTTGGGTGAGACCGTCAGACAACCGTTTAATTTCAGCATCGGTGAGCACCCGATTATATATACGCACATCATCCATCAAGCCATCAAAATAAGAGTGATTAGGAACTCCTCCAAAATATATTGGATATCGGTTATTTTGCATAGATAATACACGAGGCGATTCCGCAACACGGTCTCCATTTATATACAATGTTGTACCCTGTAGATTAAACTGAATTACCACTTGACTCCAGGTGCTTGTGGCAAGCGAACCTCCTGATATAACCTCTTCTTTGCGCGTCTTATTTCCTTGCTCAAGTAATACCGCTCCATCCAAAAGGGAGAGCGAGATACATTCGTGTACACACAAATCACCTTTAGAGAAAAACACACCCGAATTAGCGTTTGGTTTTATAGTGAACACGAGCGATCCTGACTGCATACGGAGTGAATCAGTATGGGGAATTTCAACATACTCACGCTCTCCATCAAACATTAAAGCCTTCTCAAACTCCCCCTGAACACGTATGGTGCTAGTCGCCTCTTTCAATACACCATTATTTCGTCCTACATCATCAACTATGTTACTACCGTCCGTATCAAAACCCCAGTGAGAGACAAGGGAATGACGAGTAGCATCAATATCTACACGAACCTCTTTTTGTGGGACAATCCCCGCAGTAACTACCGATCCACTCCGTAATCCATATGCGGTAACGCGAGATGAGTCAATCAATCTCCATGAGACACTCCCCGATACATGGGGCTCCACGGAACATGCAAGGGTAATAGTAATATCAGAACTTGTCGCAACAATTATTGGAGGACTCAGTGGGAGCGTAAACAGTTTATTTGATTCTCGCGGAGTGACAAATGAACGCCCCTCCATGAGTACTTCTCCATCTTTGTCATACAATGCGCATCCTCGTATAGCAAACAAACTACCTTCGTGCACCGTATAGAGCAAAGACAGCTTCTCTACCTTTACTGGCTCAGGAGAATTTTTTGCAGAAAATGTGTACTCTCCAAACACCACATGGGGCGTTCCGTCCGCAACTGCACCTTGTGGAACCTTATCGTGCGCGGTAACTGAAAGTCCTGCAGAAACAATAGTCATAGGATTTCCACTGACATCACTTGATGGTAACGCAACAATTCTTCCAGTAATAGATCCCTTTGCCCTCCATCGCTCAACTCGTGCAACAGAAGTAAATGTACTGTTATTCACCACCCCCTCATCGAGAGTTCCTCGAAGAACTATAACGGTATTCCCGGTAGTAAGTGTCAAAGGTTTATTAAATGAAACTGTATTCCCCGTTACAATTCCCGGACCTAGTATCATATCCCCCCTCCCATTGTAGAGCGCAACATCACGAACACTACCAGCATCCATTTCTAACATGAAAAGTATGTTATCAATCACCAGAGACTCTCCTCTAACAACAACATCAAACCCACCAAAAACTTGCTTATTTAACCCACGGTATATGTTCTGTGAAGGAACTGTTTGAGCAGGAGTAATACTTAACTCAACAATACCAACATCCGCACTCTTCTTTGTCACGTGTGCTTGAAGTTCTGCAATTCTTTTCAATAGCCCTTGTATTTGAAGTTCTAAGTCTGAGACATTTTGTGCACTCACAACAGAAGGAGTCGCTAAAATAATTGCGCACAAAAGTACTGAAAAAATAATTCTCATTCATTAAGTATACTCTAAAAAAAGTAGGGTGTGGAGAATTATTTACGAATAAGTTGAAGAGCGTTTATTGCAGCATCCCGCCCAAGCGCATCAACATCTATCTTTATAATTTTATCTACATTCACATTTCTAAAAACAACATATTGAAGATTTTCTTCCCAAAAGTTTTGCGTCGCAGCACGTAACTCATTAGATGTATATTTTGTACCAAGATTATTACCATCCACATAGAGAGTGTAGCTCACCCCAGAATTTTCAACCCCTTCATTTCCATATAAATATAAGTCATACTCACCACTACTTATATTGTGTAATACTATTTCTCCATGGTCACCTCCGTAAATATATGAACCCATAATTGAATCAACTGGTGAGTTATGCCCCCACCCGCCACCAAATCCCTTGAAATCAGCTTCAATGCCACTGACTAGACCGTTTGAGTAGTAAAGAGTACTTACGCTGTATTCAGAGGAAAATCCTTTACTTGGATAATTCCACAAATCACCAATATTTCCAATCACTGCCGGACCCGTCTTGTTCGCTATTACACCTTCGGGTCCGAAATCAATATTTAGCAAACTACCTGAGGTGGCCACCACTGATAAATGTATCTCCTGTTTTGGAAGCAATGTAAAGGCCTGATCACTTATATCAGTTACTGAACCTTCGTCTATTCTAAATTTGTATTCTCCTGGTTCAATATCATCAGTTTGTCCCCAAAAATAATATTTATTTGTAATAGGTGCAACACTTACAACTCTTTTTGCAACTTCCCCATTTCGATTAATCAAATCTATCTTAAGGCGATACTCATTCGCGCCTTCAAGGTAATCTAAATTTTTATAATCCCATGAAATATAAATATCTGAACCAATATATAAACGCTCACCACCATTTGGAGACAAAAGAGTGATTGATTGAGTTTTTGTCTCTTCAATTATATCCACATCGGCTACGAACCCTGCTTCCTCATACCATTCTTCTTTAGAACTTTCAGTAATTGCCATCTCTCCGTTTTCTTCATAACTTTTCTCGGTCATCATTTTTGTAGTATCACTCAGGTCTTCCTGGCGACGTTCCTCGCGTGAAAGCCCCTCGGCTTCTTGGTGTATTGTCACAAAATAAACAAGAGAACCACCCAAAAACAGACTCACGATAAAGATAGCTACTGGAAGCATTCTATTCATATTACTAGTATACAACAAAAAACCGCCAAAGCGGTTTTTTTGTTTTCTTACTTACTTCGTGCTTCTGCAATTTCCTTTGCCACGTTCGGTGGAACAATATCGTATCGATCAAATTCCATCGTTGAGCTCGCGCGGCCTTCACTCATAGAGCGAAGAGTAGTTACGTACCCGAACATTTCAGAAAGAGGCACTTTTGCACGAATTACCTTGTTAATATCACGATCCTCCATGCCCTCAATCTGTCCTCGCTTACTTGAAAGATGTCCAGTAATATCACCCATGAATTTCTCAGGTGTAACCACCTCAACCTTCATTATAGGTTCAAGAATAACTGGTCGTGCTTTCTTTGCTGCCTCTTGAAACGCCATTGAAGCAGCAATCTTGTACGCGATTTCTGAAGAGTCAACATCATGGTAAGAACCGAAGGTAAGTTCACATGAAATATCAGTCATTTTATACCCCGCAACAATACCACGCTCCATTGCTTCTTTTACTCCCTTTTCAACCGCAGGAATAAACTCCTGTGGAATCACCCCTCCCTTAATTGAGTCAACGAATTCAAATCCTTCGCTTCTTTTTACATTCTTTGGTACTGTCTCACCTTCTTCAAGTGGTTTCAATGGTGCGATAGTCAACTTTACGTGACCGTACTGACCCTTTCCTCCAGTTTGCTTAATATATTTATGTTCTGCTTCTGCAGTACCGGTAATCGTTTCCTTGTACGCTACCTGAGGTTTGCCAATGTTTGCTTCAACGCTGAACTCTCGCTTCATACGATCAACAATAATTTCAAGGTGAAGTTCACCCATACCCATGATTACGGTTTCAAGTGTCTCTGGGTCTGACTTCACACGGAATGTTGGATCTTCATCTGACAAACGCTTGAGCGCCATACCCATCTTCTCTTGATCAGCTTTTGTCTTTGGTTCAATACGAAGTGAAATAACCGGTTCAGGAAATACGATCTCATCAAGAATAATAGGTTTCTGTTCGTCACAGAATGTATGTGAAGTTTTTGCATCTTTCAATCCTACCGCTGCAGCAATTTCTCCCGCGTACACCTTCTTTACCTCTTCTCGCTGGTTTGCTTGAAGACGAACGATACGTCCCAACCTCTCTTTTTTCCCAGTCGTCGCATTGTACAAGTAAGTTCCTGACTCAACGGTACCAGAATACACACGGAAGAACGTAAGCTGTCCCACATATGGATCTGATTGTAGCTTAAATGCAAGCGCTGAAAACGGTTCACTATCTGATGCTTTTCGTTCAATCTCAGCACCCGTATTTGGGTCCTTACCTTTTACCGGTGGTATATCAAGAGGTGATGGAAGATAATCTACCACCGCATCAAGTACCAACTGAACACCCTTGTTTTTCAATGCAGAACCGGTAAATACTGGGAACAGCTTGTTTGCGATGGTCGCGCTTCTCGCTACCCGCTTCAAGTCTTCATTTGATACCTCTTTACCTTCAAGGTAGTCATTCATAAGCACATCATCTTTCTCACAAATTTTCTCTACCAACTCTGCGCGATACTTTTCCGCATCTGCTTTGTGAGAATCTGGAATATCTTTTTCAACAACATTCACTCCCATTTCCCCTTCAAAGTAAAATGCCTTCATTTTCATGAGATCAATCACTCCATTGTGTTCTCCTTCTTCTCCTATAGGAATCTGAAAGCGAACCGCACTTCGGTTTAATCGGCTTAAAATAGATTTATATGAACGTTCAAAACTTGCGCCCGTTCGATCGAGCTTATTAATGAAACAAATTCTAGGAACTTTGTACTTGTCTGCCTGTCGCCATACGGTCTCACTCTGTGGCTCTACTCCAGCAACTCCATCAAAAACCACCACTCCACCGTCAAGGACTTTTAGACTCCGCTCCACTTCTACCGTAAAATCAACGTGTCCAGGAGTATCAATAATATTAAAGCGATGTTTCCTAGTCGTATCCTCCTTCATATAAGTTGGATTCCAGAAACAAGTAATCGCAGCCGCAGTAATAGTAATACCGCGTTCTCGCTCTTGTTCCATCCAGTCAGTTACCGCCTCACCATCGTGTACTTCTCCAATCTTGTGGGACATACCTGTATAAAAAAGAACCCGCTCTGATGTGGTGGTTTTCCCCGCATCAATGTGCGCGATAATTCCGAAGTTTCGTACTTTTTCCAGTGGATAATCTCTTTCCATAATTTACCTATTACTAATTAAACGTTAGTCTGCATGAGAGCGGTAAGCAGAAAAGACTGCTCCGACTACGTGGGCATTAGCATACAACAGATGCATATAAAATGCAAAAGCACTCTGTATACAAAAATACTCTCTCTACAATAAGAAAAGACTTACTTTAATTTATATACCACTGAGACTCCACATATAGAGCAACCAGCAAAGTAGAGAGTAATAGACCAAAAAAAGTGACAAATATCGCTCTCCCGATCACGTTTCTTTCTGAAATAATTTTTCTGGATATAACTACTAAAATATATAAAGACAGCATACAAAGCAGAATCGGAATAAATACAAATACTAAAAATCCCCCCATGAAAAAGTACATAGAAAAAAGAAGAATAAAGGTTAACAACAATAACCTAATCAGATCGTATTTTTTAAAAATGAAGATTTTCTTTCCATGTTCTCCGTGTACGTAATATATCAAGGAAAGTAAGGTATAGATGTGTATAAACAAAAAGCCCGAACGCGTACGCGTTCGGGCTTTTGAAACTTACGAGCATCGGGCAAGTAACCCACCGTGCCGGTGGCAATCCGAGAATCGGACTCCACAGGAACACTTTTGTTCAAAAAAGCTCATTTTCTGAGGTGTTGAGCGTACCTTTTTTCTCTGTCGTTTGGTTTTCATGCAGTAGGCTGACCTCTTTTCATTATACCATACATACCAAAAGAAAGCAATAATTACGAGTCACAAAAAATGGCTCTCTGGAGCCATTTTTTAACCTATATTATGTGAAATTTTGAAATTAAATTACCAGGCGAAGTGAGCAAATGCCTTGTTTGCTTCAGCCATTTTGTGAACATTTTCACGCTTCTTTACCGCCTCACCTTCATTGTTACTTGCAGATACAAGTTCATCGGCCAATCGTCTCGCCATAGGAGATCCTGACTTGCCTCGTGCCGCTTCAAGAATCCAACGCATTGAAAGAGAAAGTTTTCTCTCTGGTCTAACTTCTCGTGGAACCTGATAGTTTGCTCCTCCCACTCGTCGTGAGCGAACTTCCATTACCGGGCCAGTGTTTTTAAGTGCTCGCTCAAAAACTTCAATTGGATCATCTATCTTTTGTTCTTTCTTAATAAGTTCAAATGCTTCATATACAACCGTTCGGGCAGTATTCTTCTTTCCATCCCACATACAGTAGTTAATGAACTTTGAAACTTTATCTGAATTGTATACCAAATCGGGGGTAACAATATTTCTGTTTTTTACTTTTCGTCGCATATTATTTAGGCTTTAGGGCGTTTTACACCAAATCGACTTCGTCCATTCTTTCTATCCTCAACCGGAGTCGCGTCTAGCAATCCACGGACAATTGTATATCTAACCCCGATGTCCTTTACACGGCCTCCACGGAGTACCACCACTGAGTGTTCTTGGAGTGTGTGCTTGATACCTGGAATATACGCAGTAACTTCCATTCCGTTCGTCAAACGAACACGGGCAATCTTTCTAATAGCAGAGTTAGGCTTACGAGGAGTAGTTGTAGTAACCTTAGTACACACACCTCTCTTAAACGGAGAAGGGTAATAGGTTGGTCTGTTTTCAAGTGTATTAAAACCACGTGAAAGCGCAACCGCCTTCATCTTGCGAGGCATCTTCTTTCTTTTTCGGCGAACTAATTGATTTATTGTTGACATGTATTGTAAAAAGTCGCTACAAAACGTAGTGAATACCAGAGTACTACAGAGCAAAAAAAATTGCAAGTGTTACACAAGCCCCTCAATTAGAAAAGTAGAAATTGAGTGAATGACGGGAGCTAAAAACTGAATCATAATAAAAATTACAAAAAATAATACAAAAATACCTTGAGATTCAAGCGCGAAACGATATTTTTGGTACCGCTGTGGAAGAATTGCAAAGAGAACTTTGGATCCATCAAGGGGTGGAATGGGCACCATATTAAACACCGCGAGAAATACATTGATGGCTATCACAAGGTAAGAGATTTCCACAAAAGCACCTGTTAACGGAAGCACGCCAGCAAATACCAACCGAACGAGTATTGCGAAAAATACTGCAATGAGAATATTAGTGACGGGCCCCGCTATCGCGACCAGCGCTTCCCCCCACCGACGATTACGTAAGTTATACGGATTATATGGAACTGGTTTCGCCCAGCCAAATGCAGGAAGACCAGAAATAATAAGTAGCACGGGAAGTAGAATGGAACCGAACAAATCTAAGTGAACAAAGGGATTTAATGTCAGCCTTCCTTGGAGACGCGCGGTCGGATCATCAAGAAAATCAGCAACATACCCGTGAGCAACCTCATGGGCGACCACTGACATAATAAGAATTGCTATTGAAAATATAATGATAACTGGATCCATATCGTATACTTGTCAAAAATCAATAGTATGATACCATAAGCGAACGTTAAAAAATATATGGCAAAGACATGTCCAGTAACAAATAAGAGCGGTCAGGTAGGAGGCGGTTACAGTAACCGGACTCGTGCTACGCAGTTTAACCCTACCGGACTCCGAAGACGTAAGGCAAACCTTCAGAAAAAGCGTATCTATATTCCTGAACTGAAAAAGACTCTCACCCTTACCCTCTCTACTCGCGCAATCAAGACTATACAAAAGAACGGAGCTTTCCGAACACTCAAACAAGCAGGAGTTATATAAAAAAACCGCCTCTCAGGCGGTTTTTTTATATTTCATTTATATACTATCCTCTATACCTCTATTAACCTCCTCAATCTCTCTCATCAACCCCTCCACCACCTTCAACAACTCCGCAATCTGTGCCTGGAGTGATTCAAC
>CAYTAR010000007.1:0-56761 GCA_964436015.1 uncultured Candidatus Saccharibacteria bacterium | reverse complement strand
GAGCTGGAGCTGGAGCTGGAGCTGGAGCTGGAGCTGGAGCTGGAGCTGGAGCTGGGTGTGGTTTTTCATTTTTAACGATAGGTGTTTTAGGTGGTGTGCTCAAGACTCGTTTGCGTTCCTGTTCTTTTATGGCAATACTTACCACGCTCGGTTTTTCTTTTCGCATGATACGCGCAAGATCATCGTCGTATGTTCGGAGACGACGAACAGTGCCACTAGTCGGTGTTGGAGGAGGGATTTTTGGTTGGCTGGTATTTTTTACCTGAGGTTCTTCAGTTTTTTTTATTCTTTCTATAATATCCTCGCCAGAAACACCAATTTGTTCATTTTCAGAAGTATCCATATATATAGGATACCGTGCAGTGAGAGTGTACGCAATTTCGTGCGTTAATAACTACTGTGTATTTTGCTTTTTTATGAACGAGGTTTAGGTTCTATTCCCTTTCTCTTCATATATTCTGGGTCTGCGTCTTTAAGTGAAACTTTTACCCTGCCTTTTTCATCAACTTCTTTCACAATCAGTGGTAATGATTCACCTACACGCAAAACATCGGATGTTTTTTCAATTCTAAATGGCGCAATTTCAGATACATGAAGTAACGCCTCTGCTGTTGAACTAATTTTAACAAATGCTCCAAACTCAACAATACGAACTACTTCACCTTGCACCTTTTCCCCTCGTGAGTAGGTGTGGGTCATTGCTTCAATAATGGCGCGGGCTTTTTCTGGACCTTCCCCTTTCCCAGTAATATACACTACACCTGAATCTTCAATATCTATTTCAGTTCCGGTTTTTTCGCGTATTTCATTAATTGTTTTTCCTCCACCACCGATAACTAATCCTATTTGATCAGGTTTTATCGTGAGAGAAACAATTTTAGGAGCATTAGGAGAAATGTTTTTTCTAGGTTCAGGAATTGCTGAGAGCAATGTTTCCATGATGTGTAGCCTTGCGAGGCGTGCGTGTTCAAATGCTTCAGTGAGTATTTCTAGTGGAATACCGTTTACTTTTACATCCATTTGTATTGCGGTAATACCGTTCTTAGTTCCAGCGACTTTAAAATCCATATCTCCGTGATGGTCCTCAGGTCCCTGAATATCCGTGAGAACTTTGTAGTTTTTTTCATCAAGCATCATGAGTCCAGACGCAATGCCCGCAACTGGCTCTGTTATAGGAACTCCAGCGTCCATGAGTGCAAGGGTTGATCCGCACACGGAACCCATAGAGGTTGAGCCGTTGGATGCCATTGCTTCACTTACTACTCGAATAGTATAGGGAAATTTTTCAACAGGAGGTAAAACAGGAACGAGTGCTTTTTCAGCAAGAGCTCCGTGACCTATCATTCGTCGATTAAACCCACCAACTCTACCCGTTTCTCCTACTGAAAATGGAGGAAAATTGTAATGGTGCATGTAGCGTTTCGCACGTTCTTCTTGGTGTTCAATACTCTCAAGAGTCATTTTGTCTTGTGGGCCACCTAAAGTTGCTATAGAGAGAATATGCGTTCCTCCACGATAAAAAGTACCTGAGCCATGGATAATGGGTGAAATACCTCCAGCTTGTGCGAAAAGTGGGCGTACTTCAGTCATCTTCCTTCCATCTGCGCGACGATTATTCTGTATCGCTTCTGTGTGCAGTATGTCGTTTATTGAGCTTTCAAAAAGATCTTCTCTTACATAACTATCTGCATCAGGAAACTGTTCTGAAAAAAGGCTTTTCCATTCCTTATGTAGTGAATAAATTCCTTCTTTTCCTGGACCCGAGAAGACCGCGTTCTCAAGTTTTGGTTGTATGTGTTTTTCAAAAAGAGCAGTTATTTCTGGTGCGACAGTTGGTTTTGGAATTATTGCTTTTGCTTTGCCTCGTTCTGAGATTATTTTATGTTGCCACGCTTGAATTTTCTCAATCTCTATCGATGCTGTCTTGAGTGCGCGGAGTGCTTCTTGTTCTGGGATTTGGTTGCCACCAAACTCAATCATGTTGATGCGCCCATCTTTGCCACAAGCGACAAGCTCAAATTCTGCATCTGTATTGTCTCGGTAGAGATATGTTGGATTTACTTCAAGTGTTGACGATTCCTTTCTCTTTCCAATGCGCACCGCTGAAACGGGACCATTCCATGGTATGTGTGATGTCCCAAGAGCAAGTGAAGAGGCAATTACTCCAAGTACATCAGGATCATCTTGGTCAATCGAGAGTACGGTGATAATTACTTGTATTTCATTCCTAATATGGCTTTCAAAAAGTGGTCTGATTGTTCGATCAACAATACGCGCTGAGAGTATCGCCTCATCACTGGGTCGTCCTTCACGGCGTTGAAATCTGTTTCCTCCAATCTTACCTGCTGCATAAAAGCGCTCTTCAAATTCAACCGTGAGTGGAAAGAAGCCCTGACCTTCCCTTGTTTCAGGGTTCATAACTGCCGTTGCGAGCACTGCAGAGTTTCCATAGCGGAGTAATACGCTTCCATGCGCTTGATCAGCAAGATCAATAAACTCAGCAGTAAGTGTTTTACTGCCAATCTCAAGAGTGTACGATGTTTTTTGCATAATGATGTTTACTCCTCCTCAGATTGCAGATTTTTATATAAAACCTGTATATCTGAGGGCGAGTTTGTTATATATAATGATAAAAATGTACCATATATAGCTCTAATAGACAATAAAAAAACCGCATGAGCGGTCTTTTTATTTTTTCTTTTTATGTGGACGAAGATTTATCAGGTACGCACTAGGGTTTTGATCGAGGTCAAAAAAATCATCAACTGCTTCACGTAGTTTGCTTGATGTTGATTTTCCGAATGACACCGCTTCAACCTGGCATCCCTCATTTGTTTGTAGGTACTCCACAAGGGGTATAAAATCTCCATCGCCTGACATAAGTATGATTGAGTCTAATTTGGGTGCCATTTTAATAGCATCTACTGCAAGTCCAACGTCCCAATCTGCTTTCTTTGCTCCACCTGAAAATACCTGGAGGTCTTTTGTTCTAGTTTCAATACCCGCTTTAGTAAGTGCATCAAGAAACGCCTTTTCATCCCCACCTTCTGTGGTGATGGCGTATGCAAGGGCTCGCACCAACGCACGATCTCCGAGTACATCTTTTACTATTGCACCAAAATTTACTTTTGAACCGTACAAATGCTTTGCACTGTGGTATAGGTTTTGCGCGTCAATAAAAATTCCGACACGCTGATCTTTATGTTTAATAACCGTCATAGTTTAACTATATACTATATTCCTAATGAGGAATGGTAATAATGTGCTGACACACAAAATGATGAATGTATAAAACAAATAATTCGCCTAGAAGCGAATTATTTAAGGTCTAATTTTTTTGTAATGGTTGCGTATGTTTTTGCATCCTTTTTCTTAAGATAAGAAAGGTGCTTTCTTCTGTCCGCTACCATCTGCAAAAGACCACGACGTGAATGAACGTCTTTTCGATGCTCCTTTAAATGTGACGAAAGTTCGTCAATTTTCTTTGTAAGTATTGAAATTTGGACCGCAGAAGAACCGGTGTCCTTCTCGTGTTTCGCTCCAATTACTATAGCCTTACTCTTTTTTCGTTTTGTCAGCATGCGTCAACCATAGCATAAATGCATCATAAAAGCAAGGGGGTGCGTAGTTTGAGGTTGGAATGGGTTCTAAGGGGCATTGTATGCAAGGTAAATATAAGCAAGTTCACATGCATAAGCTGTACGGTAACTCTGCTACAATGTACCTATAGTACTGAAGATAATGAATGAATTAAAACGCTACAAACAGGAGTTTTTAGAATATGTGGAAATAGAGAAAGGCCGTAGTTTAAAAACGGTTGCCAACTATGATCGTTATCTAGAACGATTTTTAGAGCACACAAAGCTCAAAAGCCCAAAAGATATTACTGATGAATGTATCAGGGAGTTTCGTTTGTGGCTAAATCGCCAACCTGCACCAAGTAGTAATGGTGGAGGGGGTATGTTAAAACGAAAGACACAAAATTATTATTTGATTGCGCTCCGGTCTTTTTTAAAGTACTTGTTGAAGCGCGGAGTTGCGTCACTTCCTCCTGAGCGAATTGAGCTCGCGAAGGTTTCTGAGCGTTCACTTGATTTGATTACGAGTGATGAATTAGAGAGGTTGCTCAATGCTCCGCAAGATACGGATGTTAAGTCGTTGAGGGATAAAGCAATACTTGAACTTCTTTTTTCAACAGGCCTGCGTGTTTCTGAGCTATGTTCATTGAACAGAGATATTGATCTTGGAAGAGATGAACTTTCTGTTCGTGGAAAAGGAGATAAAATAAGGGTGGTATTTCTTTCTACTCAGGCTAAAGTAGCTGTTCGTTCATACTTGGAAAAAAGGAAAGATATGAGTGATGCGTTGTTTGTTGGGGTTTCAAAGAGCAATTCTCTCCCCTTGTCACGTATTACATCTCGTTCTGTTGAGCGTATCGTGAAATATTACGCAATTAAGGCAGGTATTTCAAAAAAAGTTACTCCCCATGTGGTGCGCCACTCATTTGCAACAGATCTGCTTTCCAATGGGGCTGATTTGAGAAGTGTACAGGCTCTTTTGGGGCACGCCCATATTGGAACCACTCAAATATACACTCATGTTACTGATAAGCATTTGCGAGATATACACAAGAATTTTCATAATAAAAGAAAACAATAATCGATGAATAAAGTTTTGACAATAATGTTTTTTTGTGCTAAAAATGAATTAAACATTGATAGTTCCACACAGTTAACGCAATAAAATATGACGAGAAACATGACACATTGGGTAACGTTTACCGTTACTCACTGCTCAGGTTTCTCTCTTAGGGGTCCTGAACAAATGCTTGCAGACCTTAAACAGGTTCTGGACAACAAAATTGACGTAAAAGTCTCTTTTTCCCCACCAACGGTTTTCTGTCAAAAAAAAGATGAACGTGCGCTCATCTTACTTACCCGCCAGTTGGGCATAGAGCTGATTGAGCAGGAAGAAGAGTTCACCCTCTGTGGGATAGAAGAGTCACCCGTCGCAAAACAACTCCAGTTCCCCTTCTAACCGATTGACGTGAGTCAATCGGTTTTTTTATGTACGGTCACATGATAGGATTGCTGTATGAAAATGTATTCATGGAATGTTAACGGTATACGTGCGTGTCACAAAAAGAATTGTTTTGATTGGTTTTGGAATGAACAGCCAGATATCTTAGCTCTTCAGGAGACAAAAGCCGAAGCAACTCAACTTCCAGAGGAACTCACTCATCCACAGGGGTACAACGCATATTTTAATTCATCAAAAACACGCAAGGGATATAGCGGAACGGCAGTATATACAAAGATGGAGCCTGATTCGGTCGAGTATGGTTTAGGGGTTGAAGAACTTGATCAAGAAGGTAGGCAAATAACACTTTTCTTTGAGTCGCTTGCTTTTATTACGGTATATTTTCCTAATGGAGGTGGCGGACCTGAACGTTTGGCGTATAAATTACGCTACTATGACGCTTTTTTAAGTTATGTGAAAGAGTTGGAACGAAAAGGATTTGATGTAATTTTTTGCGGAGATATAAATACAGCTCATACTGAAATTGACCTCGCTCGACCAAAAGAAAATGTTGAGAATACAGGGTTTCTTCCTGTTGAGCGTGCATGGATTGATGCGGTGGTGAACGCAGGGTTTATTGATACGTTCCGGCTAAAACATGGATTAGTTGAGCAAAAATACTCATACTGGGATATGAAAACTCGCGCTCGAGAACGAAATGTGGGGTGGAGGATTGATTACTTTTTTGTAAGTAAGTCTCTGCAAGAAAGTATCACCTCGGCAAATATACACGATGATATCCTTGGTTCTGATCATTGCCCGGTAAGTATTACCCTTGCATAGTAAAGGCCCGCTAAGTAGCAGGCCTTTTGTGTATTCACGACAACTTTCGTGCAATGCTAAGGGCTTTTTTCAAGTCACCTCGTTCTGTTGCGTGAGATAGTGCTCTCCAGAGAGAGTGAAGTTTCCTTCCGTACTTTCGCCATTTTTCAGGCGGTGCATGGGGGATTGGTTTATACATAGCGTAGCCTCCTTTTTCACTATACACCCATATAAAGGACATGCAACTTTGTTATCCACAGTATGTCCTTTACGTGTCTTTTATAGAGGTGTATTATTACGTCAGACATATTTCAGTTCTTTACACATTTTAATAAGAGTCTCACCCACTCTTACAACTGCACAAGTACACAAAAATACACGAGATACAGCCATATCATATGGCACCACATATCGATCATCGTAACATTACACGTATACTTATGCGGTTAAAAACCGCCCAGCTAAAACATTGAATAACGAAGGCACGCGTTACTCAATCAAATTTCTCCTTTTGTTTTAACTAGCTACGGCGGTTTTTTTATGAGCGACGTAGAGTGAGAGTGTGAAAGTCGGAAGTACTACGAAGATTTTTATAACTGAGTTGAGAATCTAATACTATTTATATCTTGCATTTGCGTAAAATTGCTACTTTTTCAATACTTTATATTTCGCAAGGATTTTCTTTGATTCAGCACTGTCTTCTTCCTTTTGCCTTATTTTCCCCTTTTCGCCAAGCTCTGTAAGCATATTTTGGGGTAGCGCATAGAGTTCTAGTGCTCTCTTTGAGAGAATTTCTTTGGTGTTTTTCTCAGGATTATCAAGTACCTCTTCGAGGAGTGCGTGTAGAATTAAGCCAATGTGTGGACCAGGTTTTGAATTGGTTATTTCAATGATATCTTCTCCGCGTAAGGCAAGCATGCGAACTGATAGAGGATCGCGAAGTGCTTCCTCAATCATTGCGTGATATTTTCTTAATCTGAAAGGGTCTTCTTTCGGTCTTCCGGTCCCTATTCTGTCACAAATACGCACATTCATAAGGTCCCATATATTCTCTTCCCCCACGTTTGCGATCATTCTTCTTACTGCCGATAGTGTTATTTGTTCGGTATCAGAAAAAAACATATGCCAACGAACCAAGGTAACCACACGGGTGATAATAGCTTTTGGGTACTTTAAACGTTCAAGAATAGTTTTTGTTTTTCGTGCCCCAACAACCTCATGTCCAAAAAAGGTCCATTCCTTATTCTTTCCTCCAGACCTTCGTGTTTCCGGTTTGGCTATATCATGAAATAAGCTCGCCAGCCGTATGTGCAAAGGCCACTGTTTGTCAGCTGAATGCTGGAGTGTTTTAAGTAAATGTTCCCACACATCAAATGAGTGTATACCTCCCTGCTCAATTCCTCGTGTTTCAATAAGTTCTGGAATGATGTATATAAGTACTCCTACCTTATGCAATAGCTCTATTCCGTACTGTGGATTGGGCGAAAGTAGGATCCGAGAAAGCTCATCTCGGATACGCTCAATCGCAATTGTAGTTATGTTTTGAGCCATATTTGCAATCTCACGTTCAGTCTCGGGTTCAATTGAAAAGCGTAGCTCCACCGCAAGCCGTACGGCCCTCATAATACGAAGTGCGTCTTCCCCAAATCGCTCAGTTGGGTTCCCTACGGTACGAACCACTTGCGAGCGTAAATCGGCTATGCCGTTGTAGTAGTCATGTATTGTGTTAGTTTGAGTATCGTATGCGAGTGCATTAAAGGTAAAGTCTCTTCTTTTTAAATCATCTTGTAATGTGTCACTAAAACGGACCATGTCAGGATGTCTGTTGTTTGAATACTCCGCTTCAAGGCGATATGTCGTAACTTCAATGGTAGCAAGTGTTTCATCTTCTGTGTTTTCAGTAACAACACCAACGGTTCCGAAGTCATTTTCATAAAAAGTATGAGGAAACAAGGCGGTTATTTGTTCCGGGCGTGCATTTGTTGTTATATCCCAATCTTTAGGTTTTTTATTCAAAAAGAGATCACGAACACATCCTCCAACTAAAAAAGCCTCAAATCCTGCTTTTTGCAACGTTTCAGCTACATGTTTGACTGGTGCTGGTATGGAGAACTCAATTGAAACAGTAGAATTATTCACGTGATAATTGTAGTATACCTTTGGCAAAATGACCAATGTGTCGTATGATGTCTAAGCTCGCCCCTGTGGTGAAATGGATATCACAACGGTCTTCGGAACCGTTATTCTGGGTTCGAATCCTGGCGGGGGCACAGACGAGCGTAGCGAGGCGTGTTCCGCCAGGATTCGAACAGGAAGGGGTCGGGAAACCTGCGGTTTCCCGTGGAGGAAGGCAGGGCTTTACCCGTCGGAAAACCGTGGGTTTCCGAGAGGTTCGAATCCTGGCGGGGGCACATGTTTCCCGAAGCAGTGTGTCTGCACACACTGCGTCAGGATTCGAAAGCCGGAGCATGTCGCTCTGCGACAGCGAGGCGGGGTCGCGAGTACTTTGGATTTTGAAGTGTACTCACTAGCAAAATCCTCAGTAACTTGTGACCGAATCCTGGCGGGGGCACAAACTCTATATTTTTAGCCATATTTTGTACCCGAGAAAGCGTGGGGACGCTTTCGTCCGGGATTTGAAGACTAGTGTACTAGCAGCATTGCTGGTGGGCGGTACAGGAAAATCAAGTAGGTATTTTTTAACAGTCTACTTCCCTATTTACCTTAAAACCTATAATTAACATCATAAAAGCATATCTTACGATATAGCGTAAGATATGCTTTTAAATATGTATTTGGAGATATGAAGAATCGGTCATAACTTTTTATAACCAAATAACTCGCTATCTACTTACTTTTTGTGGTGCGGGTAGAGAATCGGTCACAGATAATTTTGCTGACCTGCCTTTGCCGGCAGGCGCAAAATTTCCGCGACCCCGCCTCG
This sequence comes from uncultured Candidatus Saccharibacteria bacterium, assembly GCA_964436015.1. Taxonomy (GTDB): domain Bacteria; phylum Patescibacteriota; class Minisyncoccia; order Phycocordibacterales; genus JBBDJV01. The sequence goes on along the minus strand of CAYTAR010000007.1, from coordinate 47,976 downwards.
TCTGTTTCTGTTTGAGCAAAAGCCTCAAACAGAAACATGACTGCGGCTTTCGATTCCCCACGCAAGCAAAGAAGTTTGCTTGCTCTACTCCGCACCGCAAGCAAAATTACCGTATTCTGTTAAGAATACGGTAATTTTGGCGGTGCGGGTAGGGGGAATCGAACCCCCGACTCGTCCTTGGCAAGGACGTGTTCTACCACTAAACCATACCCGCAGTGAAAGCAATTATACCTCTAAGTATTGATAAAATAAAGGGAAACAAAGTTAATTTACAATTACCCTTAAAGCCAGAAAAGTACCCTACTCTACATCGTTATCCTCTTTTTTAACCACAAAACTGTGGATAACTCAGTGGATATGTGAATAAAAGACATGTGGCTAGCTGTCTTTTTATAACACGACTTTGACAAAATGTCCTTATTTTGAGCCATATATTTGACAATCACACAAATATGTGTGTTTCACATGAAACAATGTTACATGTGTAACAAGGTTGGTATAGTATTATTATAAATATGGATACAAATAATATTTCACGGGAAACCGACAAAATGAAGTTTGGGAGAATCGGTGAGGATATTGCTGAGATCTTCCTTTCCAGAAAGGGGTTTTCAGTTATTGCCAGAAATTATAGAAAGAAGTGGGGAGAAATAGATATTGTTGCACGTGAAAAGAGAATAATGGTTTTTGTTGAGGTAAAAACTGAAAAACTGTATGTTCCACGTGTAACGAGTGTTGATGGCATATATAGTATTGAGGAGAATATACATAGGAAGAAAATAGATAGACTTACTCGCACCATTAGGAGTTATCTCCTAGAAAATAATGTTTCTGATGAAACAGAATGGAGATTAGATGCGCTAATTGTTCGCTTGGATACTCAAAATAGAGTTGCAAGGGTTCGTCACATAAAAAATGTAAACGTGGGGTAGTATAAAGGACATATGTCCTTTATAAAAGTACTGGCGTTTTGCATTCAGTATGCTAGACTAGCGTAGTTGAATTGTATCGGAGCGTGGTGTAACGGCTAACATGTCTGCTTTGGGAGCAGATGACTCCGGGTTCGAATCCCGGCGCTCCGACATCAAATTGCGAGAAAGCGTGGGTACGCTTTCGCCCGGGATTCGAAGCCCGATTGAGCATTTTTTTGAGCCTGAAGGGCGAAGAAAAAATCCAATTGGGGTACTGAACCTGTAAGGTTTGATTCTGTCCGAGGGCACAAGCGAACGAAGTGAGATTGTGCACGAGAGCGACCAGCGGAGTATGTTGCGAGCTTCGAGCAACAACGAGCCGGTGCCCAAACCATATTTTCTGACGAGAAAATGTGAGTTGAGGGAGATTCTGGCGAAAATGTTTATTCTATAGTTTAAACTATATTTTTACCTAAGAAACACTGCTTTCGCCTGTATCGTTTGTTTTTAGTGTATAGAAATAGGGTATCCAGTGCTTACTGAATACAAAATGGATCTGGTTATAGAGTCTCTTCAAGGATAATTTTTTCCTTAAATGAGCCCCGTTTCTGGGCTTTGTCGATTCGTATTTTTTCAAGTGTTTCAGATGAAACTTTAGAGAGTGAGGCAAGGGAATAAATAACTTCAAGTATATCGGCGAGTTCGGAAACGTCTTCACTGCGAATGTACTCTTGTGTTTCTTCAGAGAGTTTCTCAATAAGTTTTTCTTTATACTCAGCTTCACTTGCGGTGTGGTAAATAGCTTTTTCTCCCTTGTTTTTGATGATTTCCGGAATGCGATCCCTGACAAGTTTGTTGTATATCATATATATAGAATATACTACTTTACTCCTACATAATAACGAGAACCTATTTGACAGGGAAGTACTTGGTTGTTTAACTGTGTAGTACTTGTCAGCTTAATGAATATATTCTTTATGAACTACATTGAAATGTTTAAAACAACAGTCGCAAATATTCCCGGTATGGACGCACCTTTGTGGCAGTATGAAGTATTAGGGAACACATTTAAGGAATATGTAGCGGCATTGGTAGGGATTCTTATCCTTATACTGATGTTCAAAGTGATTCAGCGCGCATTGGTCGCACGCTTTAAAGTTTTTGCTCAAAAGACAAAAACTGATGTTGATGATGTGTTAGTACATATTGTTGAAACATTTCGTCCGCCATTTTACTCATTTCTTTCATTCTATTTAATAGTTCAGTTTCTTTCACTTCCATTACCATTGAGTCGGGCTCTTTCTTTTATTATCACCGTGTGGGTGGTGTACTATGGTGTAAAAATTGGAGATGTGCTCCTAAAATATTTCCTCAGTACACTCACAAAAAAACAGAATGACCCGGGTTCTAAAATTGCACTGGTAAATGTAGGGAAGATAGGGACTGGTTTATTGTGGCTTTTTGGTTTTCTTACCATACTCTCAAATATTGGAGTCGAAATCACTTCACTCATTGCAGGTTTGGGTGTTGGAGGTTTGGCGATTGCGATTGCACTGCAGAGTATCTTAAGCGATCTCTTCGCATCTTTTGCTATCCGTTTTGATAAACCGTTTACCGAAGGGGACTTTATTGTTGTTGGAAATTCTATGGGTGTAGTTGAGCGTATTGGAATTAAAACAACACGAATACGCGCACTTCAAGGTGAAGAGATTGTAGTTTCAAATCAAGAGTTGATGAGTTCTCGTGTTCAAAATTTTAAAAAATTACAAGAGCGAAGAGTGGTAACTCAGTTTGGTGTCGAGTATGGAACACCAAGTGAGAAACTTAAAGAAGTAAATAAATCAGTGGAGCGCATAGTCACCCATCTTACGAATGCGCGTTTTGACAGAACGCACTTTGCATCATTTGGCGAATCCGCACTTATTTTTGAGGTGGTCTACTATGTTATTTCTCCCGATTACAATACGTACATGGATATTCAACAAGAATTTAATTTTGCGCTTAAAGATGCTCTCGCGCACTTAGGTGTATCAATAGCTTTCCCAACACAAACACTCCACGTATCGCTTCAAAAGTTGAACGCGTAAAAATATTACTGCTGAGGATAGAGAACGTCTACTAGTTTTTTTCTGAGTGTGCCACCAACTAACTCTTCAAATGACTGAGCAGTTTCTTTAAGGTTGCTCCCTAGAAGAAATGGAATTCGTATCTGTGCTTCCTTGAACAAGGTGTCATCAATGTGTGATATGGTAATTGCTCGCAAGCGTCTATCTTTTGTTTCTGGCGCGTCAGCAACGGTCGTGATAATACCTTCAACTTGTTGCTTGTTTATGGAAACGACAGCTCCTCCCGATGAGCCTCGTTGTGCAACAATACTTCCTGAGAGAGATACGAGATCAATAGTTGTTTCTGAAAAAGTGAACAATTCTTCAACCGTGACGTACGAAGATGCACTGTACAGATTTCTTTCAATGTCACTTCCACTTAAGAAGCCCGCTGGATATCCGGCAACTAGTACTTGTTGCTCGAGTGTGAGTTCGTGGGTTGTGTTGGGTGTGAGGAAGGGGAATGAAGAGGGGAGAGTCTGGCTCTGGTTTACGTGCTCGGTGATATAGAGAAATGCAAAATCAAATTGCCCAGTACCTGTTGGTCGCTCGTTAGTTAGCATGGTTGCATTTTCTTCTATCCATGACGGAGATATATAGAGCAGATCCGCTCGGTACAGTGGGGTAGCTGGATCATGCATTCTAATCGTACAGTCGAGAGCGTTTTTCTGGGGGGCATCTTTCAAAAGTAAAAATTGAGCGACGTGTGCATTTGTTAAAATAATTCCTCGGGGGTCGATGATGATTCCACTTCCAACAATTGATTGCGTGTTTCCGCTTCCGTCGCTTCTACAAAAAATATTTACTAGTGCGGAACGTGCACGCGTATTCACATCTTGTAAATCTACCGTTTCAAATGTTGGAAGTGTATTCTCACTCAAGAGTGTTTCAGTGGGTGTATTTTTTTCCTCAGTAGTTTTGACAGTTTGAACTAAATCAGTTGAGCTGTTTGGACTCTGTGTAATTATAGGCACAACCTCTACTCTCACCTCCTCTTCCTTCAGGGGGGGTGGGGAGTTATTTTCGGTTTCCGTGTCGGCGGAGAGAACACTATTTTCATTTCCTCTATCCGGAGTAGTTTCAGTAATTATTTTTTCTGCTGTAGAAGAAGAGGTGTGTGTTGTCACCATGTTGTTTTCAAAATCCACACGACTCTCAGTGTGTTCTGGTACCGTGATGAAGCCGAGCGTAATGAGTAACGAAACAATTGCGGTCGCTAGAAACTCAATTATTTTTTCAAGCAATGTAACCATATGTATGCTGTAGTATATCACTCACGGTGAGTGTGATATAGTAACCGTGCATGAAAGAAGATATATTAAATTCAGAACAAAGAAGAGCGGTTGAAACCACCGAGGGACCTCTGGTCATCATTGCCGGAGCAGGAGCTGGTAAGACAAAAACAATCACTCATCGAATTCAAAATATAATTCGCAAGGGGGTCGATCCAACACACATTCTTGCTATTACTTTTACCAACAAAGCGGCACGTGAAATGCGAGAGCGGGTTGATGTGCTACTTTCAAATACACCGCTGATGAATTTTCCGGTGAGTACAGAGTCCCGACCTTTTGTTTCAACTTTCCATAGGTTGTGTATTCATATCTTGCGGCAAGAATCACACAAGGTGGGACGTACAAAATATTTTAGTATTTTTGATAGAGATGATTCTCTTCGCGCAATGAAACGTGCAATCAAAGCAGAGGATTTGGATCCGAAAGAATATGATCCCAAAATGTTTCTCTCACTGATTTCGCGTGAGAAAGGTAACGCGGTCTCACTCACCTCGTTCCGTCATCGTGGGTTGTCGGGGTATCGTGAAGAGCTTGTGTCTTCTATATGGGAGCAGTATGAAACACTGTTAAAGAAGGAAAATGCTTTCGATTTTGATGATCTCCTTCTTGAAACCCTAGAGCTTCTCAAGCGTGATGAGCCAGCACGAACGTATTTCCAAAATGCATGGAGGTATTTACATGTGGATGAATACCAAGATACGAATCAGGTTCAGTATGAACTTATTCGTCTCCTCGGGGAGAAACATTTAAATGTGTGTGTAGTGGGTGATGCTGATCAAACCATCTATGGGTGGCGGGGAGCAAATGTAAAAAATATTCTCAATTTTGAAACAGATTTTCCCGGCGCGACAACCGTGCTCTTAGAGGAGAACTACCGTTCAACACAAACCATTCTTTCTGTAGCAAATAGTGTGATTGAAAAAAATATCCATCGGAGAGAAAAAAAATTATTTACTCAGAATGGAGTAGGTGATGCGGTTTGTATTTTTGCGTGCGGTGACGCACAGCACGAAGGAAATGTCGTTGCGGAAAAAGTCTCGGGGTTAATCAGAGGAGGCGTACCCCCGCATGAGGTTGCAGTACTGTATCGTGCGAATTTTCAATCACGTGCTTTGGAAGAATCTTTTCTTCGCGCAGGTATTCCGTATCAGGTTCTTGGTACAAAATTTTTTGATAGAGCTGAAGTAAAAGATATCATCTCATTCATTAGGCTCGCTCGAAACCCGAACGGGGTATCGGACCTTGAGCGGGTGATCAATGTGCCGCCTCGAGGTATCGGGAAAACGACACTCATAAAAATAGTTGCAGGAAGAGAGAGTGAACTTACTCCCGCAATGAAAAAGAGAGTAGAGGAGTTTCGAGTTCTTCTTCAGTCTATTGAGCGAGCGAGCAAAGTAAAAAAACCTTCCGAACTCATTCAGTTTGTATCTGACGTAACTGGTATTACAAAGCACCTTGAGGAGGGAGATGAGGATGATCGAGAGCGTCTACAAAACATCATTGAGCTTGGAAACGTTGCATCACGATTTGATGCGCTCCCTCCTGATACTTCGGTCGATGAATTTTTGGAAAGTGCAATTCTTGCGAGCGATCAGGATAGTTTGAAAAGTACCGATGGGGGTGTAAAGTTGATGACGGTTCACGCATCAAAGGGACTTGAGTTTGAACATGTCTTCATCACCGGTCTTGAGGAAGGATTGTTTCCGTACAAAACAGATGAGAGTAATTCAGTTAGAGACCGCGAAGAAGAGCGTAGACTTTTTTATGTCGCACTTACTCGTGCGAAGAAGCAAGTGTATCTTTCCTATGCACAAATGAGAACCGTGTTTGGTTCAACGATAGTGAGTGCTCCTTCAGAATATTTTAATGATATTGATGCATCACTTTGTTTGTATGAACCTGAACCTCATGTGTCCTCCGAGCGTGTGGTGTATCTAGAATAAATGTATGAGAAAGAAATCATTAGGGCAACATTTTCTTCGTTCAAAAAAAGCACTTGCAACAATTATTTCTTGTGCTCGCTTGAGCGCACGCGATGTGGTATTTGAAATTGGTCCGGGAGAAGGAGTGTTGACTCAGGAGTTACTTAACACAGGTGCAAAAGTTGTTGCAGTGGAAAAAGATGATGTACTCATTCCGCTTCTACATGAAAAATTTAAAAAAGAAATTTCCGAGAAACGACTAACAGTAGTGCATGGTGATATTTTAAAAATTTCTACTGCTGAATACGCACAGACTCCGTTTGTGCTGGTTGCAAATATTCCGTACTACATTACCGGTGCAATTCTGCGAATGTTCCTTTCGGGATCAGTTCAACCCACACAGGCGGTACTGCTCGTTCAAAAAGAAGTTGCGGAACGGATCGTCTCTCGTGACGGGAAAGAAAGTATTTTATCACTCTCGGTTAAAGCATACGGAGTTCCTGAATACATTGAAACAGTGAAGGCGGGGAGTTTTTCTCCTCCGCCAAAAGTGGACTCCGCAATACTCTACGTAGGAGGTATTTCAAAGAATCAATTCAAATCACCCGCGCACGAGCATAATTTTTTTGTTGCGGTACGAGCGGGTTTCAAGAGCAAACGAAAACAGTTAGTGAATAATCTTGAGTCACTCATAGAAAAAGAAGCGCTTATCGCGCTCCTTAAACAATATTCACTTTCTCCACTAGTTCGCGCGGAGGATGTCCCGCTTTCTGTGTGGTTTGAAATTGCACAAAGGATTAAGTACCAGCCACTTTAACAAAACTGATTAACGTTCCTACTCCTGCGGTACACACTGAAATACCACAGTAGAACATACAAGGTATAGGAGAGGCGAGTGCTATACCCAACATCCCAAGTCCTGGAGTAGGAGGAACGCCAAACGGTGTTCCATACATATAGAAGAGTATTGCTGGTCCTCCTGCGGGCGTCTGATACACAAGAAGTCCCGGAGGAATTTGGCAAATAGGATTCACAAAAGTAACATAACCACCAAACGGTATTTGTGCGTATGCACTTGAAGTTGGGAGTAGTGCAAAAATAAACGTAAAGATAAAAAGTAATCCAGAGGTGATTGTGTGACGAATGTAATTCATAGGTTATACTAGTAGTATACTCTATAGAATACTATATGGAAGAAAAAGAACATGAAATAAACGGGGATAGCGTACTACTTAATACCACACACCAAAAGCGTTTTTTGGTTCTCATAGGAATTGTGGTACTTGTTGTTGGTTTCGGGGTACTGCTTTTGTTAGTGCTGGGTTCAAGGAGTAGTTCTGACTCTGAAGTTGTTTTAAATAATCAAAGTAATACTGAGAATCCCGTTGTGGAAGAGGGTGGAGTGCAGTCGGTACGTGATTCAGACAATGACGGGTTGGCTGATTGGGAGGAGCGTCTCTGGAAAACCGACCCAAATAACCCTGACACTGATGGGGACGGTACATCTGACGGAGATGAAGTGCTTTTGGGGAGGAATCCGCTTAAGCCTGGCCCCGATGATGTGGGAGAAAACTCACTACTGGTAACTAATCCAGACTACGCGACGATACGAGAGAAAGTGCAAGTTACGCAACCATCTCCTTTAATCAGTGTATCCAAACCGAAAGAGGAACCTATTTTTGACGCGCGCCACGATTACGGTAACAAGCTTGCCTCTTTGTTTTTGTCAATTTCCAAAAATACTGAGGTATACAATCGTACATTCACTATGTTACTTGAGTCTTCAGGGGTGAGTGAAAGCGTGCGAGAACGGGTTGAGGAAATGGTTGCGGACTACATGAATTTGGCGAATTCAGTTTTTGCACTAGAGCGACCTACAAATGTTGAAACAGAACATATGGGACTTTTTAATTCTATTAAAGGGTATACAGAGAACATCACCCTCTTTTCAGAGGAGAAGTTTGCGGGAGATATTGGACAAGAAACCTATATGTTATATGTAAATTCTGCATTACAAATGAATGATTCACTGAAAGCACTTGCTCTGTATTTTGATAAAGAAGGCGTGGTGTTTCAGGCAAATGAACCGGCATATTTCTTCACGCAATTTGCCCAAGCACTAAAACAGTAGTAATTCATCCAAAAGGAAAAAGCCTCTAGGAAGTTTTTTATGCTCCTTTTCCACGAGCTTTTTGCGTATGACGAGGTACAATATATAGATGGTGAGCATGCGCCCAACTACACGAGTTTTTATTGCAATTGGAATTGCATGTGCACTTCTAGGTATTTCATTTTTTCTCTTTTCTTCACATACGGGAGATGTGGTGGTTAATGACACCCTTGCTCCCGCAATTGTTTCCGATTTAAGCTCGAAAGATAGTGATAATGACGGACTTACTGACTGGGAAGAGGCACTTTGGAAAACTGATCCACAAAACCCCGACACTGACGGGGATGGGACTTTGGACGGGGAAGAGGTGCTACTTGGTCGTGATCCGCGGAAACCCGGCCCCAATGATTTTATAAACGCAGAAACTGAAACACTTGATGTGTCAAAAATCATAACAAATTCAGGTGAAAGCGAGACAGAGAAGCTCGCGCAGACCGCTTTTGTTGAATATTTGGAGCTAAAGAATGCTGGAGTGGCAGTGACGCCCGATTTCATTGCAAATTCAATCGCTCGGCAGGTACAAATAGGCGAAGAGTCGCCCTCTTTGTATACGGTAAATGATGTGAAAACTACTCAAACAAACGATGTGACTTTGCGTGTATATGCCGAGGAGATGGGTCAGGTATTAATAAGAAATGAATCACGAGAAGGAAATGAGCTGCAATTACTTCAAAAGGCAGTTAATGGAGGAGGTCTTACTGAGACTGAAAAAATCGCAAAAATTAGCACCATTTACGCAAAAATCGCATCAGAGTCCAAGCAAGTCATCGTACCATCTGAGCTACTCAATACGCACGTGTCACTTGTTAATACATACATGGGAATGCAGAAACATATTTTTGATATGAGTTTCGCGCTTAAAGACCCTCTTCGTGCAGTGTATGCGGTAAGTGCGTATCAAAAAACACTTGAAACTATGGTACGAGATTTTAATCAGATTGCCTTCTTTTATAATTCAAGAGGAATAAGTTTTGAACAGGGTACGGGTGGTTACCTCTTTTTGCATGCGATATAATGTATCTGATACTTCTGTGGTGAGAAACATAAAAAAAATGCATAGAATGTTTGTGTCAATTCTACTCTTGTTTTTTGCAAGTGCATTCTTTTTTTCTTTGCCTTATCGTGTGGAATCAGCGCTTCCGGTCAATACTGTCGATATTCCAGTAGGAGTCGCTACAGCAGCGACAGCACAATCAAGCGTAACACTTCAAATTAAAGAGACTGTACTTGACGGTGTGGTGTTTGCGCTCATTAACACCATTATAGACATGATAGGACAGCAGATGGTCTCGTGGATTAACAGTGGTTTTGAAGGAAATCCAGGGTTTGTAACTGATCCAGGGGGGTTGTTTGCAAGCGCTGCAAACAACGTAGCTGCGGATTTTATTGATGAACTTGGATTAGGGTTTTTGTGTGATTCGTTTGATCTTTCAATCAAATTTGCATTGAGTTTAGACTTCAGTTTTGGAAGCGGAGGATATACGACGGCTGGCGCATGTACATTGGATGAAATTGCCCGTAATGTGACCTCAGGTGAAATCGCCAGTTTGGATGCATTTTACAATGTCGCGCTTGAGCCCAACAATAATGTGTACTCGTCATACCTTGCCGCTGACCGTGAACTCACTTTTCGTATATCACGTGAATCAGAACTTCTCAAAGATCAGCTTAACTGGGGACGAGGTTTTCTCTCTGCAACAGATATAGAAGGATACATTGAAACCCCAGGAGCGTTTGTTGAAACCCAACTTAACAACGCGGTCGGCTCAGGACAGCGTCGTCTTGAGATTGCAGATGAGATTAGTGAAATTATCGGAGCGCTGATGAATACGCTTTTGAGTTCTGCATTTAATGGTCTTGCGGGTGCAGGAGGAGGAACTGGCAGTTATACGTTCAATACACCAAGTTTTATTAGTGATGCTGATGGAGATTCACGAACAAATACCGGTGAAGTGGATAATGTTGAGGTGGATATTCCACTGGGGACGGGGTCTTTGTATACAGGGATGGCACAGAATGTTGCTTTTAATAAACCGACACATCAATCGAGTCGCTATGATGATTATATTTCTGATAATGCGACGGATGGTACGAGAAGAAATGACCCATCGCGCACAGGTAGAAATGCAATGCCTGCATGGTGGCAAGTTGATTTGCTAGATGATTACCTTATTGGAGAAGTTCATATTCATAGGTCACAAATAGGAAACGATAGTTCAACTTGTAAGGCTTTAGGAGCTGACGCTTCAAGTTCATTTTCCGTAGCGTTTTTTACTCAAGACCCTATAACTACACCAACTTCACTTGTCTATTCTACTTCTATTCTTTCTCCTGATTCTGGGCGTACCCATTTTGTGATCTCTATTCCGGAGGAATTGAGAGAAACACCAATCAGATATGTAAGGGTAAATAGGGGCTCATGCAGTGTTGAAGATTATAATTGGTTAGGACTAGCTGAAGTAGAAGTATACGGTGTTCCTGTTCCAGAGTCTAGAAATATCGCAAATGCGGGAACGCTTTCTTCATCAGGATTGCTCGCTCATACATGGGAAGGTGGTAATCCTGTTACGTACCCACTCACGAACCTTGTAGACGGTAAAACAGAAAATACTCAACCGCGAAGTGATACCAAAATAACTGCTCCATGGCCGGCATTCGTTACAGATGAAGCAACTGCATATTCTGAACCATGGTTTGGAATCTCATACAACACACCGGTGCGAGTTACAGAAGTGAGGATATTCCCAATAACTGGCGAGGTTTCTCCAGGAGAGCTCCTTCCTCCGAATCTTCAAAATTTGAAAGTGGTACTTGCGGCGAGCGAAACACCAGATGCAATTGGATTGAATAATTCCACAGTAGCTGGTATGCGAGGAGGATCTGATTTTCGTGTAATAGACATTCCAAGTGGTACGCGGGTGGAATCAAACGGCTCAATTATTGTTCAGGTTCCAGAATTCTTCTCAGCAGACTATGTCCGTATACAGCAAGCTAACGGCACTTCGTTTGGATTGGGTGAGGTGCAGGTGTATGGTTTTCCGGTTCCGCAATTTTAATTCAGCATGAAATTTCTTAAAACATTCATTTTAATAACAGTACTTCTCGGGGCGGTATTGATGCCGACTGGACTTGTTGAGGCGGCAGAAGCAGGTGGTGGCTCATGGGCTGGTTGGATTGAAGCTGGTTTGATAGCGGGATTTGAATGGGGAATAAAGGAGATAATGAATGTTGTAATGAGTATTTTTGCATTCGCACTCTGGATAACCGGCGCGTTTCTTGATGGTGTGATTAATATCACCATTGTGCAGATGAATACATACATTAATAAAGTTGCTGCAATAGATATTGCGTGGTCAAAGTTTAGGGACATAGCAAATATGTTCTTCATCTTCACTATCCTCTTTATTGCGATTGCAACCATTCTTCAGATTGACCGATACCAAGCGCGGACACTGCTTGCGCGCGTGGTGCTCGCTGCAGTTCTTATGAATTTCAGTTTAGTGTTCACGAAGGCACTCATTGATATTTCAAATGTGGTGACAGTGCAGTTTTATAATGCGGTACTTACTACTCCTACCCAAGAGCCGGCGAAAAGCTTATCAGCAATGTTGCTCACAATGACGAACGTTGGTACAGCGTACAGTGTAGATTCAGCAGCCGCGTTTAATGCTGGTGCAGCACCTCTTGCTGCCACAGCTGAAGTATTAAAAGATGTAATGAAGTTTGGTATAGCGACAATGGGTGGTGTTGGTGTAATGCTTGTTCTTGCGTTTACGTTTGTGGTAATGGGTATTACACTTACTGCACGGTTTGTAGTATTGATTTTCCTCATGGTACTTTCTCCGCTAATGTTTCTCGCATGGATACTGCCGTGGTCGCAGAAGTATGCGAGTCAGTGGTGGGATCAACTTACAAAACAACTTCTCTTTCCACCCCTTTTCTTTGCGTTACTCTTTGTTGCACTGAGTGTGCTAAATGGATTAATAGCACAGTTTAATCCACCACAAAATTTTACTGCTGCGTTTGTTCAAGGAACAAGTGCAGGTGTTACTGGTGTTTTGTTAAATTATGTTCTGATAATTTCATTTATATTGGGAGCACTTCTTATTTCAGTGAAAGTGGGCGCGATTGGAAGTGGTATGGCAAACAGTATGGTGCAGAAGGCGAGGCAAAAAACAATAAGTTATGCAAAGAATACAGGAGGTTTTGTGGGGAGAAATACTCTTGGGTTTGGGGCTGATAAATTGGGTGGAGCACTGAAAGGATTCACTGCTCGTAACCCTACGATGGGAGGAATGCTTCTAAATGCAACCGGAGCAGTTTCAGGAGCAAGTTTTGGCGGTAGAAAAGGTGGATATACCAAAGCGGCAGAAGATAGGGCAAAAAATATTAAAAAACAAAGGGAGTTTCTTGCGAAGGGTCCTGGAGGTGATGTGCGGGAAAAGCAGTACATGGATAATCTCAACAGAGGGGCACTTAATCTTGGAATAAAATCTAAAGGAAGGCAGGATGCTATTAATACATACCAGAAAGATAGGGCGAAAACTGAAAATCAGGAGCTTCAAAAAGAGGATAATTTAAGAAAAATGAAATTATCTTTCTCTGGTAAGTACAAAGGTCGTCGGGAAGAGCAAAGTGAGTTGCGTTCCGAAGAGGCGCGTTTGCAAAGTGAGGCTCAAAAGGTTGATGAGGAGATTAAGAATCTTGAAAAAGAAAAACTTGGAGCGCCATCAGGAGATAAAAAGAGATACGAGGATGATATTTCTCGCATAGAGGCACAAAAGAGTGCTTTGATAAAAGAGAGACGTGATGCGTTAAAGCAAATTGCAAAGATACGGGAAGACATAAGGGCAGATGTTAATAAAATTCGTGAAGCAAGAAAAAAAAGTTGAGCCGACTGCAGATTCAGGTGTAGATATAAAAGAACAGTTGGAAGCGATTAAAGAAAAGTTAAGTTCAAAAGATAGTGATTAATAAGTAACTAAGCACCTATGGCACGATTTTCAATTGATATATTGCGGGATAAATATGCGCAACTGCCAGAAGATTTACGTATTGCGGTTACTGATCTACCTGCGCACGACCTGTTGTATGAAATAGCTGATGCGCATAATCTAACCAATGAGCAGATAGCGACACTTTCTAATGAAACCGGATACGTTATTTTAGGACTTACCCCTGCTCGTGAATTTATTACACACCTGAAAAATGAGTTGAAGTTAGACCCAGCCACTATCAACACTATAGCGGGAGAGATCAACGAAAAAATATTCTCTACGCTCCGTGAACGCATGCGTGAGCTTCACGGTGATTCCCATGTTGCGGTGGAGGAAAATCAAACCAATGAGCAAACTCACCCTAGAGCGTCCAATCCTGCTCCAGTGTACTCAAGCCCTCAAACTACTACTTCTGAGAGTCCTGTTTCTGCGGGAATCGCTTCTTCGGTCACTGTGCCACGCCCTGAGTCTCTAAAGCCGATACATGAGCAGAAACTCTCGGGAAATATCTCTGTTCCTTCAGTAGATAAAAAGGAGCAGTCGCCAGAAGCACCCACTGTCTCTACTGACCCCTACCGAGAACCAGTATAACGGCTCTATACATAGCTTTTTTGCTTTTTGTAGACTTGGAAATGATTGACTTTTAACCACCAGTATGTACACTTATAATGTTCTTGGTTGTGTAGTCATCAGCCAGGATTTATCAGTAATTTGGGAGTATGTGCATCGGTGCGTATCTTCCAGTTATATACAATAACGTATGATCTCATACACAAAGACTGTTTTCCGAAATGATGAAGAGGGTGGAGAAGAAGAGGAGGTAGCGGGCGATGATTCAGCTGAGTAATTAAAAAAACAAAATCCCCGAGGCGCAAGCATCGGGGATTTTGTTTTTTACAGGTTTTTGGTATAGTACTGTCTACTGCGGGTATAGTTTAGTGGTAGAATGACTGCCTTCCAAGCAGTATACGGGAGTTCGATTCTCCCTACCCGCACCGCCAAAATTACCGTATTCCGAACAGGAATACGGTAATTTTGTTTGCGGTGCGGAGTAGAGCAAGCAAACTTCTTTGCTTGCGTGGAGAATCGAAAGCCGCAGTCATGTTTCTGTTTGAGGTTTTTGCTCAAAGCGGAAACAGACGAGGCGGGGTCGCGAGTACTTAGTCCGCGCAATGCACGAAGTGCATGAGCAGACTTAGTAACTCGTGACCGATTCTCTACACTCCATTATTAAAGTAGAAATGAACATTATCAGGTCGCAAAATTTTTACACCTGCCTGCCGGCAAAGGCAGGTCAGCAAAATTATCTGTGACCGATTCTCCCTCTTATGCTTTTTAAGCACAAAAATAACAAGCAAAATGCGAGAGCATTTTGCGACTATATTTATGTTGCGGGTAGGGAGAATCACCACAAGGGTCCTTCTTGTTTTCTAATCACTTCGTGAGTAATAAAACAAAGTCGCGAAAGCCGGAGTCTTCGTGCGAGTCTGGCTTGTGGAAAAGATAAATGTTGTAGAATAATTTCTTTTTGCAATGTAAAAGTGTAAATATACCTGTTAATCATTGAGGTGTATTTTACCTAACCGTGATATGTGGTATAGTTGGCGGAATGAGGAAACTCATGTATTGATTTTAGTAATATAGTTATAGACATATGACAGAACAACAAGATACAACAAGTACATCAATGAAAGCGGAAAAAAGTAAGGGGCCATTCTTGCTCGGAGTGCTTGCGGTTGGAATTGTCGTGGGATTATTTATTGTATTTCCTAATGGCGAACCAAAAGTTTCAACTGCTGATTGGAATACATACTCACATCCGTTCCTTGGGTACTCACTTAAACATCCAAACTCTTGGTTTCAGTTTCCAAATGAAGGAAATTTGACCGCACTTGCGTATGGAACATCTGAAAACATTTTCACTGACGAAACTGCGAATGAAATAATAGCTGGAGAGGGGTATATTGTGGTGGATGCTGGACCAGTAACCATAGAGCAGTACAAAGCGTCTCTAGAGGTGAACGAGGCACAATTCAATGCAAATCTTGCAAATAATCCAGATCTTAAGGATCTCGTGTCGCTTAAAACAACAACAAAGGATGTGGTAACTGATGCCGGACACCCTGCATTCCGAGTTGAAACAGTATTTACGAATGAAAGCAATGAACTTCCTGCTGGAATGCGTTCAGTGAGCTACCTGTTTGAGCGAGGTGATATTTCATTCAACCTTGTCTTCTGGTCATCTGATGTGATAACTGAGCAGACAAAGGTCCATTTGGCTCAATTTGAGGCATTTGTGAATAATTTTGATTTTGTGGGTGATGTAACGCTTGATGATATAACAAACGCTCTACAGTCAATTTCAAGCACCACAGTTGATGTCGGAGAGGGAGTTGTAGAGGTTCAATAGAATCTACATAGTAGAAAACAAAAAACCCCGCTAACTGCGGGGTTTTTTGTACGGATAACTATTTTACCGCGTCTTTGAGCGCCTTTGCAGGGCGGAACTTTGGAACCTTCATTGCTGGCACGTCAATAGTCTCTCCAGTTCGTGGGTTACGAGCTTGGCGAGCTGCACGTGCTTTTACTGAAAAGATACCGAGACCTGAGATAGAAACCTCATCTCCTTTCTTCAGACTGTTTACGATCGCATCAATAACGCCGTCTACCACTTGTTCAGCTTGAACCTTGGTTCCATTGACGATACCGTGTACGACATCAACAAGTGCTTGCTTGTTCATATGTTGTGTATGAAACTAATTTGTAATTAGCAATCGACCGATTCTCGACCGCAGTGTTTATCCGTTATTGGGTAAACTCAATATGTATTATATAAAAGGGATATTTCGGCGCAATACCCTTGACGAACATTCTTTTTTATCATGAAATAAAAATACCCCTCGAAATGAGGGGTATTTTTAGGGCAGATATTACCGTGCGAATTCAATACATCGAGTCTCTCGTATCACATTTACCTTGATTTCTCCAGGGTATTTGAGTTCTTGTTCAATACGGAGTGCTATATTTCTCGCCATTTCTTTTGCCTGTAAGTCGGTCACTTTCTCAGGGTGAATAAAGATGCGAATTTCACGTCCTGCTTGAAGCGCGTATGACTTATCTACACCTTCAAATGAGTTTGCGATGCCTTCCAGGTCACTTAGTCGTTTGAGATAGTTTTCAACCGAATCCCGTCGTGCGCCTGGTCGAGAGCCAGAAATTGCGTCAGCTGCTTGAACAATTCTTGATTCAAGAGTGACATATGGGTACTCTTCGTGGTGAGCTTCCATAGCTTGAATAATTTTTTCACTCGCACCAAATTTTTGAAGGATGCGTCTTCCGATTTCAACGTGCGTTCCTTGTACTTCGTGATCAAGTGCCTTTCCTATGTCGTGCACCAGCGCTCCAGTTTTAGCCACCGCAACGTCTGCACCTAGTTCTTCAGCAAGCATGCCTGCGATGTGTGCCATTTCAATAGAGTGCTGAAGCACATTTTGCCCATAACTTGTTCTAAAGTAGAGTCGTCCTAGAATAGAAACAATTCGTGGGTCAAGGTTGTATATTCCACATTCGTACACCGCCTGTTCCCCTTTTTCTTTGGTTATTTTGCTTATCTCTTGTCGTGCTTTTTCAACCGCTTCTTCAATACGTGCGGGTTGAATACGTCCATCAAGTATAAGGTTTTCAAGAGCGAGACGTGCGACCTGACGACGAATCGGGTCAAATGAAGATATGGTAATCACCCCTGGGGTGTCATCTACAATTACTTCAACACCGCTTGCTCGTTCAAATGCTTTGATATTTCTTCCTTCTTTACCAATAATCTTGCCCTTCAACTCGTCTGAAGGAATAGTGATGTTGGTAGACATGATATCTGGCGCAACAGAATTTGAAAGTCTCTGAACGGACGTTGTAAGTATTTCCTGTGCGCGGCGTTCTAGTCGCTCTTCAGCTTGGAGTTCAAGCTTCTGAACACGAACCATAAGGTCTTCTTCAGCATTTTTCTCTACAACTTCTAGAAGCTTATTCTTCGCTTCTTCTTGAGAGAGGCGAGCAACTCGTTCAAGCTCGGCTAGTTTCTCCTGTTCAAGCTTCCCTGTTTTCTCACGGATTGTTTTTATTTCCGTAATTTTCTCCTTTATATGCTCAACTTCACTATCAATATCAATCTGGCGCTTATCTAAAAGTTCTTCCTTTTTAATAAGTCGTTCCTCTGTTTTCTTTGCTTTTTCCTCTTTTTCTTTAACCTCTATGCGAGAAAGTCGGAGTGCTTCTTCAGCTTTTTTCTCAGCTTCCCCTACAATTTTCTTTGCTTCTTCTCGAGCTTCAAGCATCATCTGCTTGATTTCAAGCTCCATGGACCCTCTCTTTCCCATTGATATAATGAGGCGGAGAAAGTATCCAGCTGCAACACCAAAAAGGGTTGCGAATACTCCAATAAGGAGCACAATTTTTAATGTCATACGCGGTTGTTAAACTCGCGTTTAGCGATCTCGGTTCGTTTTGATATTCAAAATAAGACTAAATGAAAAAAACATTGAGTGTATCAGTATATCGGATGTCTCCGGTTGAATAACCACGTCTTCGCACCTCGTTCATCAAACGCAAGTGATAATTAAAATTACAGCTAACTTTCAAATGATAACGTAAATTTTATGTATTGTCTATATGTGATAAAAAAACTCCGCTTGGGCGGAGTTTTTTTCACGTTAGAGAACTGAGTCAATAATACCGTACTTTTTAGCCTCATCGGCGCTCATGTAGTAGTCGCGCTCAACGTCTTTTTCAACCTTTTTGACATCCTGACCAGTTGCTTTCGCAAGTATTTTGTTAAGTTTCTCACGGGTTTTAAGTATCTGTCGCGCGGTTATTTCAATTTCAGTTGCCTGTCCTTGAACCCCACCCCATGGTTGATGAATCATTATTTCAGCATTAGGGAGTGCAAATCGTTTACCTTTCTTTCCAGCAGATAGTAGTACTGCACCTGCGGATGCTGCAATACCGACACAAAATGTGGCCACATCGTTCTTGATGAGGTTCATCGTATCAAGTATTGCAAGAGCGGCAGTTACCGAGCCACCAGGAGAGTTGATATAGAGCGAAATGTCCTTTTTTGCATCCTCTGATTGTAGAAAGAGGAGCTGGGCGATAATAATATTTGCGGTGTGGTCATCAATAGGACCTCCCAAAAAGATGATGTGATCTTTTAATAGCCGTGAATAAATGTCATACGCTCGTTCACCAAACTGTGTTTTCTCAATCACTGTTGGTACGAGTGTGTAATTTTTTATTGGTTCCATCTTAGTAGTATACCACAAAGGGGTCTATTTGACAAGCACCATAACCTATCGTATGCTGGCGGTAGTTCTATGAAATCAAAACGCATTCACTACGGAAAGCCCCGTCTTTGGCTTGAGCCAACAAAGGGGCGTATTGCCTTGAGTATCGTGATTCTTATCTTCATCTTCTTACCGGTTATTCTTGCTTTGTGCAACCGGTACGATGTCATTCGGATTCGGTTCATGGACGCAGTGGTTGGATTTGGTTCAGGGTTTTTGTTCCTTTTTGGACAGTTCCTACTCATTTTTTTTGGAGCGTTGCTTCTGAACCACGTGTGGAAACGGAACCGCTATTGAATGAGATGTTCGTTCGGATAATTCAAACTCCCTTCGCTTCGCGAAGGGAGTTTTTGCTTTAAAAAATACTTTCGGTATACTCACGGTATGAGACTACATCGTTTTTACTCACCTATAGTAATTCCAGAAGCTGGAAACTTTTCGTATACACACGAACCCCACATATACCAGTGGGGAAGAGTATTTCGGTATAAGACAGGAGATCGAGTTATTTTATTTGATGGACGCGACTATGATTATGAGTGTGAAATTATTGAGTTAACTAAAAAGAGTGCACAGCTTTCTGTGTGTGCAAAAAATGAAAGCAGTGCAGGAGCGCGAACTCGTAGAATGACGCTTTGTTTTGGGATGTTAAAAGGATCACACACCGATTTTGTACTTGAAAAAGCTGTTGAGCTCGGAGTAACACATATTATTCCACTGATCACTGAGCGAACGGAGAAAAAAGAGCTTTCAATGGAGAGGGCATGTAAGGTAATTATAGAAGCGAGTGAGCAGTCTGGGTGGGGAAGCATTCCCACGGTGAGTGAGCCAATTTTGTTTACACACATAGAACCGTCAGTACATGCAGTGTGTTTTGATAGAGAGGGAACGCCCATTCAAACACTTTCTCAGAAAGAAACTATTGATATGGTAATTATAGGACCTGAAGGTGGGTGGAGTGAGACGGAACGAGTTTTCATAAAAGAAAAAGGAATACCACTTGCATCTTTTGGTAGTAATACACTTCGAGCTGAAACAGCCGTTATTGCTGGGCTTTCGTCAGTGTTCTTTGGAAGGTAGTTTTTCTAGGGTTATTTTTTTGCTTCTTCAAGAAAACGAAACACCGCCTCATTGGTGAGTGCGTTGAGTACGTAGAGGTATGCGCGCTCTTTGTCTGCGTCTTTATGGTGTTCAAGGAGATGATTTGTTTCCTCTTCAACATGTTTTGGGTCAGCGCTGATGTTTTCTTTTTTTGAAATTGCTCCAAGCGCAAGGTGAAGTTTTGCTCGTTTAAGCGCATCCGGCTTCATTGATGTTCGGATTTCTTCCTCAGTTTTCTTTGCGTGTTCAAGGTATGATTCAAGCGTCATTCCTGAACGTTTAACATTATCAAGGAAGGTTGCGAATAGTTTTTCTAATTCAGAGTTGATAAAAACCTCTGGAACTTCAACCTTTGTTTTCTCAATTAGTTGCTCAGCAATTGCAAGACGCTTTTTTTCACGTGCTTGTATTTCTTTCTCTTTTTTCAATCCGCCTCTGATTGTTTCTTCAAAATCAGCAACGTTTGAGAAGTCGCCCAACGTTTTAACAAATTCATCAGTGATTTCTGGAAGTGATGGTTTTTCTGCTTCGTTTTCAGTCGGTTTTTTTGCGTGCATTTCTTTAATGCGGGTGATGGTTTTTGCGTACTCGTCTTCAGTTACCTCAGTATCGTCTTTTTCTGCACACACTTTTTTTGCAATGGCGGTGTAGTCAGGGAGTGTCACTGTCGGCATGACTAGCGTAAGCGCCCTGAATTCAAGTGGGTTACCTTCTGCAATTTTTGTTATGGTAATATTTGGCGTTCCCAGTGCTTCTATATTTTTATCAGCAACAATTGCTCTGTATGCATCGCGAATTGCGTAGTCTGCCATTTCATAGAGTACAGTTTCATTACCCACCTTTTGAGTGAGTACGTGTTCGGGGACATGCCCCTTTCTAAAGCCGTCAATAGAAACAGATTCGTTGAGTTTAGCAAGAGCCTTCTTTTTGTAACTTCCGAATTGTTCGGGAGAAATACTAGCAGTTATTTCAATTTGTGAACCTGGAAGTTCTTTTATATCGCAGGTGTGGTATGTATTTTTTGACATAGTTCTTGCAGTGTATCGTATTTTTAAAATTACGCAAGCAAAAACCTCTTATGGAGTAAGAGGTTTTTTTAACACGTGGATTATTGTACTTCAGCGTTTAGTTCGGCTTCAATAGCACCAAGTTCTTCATCAAGATTATCTAAATTTGTATTTGCTATATCTGCTTGTATATCTGCAATTTCATCTCCCTCGCTTTGGGTTTCCAGCTCAGTGACGGTTGAATCTGATGTGGGGACCGGAGACCCTGCTTCTTCTGAGGATGTCTCGTTTTGAGTATTGGTTACCTTCTCTGCCCGTTCAGTCCAAAAGAATATCCCACCGAGGATGAGTACAATAATAACAATGACTGATCCGACGATAGGTCCCAGCGTACCTTCCTTTGACGACAGCGAGTCCTGCGTCGTTGGTATCTGGTTTTCTAATTCAGGCTGTTCGTTTTTTATTTCTTCGTTCATATGTGTAGTGTACTACTATTAATTATTCGGGGTAGTGGTTGACTGTTGTGTACCAGACTGTTCCTCAAGCTCTTCGGAAAGTGTTTGGACCGCACGAGTTACTGCTGAGTGTGCTTCTTTTATGTCTTGGTGGGCGGAGCGAAGGGTTGATTTCATTTCACTAAAAACAGCTCGCGGGTTTTCGTTTTGAAGTATGTTTGACCCAAGATCGAGTGCCTCACTTACTGATGTGCGCGCCGTACTTAAGCTTGCTTCAACCGCAAGCAGTGCTTGGTCTGTTTTTGGAAAAGAAAGTCCACGTGCAATAAGTTTTTCTTTTCTAGAATCTATTCTGTATACAAACATCTCTATGCGCTCTATCGCGCTTTCAAACCGTTGAATCACACGGTGTACGTATTGTTCTATGCGCTCATTACGGCTTTGAGACACTTGTTGAAGCTTCTCAGCTGTGGTTTCGCGCTTTTCTTCAATGTTATTTTGTAGAACCTTTTTTCTTTCTGTTAATTCATCTTTATTTTCAGCACGTTGTGTTTGTAGCTCTTCTCTGGTCGTTTGGGTGTCTCTTTGTTGAGTGTTTACTTGTGCGGAAACGTGGTTACTTGTACTCAATATGAGAAACCCCAATATGAGAAGTGTGGTGTAGGCCACTTTTGTAGGTAAAGTCTTCATGGATTAGATGTGGATTAAAAATAATTCTTATACACAGTATACAAGATAGGGAAGTATTTGTGGAGAGTTTTGAAAGTACATAAAATAAAAAAACCGTCACGTAATGACGGTTTTTTTATTTTATTTAGCGTACTTTTCGTTGTAGAGCGTGATGGAGCGTTTAATTGCTTCAATTGCACTTTTTTTGTCTTTAAATGCCTTTATTTCAACAACATCTCCCTTTCCTTTGAGGTGCTTGTAGGTTTCAAAGAAGTGTTGGAATTCCTTGAGGGTGTGTTTGTTCACGTCTTTTAAGTCTTGTACATCAGCCCAGCGTTTATCATCTACTGGTACACTTATGATTTTATAATCAGACTCTCCTGAATCAATCATTTCAATCACTCCAACAGGACGCACTCGGACTAAGATTCCTGGGTGAAGAGGAAATGTACTCAAAATAACCACATCGAGAGGGTCATTATCTTCCCAGAGTGTTTGAGGTGCAAACCCGTAGTCAAATGGGTATGGGTGACTTGAGTAATTAGCACGGTCAAGAGCGATGAGTCCAGTGGTTTTGTCTATCTCGTATTTATTGTTTGAGCCCTTTGGAATTTCAACAATTGCGTTGAATTCTTCAGGAACAGCGTCTCCTAATGATATTTCATGCCATAGGTTCATACATCGTTTGTGTTAGTTTGATAATAACTACTCGTTTGAAGAAGTTTTTTCTGAATGTTCTTCTGCAGGTACATCACTCTCTTTCTCGGATGTTGCTGGAGACTCTACCGTCTCAATTTCTTTTTTGAGGATAGGACTTTTTGTGTCAGCAACTGGATTTCCATCTGCATCAACTGAGTGGATATCAATTTTCCATCCGGTAAGTTTTGCAGCAAGGCGTACATTCTGTCCACCTTTTCCAATCGCAAGCGACTGTTGGTCAGCAAGTACCTTTACGGTTGCGATATGGTTGTCCTGATTAAGGGTGACACTCTGTACCTTTGCGGGAGAAAGCGCGTCTTCTATGAAAGATTCTGTATTTTCAGACCATTCAATAATATCGATTTTTTCTCCATTGAGTTCACTCATAACTGTTGAAACACGGACTCCTCGTTGCCCAACCAGCGCACCAATTGGGTCAATGTGTTCGTCGTTTGTTGATACAGCAATTTTTGATCGGGAACCTGGTTCACGAGCAACTGCTTTGATTTCAACTGTTCCGTTTGCTATTTCAGGTGCTTCTATTTCAAAGAGTCGCTTAAGAAACTGTGGGTGAGATCGAGAGAGTTTTAAGAATAGCCCTCGGGGAGTCTCTTCTACGCGGTACAGGTATGCGCGAATTCGCTCTCCTTGTTTGTACCTCTCGCCTGGAATTTGTTCGTCGTGTGGAAGCACGCCAGTAGCTCGAGACAGGTCAATGAAGATGTTTCCTCTATCAATTCTTTGTACGGTTCCTGATACGATTTCTCCTTCTCTCTGGCCGTATTCTCCCATTACTGACACCTTCTCCGCTTCTCGGATTTTCTGGATGATCACTTGCTTTGCGGTTTGCGCTGCAATTCGTCCATAGTCACCTTTGTTTTCAAGAGGGAAGAGGAGTTCATCATCAAGCTGAGCATCCTTTTTTATTTTGCGCGCATCTTCAAGCATGATGTGGTGTTCAGGGTTGTAACGTACTCGCTCGTCACTTGGATCTACCGCTACCTCTTCTTCACCTTCAGGAACAATACGTACCCTAGATTCATCAACTACGATTTTTACTTGTATAAACTCGGCACCTCCTGTCGCAAGGTCAAAATGGGCGCGTACTATCTGCCCTTTTTTCCCATACTCTTTTTTGTATGCAGTGGCGAGCGCCATTTCAATAGCCTCAATGATTCGTTCACGAGGAATACCACGTTCTTGCTCTAATTGCTCTAGTACTGAGTTAATTACTTTTAAGTCAAACATAAATTACTGTGTTATTTGATAAAAAAATAAGCCCGCCGTTTGGGCGAACCATACTTCCATTTCCGTCGTATATAAATGATAGCAGGATTATGAGCTATTTGTCAACAGTTTCTACTAGTGCACAACATAAAACACTCTATTGTTGGTAATGCGTATATATAGCACCTTATCAAGGTTTAATCGCGATAAATTCCTCCAAAGAGATTGCTTTATAAGGAGGGGAGATTAGAGATTAGAGATTGGAGATTAGAGATTAGACTCAAAGGAAATAGGAAATAGGAAATAGGGAAAAGAGGGATGTGGTGTAATTTTTCTCAAAATATGTATTCGCACTTTAGCTCTTTTTGTTGGGTCTGTATGTGTTAGGATATATATATGGACTTACACCCACTCAATCCATTTCACTTTAAGCCCAAACAGGCACCTGAATATCACCCAAAGGGGCATCATGGGCGTATTGTGTTGGTCGTTATTCTCTGTATCGTATTTATCGCTCTTTTTGTGATAGTGCGTTAGTATTTTGAAATGCACAAAACAAAAAGTCTCGTGTATATAATTTTCCCCAAGCTTGAGCTTAGGGAAAAGGTGAAGGTAAACAGAGATAAGAGATTGGAGACCAGAGATTAGAATGTAAGCTGAAAATAGAGATAAGAAAGAAAAGAGAAATTCTTAAGTGGGTTTTTTGTTTGGAAACCCATATCTTACGATATATCGTAAGATAGTGATTTCTAAGCTCTGATTTCTAAGATAAGTTTAGTAAAAAGAGAAAAGTGACATAATTTTTTTAGTACGTAGGATGCTCCTATGGAGTCTGATTATTTTTGGAAAGGGTTTTTGGTTTGGAATAAATCAAAAATTAAAGTGGAGAAATAAAGTGGAAAAACAAAAAAGGCCTCGCGCATGCGCGAGGCCTCGTGCTGTTATTCTTCTTCCATGCGTGCACGGAAGAGACGACGTTCTCCGTTTTGCTGGAGTGGGATAGCCACCAGCCCAGAGTAGTTAGAGAACGTTGCAATTTCACTCCATGTCACAAGGTCCGAAGAGCTTTCAATCGTAACCGGACCGGGACCGCATTGTCCGCGAATGACGAGGCGGAGCCCTCCATCAATGTCGTCTATTGAAAGGTGTACGTGCTCTGTGGTTATTTTCTTACCAGTTTGAACGTCATACTTTTCAGTGAGTTTCCCGTCGGACGAATACTTAATGATGAACTCACCATGAAGGTTTTCTCGGTTTGCTTTCCCTGCAAATCGAAATGGTAGGAGCAGAATGTTTTTTGAAGGTATTGTGGCAAGCACGTCACCCGAAACACCATTCTCACTCTCAACGCTATGTTCCACGCTGAAAGGTGGTTCATTAGCGTCTCTTCGCCAGTGTACGGACGCGTGTTTGATGTGGGGTATGTTATAGCCAATACGCAGAGGATCCACGACAACAAAATCTTCAAAGGTTACAGTTGGTGGAACATGCCATGTTCCACTACCGTTCTTTGCAAGAGAGAACTCTTTGAAGAGGGAGTAGTATGATATTTTCGTCATTCCCAAGTCGCTGACGAAAGATGCGGTAATAAGGAATGATGTTTCGTTTGGCTCACTTCCTGCTACCGCTAGAAAGTTGTCAATGCGTGCACTAAGGTAGTTATCAATAGTGTTCGCCACCACTTGGATAGAGTGTTCGCCAAGCGAATACATTCCACCCCCAACTCTGTGTGTATACGGCCAGTGTTTTCCAAAATAAGAGAAGCCATTTTGTGACGGTTCTCCCGCGTAGTATATTGCAATTGAAACCAGCGAAAGTTGCTGGTTGAATTCTTCTTCTGCTTTTACTGCTGAGCTGAAAGGAAGAGTTTGTGGGGATGTTGCCACAAATGTCTCAGTTTTTGAGAGCGTTTGTTGTGCTTTCACATTAACGGAAACGCACAGAAAAAGAACGATGAACACCGCTAGTAGGCGGGAAGGATTTTTTTTCATATGTTTCCTTATGATGATTTGAGTGTTTTGCTGTCAAATAACAGCGTTTCTACTTCTATTAGACGCAATAGCGCACACCGTTGTCTATGTTCTTTGTGCATAAGGTGTGGATAGTTACGCGTGCTTTATGCACATGTGTGCATTGTGTAACCCAAGACTTCTTTTTATAATGTAAGTCAATAGCAATCTAATAATTATTATGGAACAAGAACAAATAAATCAGTCTGGAGTAGAGCTTGGAGAAACACATCCGAAGAAGGGGCACCCGGTCGCACTCTTTGTGGTACTACTTGTTCTGTTGGGAGTGGTGCTCGGAGTTTTTTCAATGAAAGGCGGAATGAATAAGGGAGACATGAACGAAACCACTCCACAAGCTACTGCACCAGATGCGGAAGCGGAAAGAATGCGGATTGGGAAAGAAAAAGAAGCTATTTTACTCATGGTAAGTAGTCCAACACCGCTTAACTACGTTGAAAAACAAGAACTATTTAGAAAGATAGAGGGTGAGAAAATACTTACCTATGGTTTTACATCAGAAGAACAAGTAAAGATTTTTAATGCACTCACACGAGATTAGTATGAAAAAATTTAATTTTACATTTTACAGCCTGGCGGTTGTTCTTTTTGCTGTTGCTATTTTTTTGCCGGTGCATGACATACACGCTATTTCGTTCGGGGGTTCGTACTCAGGATACAGTTACGTTACGTGTTCTCCTACCTTAGGGTCTGGGTCTGATGGTTCAATCGTAGGTAATGCACAACATACTGGCGAAGCAAGTGTTTCTGCGAGTGGGCCTGTTTCTGCACAAGTAAATATTACGCTTGAAAATGATGCAAGTCCTCAATTTACCGAGGCATACGGTATTCAGGCGGATACGCGAGTATACCAAGCGGGCTCAACGTTTGATGAAGCGTTTGTTTTGATTGGTGGTTTTTACTCTACACGGGTAAGTACGTATCCGAATAACCTTACCGATATTTTGAATAATTACTGCGGTGGTACTGCATGGACATTTTCCGCAAACTTAAATCCACGCGCGATGATCGCGACTATTGGTTCAGCTAGTGAATCATGGCTGAGTGTTGGTGGCGGAGGCGCGTACAGTTTTCCCGCGCTAACTGGAACACCCCTTTCCACTCTGTTTCAGTCCTCAACTTACAGTACGGGAATGAATGCCACGGTTGCATCAGCGTCATTTGGTCCCAATCCAAGAGCAATAACTTCAATCACAAGTAATGGTAATAATATTCAGTCAGTAAATGTCCCGAGTGGTGGGGCAGACAATACGGTGCAAACACCCCTTCACCCAATAAGTGTGATTGTAAATAAAAATACTGGAGCGCGTGTCGCGGGACCATTCGTTAATAGCGGGTGTGGCGTGATTGAATACTACAAGGAATCAGTAAGTGGAGGAAGTGGCGCATACTCACAAACGAGTTCAAATATAGGAAATGTAAAAACCCCCACCTCAGAAACTCCTTCAACAATTACGGAGTCAATAACTTCGGGTCCAATTCCTGATCCTATACGAGGAAGATCATTGGTATTAGACTCGGTGCCAACCGCTCTTTCTGGAATTGTAACAACCACGAATTGGGAGTCGGTATCTCGGGGATCACTTTCTGAATTGAATGCCGCAAAACTTGTCTATAATGACCCAAACACATACGAAGTACGCACCTATTCAGTGGTAGAGGGAACTCCTCCTCCGTTTGTAGCACCCGCTTCAGAAGCAAGCTATGAAAGCGCGTTGTACGATTTTGCATCAAAAGTATACGGAACTCTCACTTCTTGCGTGGATACCCTTACTCCAGACCCAACACCACTAACCTGTACGGTAAGTCCTTCATCGCCAAATGTTGAGACGGGAGAGTCTGTTACATGGTCGGTGACTCCTTTTAATGTAAGTGGTCCTTATACGTACTCGTGGTCGGGTTCAAGTAGTTTAACCGGTTCGGAGTCTACTGCGGTGAAGACGTACTACACCCCGACATCACAACACGCAATCGCGACCATTACCGCAAATGCCGGAGCAAGCCGTGCTCAGTGTAGTGGCACGGTTAATGTGGACCCTGTTCTTACTGCAACATGTAGTGCAAATCCTTCACCTGCAACAATTCAACAAGGGCAGACAGGCACCACGGTACAGTGGTCAGCGGTTCCTTCTGGTGGAACGGGTTCTTACACGTACTCATGGTCGGGTGCGGTGAGTGGAACTGATCAAACAAGGTCGGTTATCTACACAACGCCTGGCACTAAAAATGCTTCAGTAACAATAACTTCAGGATCTGATAGTGTAGTAGCGAATTGCTCAACTAATGTGGTGGGAGGGTTTGAGTATGATTTGAGCTTAAGTCCTTCTTCCGTCACTATGAATCAAACTGATTCAACGGTTGTGAATGTCGCAACAAACTGGTTGTCAGGTAGCGCAGGACCTGTTGGAGTTACACATACGATTTTAGATAGTGAGCCTTCTGTTCCAAAGCCTTATAATATAGGTGTGTCATTTGGTACTGTTACTTGTACACCTACTTGTACCAGACCAGTGACTATTACCACAAATAATACACACCTTGGTAATGGATATGCTTACCGCATTAGATTTGATGGGAATATTCAAACAGATTCGGGAACATATCCAACAAATTATCTCACTTTGAATATTGTTGAAGATGATGTTGTGATTCCGTATACGCCAAGTGCCAGCGCGTCAACAGGGGCGTGCGGTGCGCAAATTGAACTTGAATTTCATAACTATGCGGGGGAATCAAATGGTGTTCTTGTTGATGGGTACAGGATTAAACGTAATACAGTAAATGACTATAGCACTGCGATTGAGATTGACGAGTTTGCTGTAGGCGCAGTTCAACCTGGACTCACGTGGGCACCTTATTATCAACAAGGAGAGTATATTGATAGCGGGTTAAGTAATGAAGGCACTACCTACTATTATTTTGTTGAATCTTACATTGACAATGCAGGAGTGAAAACATATTCCAATTCGCCTGCATACGCGGATGCAAGGAGTTCCTATTTTTGTATCACGGGAACACCTTCTTGTTCTGCGTCACCAAATCCAGTTTATACAGGATCTCAGGTTGAGTATCAGGGGAGTGTGGGTACAGTAACTGGAGGGCAAGCACCGTATTCATTCCGATATCGTTTTAGTGACTATACAACAGGATACCTTCCAGTTAGCACAATTAACTCGTTCGTTAGAACGTACTTAACTCAAGGTCTCCAAAATGCCTATATTCAAATTAGGTCAGCGGACGGGCAGATGTCGCCAGAATCAGCGAGTTGTCCAGTTACTGTGAATCAAGGCGCTGCGCAAGTATCTCTTAAAATAAAACCAAAACTTGCAAGCGATGGTGCGTATATTGAAGCAGACAATGCAGGAGAACGCTTAGTTGTTGCGTATGATAGTGCTAATGGTGGAAATAATGACAACAATCAAGTAACTCTTGAATGGGTTGCATCGGGAGTATCGGTGTGTCATCCAATTACTGGTGCTGGATATGAAAATTGGGATACATATGGCAATATAACTGGCAATTATACAACTTCAGGAATTCAGGCTCCAAATGCGAACAAACTTTTTGGGGTTGAGTGCAGACCTACCGACACTTCATTGCCTTGGATAACAAACTATGCACATCTTTTCATAAACGGTGGAGGAGGTGGATTAACTGATGTTACGTGTGTGGTGAGACCATCTTCAGGTGGTGAATGGAGGGATTCGGGTACAGTGGAAGTTCGTTTAGGTGAGAGAGTTGATTGGCAGGTTACTCCATCTCCTGTTGATGATGGTTCTTATAGTTATTTATGGACGGGTAGTACACCTCTTAATGGCGCGACTACACCTGTAGTATCAGTCTTGTATAATACAACAGGCACAAAGACTGGAGTGGCAAGAGTAACGGACGGAGGAGGAAATTTTGATGAATGTACGAACAATGTTCGAGTGATTGTTCTCCCGCCGAAACCAAACGTAGAGGAATTCTAAAAAAATAAATATAAAAAATGCTCGCATGTACACATGCGAGCATTTTTTACTGAGAACACTCTGCTATAATTAAGTCAACCAACGTGGTGAACTATGATTGTTGAAGATGCTCAATTAAAAAAATTTCTCGTAGATGCGAGCTTGGTAACAAGTGATGCATTTGATGAGGTTCAAAAAGAAGCCAAAGAGCTCAAAACTCCTGTGTCAAAGTTGCTACTAAAGCACAGTATGATTTCTGAGGATGATTTGGGCCGTGTTCAGGCATATTTGTTGGGTATTCCATTCGTAAATTTGGTAAATCAGAAAATTGATTTTGAGATTTTGTCGCTCATTCCTGAACCAATTGCACGGAACCACAACATTGTTGCATTTGCAAAAAAGGAGGATGTGCTTGAAGTAGCCATGCTTGATACGGACGATCTCTCGGCAATTGATTTTGTAAAAAAGAAGGTAAAATTGAAAATTGCACCTCGGTTGACTGACCGTGAGTCTATGAAGCATATTCTGCTCCAGTACCAGAAGAGCTTGAAGGTTGAGTTCGGAGATATTATTCAGAAGGAGTCTGCACAACTCAAGGCGATTCAAGACAGCGTTGATGGTGAGGGAATGAGTGAGAGTGATTTGAAGAAAATGGCGGAAGACCTTCCGGTAATGCGTATTGTGGATACGCTTCTCAAGCATGCAATTATTCAAAACGCGTCTGATATACACATTGAACCGATGGAAGAGCAGATGGTGGTGCGGTACCGAATTGACGGCATTTTGCATGACGCAATGACGCTCCCAAAGGAAGCTGCTGCGGGTATTACTGCGCGTATTAAAGTGCTCTCAAATTTGAAGTTGGATGAAAAAAGACTTCCTCAAGATGGAAGGTTTAAAATGGAAATGAACCGTGAGCGGGTGTCTTTCCGTGTTTCAATTTTGCCTATTTACTATGGTGAAAAAGTGGTGATGCGTCTGCTTCGTGACAATGCAGAAGGATATTCGCTTGAGGGGCTTGGTTTCCACGGAACTTCGCTTGAACATTTACATGATGCGACGAAGCAGAAGACCGGTATGATACTTACAACCGGCCCAACTGGATCGGGAAAGACCACTACGCTCTATACTATGCTTGATATTCTAAACACTCCTGACGTGAACATTTCCACGGTGGAAGATCCGGTTGAGTACCAGATGAAGCGGGTTAATCAAACACAGGTAAAGCCTGAAATTGGGTTTACATTCTCTCAAGGATTGCGTTCACTCCTGCGTCAAGATCCAGATATTATTATGGTGGGTGAAATTAGAGATGGTGAGACTTCAGCGCTTGCGGTTAACGCGGCCCTTACGGGGCACTTGGTGCTTTCAACACTTCACACCAACTCTTCTGCTGGCGCAATACCACGACTCATTGATATGAAAGTGGAACCCTTTTTGCTCGTATCAACACTCAAAGTGGTTATTGGGCAGCGCCTTATTCGAAAACTGTGTGATGTGAAAGAAAAATACACACTTACTAAAGATGAGGTGGAGGTACTTGGTAAAAGTGTTGACTTGGATAATGTACTGCGACATTTGAAAGATGAAAAAATTGTTGAAAAAGGTGTTTCGTGGGAAGACGTTCCTTTTTTTAGACCAAAACCAAATAATGAATCACCCGATGGATACAAGGGGCGTGTTGGAATTTACGAAGTATTGAAAATCACCCCAACTATTCGTGACTTAGTAATGGCGGGTGCGACGGGAGATAAAATTGAGGCTCAGGCAAAGAAAGAGGGCATGATGACCATGATTGAGGATGGTATTTTCAAAGCAGTTCAAGGGCAAACAACTATTGAGGAAGTATTACGTGTGATATCTGAATAGTATGAAATTTCACTACAAAGCAATAAAGAAAAACGGTGAACCGTACGAGGGGGTACTTGAGGCGGAAGATAAGTTTGCACTCGCACGCGCGCTTCGTGTGCAAGGCGACATGCTCGTTTCAGTTACTTCAGGGAAGAAAAAATTCTCAGCAGGAGGCTTCCGTGAGTGGGCGGAGAAGATCGGCACGGTAAGCATGGATGAAAAGATAAATTTTGCGCGAAATTTAAGTGCGATGCTAACTGCCGGACTATCTCTCGGGCGCGCACTTTCAGTGCTTGAGCGACAAGCGCACAACCCCCGTTTTAAACATATTCTCCGTGATGTTGAGGCGCGCATTAACGAGGGAAAGTCTTTTCATGAAGCGCTTTCCCAGTACCCGAGAGTATTCTCTTCACTGTTTATTGCTATGGTTCGCGCAGGAGAAGAGAGTGGAGGATTGTCCGATGCGTTGGGAATCGTTGCGCTTCAGATGCACCGTGCACACTCATTGAAGAAAAAAATTCGCGGTGCAATGACGTATCCTGCCATTATTGTGTGTGTGATGGTCATTATTGCTATCTTAATGCTTATCTACATTGTTCCCACACTCACTGAAACATTTAAAGAAGTGGAAGTTGAACTGCCTGCATCAACACAGTTAGTAATTTTTGTGAGTGACTTATTTAAGGATCACCTCGCACTCATGCTTGCGGGTATGACTATATTTTTTGCTTCTATATACGGGTTGTATCGAAAACCAGAAACACGAAGGGGGTTTGAATTTGTATTCCTCCACTTTCCGATTATTGGAACGATTGTGCGTGAGACAAATTCTGCTCGTATGGCTCGTACACTCTCGTCCCTCCTGTCTGCTGGAGTTGATGTGGTCCACGCAATGTCTATCACCAAAGATGTGGTGCAGAACAGCTACTTTAAAGATGTTATTGAAAAAGCAGAAAATGCAATTCCAAAAGGTATTACCATGTCGTCTGTTTTTGTTGAGCATGAAAAACTGTACCCGATTCTTGTGGGTGAAATGATGAGTGTGGGTGAAGAAACAGGAAAACTCTCAGAAATGCTCACCAACCTTGCGTCGTTTTACGAAGAAGAAGTTGATAGAAAAACAAAAGATATGTCTACCATCATTGAGCCATTTCTAATGGTGTTTATAGGTGGCGCGGTTGGGTTCTTCGCGCTCGCCATGATTACACCGATTTATTCGCTTACCGATGCTATATAAGACACACATACAGAAGAAAGGATTTACCTTAGTTGAGATGCTGGTTACTGTGTTTGTTTTTTCTATTGTAACCATAACGGTGTATTCATCGTATGTGAATATTCTTGAAGTAGTAACTCTTACGAGACAACGTACTATTGCGCTCGCGCTTGTGAATGAGCACATAGAGAGTATTCGGAACTTGCCGTATGATCAGATTGGGGTTTTATTGGGAATTCCTGCTGGTGTAATTCCCTATGTGCAAACATTTGAGAGAAATGGAACAACCTATTTTACTACCACCACCATACGAAACGTTGATGACCCTTTTGATGGGGTGATTGGAGGAACTCCGAATGATCTTTCTCCCGCAGATTATAAATCAATTGATATTGAGATTGGCTGTCCTACCTGTAAGAATTTCACTCCTTTGACGTTGACCGCTCGCGCATCTCCTCGTGGACTTGAGACAAACTCAAGTAACGGGGCATTGTTCGTACGTGTTTTTGATGCAAACGGGGTGCCGGTTCAGGGTGCAAATGTACATATTGAAAATAATACGGGAACTCCAATAGTGGTGGATGATGTAACTGACGCAAATGGGTTGTACCAACTAGTCGATGCTCCTCCTGCGCTTGAAGCGTGGGAGGTGAGTGTGACAAAGGCGGGGTACACGAGTGACAGGACCTATGCTCCGGGGGCGCCTCAAAACCCAGATCCGTTCAAGCCCCACGCAACCGTTGTCGTACAAAATGTTACCCAGCTCAGTTTTGTTATTGATGAAGCGAGCACGGCGTCAATTAGAACACTTACCGATACGTGTACTGCGGTTCCAAACGTTGCGTTTAGTATGGAAGGCACAAAACTTGTAGGAAATCCTGATATTTATAAGTTTTCAACCACTTCAAGCACCAATGGATCGGGATTGCGAGAGTATACCGGTTTGGATTGGGATACCTACACACTCGCGGTTACTGATGGTTCGTATGACTTGGTCGGTTCAAGTCCGATACTTCCTGTTGAGTTAAATCCAGGTTCAACCCAGCAGATTGAATTAATTGTTGAAGCAAGTGAACCGCAACGACTGTTAGTAACCGTAAAAGACGGAGCAACTGGTTTACCACTCACTGATGTGACTGTTACCCTTGATAATGGAGGTGCATACAATGAGTCTCGGGTAACTGGACAAGGATTTGTGCGACAGACTGACTGGTCGGGTGGTCCAGGACAAACTGATTTTGTTGATGAGACAATGTATGCAACCACTGATGGGAGAGTTGATACCGATGCTCCGGTGGGAGAAATGAAGTTGGATCAATTTTTGGGAATATACGAGTCGTCTGGTTATCTTGAATCTTCTACGTTTGATACTGGAGGTCCTGCTAATTTTTATAACTTACTCTGGACTCCGCTTTCTCAGCCGGTAGGGGTGGGAGATGACTCCGTTCGTTTTCAATTAGCAACTAACAACGATAATGCCACATGGAACTACCTTGGCCCTGATGGGACAAGTGCAACGTATTACACAACAAGTGATTCAAACATACACACGATACATGATAATGATCAGTATCTTCGTTACATGGCGTACCTCTCAACCGCAAGTACGACATTAACGCCGAATGTGTCAGATGTGTTCTTTACCTTTACGTCATCATGTACCCCTCCAGGACAGGTGAATTTTGGTGGACTTGCAAACGGAACGTACACCATTACCGCAAGTAAGAGTGGGTACCAAACATGGAATGACATGGTTGAGATAAACGGCCCGTGGTTTAACTACACGATTAATTTGTTACCCAATTAGTATGCGTATTAATTCACAAAAAGGAATTACCTTGGTTGAGATGCTCGTCGTGGTGGCAATTATTGGAATGCTTTCGGGCATTGTCGCTGCTTTTCAAGTGGATGTATTCTCCTTTCAACGGCTGTTTACTAATAATTTAGATTTACAGCAGAAGGGTTTATTGTTTATGAGAAAATTTACAGCTGAGATTCGTTCAGTGGTGCCATCTGAGACGGGCTCGTATCCATTTGGAACCGTGGGTACGAGTACACTCACTTTTTATGTTGATGCTGATTATGATGGGGTGGTAGAGCGTGTTCGGTACTATCTTGATAATGAAGTATTGTATCGAGCGGTGCTCATTCCTACGGGTAGTCCACTTCAGTATACGGGGAGTGAGACTGTTCAGTCAGTTATTACTCATGTGAAGAACGCAACATCAACACCTACTCCTATTTTTACCTATTATGATGAGTCTTATACAGGGGTGGGAGGGGCTCCGCTTACTCAACCCGTGACGACATCCGAGGTGCGGTTGGTAAAAGTAACACTATTTCTTGATGCGGATACCACAGACGCACAGCCAGAAATTACTCTCACCACGCATGTTATGGCGCGAAATTTGAAAGATAATTTATGAGAAAGAAAAAAACACAGCAAGGACTCATTCTGCTCAACATGATTATATTCGGCTCAATTGCCGTCATGCTTATTACCGCGTTGGTTACCATTGCGGTATCTACTATCAATCTTGCACGAAATGTTGCTGATCGAGAGCAGGCGTTTCAAATTGCCGAGGCGGGTATTGAGTATTACCGATGGCACTTAGCACATGCGCCAACTGACTATACCGACGGGACCGGTGCTCCAGGTCCGTACGTACATGACTATGTTGATCGGTTTAATACGGTGATCGGGCAGTTTGCGCTCACCATTGAGCCACCACCAATTGGGTCTACTATCGTGACTATCACATCAACCGGAACAGTGCTATCTAACCCAAGTGTTGAACGGGCGATTAAAGCGCAACTGGCAATTCCTTCTCTTGCGCGTTTTGCGGTAGCTGCCAACAGTGTAATGCGTTTCGGTGAGGGAACTGAAATTTTTGGACCAATTCATTCAAATGGAGGTATCCGTTTTGATGGATTAGCACACAATGTGGTGAGTAGCGCTGTTGCATCGTATGATGACCCTGATCATAGCGGTGGAAACGAGTTTGGTGTACATACACACCTGCCTCCTGTAGACCCACTTCCTCCAGCGTCAGTTCCCAATCGCACAGATGTGTTTCAAGCGGGACGCATGTTTCCATTGCCAGCCATTGATTTTGTTGGGATATCAACCGACTTGGCAATCATAAAATCAAATGCACAGGCGGATGGGTACTACTACGCAAATTCTGGAGCTCTTGGGTATAGAATTTTACTTAAGACAGATGATACGTTTGATGTGTATCGGGTGAATACGACCATTGCTCCTCCAAATTGGTGTAGCAGTTCTCAGACTGGATGGGGGACATGGAGTGTTAATTCTCAAACTCTGCTTTCCTCAAATAACCCACTACCCTCCAACGGACTAATCTTTTTTGAAGATCATGTGTGGGTTGAGGGTCAAATAGATAGCGCGCGACTCACTATTGCGTCTGGACGGTTTCCAGATAATGCATCAACGCGAACAAGTATTACCGTGAACAATGATTTACTGTACACAAACTATGATGGAAGTGACAATATTGGATTAATAGCTCAGAATAATTTCAATGTTGGGTTGGTGAGTCAGGATGATTTACGAATTGATGCTGCAATTATTGCCCAAAACGGAAGAGTGGGTCGATTCTACTATTCGGGTTCATGCAGTCCTAACCACACCAAAGACACAATTACCTTATACGGAATGCTCGCAACAAGTCAACGGTACGGTTTTGCATATACCGACGGCACGGGGTATCAAATACGAAATATTAATTATGATGCAAACCTCCTTTATAGCCCGCCTCCTAGTTTTCCATTGACGAGTGACCAGTACACAACTATTTCGTGGGAAGAAGTGAAGTAGGGGTGCTGTTTTGGGGCATAGTCATACCCCACTTTCACATGGTACAATGCCACCATGGACGAACAAAAAAGAATGTATATTGTGGCAAATTGGAAGCTCAATCCATCAACACTAACTGAAGCAAAAGATTTATTTCGTTCGGTAAAAGAGAATTCAAAGAAGGCGAGGGGGGTTACCACTATCGTCTGTCCTCCGGCGGTGTATATAGCTCCACTTCGTGAATTGTATAAAAAAAGCACACAATTTTTTGTTGGGGCTCAGAATGTATATTTTGAGGACAGTGGTGCATTTACGGGTGAGATAAGTATTCCAATGCTTAAAAGTATGGGAATTGAGCATGTTATTATCGGGCATTCTGAACGAAGAGTGATGGGTGAGAGTGATACTGACGTTTCGAGAAAGGTGTCTCGGGCAGTACAGGCGGGAGTTACGGTGATTCTCTGTATCGGTGAGTCTGAAAGGGATGAGCAGGGGTCGTATCTAGGTGTGATTGAAACACAGCTTCGTACTGCGCTTGCAAAAGTTACCTATACCGGTTTTTCTCATGTCCTTATCGCGTATGAACCAGTATGGGCTATTGGAAAAGGATCAGAAAGCGCGCTTGATGCGCACGGGGTACATCAGATGGTGTTGTACATTAGAAAAGTGCTTAAAGATATCTACAAGAAAAATTCTGTATTGCGCGCACCAGTGCTCTACGGTGGCTCTGTTGCTCCAGAAAATGCTGAAGCACTAATGCGTGAAGGCGAAGTTAACGGGCTTCTCGTGGGTGGAAAAAGCTTATCCGCAAAGAGTTTCACTGATATTTTACTCGCTGGTACTAAAGTAATTTCTTCATAATGCCACGTCATATCACTGAAGTAGAAAATATACGGGGAATGCGCGTGCTACTTCGCGCCGATTTTAATGTACCCATTATCAATGGGGTGATTGGTGATACCTACCGCATTCTGAGTACTATTCCCACAATTGAGTATCTAACACAACAAGGTGCAAAAGTTTGTATTATAAGTCATCTCGGAAGAGACGGATCTGAATCACTTAAGCCCATTGCTGATTTTCTATCTCAAAAGTTTTCAGTGACCTTTATCCTTGAGCATGGGGGGGCGCGTGCTCGTGAGGTGTGTGGTGTACAAAAAGAGGGCGAGGTGGTGATGTTTGAAAACCTGCGCAAAGATGAGCGAGAGGTACAAAATAATGAAGAATTCGCACGAGAGTGGGCGTCCTTCGGCGATATATATGTAAATGATGCATTCGCGGTATCACATCGTGCGCATGCATCAGTGGTTGCGATTACACGCCACCTCCCATCGTACATGGGATTCCAACTCGCAAAAGAAATTGAGCACCTTTCAAAAGTATTTAATCCGGTTCACCCTTTTGTTTTTTTACTCGGAGGAGCAAAAACAGAAACAAAACTTCCTCTCATAGAGAAGTTTATGCCACATGCAGATATGGTGTTTGCTGGAGGGGTGATTGCAAATGATTTGTGTGTTGCAGAGGGTGTTCATGTGGGAGATACTTCTGCGTACTCAAAAGGGGATTTTGATTTTTCACGTGTGCTTTCTGCACATAATGTTATCCGTCCACTTGATATGCGAATTAAACGAGGGAATGAGTATATGTTTGCACATCCAAAAGATATTCAAAATACAGATAGGGTAGTTGATTCCGCAGGGCCCGAAACACTCTCGCTTCTTAAGGGACATATTGAAAAGGCGGGAATGGTACTATGGAATGGTCCGCTCGGCGGGTATGAGCAAGGGTATACAGAAGCAACGCTTGAGCTTGCGCGCATGATTGCAGAAAGTGGAGCTATATCAATAGTAGGAGGAGGGGATACTGTTGCGGCAATACAAACACTTAATCTTTTAGATAAATTCACCTTTGTATCAACTGGTGGAGGGGCGATGCTTGAGTATCTTGCGAATGAATCACTACCGGGTATTGATGCTCTCGTATAGTCTTTTACTTTGAAGTGAGTACTTCTCGTATACGTTCACCCGCTACCGCGTGTTCGTTAATTGGAATAGGTTGTGCCCGTTTCCAATGCGCGTACCCATCTCCTTCACTACGTGGCACGATGTGTACGTGCGCATGAAATACCACCTGCCCAGCAGGTGCTTCATTGTTCATTCCAATATGTATCCCCCCCGCCTCCACTGCTTTTTTAATGACGGGCGCGAGCATGTGGACGATTCCCATGAGGTATGAGAATTCTTCACGAGGCATATCAAAAATATTTTTGTAGTACTTTTTTGGAATGACGAGAGTGTGTCCAAAATTAACGGGATTTATATCCAAAAAGGCCAGAACTGCTTCATCTTCGTACACAATGTCCGCTGTAATTTCGCGGGTAATAATTTTTGAAAATACGGTTTCAGTCATGTATCTAAGTATATGGTAGTATGTGTGATATATGCAATATAGGGTTCGGGAGTCAATTCCAGAAGATGCGCATACAGCGCTCGGAACATATGATAGTCTGGTTAAAAAATTACTCTACTATAGGGGAATACGAACACAGGAGGAAGCAGAAGCATTTCTATTTCCTCAATATGAAAATCATACTCATCACCACGAAAAGTTGTTTGGAATGACTGAGGCAGTTTCTCGTATTGCAAAGGCAATTGATACCAACGAGACTATTGGAATTTACAGTGACTATGATGCAGACGGAGTCCCCGGGAGTGTAATTTTTTATGATTTTTTTAGAAAAATTGGATATAAAAATATTGTGGTGTATATACCACACCGAAATGATGAGGGTTTTGGGTTGAATGTATTAGCGCTTGATGAATTGCGAGAAAAAGGAGTATCTCTTGTGGTAACTATTGATTGTGGGATTGCGGATGTTACTGAGGTAGAGTATGCCCAATCACGAGGTATGGATGTTATTATTACTGATCATCACTTACCTGGTGGAAACCTTCCTCCTGCGTACTCTATTGTGAATCCAAAGCATGTATCATGCACGTACCCATACGGAGACTTGTGTGGTTCTGGTGTTATTTTCAAAGTAGTGCAAGGGTTGCTTGCGTATCGTGATTGGGGAATTAAAGCAGGGTGGGAGAAGTGGCTCCTTGATATGGTGGGTATCGCAACAATCTCTGACATGGTTCCTCTGGTTGGCGAGAATAGAACATTGGCGCATTACGGATTAAAGGTATTGCGCAAGACACGCAGACCAGGGCTTAAGGCGCTATTTGCTAAAAATAGAATTAAGCCAGATGTGGTGACTGAAGATGATATTGGTTTTACTATTTCTCCTAGAATCAACGCTGCGTCACGTATGGGGCATCCCATTGATGCGTTTAACATGCTGTCAGCAACAACCCCGGAAGATGCGGAGCTTGCTGTAAATCATTTAGAGAAGATTAACAAAGAGAGAAAACAGATGGTTGTTAGTATGATGAAAGAGGTCCATAAGCGGTTGAGTGAAGGAGAAAAGAAAAAGGTGGTAGTTATTGGAAATCCACATTGGAAACCATCTCTTGCGGGATTGCTCGCAAATAAATTGGTTGATGAGTACGGCGTTCCCGCGTTTGTGTGGGGGAGAGGAGGGTCAGGTGATATTAAGGGATCGTGCCGTTCTCCAATTGGTACAAATGTATTTGAGTTGATGTCTCGGGTGCGAGAAGGAATTTTTAGTAATTTTGGTGGACATGCTATGTCTGGGGGTTTTGTGTTAACTGAGACAGGAGTGCTCGGGCTCGAGGAGGCACTTATCGATGCGTCTATTGACCCTGTATTGAAAGATGAAATGGGTATTGTGGATGCATACTTGCCACCCGAAGAAGTTACGTTTGATTTGTATAATCGGATTTCAAAACTGGCTCCATTTGGCCAAGGGAATCCTAAGCCGATATTCATGTTTGAGAATGTTACGTTGGAAGGCGTATCTTTTTTTGGAAAACAAAAGGAACACACTGAATTTCGAATTAAGCGACAAGGGTATGCTCCCCTTAAAGGTATAGTATTCTTTAAAAATGACTTTGATGTTTCTCCCGGTGATACACGAACTATTGTTGGAACTATTGAAAAGAGCCATTTTGGAAGGGCTCCTGAAGTTCGAGTTCGGGTTATTGACGTATACTAAAAAATAAGTTATAGTACTTTTACCATGTAAGTATTCAATGGGATGTTTTTCGGGGGGTTGATTGAACTCCTTCCTCTCAGCACTTCTTAGTTGGACGCTTATATGGTTCATCACTGGTCGGGGCGCAACGCGCTCCGACCTTTTTATTTGGTATACTAGTAGCATGAATACAATGAGAGAGTACACGGTATTTACCGACGGTGCATCTAAAGGAAATCCTGGGCCTGGTGGGTATGGAGGTCTCATATTCGAACCAGACACTGTTGTTGAAATTGGCGGAAGAGAGGAGCATACGACAAATAATAGAATGGAATTACTCGCAGGAATTATGGCGCTTCGAGAAATTCCTTCGGGTTTACCAGTTACCATATACTCTGATTCACGATACGTGATACAGGGGATTACCATGTGGGTGTATGGGTGGGAGAAAAATGGATGGGTGACAAAAACAAAACAAGAAGTGCTTAATAAAGATTTGTGGAGCATGCTCGTTTCGGAAACAAGGATGCGTAAAGTTAAATGGGTATACGTCGCAGGTCATCAAGGAACGCCTGCAAATGAACGGGTAGATGCGATTGCGAGTGATTTTGCGGAAGGTCTTTCGGTAGATTTATATCATGGGAGTCGCGAAGGTTACCCAATACCGCCCACCATTCCTGAAGCGGGGCTAGTAAAAGAAAAAAAAGGTCCTGTGTATGGGTATGTTAGTTTTTATAACAATCTTGGAAAGGTGCATAAAACATGGGATGAGTGCAAAGCAGAAGTTGCTGGTAAGAAAAACGTGAAGTACAAAAAGGTGTATTCAGAGAAAGAAGCGGACGAGTTGATGCGTTTGTGGAGCGAGAAGTAATGTATGCGAATTTCCCTTACTGAGCTCACCGTATGGGCGAGTGCGTTCGGAGGAGGAATTATAGTATCTCATTATATCCAGATACATCTCTGGGTATTTTTGTTACTGGGTGTGTGTATAGGAGTGAGTGTATTCGTGCTACCAATAGTTGTATCTACAAAAAGAGCTCGGACGGTGTGTATTGTAAGTGCGGTCCTTTTGTCTGCATTCACTGTAGGAAGTGCACGAATGTATGTTGCTAACTACGTATTTGAACAAGGACGTGTTTCTGTTGGAGAAGAGATGCGAGTTCTCGCTCGTGTTGTTTCAGAAGTAGATAGTACGGAAACACATGCGCGATACATTGTTGCGTTACGTACTCATGAGGATGCTCCGATAGTACGGGCACGAATGAGAGTAGATCGTTTTCCCGAGTATATGTACGGGGATGAACTTTTGATTACGGGTGTTTTTTCTTATCCGGAGGGTTTTATAACCGATACGGGAACGTTTTTTGATTATCCTTCATACTTAAAAGCAAAGGGGGTGCGGTATATTCTTGAGCCACATTCAGTTGTTGCTACGGGGGAATTCAGTCCCAGTATTAGACGGACACTGATACAAGGGAAATATATTTTTCTTTCTAAATTGAGAGAGCTTCTTCCTGAACCACACGCATCGCTTGCTGGAGGTATTCTACTTGGGGTAGAGTCGTCACTGGGTGAGCGCTTAATTGAGCTTTTTAGAATTACTGGTTTGATTCACATTATTGTGTTGTCAGGGTATAACGTAACAATTGTAGCGGAGGGAATCATGAGGATAGTTCGAGTGTTGTTTCCATACCGTTTGTCGTTGGTGTGCGCAGTTCTCGCAATTGTTCTATTTGCGGTAATCACTGGATTAACTGCTACTGTTATTCGCGCGAGCATCATGTCACTTCTAGCGCTTCTCGCTCGCGCAACAGGCAATACCTACATGATTGGGAGAGCGCTAGTTTTAGCAGGGATACTCATGGTTTGTGTTAATCCATACCTACTCGTGTCCGACCCCTCATTTCAGCTCAGCTTCATTGCTTCTTTCGGGCTTATTTATGGTGCACCTCTTGTGGTGCGATTCCTACGCAGGATAAGGTACACCTCCATTCGTGAAATAGTTGGTGCAACGGTTGCAACGCAGATTGCAGTATTGCCAATGATACTTTCATTTTCGGGCGAATTATCTCTCGTATCAGTACCAGTGAATGTGCTTGCTCTTGGAATAATTCCTCCCGCAATGTTTACCTCTTTTGTGGCGGGAGTACTTGGATTGATTTCAGAGACACTCGCTACTCCATTTGTAATAGCAACGTTCGTGCTTCTTGAGTACGTACTTCGTGTTGTAACTGTGTTTGGAACTTTGCCGTTTGCGTCTGTTACGGTTGGTATTCCAAGCACGCTATTGATTGTCGTTTTGTATGTGTTACTGTGTGCGTTTTATTGGTATGTATCTAGGAGACAAAAAACTTCCTCGTACCCAAATGATGAAAAATTACTGATGAGAAGCCAAGAAACTGTTTAAAACCTTGACGCAAAACATAACTCATACACAAGCTCAGCTCGTCCGCCAAAACACCCCTATTTCGGCTACAAAACGTCGCTTCGCCCTCACCATATATCAATATGGCTCAAGCTCCAGCTCGTTTTTCGCTCGAAATACTGTTGTTTTAGGTGGACGCGAGATTTTAAACAGTTTCTGAAGTAAAATTATTCTCTATGATGCTCCAGTTTATATTTTTGAAGAAGTCTTCCACATACTGTTTTTTACCTGACGGTAGGTAATCAGCGACAAAGGAGTGTTCCCACATGTCTAGCGCGAGAATCGGTTTCGTATCAATTAGTTGTCCTAGGTGTTGCTCATCAACCCATGTTTGCATAAGACGTTTTGTCTTTTGGTCGTAAGAGAGCATTGCCCATCCAATTCCGCGAGTTAGCGCGAGTGCCTTAAAGTTGGAAAGCCAAGTCTCAAAGTCTCCAAATTCCTCACTCAACGCAACGGAGAGGGTGCTTTGAGGGGATAGAGGAAGTGGTCCTCCTGTGAGAGATTCAAAGTAGTACTCATGGTTTCTCATTCCTCCCCATTCAAAACTGAAGCGCCTTCTGAGTTCATTGATTGCGTAGGCGTGCTTTTCGGTATCTTTTTGAAGTTCTTGTATAAGCCCAAGTATGTGGTTCGCATGTTTTACGTATCCTTGATACAGCATAAGGTGCTCTTGGATAGTTTTCTCGCTAATACCTATTAGTTTCGGGATATTGAATGTTTTTGCTTGAAATTGTTGCATAGAATAATACGTTACTACTAGTGGTGTCAGTATAGCATAGCGGTATACTGTGAGTATGGGTCACTTTAGAGTACTCGGGATATTTTTTATAGTTATTATTGTTGCAAACGTAGTTGCGTGGAGTGCGCTTGCGCAGTCGCAGTTGGATGTTCTTTCAGTATCATTCCTTGATGTTGGGCAAGGAGACGCGATATTTATTCAATCCCCCAGTGGTGTACAAGTATTGATTGATGGAGGGAAGAGTGAGCTTGTCTTGCAAGAGCTTTCTCGGGTGATGCCCTTTTACGATAAGAGTATAGACATGGTTATTGCAACACATCCGGATCTGGATCATATTGGTGGGTTGCCGTTTGTGTATGACGCGTATGAGGTGGGTACTAGTGTTGATACTGGTGTCGAGTCTGATACGGGAGCATATGAAGGATACAAAGAGCGACGTATTCGTGAAAATTCTGAATATGTTATTGCGCGTCGAGGGCAGATGTTTGATTTAGGAGAGGGCGCTCTGTTATACAT
Organism: uncultured Candidatus Saccharibacteria bacterium; assembly: GCA_964436015.1. Classification (GTDB taxonomy): domain Bacteria; phylum Patescibacteriota; class Minisyncoccia; order Phycocordibacterales; genus JBBDJV01. The sequence continues at coordinate 3,436 of CAYTAR010000007.1, read as the reverse complement.
ACTATTTCCCGACAGAAATGTTTCAACGGTTGAAACAAATGATGGTTCAATTGTTGCAATGCTTGTTTTTGGAGAAACGGCGTTTATGTTTACCGGTGATGCCTCAAAAAAAATTGAGGAATACCTAGTGTCGCTTGATGGTCCTGCTCTACAGAGTACTGTATTGAAAGCGGGGCATCATGGCTCAAAAACTTCAAGCAGTGGTTTATTTGTGCGTACAGTCAGTCCGAAAAGCGCAGTTATTTCTGCGAGCAAAAGTAATTCATACGGTCATCCACATAAAGAAGTGCTAGATACGTTTTCAACGTTTGATATTGAGGTATTTTCCACGGCGGAAACGGGCACTATTACCTTTATAAGTGATGGAACTCAGGTAGTGACACATGGTACTATAGGTGAATGAAATCAATATATATCTATACGGGTTCTTTTTTACTAGGCATTAGTTTTCTCCTCTCGCCAATTCAAGCCAACGCCTCCATACTTGACGACATCGCAACACTCTTGAACTCGCTCCGCGAACAGACACTCTCGCTTCTCACTCAAACCAACAATCTTGCGCAGGTAAGTGGAGCGGGTTCTGGGTTAGTTACGCATTATACATTTGATGATGGTACTGCTACTGACTCTTCAGGGAATGGGAAAAACGCAGTTATTAACGGAGCCTCTCAAACTTCAGGTGCAATAGGAGGAGCGCTCCAGTTCGATGGTACAGATGACTATTTAATATATTCAAATAACCCTGGCATAACTGCATACCCGTTCTCTATATCTGCATGGGTTAGAACCACTGCTTCCGGCGGACAGATAGCAGGGCTGTATAGTTCAAATAGTTCTACTGCATATAAAAGTATAGGCATAGGTTCTGGAGGGGTAGTTGCTGTGTATCTAACAAACGCCACAGTTGAACTAGGTAATACTCCCATAAATGATGGTGAGTGGCATCATGTGACAGTAGCTTTCGGTGTTGGAGCTGATAATATTCATAGGCTATACGTAGATGGTGTCTTAGACAGACAAATATCTAGATCCGTTGGCCTCAGTATTAATAATATCTGTATAGGTAGAGCCTGTGATAGTACTCCAACGGGTCACTTCAATGGTTCAGTAGACGATGTTCGTATCTATAACAGAGCACTCACTCTTTCTGATGTAGAAGGTCTATATGCTCTAGGTGGAGGTGAACTAGAGGTGATAGAAGATCCTGTAATTACTCAACCTGAATCTCCTACTGTTGTAGATGAGCCAGAAATATCAACATACAGGTTTTTGGGGTTTCAGCTACCACTAGAGCAGAGGGTATTGTTTTTGAAAAAAATATAATTAAAAATTCAAATGCACAGTTAGCTAACCTAGAAAAAGGTGGTACTGGAACGCTCTATGAAAACGCCCGATGGGTAACTGGACATTCAGAAATAATCTTTTCATCGATAGTCGGATTCAGGTAAATGCTTATATACCAGATGTATCCTTCTACAACAACACTGTATTAGGTAAATCTTCACAGAGTACAGGATTGAAATATAATTCATCTGATACAAAAGGTGTTGCGGCAAATGGCCGCGTCTTCAACAACCTCTTCATCCGTATGGGAGGTAACGAAGCTGGAGGAGGTGCATACTCTGGATGTTGTGGAAGCTTTGAGGCTGGTAACAACATAATCACAGATCTAGATGACTCTTCAAAGTCTAATATGACTGTAGACAGTGCGAGCATAAACGGTGGAGTTACCCCAGATCAACTATTCGTTAACTGGCAAGCAGGAGACTTTAGACTCAAAGAGGGAAGTAGAGCTATAGGTGCAGGTAAAAACTTAAGCTCATTAGGATTTTCTACAGATTACCTAGATAATCCTCGTGGTACTAACTGGGATATTGGTGCATACGAGTATGTAGGAACAGGAGAGTCTAATACTATATCTGGCACGATAAATAATGGAAGCATGTGGTATGTAGATAAAGATGCGCAAGGACTTAACAATGGAACTTCATGGAATAATGCATATACTAGCTTCTCTGCTATCAATTGGTCTCTTATAAAACCTGGACATACTTTGTATATATCTGGAGGAACTAATTCTAAAACATATACAGAATCTTGGGAGATAGGATCTAGTGGTATAAAAGGTAATCCTGTAACTATTCGTGTTGGCCAAGACGCTGGTCATAACGGAAGAGTTATTTTTGACTATTCTGATAGAGGCGAGCAAGCTTCTGGATGGGCTATTAAATTAACCAAAAGCAATGTGGTTATTGATGGAAGTGTAAATGGTGTATCTAGTTTCTATATACAAAACTTTGCTAATTATCTGGATAGAATAAAAGCTATAGGTATTTCTGGAAGTAATGTAGAAAATGTTGAGATTAAATATTTAACATTCCAAAATATAAATAATGGTATAAAATTTACATCTTCATCTTATGTGGACATTCATGATAACGTGATGAATGGTATACGAGGTGACGCGGCTGTATATATAGCATCGCCCATCTCTAATTGGGATGTTAACCGTATCTATAATAACAAAATAGAACTATTAAAAAATGGAGCTAGACCACCAGAGAACCCTACTGGCTCATATGGGGGGCAGACGGCATACAAGGAGGGGGAAGTTTGAGTATTTATAATAATGTTTTTAAAACAACAAAAACAAGTAGCGTGTATACCTCTACACAACATCAGGATACTTTACAGGTACCAGGAAATTATCTAAAGATATTCAATAACGAATTCATTAATGTTGGAGATGCTGTAGTGCAACCTGCTTCATGGGGTACAAATGAAAGACGACACAATATATGGATTTTCAATAATATATTTAGAATAGAGGAACAAGTAGATCAGTATCCTGAGTACATAAGAATGTACAATAACTCTGGAACTATAGTATCTTTTGATAATCTAAAGATATTTAACAATGTATTTATTGACAATGTGAGTTTGTATCGCCCAATAAGATTTAGTTTCGGTACAGATAATAACACTACTGGAATCGGTAATGAAATAAAGAATAATATATTCTATAACGTAGGATACGGTTCTCCGCACCCGGTTTTTCATATAGATAATGCTGCAGGTTTCAATGATGCTTCTTGGGAATTTGATAATAATATTTATTATCATCCGGTATCTGGTAGACAGTATGTTTCTTACAGAGGAAATTATTCTGTTGCAGATTGGATAAAGAATCAAGAGCCGAATAGCTCTACACAGATGAAGCCCTCTTTCGTAAAATATCAGCAATTCGCTAGTGATAATAATTTTAGGCTTTCTTCTAATGATACAGTGGCGATAAATAAGGGGCAGGATCTTTCCTCACACTGTTCTACTGTTCCAGAGTTATGTAAGGATAAAGACGGAACCTCCCGTCCTCAAAATGGAGCCTGGGACATCGGCGCATACGAATACACCGGCACCACCCAAACCCCAACCCAAT
>CAYTAR010000006.1:36258-71905 GCA_964436015.1 uncultured Candidatus Saccharibacteria bacterium | reverse complement strand
GCTGCCGGTCAGGGACTCGAACCCCAATACCTGCCTCCAAAGGGCAGTGTCCTACCATTAGACGAACCGGCAAAAATTACACACTACGCAAACCTTACTTTCTCTCAAGACTTATCATTCTGCTCTAAAATCTTCACAAGTGCAAGCTCAAGTGGGAGCTCGGGTATATCTCCCTTCCCCAACAAATCATGTACCTCAAGAAGAGCGAGCAACACTTTTGAATGTATCTCTCGTGCAGTCTTTGCCATTTCAGAAAGAAATTCACCATCCTCGGGAGTATATTCCCGCATAATATCTTCTTTCATAGAAGGAGCAAGACGAAGCAAGAGAATTGCCCGAATTTTCTCTGTTACAAGCTTCGTGAGAACTTTCATATCAACACGACTTTCACCTGCATTCCTGACCGCACGCAACCCAGACTCAATACTCCGCTCTGCAATTGATCGCACAATAGTATTCACAATCTCTCCGGTCGGCGCTCCCGTAACTCTCTCTACATCCTCAACTGACACTGTACTCCCCGATACACTTGAAATAACTTGCTCAAGCACCCCGAGCGTATCACGAAATGCCCCATTCCCTAGAAGCGCAATCAGCTCTGACGCAGGAGTGTCTACACTGTACCCCTCACCTTTTCCTACTCGCACCACCACGTCCGCAAGTTCGTTTCGAGTAGGTTGTTTAAATATGAACGTCTGACAGCGAGACACTACTGTTTGAGGGAGTTTATCAATTTCGGTTGTTGCAAGAATGAAAATGGCATGTCGGGGAGGTTCTTCCAATGTCTTTAGTAGTGCATTGAAAGCTTCTTTCGTGAGCATGTGTACCTCATCAATAATGTACACTTTATACAGAGAGAGAAATGGGAGTGAACCGACAGCATCACGAAGTTCTCGTATATCATCAATACCTCGGTTTGAAGCGGCGTCTATCTCATAGATATCGTTTGAATCAGTCTTAAGCTCACGCGCAAGAATTCGAGCAACGCTCGTCTTCCCTGTTCCTCGCGATCCAGCAAAGAGGTATGCGTGCCCTACGGTGTTTCTACGGAGTGCCTCAGTGAGCGCCTTTACGATGTGCTCCTGCCCCACCACCTGAGAGAATGTATGCGGACGGTATTTGCGATACAGCGCCACATGCGACTCAAGTTCATCAGTCTTTTTTTTCATGTCGTAAGTATATCAAATATCAAACAACGCGGAAATTATGAAAAAGAAAAGGGCGAAAGCAAACAAGTTGCTTCCGCCCTACTACAAGGAAAGATCTCTATGAAGAACAAAGGGGCAAGGGGGAGAAAGGTTACGATGCTTCCATTCACGGATCCGGGGATCAGTTTGTTATGTGACTTTCTCCCCCTTGCATTTACGGAGGACTTCTGGACTTACCCATAATCAACGCCTTTCGGGCTGAGGGTTTTTGCCTAGCCGAGCGAGCTCGGATACGTCAGTTCTCCTCCAGGGGAACTAAAAACGAATATACTAAAAACAACTCTTGGAGTCAAGTGGCTACCGAAAAGATTACCCTTGCTAAAAACTAATGAAATAAAAAAAGCGGAGGGGTGATCGGTAAGTATCTCCCTCCGCTTCAACCGCTTCACTCACACGAGTGATGGTTTACTTCCCACTAACTACCCTACCACAAAATATCCCTTACGTGAACAAAAAAAGCGGGAGAGAGGCGCCACCTTACACATTGGGAGTGCAAGAACCTCTCTCACCGCTAGTGCACTTGCCCGCAAGTAAACAGTCTCGCTGGCGTTGTGCAAATTGAAACTTCAAAATATAAATACCGTAAGTGAGTATATTAACCAACATCGCAGCGCGACGTACATACAGCAGGTTCCACCCACTTACGGTATCCCCAATCAAGAAGCGAGACATCAGCGCGCGCTTTTCTCGCCCCTCAACAGGTCTGTCATTGTGCGTACGAAGTGGATTTTCCGCACACACCCTGTTTCAGACCTTACCAAAAACTCTTACGCAAGTCAAAAAAACACCTCCCGAGAGGGAGGTGGAAGAAGGATTCTTACTTAAAGAGTTCACCGCAACATCAAGCTTGATACCGTACTTGCTCGCAACATTCTCCAACTGAGCAACCTCATGTAGGTTCTCAAATTTGCGTGTTCGAACCATCTCCATGATGAAATACTTTCTCAATTCAAGTCCGGGAAGTGTTCGAAATAACCTGAGGCACTGTTTGAATGTAAGTCTTTCAAATACATCAGTCTCGCTGAACACAACTGAAAGATCTTTCACATTTTCCTTCACCAACTCGTTGAGTAGAGAGAGGTCCCGAGCTCTGCGAATCAATGTTGAATACGTCATATGTCACCTGTATCCTTTCTAATCCCAGTATACAGAAAAACGGCACGCCTGGTAAGGCGTGCCGTCATGAGCACAATTTCCTATGTCGCAACTGTGAAAGACACAGAAAAGTGCGAGCACGTAAGCACTCTGTCCAGTATTAGTGGAAGAGAGGGCTATCCCTCATACCTACGTGAGATAGGGATCACCTCCTTTCAGACTGAAATCGGATTTGAACGGTCTCCTTCGGCGAGATACGCCGAACCAGTGCTGCGAATAAGAAGGGTAGTATTCATAGGCGCATAAGTACTGTGTTATCTAGCAAGAGCGGAATGCTCCTCCCCTACTATATCCTATTTTCCTTTTATACTAAAGTCTGTGGATTTGTATCAAAAAAGTCAGTAATCATGCGTCGCACATCTTCCGCAGTATGCGCTTCCTCAAAGAGTTTGATCCGAAGATCTTTCGCGCCATCAAACCCATGCACGTACGCTTTATAGTGTTTTTTCATAATGGCAAAACTCTTCGTATTACCCAACAATTTTTCAAAAAGCTCCGTGTGTTCAATCATCACCTCAAGCTGTTCACGGAGAGGGATATCATTTTTCTGAACCGCTCGGTTAAATAGCCACGGGTTACCAAAAATAGCCCGGCCGAGCATCGCCCCGTCAGCTCCACTCATGCGAACTTTCTCCTCCGCATCACGTAAATCTAGGACATCTCCGTTTCCCAAAATAAGCGTATCACTCTCAAGCGAGTCTCTAATTTCAACTGCTTCTCTCACATGTTCCCACCGAGCCGGTACGAGCGAGAGCTCCTTTCTCGTGCGTGCATGAATAGTAACCACTGCTGGATTTTCCGAAAGAAGCGCTGGAAGCCACGTAGTGAGCTCGTTTGTATTGTAGCCAATCCGTGTTTTTACGGAGACTGGAATATCTCCTGCACCACGTTTTGCGGCACGTATCACCGCTTTTGCATTCTCAGGGTTTTTTATCATCCCTGCTCCACACCCCTGCTTTTCTATAGAGCGATCAGGACACCCCATATTGATATCAATGCCATCAAACCCAAGTTCGCGACATAGCCTCGCCGCTCCCTCCATGTGTTCAGGAACGGAAGAAAAGAGTTGCGCAACAATTGGCCTCTCTTCCTCGGTATACACAAGATCAATAAGCAACGCCTCTCTCCCCGCGCTCATTAACCCATCTGCAGACACGAACTCAGTCCACGTAACATCCGGTTTTCCATACTTTGCAATAATGCGCCTAAACGCCTGATCAGTAACATCTGCCATCGGTGCCAAAACCATAATTGGCTTCTTCATTTTTGCCCAAAATCCGTATGCCATACTAGTTTGGAAATATTCGCTTTACGGTATTTTTAAGTGTAGGGCGGAGAAATTCATCCTGCTCAGTTACCGTCTCGGTCCACGACACTACTCCCTTTTCATCAACCATTACCCGAGCAACTAACCCCTGCATTGTTTCCTCTGAAAAAGTTTGGTCAAAAATAAAATTTCCCAAGCTGTAGAATATTAACCCGTTATTATACGTTTCAACTTCTTGTATGACATGAGGGTGATGACCCACCACAATCCGCGCCCCAGCATCAATTGCACCACGAGAAAGCTCACGCTGACGCTCACTTGAACCATGTTCATACTCATCCCCATAGTGATACGAAACCACCAAATGATCAACAAACGCGCTTGCTTCTTTAATGTACGTAGTATGCTTAGGGTCAGACGCGAGTAATATTCCAGGGGTTGTCTCATCTGCTTCAAGCCAATTGGGTCCCACATCAGTGAACGCAAGAAACCCGATAGTAATGCCTCTCACGGTAAAGATAATTGGTTGTACTGCACGATCTTTTGTTGTCCCTCCACCAACCGCATACATACCTTCACGCTCAATACGCGCCAATGTATCAGCGAAAGCAGGAACGGACCAATCTCCCGCATGGTTATTAGCAACCGAAAGAAGATCAAACCCTGCCCCGCGAAGTGCAGAAAGTGTTTGGGGATGCATTCTAAATGAATAGATACTCCCTACGTTTGTACCTTTGTCAGATACCGGTCCCTCTAGGTTTCCAAATGTAATATCTGCATCGTGTAAAAGCGACACTTCGGAAAGTAGCTTGTCGTAATTTCCTCCAAATTGTCTCTCTACACGACTCCGTACTGCGCGGTCAGTCATAATGTCACCCACAAAGATAAGTGTTGCGTACTCTGGTGTTTTTGTTTTATGCAGTAAGGTTGTTGCAGGTGCTTGGTAGTAAAAAACACTCCCTGGTTTTGAAACAAGTGCCACCAGTGCATTTCCTCCTTCAAACAGAGCAAATGTCGCCATAGCCCCAAAAAGCATAGCGACAACGCTCCACCCTATAACTCCAAAACGGTTATTATTCATATATTACTCCCTTGTTGTAGCGAAATATACGGCTTCGCGCAAGTAGTCATGCAGTGCAAGCACATCTTGTTCGCGCTGGGTGCTTTTCATTACCACAATTACAATAGGCCTGTTTTCAAACTCGGTAAGCTTGATATTGAAGACTGAAACCAAGGTTTGCAGCGCTGCGGTCGTCTGCCCTGTCTTTCCTCCAAGGTACGTCTCTAGGTGCACAAACTTATTATTATTCTCCCACCGATGATACAGTGTTTCTTTAACTGGTATTCGTGTCATATTGAGAATATCTCTACGTTCTTGGTACAAATAACGAACCAGCGTATACACATCCTGTGCAGTTGAAATATTAGCAGATGAAATTCCACTCGGATCAGCAAAACGAGTGCTACTCATACCAATCTCTTGCGCGCGAGTGTTCATACTGGTAATAAATTGTTCATACCCCGCATATTCAGCAACGGCATGTGCAGCGCTGTTACTTGAGGTGAGAAGAATTGGATACATGAGTTCACGAATTGATATCTCCTCATGTGGTTCAAGTCCTCCCGTCTCTGCATATGGAACAGTAAACGCATGTGGACTCAGTGTAATAAGACGATACTGATTTAAGGTGTCGCTTGAAACGAGAGCGGTCATCAGCTTTGTAATGGACGCTATTGGTCGTACCGTATCCGCCTCACGTGAAAGAATAATGTTTCCGGTTTCTATATCAGCGACGAGGTACGACTCGGCATTGATATTTGGAAAGGCAACTTCAGGATTAATAATGTACTCAAATTTTCTTTCAGACACCACAGGAGAGACCTCCTCCCCGGTAATAATAACCTCGGTATTCTCATCAGAAAAAACATACACACTCCGTGCATCGCTCTCCTCAAGAACAAATGTACCGTGTGGCACGGCGCCAGTATCCGCATGTAAAAACATATTATGAGATATTGATACGGTGTATGGAAACCACTCCTGCAATAGTGGCGAAAAATGCTCCCGACTCTTCTGCAACACCGTAAACTCACCACCTTCCGGAGCATGCGGAGATTGATATTCACTTATACCTTTGAGTGTGAAGACGTCTATAATATGCCCATTCAACATAAGAAAAACTTCTTTCGTATCAAGTTGTATTGCGAGCACCTTCCCCTCTTTTGGACCATAGAGAGATGCTTCAGCCGAGAGAGTTTGCGCGAGCGACTCACGAAGAGTGTATGCAAGCGCATACACAGTATTAGAAACCTGTTTTGATACCTGTGTTGATTCAGGGAGTTTAGAATGAGCATATGAATACAACTCTAAACTATCAGAAGATAGTACCTGCGTGCCAAAGAAAACACAGGTCACACATACAGCAACAAGAAATACTATCCGAGATGACCGGGCTCGAAACTTCATTATCTAAGTATAGCAAATTACCGTATGAGGTTATTCACTTTTTATTTCAGTATCACTCTCCACTATTTCACTTTCTCCACGAAATCGATAGTACAACTTATTTCCAAATCTAACATCAATATATTCAAGCGGAGTTACCGATTCTCTTTTATCTTTCCGAAACACCTCAGACGTAAGTAGCGCTCCCAAATTATCAACCTGACTTACCAATGTATTGTCAGGAACAAACAGCACATATTCGCCAGTAACAAGAGTTATCCGATAATCTCCTTCAGATGTGCGAGTGAGGTACTGTGGCGTTAACTCAAGCTGAGTGAGCGAGTAGAGTAACTCCTCTGCAATAAAAAGCTCATCCGCTGAAAAAAAATGTGCGCGAAGCGGTTCCTCTACAGCTAGCTTTCCATAATATTTAAAATAGGCGCTACCAGAAAATGTAGGTGCGGAAGAGAAAATATAACCTTTCTCATTTAAAAAGTAACACGTCTCACTGTCATCGCTCACTAACAGAGGACGACTTTCTCCGCACCACAGCGCGTGAGGTGTATGTTCCTCAATCTGTATACGGAGACCGTTTCTTCCTTCACGATCAAAAGTAACACGTTCAATTCGTGAGTATTCAAGTAGGAGTGATTGAGTTAACCGTTCTTTGCTCAACAAGAGAGTGTTCCTTCGAGGAAATATGTACATCATGTTCCCCTCAAGCATTGTGTCCGTATACGCACTGATTATTTCACCTGAAAGCGTACGCGTGCCTTCGGTGGTGATTGAACGAATAAGAAACCACTCCTGTCTTAGTACCCATACGAGTAATGCACAAAGTAACACCACTGCACCGATACTGATGAATACCGCGCGCCGACGAGCCTGTTTCCTTCGCTCTTTTAACTCCGAAGCAGGGAGACGGTTTCGTCGAGCATCGTACATGACAATTACAAACTAGTTCGCCCTTGGAGATACGGACGAAGCGCTTCAGGGACAGCGATGCTTCCATCTGCCTGTTGGTTGTTTTCAATGATCTGAATAAGGATACGAGGGAGCGCGAGAGCAGTTGAGTTAAGTGAGTGCGCGAATCTCATTTTTCCCTGTTCATCTTTATACCGTATATTTAAACGTCGAGTTTGAAAATCGTGAAAGTACGATGCGGAATGTGTCTCACGGTACACCCCTTCAGAAGGAACCCATGCTTCAATATCATATTTCTTAACTTGTCCGAGACCAAGGTCTCCTCCACAGTTCGCAACGACATGATACGGAATACCGAGTGATTGCATGAGTGCTTCTGCATGAGCGGTAATTTCTTCATGGAGGTTAACTGATGTCTGATGACTCGCTTCACACAACACTACCTGTTCAAATTTATAAAACTCGTGCACACGCATAAGTCCTTTGGTGTCCTTTCCATGACTCCCCGCTTCTCTCCTAAAACACGGAGAAAAGGCAAAAACTTTTATAGGAAAATCTTTATGTTCAAGAACGCGATCACTGTAGTACCCCATAACAGGAACCTCTGCGGTACCAGAGAAATAGGTATCATCTTGTGTCTTATATAGATCATCTTCTCCCTGCGGTAAGTACCCCGTACCAAGAAAAGCCTCCCGTTGCAGATGTGAAGGCGCAATAAACGGAATAAACCCTCCACGGAGCACAAAAAAATTGGTGACATACTGCCAGAGCGCAAACATAAGTAGCGCTCCATCTCCTTTAAGGTAGTATCCCCGGAAACCAGCTACTTTCGCCCCTCGCTCAAAATCAACCATATCTTTCGCAAGCATGAGATCAATATGAGACTGTGGTTTAAACGGAAACTCGGGCTTCGTCCCCCACACTCGCACCTCAACATTCTCCGCATCACTTGCACCTTCAGGCACCGTCATGTCAGGAATATTCGGAACTGTGAGCATGAGTGTCTGCCACTGCTTCAATATTTTTTTCAGGTCCTCTTCTTCTTTTTGAAGCTCTTCTTTAAGAATCTTCATTTCAGAAATTAACTGGACACGCTCATCGTTGTTTTGTGTTGATGCAATCTTACGACTGAACTCATTTTGCTCAGTCCTCTTTTTTTCTACCGCAAGGAGTAAATCTTTTCGTTTGTCATCTAACTTGATAAGTTTTGCAATATCAACTTCCATGCGCTTTTTCTTAGCGCCCGCCTCAACAATCTCCCGATGTTCGCGTATGAACTTAATATCCAACATGTCTTTTAGTATATAGAAAAGTGCTACAATAAACAAACATGAAGCAACTCTCCCAACATGAATACCCGTCCTTGCTAAATGAGATTCCGGAACCCCCGAAGACACTTTTTCTGAATGGCTCTCTCCCTCCACAAGGACACAAACTACTTGCGGTAGTAGGCGCAAGAAAGTATACCGAGTATGGAAAACAGTCCTGTATATCTTTAATCCGAGGACTTGCGGGTGCACCTATTTCAATCATTTCAGGACTCGCACTTGGTATTGATGGGATTGCACATCGCGCAGCGCTTGATGCAAATCTCCACACTCTTGCAGTTCCAGGATCAGGCCTCGGTTCAAAAGTCCTGTACCCAAGCACGCACCGAAAGCTTGCAAATGACATACTAAAATCAGGCGGAGGCCTGCTCTCAGAATTTCCTCCAGATTTTAAAGCGACTCCGTACTCATTTCCTCAACGTAACCGTATTATGGCGGGAATGTCACATGCGATACTCGTCATAGAAGCTGAGGAGAAATCTGGAACCCTTATCACCTCTCGCTTAGCAGTGGAATACAACCGTGATGTACTCACTATTCCTCATCCCATACACTCACCCACTAGTCGTGGTCCACATATGCTTCTCCGTCTAGGAGCAACACTCATTCGCGACAGTAAGGATATATTAGAAGCACTCAATCTAGAGACCGATTCCTCCTCTTCGCAATCAGCTCTATTCAATTCGCTTTCCCCGGAAGAATCACGCCTACTCACCCTCCTTAGGGAACCCATGAGCAAAGAAGAATTAATCACACAATCAACCCTTCCTGTTCACCAAGCGACGATACTACTCACCACGCTTGAACTAAAAGGATTGATACATGAATCAAATGGACTCATTCGCATCCGCTCTTAATCATAGCGCCTTGCAAAACCAACCCGATAGAGATACAGTACGTGTGGAATTTGGAAACCACTACCGACTATGACATCTTTGTACCTGTTCATTATTTTTTTTATGACATACATGGTGTTGATTTTTGCCATATCTCCGATCCAGGAGTTGTTCTTCTTGTATCATGAGAGGGATTCACGCACACCATTCGCATCTATCGCGGTCATTGCGATACTCTTTATAGGAAATTGGACCGCAGTGTACCTACTCTGCACACAAGCAGTAACACACCTCGGCGAAATCACCTATCACATCAGCGCTTCGGCAATCAGTCAGTCAGTGATTGTCGGATTGTGCCTCTACCTACTTGTGGTTATTGCAAAAATGCCACGACTCAAAAGCCCACTCGCAGGATAAACTGCGAACACAAAAACACACGCATTACGACGTGTGTTTTTTCTTTCCCCATTTGCATTCAGCTCCGTAGTGTAGTATTAGTGGTACATTCGATTATGAAAACACTACTTATAGTAGAATCACCTGCAAAGGCAAAAACTATTTCAAAGTATCTCGGCGATACGTATGTTGTCCGTGCGTCAATTGGACATGTGCGTGACCTCCCCAAAAGCAACAAAAAAGCAATAGATTTAGATACATTTACCCCTCATTACGAGATTAGCCGTGGAAAAGAAAAGGTGGTCTCAGAGCTCCATATGCTTGCCAAAAAAGCCGACACTATTCTTCTCGCAACCGACCCTGACCGAGAAGGTGAAGCTATCGCATGGCACTTAAGTGAGCTCCTAACGGACATTCCCGCTTCAAAAATCAAGCGCGTAACGTATCACGAGATCACCAAAGATGCGATACTTGAGGCCCTCTCGCACCCCCGTCCCATTGACCAAAACCTTCGTAAAGCACAAGAAGCTCGAAGAGTCCTTGATCGTCTTGTGGGATATGACTTGTCTGGATTGATATGGAAAAAAGTTCGTTATGGATTATCTGCTGGTAGAGTGCAGTCCCCCGCGCTCCGTATTTTGGTTGAACGTGAAAGAGAAATCCAGGCGTTCATTCCAGAAAAATTTTGGTCAATCACCGCTGACCTGCAAATGAAAAATGATGAAGTGGTAACCTTTACTTGTGTAGATGAACCACGAGATAAAAAATTAGTAGATACCATTCTTTCAAAAGGAAAAAGTGGATCATGGAGAATCTGTGACAATACTGAAACTGAAGCAAAACGATCTCCGCGCGCTCCATTTATCACTTCAACACTCCAACAAACGGCCTCAACGCGCCTGGGCTTTTCACCATCACGTACCATGCGGGCAGCGCAAAAGCTGTACGAAGCAGGGCATATTACCTATATGCGTACCGATAGCACCTCACTCTCAAAACAAGCCTTGGGACAAATCGCACAGGTTATTGAAAAAGAGTTTGGAAAGGAACACCTAGAGTTTCGTACGTACGCAAAAAAATCAAAAAATGCCCAAGAGGCGCACGAAGCAATCCGCCCAACAAACAGTATAAAAAAAGCAATTTCTCAAACCGGTGATGAAGGGGCACTCTATGAGCTCATTTGGCAAAGGACTGTTGCTTCTCAAATGTCTGATGCTAAAATCGTGCGAACAAAAATACTCGCTGAAATTGTTGGCGAGGACTTACCCCATTTTGCAGTCAACGGGTCACGAGTAACCTACCTCGGATGGCTCATGGCAGACCCACGAGCTCGAGGAGAAGACGTTGAGGTTCCTCAAGTAGCGGTTTCTGATCCAGTTACACTTGTCCAGATTCATGATGAGGAAAAACAAACTCAACCACCCTCACGCTATAGTGAAGCGGGGCTTATCAAAGAACTTGAAAAAAGAGGTATTGGTCGCCCGAGCACGTACGCGTCGATTATCAACACTATTGAAGAACGTGGGTACGTAGAAAAAGATGGAAGAACACTTAAACCAACTGACACGGGCGAGGTCGTGAGTACGTTTCTTGAAAATAATTTCAGTACCTACATTAGTGATACGTTCACCGCAAATATGGAGGATGATTTAGATCGTATTGCTGAAGGAAATGCAAATTACACAGATGTTCTTACAGCATTTTACACCCCTTTCAAAAAGGAAGTTGCTTCGAAGGAACACATAGAAAAACTCACCACCTTAGGTGATGCTCCTAAAGAATTCCCCTGCCCTGAATGTAACAAACCCATGGTTATCAAACTCGGAAAAAATGGAAAGTTTCTTAGTTGTTCAACGTATCCTGACTGCAAAGGAGCGCGAAAAATTGACGGAAGTATCCTTGCCGATGAAGCTCCCATTGGAGTGCACCCAGACACGAAGGAACCAATCTTTGTTCGAGATGGTCGTTTTGGACCCTATGTACAACTCGGTGAAAAAACAGATGAAAACCCTAAACCAAAACGCGCAAGCCTACCGAAAGGAAAGTTGCCATCACTCGTCACGCTTACTGAAGCTCTTCACTATCTCGCACTTCCACGAACACTTGGACATACGACTGATGGAAAAGAAGTCATAGCAAATATTGGCCGTTTCGGTCCCTACATCGGATGTGATGGCGAATTTCGTTCACTCAAAAAGGGAGACGATCCCTACACCGTTACCTTTGCGCGTGCACAAGAGCTCTTGAGTCAGCCAAAAGCACTTCCAAAAGGAGTTGAGTTGGTGCGAGACCTCGGCAAAGATCCAAAGGGTAAAAAAACCTATCAAATTTTCAAAAGCAAATCAGGTATGTTTGTAAAAAGCGGACGCCGACGTATTTATCTCCCCACTGAGATGAATCCTCAAACAGCAACTATTGATGATGTTAAAAATCTCATTGCAGTTTCATAAGTATTGACATATGTGTTTTAAATACGTAGTATGCGTTGAGAACACACTCAACCATAATATTCATGTCACAATCAATCCTGTTCCTTACCTCATTCCATAAACGAATTCCCTTTGTGTACCTCCGTGTGGCTTCTGAGGAAGGAGGTGTACCGCGTGTAGAGCCGACTCTCGTCACGGAGAACTTACCCGGCATGTTCTCAAGTGAATCTCTCCAAGAAGCGAGCAAACAGTGCTATGGGAAAAAAGCGACGCGCATTATCTTTGGGGACACAGCCGCCGACAGTGTCAGAAAACTCTCAATGATCAACCCGACGCCATTGCGCGAAGATGAGATCCTTCCTTTCTTTTATGTGCGAACACTCAGGTCGCCAACGTCGTTTGAAAAACACGCACGCAATCCAAAACAACTTCTTCGCTTCTCAGTCTGGGAAGGCTCACAAATGCTCAATCCCATAGAATCGATTTCCTCTCACTCTGAGAGGAAACGCGGGAAAGTACTTGGTCCGAAAGAGTTCGTTATGGACGATGTTCAGTTTCGTGGACTCCTCGATTATTTTCTTTCGTTCAAGTAAGCAACGCACACATGCCATAAACCGCTCTCTACGAGAGCGGTTTTATTTGCATGTGCACACAAAAAGCGTAGGATAGATACATGCCTAACGTTAAAGAACTACTATCTGCTGCAAAGGGACTTTCACCCGAAGACGCACACCTCATTACAAAGGCGTATCATTTTGCTGAACACGCACACGCTCCACAAAAACGATTCTCTGGAGAGCCTTATTTCAACCACGTATACGCAACCGCACTCAACCTTGCGCAAATTGGAATGGGTCCGAATACGATCGCAGCTGGCCTACTTCATGATGTGCTTGAAGACGCAGAAGTAGATCAAGTGTTATTTAAAAAAGAGTTTGGTGATGAAATACTTTTTCTCGTTGAAGGAGTAACTAAACTTGGGAAAATTAGATACCATGGTGCGCAACGCCACACAAAAAGTTTACAAAAACTGTTCGTAGCAATGGCACAAGACCTACGCGTCATCATCATCAAACTCGCCGACCGTCTTCACAACATGCGCACGCTTGAACATATCCCACGAGAAAAACAGAAGCGTATCGCGCTTGAAACGCTTGAAATCTATGCTCCCCTCTCATACCGACTCGGTATTAGGCGATTTACCCGTGAGTTAGAGAACCTTGCATTCAAATATGCTTACCCTGAAGAATTTGAATCTACCCGAAAATTATTCAGACAAAAAAATCAGGAGAATGAAAAGCGACTTGAAAAATTTGCTAAATCTGTAGTACGAGTACTCGGTATGGGAGGACAAACCTCGGTCCATACAGAATATAGACTAAAATCTATATTTGGAACTTGGAGAAAGTTACGATCTCATAAAGGGGACATAGACAACATCTATGACCTCTCTGCACTCCGTGTCATCTGCCCAAGTACAACGGACTGTTATCAAGTACTCGGGCTCCTCCATGGTACCTGGCGTCCTCTCCCCGGCCGTATTAAAGACTACATCGCATTCCCAAAACCAAACGGATACCGCGCGATTCACACTACCGTCTTTACCGGAGATGGAGGTATTGTTGAAATACAAATTAGAAGTGAAGAAATGCATCGTGAAGCTGAGTTTGGTGTAGCGTCCCACCTTGCGTATAAAACACGCTCAAAAAAGAAAGTTGACCCTATTACTTGGCTTAAATCCCTCCTTCCTCGCATCCCTGGTATTGTTACTAGAAATAAAGTCCTTTCACATAACCCTCAAAAGTATTCATACGACAACGTACCGCTTTGGATTAAAGAACTTGCTGAACTGCAACCAAAAGATAATGAGAGTGAATTGTTTTTGGAACACCTGAAAGTAGATTTTTTTGAACAGCGGATATTTGTATTCACCCCGAAAGGTGATGTGGTTGATCTTCCTATTGGATCAAGTCCTGTTGATTTTGCTTTTTCAATTCACTCTGATGTTGGAGTACATATGGCAGGTGCAAAAGTAAACGGGAAATTAGTAGGTTTTGATACAGAGCTAAAAAATGGCGATATCGTAGAGATTATCACTAAAAAAAGTGCGAAGCCAAGTAGAAAATGGCTCGCGTCTGCAAAAACAACAAGCGCTAAAAAGAAAATATCTCTTGCAACTCAAATTAAAACGGATAAGAACTAAACTGAGAAATTCTTTATTGAGTACATGTCCGTATCATCTTCCTCAATCTCCTCACGCTGAGGTTCAAATTCAAGTACAGGATTTGGTGTTTGTTGTACAGCTTCTTCTGGCATTACAGGAGTTTCTTCAACTGGAGAAACCGGTTCAGGAACTGCAGACACTGGTGATACAGCAGACTCAACTACCGGCAGATTTTCCATTGAGTCTACAGACCCGAGCGCAACACCACTGTGTGCAATGGGTGCTTGATTTTGAGAAACCTGAGGTGTGTGTTCTGCTTCTGCTACAACCGAAGAAGGTTGCGCATCTTCATTGCTAGGATTCTGTGTTCCGCTTACTACAGGTGATTCAACCGGAGTAACAGGCTGTGCTGAAGCATTTTTTTGTTCCATAAATCGATCAAGCATAGAATGAGCCTTGCGTTTTTCCTTCGCTTCAAGCATTCTGGTTATTTCTTGTAAGTCATCCTTACTAAAGAAGCTGATCATAATTCTCCCTCCCTCCTCACCTCGCTCTATCATGACACGAGTTCCGAGTGACTCCGCAAGCTTTCCTTCAAACTCTGCAATTTCAGGATCAATGGTGTACTCTTTCTTTCGTACCTTGTCTTGCGCAATACGACGAGCAAGCATTTCAGAATCACGTACATTTACTTTCTTATAGATAATTTCTCTAAAGAGAGTACGCTGTTCATCGGGTCGGTCATTTAACATCATGAGTGGACGAGTATGCCCTTCGGTTATTTTCTTCTCTGCAAGCGCCTGCAATATTTCATCAGGCAAAGAGAGTAAGCGAAGCGTGTTTGAAACATACTCACGACTCTTTCCGACTTTTTTCGCAATTTCCGTATGCTTAAAATTAAACTCCTTTGCAAGGCGCTCAAACGCTCGTGCTCTATCCACTGGATTTAGATCTTCTCGCTGAAGGTTCTCAATAATTGCAAGCTCAAGTTTAACTTGCGCATTATCTTCCCCACTTCGGATAAGTGCGGGTACTTGCTTAACTCCCGCAAGTCGTGATGCGCGAAGTCTTCGTTCGCCTGCTATAAGCTCGTAGTTCACCACTATCCCACCATCAGGCAACGTACTCTCCTTTCTAGTCACGACCAATGGTTGAAGCACTCCGTATTGCCTGATAGAATCTGCTAATTCCTCAAGCTTAGCTTCATCAAACGTAAACCGAGGCTGATACGGGTTTGCGTGTATCTTGTCTACCTCTATCCAAAATACTGAATTTTCTTGAAATTGTGACATCTTTTTTTTATTACTTCTGTATTCTAACACACACTTGGAAAGAGTTCATTGTTGATTTTAATTACGGAGTTGAGTAGACTGTGAGAACTGCGTAGGAAGCTTGTTTTCAAGAACCATACGTATGTGTATGTTTGCCGGAGTGGCGTAACCTGCCTGCCGGCAGGCAGGTGAGTAGCCGGGCGCGACCTACATAGAATAAAGGTGAGGTTAGATTTTGTATGACATATTGCACCTATGCAATCAGAAGTCTAAAGCGAAAATATATTTATGTGGGGATTACCAACAATCCCACAAGAAGAATATTTGCGCACAATGCGGGATACAATAAAACAACTAGACCGTATCGACCTTTTGATATAATCTTGCTTGAGGAGTATCAAAATAGGAATGATGCGCGGACACGAGAAAAATATCTTAAATCAGGCATTGGTAAAGAATACTTGAAATCAATTATATAAATCTGCCGGAGTGGCGTAATGGTAGCCGCGCGCGACTCAAAATCGCGTCCCGCAAGGGGTGTGGGTTCAAGTCCCACCTCCGGCACAACTCAAAAACCCACGGTTTTCCGACGCTCGCTCGCAAGCTCGCTCACTGCCTGTCACAGGTCTTTTTCTGCTGAAAAAGCCCGCGACCCCGCCTCGGCACGTCTGCCTCCGGCCTTGCGAATGCATACCCATGCATTCTCACTCCACGGAGAACTACCGTTCCCCGACCCCTTCCCTGTGCCGGAGAGCACACAAACTGCTTTGTGTGCGTGTGGGACTTGAAAGCCGGAGCGGTGCGCGAGTTTGCCTGAAAGGCAAGGCGAGCGCCGCGAGGGGGGTCGCGCAAAATTTCCGTCAGGAAATTTATGTGTGACCAAGTCACCTCCGGCACAAAAATAACGAGAAATATTCGAAGCATTTTCGACTATATTTTTGTAGGCGGAGTGGGACTTGAACGGCGGACCAACCTAAAAACTGTAGCGATATATCGCTACAGTTTTTCTAATCTCTAATCTCCAATCTCTTTTCTCTACCTTTTTCCTATTTCCTCTTTCCTTTCTCTAATCTCTAATCTCATATCTCTATTCTTTCCCACCTGCTTGCATTTCACCCAGAAAAAGGAATACTACAGATATGCAAAAAGTCATCGCAATAGTTGGCCCCACCGCCGTCGGAAAAAGCGATATTGCTGTAGAGCTCGCCCTCTCCTTTAGTGGCGAAGTTATTTCTGCTGATTCACGACAAGTCTACCGCGAACTTAATATTGGCTCAGGGAAAATAACCCTTGAGGAGATGCGTGATGTTCCCCACCATCTTCTTGATGTCGCAGACCCAAAAGAAACCTACTCCTTAGCACAGTACGCTGAACAAGCATCTCTTGTAATCACCGACATGCACGTACGTGGGAAATTACCCATACTCTGTGGAGGCACCGGTCTCTACATCGATACTGTGGTAAATGGAATATCACTTCCCTCCGTCCCTCCAAACCCGAGTTTGCGTGAAGAATTATCAAAGAAAAGCACCGAAGAGCTTTTTGCACTCCTCTCACAAAAAGACCCCAAGCGAGCAGAAAAAATTGATCCGCATAATCCACGAAGACTTATCCGTGCGCTTGAAATAGTTGACTCAGTTGGTTCAGTCCCGCCAACTGAAAAAACTAAACACTACGACACACTCTTTATAGGAATAACTCTTCCTAAAGAAAAATTACACGAACGGATCCATCTAAGACTTATTAAAAGAATCGAACAAGGTTTGGTGGATGAAGCGAAAAAACTTCACGCGGGAGGACTGTCGTTTGAGCGAATGGAAGCCCTGGGTCTTGAGTACAAATACCTTGCGCTTTATCTTCAAGACAAGCTTACTTTTGAAGAAATGAGTGCTGAGCTTGAAATAGCGATTCGCCAATACGCAAAACGACAAATGACTTGGTTTAAAAAGAACAAAACCATTAAATGGTTTGAGCCAAAAGACCTACAAAAAATACATGACCAAGTCGCGTCCTTTCTCCTTTCAGAAAAGTAGCGTTTGTGGTATCGTATCCTCACTACGGGCCTGTAGTTTCAATGGTAAAACATCGGTCTCCAAAACCGACGTTCCCAGTTCGAGTCTGGGCGGGCCCGCAGGGACAGCAGGACATACACTGCTGTATGTCTGTCCGGACGAGAAAAACGGAGTCATGTTTTGAGTACTCTCAAAACGGACGAGTTGGGGTGGCGAGTACTTTGAATTTTTGAGTGTACTCATGAAAAAATTCTTAGTAACTTGAGACCGAGTCTGGGCGGGCCCGCTCGAGTAAAACAAAAACCCTAGACTTGGTCTAGGGTTTTTGTTTTAGAAAGCAAACTTCTTTGCTTTCGTACTCGTGCGGGAGCCGTAGGTATGTTTTTATTTCATTCCCTAGAAATAAAAACAACCGAGGCCGGGTGAGAAGTGAATACATGGAACTTCGTAAGACTTTTTGAGCTGTTTTATGAGCTGTGCGAAATAAAAGAGCCAAAAGGTGTACAGAATCTGTAAGATTCGCCCTGCCTGCCGGCAGGCAGGGAGTACTTAGTGCTCACAAGTAGCAAAGCTACTGAGAACACTTAGTAACTCGTGACCGCAACGAAACTACTGGAAACCTTGAGAAACATTCGAGGAACGGGGCTAAATAGTACCTGCGTACTATTTAGCGAGTTTTGCGAAGCAAACATTTCGAAATAATTCTTTTTTTCTTCCTGAAAACGAATTGCAGAAATGAACAAAAGGCCCGCAATATTAGTATAAAATAATTAGTAACTCGTGACCGCATTTTAGTAAAAAACACACCCACCTACTGGTGAGTGTGTACTACTGAACACTAAAACACTATGCCGAGACAAGCTCCTGCTCCTGTTGCGTCGAAAGAACCGAAGTTGTCTGAAGAGCAAACTGCCGAAACACCTCCTCATCTTGCGACTCAACGTGTTGCCCGAAATGACATTCAATACGCACCGTACCCTCAGCGATGTGGTACTCACATTTGAGCAACTCACCTGATTCACGATGTTTATACGCCACACTGATACGTCCACCCCGGTACAAAGACGGACCGAGGCGTCGTTCAAAGTGGTGATCTACGTCTCCTGAATGAACACGGATCATCGTATGCCCAAATACTCTGACCAGCAATACTCGTGCCTCATCTACAGAAGCACCAATGGAACACCGCAGAGACAATAAACCGAATTTCTTCATAGGTAACCCTTATTTGAATTTTTGGAACAAATTGCGACTTTGAATAGTACACTATTTTTTATATGTGTCAATATTCTACGAAGAAACTTCAAGTTCGGGAACGAGCGTTACTTGTTTTGAGACTATAGACTTTCCGTCACCCGAGAGAAAGAAAGTCGCACGCACCTTTCTACCCCCTAACACCAACGGAAGCCACTCTTATCATCGATCCACATTTTCTCATATGGAATCTTTGCATAAATAAACCACTCAGGTCTCATCTCATCCGTCTCCAGAGGGGTTCCGGAAAACTTCTTTACAATATACACGTACATACGTTGATTCCATTCAGATTTTTCTTCAAAGAAAAAGGTGATATCAGCTACCAATTCAGCATTAGTGGGATAAATATCAACACAAACCTCCTCTTTAACCTCACGGACTAGTGCTTGCATTACTGTCTCATCCGACTCCTGCTTTCCTCCGATACCATTATATTTTCCCGCTCCGAAACCACGCTTTTTTTCTGCAAGACAGATCTTGTTTCCCTTCATTAAAAAACAAAGTGTTACATTTCTCATACTATTATTTTGTAACAGGACTGAGAGGTGGAGTGGTTTGAACTCGATTTACCTGCAGTAAAATTCTACCGATAACCTGCCCCCTCCCCGTCTCAACACTTACGCGCCACTGCCCCATACTAGGATTTTCTTTTACAGAGTACGTTCTAAATCCCCCATCCCTCCCTCCTAAAATAGGAAGTTCAATTCTATTCGTCTCAACCCATGCTTTGCTCTTTTTGTCATACTGTTCCCACACATGAAAGACTGTTGCCTTAAACTCTGTTGGGGCGAAAATGGAAGTAAACACATACAGTGGTTTGCCTGGTAACAAGTTGACTCTTTCGTATGCTTTAAAAAATTCATTAAACTCATGCTCCTCTTTTTGTGCAGTATAGGTCCCATCTGCATTTTTTACTATTGAGTGATACACACCACTATCTTTAAGAGCAAGGGGAATCGGTGGAATAATATTTAAAAAATATAACCCATTTATAACCGTGAATATTCCAATTACTATTAAAAACATTCCTCCAGAAGAAATTACTTTTACTGGATTAATAAGCTTTATAAACAAAATAAATATACGAATACAGAGCAAACTAATAAGCCCGCTCAATAAGAATGTCCACGTATTCATAAACCCGAGAACTACAGGAATAGTAAAAATAAGGTATGAATAGAGAACGAAGAAGAAAATACTCACCTGCACCGTGAGGCGAATGTATTGTGCTTTAAAAAACTCATTCCCAATGAGTACGAATAGAAGTACAAACAAAAATGGAGCACTCGCAATAAAGGATGAACTACGTGAATAAAAGATAAGAAACGCACTAAAAAGCCCTCCAAACGCGAATTGCATAGCAATGAGGAGAAATGCGTGCACCTTGGGAGCAAACCTCCCGGTGAGCCATTCATCTTTCCAAAATGAAAGAAGAACAATGCACGTTCCTGCAATCGTAATATATGAAAGCAGTATTATATTATCAAAAAATTGATCAACCCTATTTAAAGTAATACTATCAACAATAAAACCACCAATAAGTGCAACAGAAGAAATATGTCGCTCATACCGTTCAAAGAAATTTTGAACAAAGGTAAACATGACTACTGATAACTAGGTGCTGTTTCTGAAATACCGGCTGAGTGGTTGACGTACCGGGCGAGTGCATACAATAACGAAGATAGACGATTTAAGTACTCTTTTGTATGTTCACCTACAACAAACGACCCCTCTTCTACTCCTTTCACCACGCGCCGTTCAGCTTTTCTTGCAAGAGTCCGAGAAATATCACACAGGGTAGCAAGTTCAGTCCCTCCGGAAATAAAAAAAGTAGTTATGGGTGGCATCTCTTTCTCAATAGAATCTATAATGTGCTCCATATCTTCAATTTTTTTTCTTTGAATCGTCATATCGGACCCCGCAAGTTCCGCTTGAATAATAAATAAGTTCGACTGAACTTGATTAACGATATCTGCAAGAAACATACTTTTGAATTTATACTTTTTCTCTGCCGCCTTCACCTTTACCAGTCCGAGAAAAGAATTCATCTCATCCATTGCACCAAGCGCTTCCGTCTGACAAGACGCTTTAGACACCCGCTCGCCTTTAGGTGTATTAAATAATTTGGTAGTTCCTTGATCCCCTTTTCTTGTATACAACATGATAGGGGTAGTGTAGCAAATCTAAGAAAAAATGGGTAGAAGGGCTTTACGATAACAAACAACTTCTTGGCAGCCGTTTATTATGTTCAACGGCGGAAGGATTTAGAGAAAACTTAAGGACTTCACACATGTTCTCATATACTGCGATATATCGTAGTATATATACATGACACACATATCAAAACGAAACCTCAATAAAGAAAAGAATGCCTACATTCAAAAAGAACTTTTAGAGACACTATCTCTTCTCTCTCGTATTGAAAGGGCGCAGATTATACTAGGTGAGCTATTCACCAAAACAGAAAAAATAATGCTTGCAAAACGACTTGTAGCAATCTCTCTCCTTGATCAAAATGAAACTCCCTA
This sequence comes from uncultured Candidatus Saccharibacteria bacterium, assembly GCA_964436015.1. Classification (GTDB taxonomy): domain Bacteria; phylum Patescibacteriota; class Minisyncoccia; order Phycocordibacterales; genus JBBDJV01. The sequence continues at coordinate 50,684 of CAYTAR010000006.1, read as the reverse complement.
TGCTATTGCCACATTCCTGCAAATGAGTGAATCCACAATCGGAAGGATGAAAAGTAAATACAAAGATGGAGCGTATAAGAAGCTTATTATCGAACTACGTACGAAAAAAAGCATCTGGCATAAACTCACGAGACTTATCCCACCTCGGATTGGAAGAAATCGTTTTAAGGATTTCTTAAAGGTTTAGTATTTTCCAAAAAATACTTCACTCTGTCCATGTTCTTTCTTGATTTTATATACTTCGATATATCGCAGTATATGAACATACAAGAACAATCAATAATTCTTTATCCTTATCATAATTTAATAATCCAAAAATTTTAATAAGAAAACAGTACAAGTGCCTTGGATTTGTCCAGCAGTTACTAAGTTTTTTGTTTTTCTTTAAAAGCGCCGGGTAGGATTTGAACTCCTTGGAAACCTACGGTTTTCCAACGCTCGCTCGAAGACTCGTTCACTGCCTGTTACAGGTCTTTTTCTCTTGAAAAAGCCCGCGACCCCGCCTCGGCACGTCTGCCTCCGGCCTTGCGAATACATAACCATGCATTCTCACTCCACGGGAAACCACAGGTTTCCCGACCCCTTCCTGTTCAAATCCTCCGTGCAAGCATAACAAAAAACAACTCAAAAAGAGTTGTTTTTTGTTATGTGCGCCGGGTAGGATTTGAACCTACGTAGCCCGAAGGGCGACAGATTTACAGTCTGTTGCGATTGACCACTCCGCCACCGACGCGTCAGAGAGCAGTGTACCACACCACCCTCTCGTCTTCAACATTATACAATTGCGGGAGATTCTTGCTTGCGAGAAATTTTCCTCACCTTTTTCTCCTTTACTTCAAACACAAAATCATTATTCTTAAATGAAATTGAAATAGCACCTCCTTGTGCAACTCCTTTTGAAATCATCAGTGATGCAACTTTTGTAAGAATTTTATTTTGAATCAAGCGCTTAAGCGGTCGTGCACCGTAATGAGGGTTATATCCTTCTCTCGCAAGGTACTCTAGCACACTATCGTCAATTAATAGGGTAATTTCTTTCTCAGCAAGCCTCTTGACCACAATACCTACCTGTATCGCAACAATTTCCTTTATTGCTTCCTTTGGCAAGGTATCAAAAAGCACAATCTCATCGAGCCGATTTAAGAATTCCGGTCTGAAAAACTGCTTGAGCGCCTTCATTACCTTATCTTTTGCAAGTTCATATTTTGCACGGTCATTTTCTTCATCGGTTTTACCTGTAGAAAATCCAAGTTTCTCCATTTGGTCAATATACTGCGCGCCGATATTTGAGGTAAGAATGATAATGGTATTCTTGAAATTTACCACACGCCCTTTCGCATCAGTGAGACGTCCATTATCGAGAACCTGTAGCAAAATATTAAATACTTCAGGGTGCGCCTTCTCAATTTCATCAAACAGCAAAACAGAATATGGTCGATGTCTGACCAGCTCAGTAATTGTTCCTCCCTCTTCGTGCCCAACATATCCTGGAGGAGAACCGATCATTTTTGACACTGAGTGCTTCTCCATGTACTCGGACATATCAATACGAATAAGTGCACGATCGCTATCGAACATAAACTCAGCTAGAGCACGAGTGAGTTCTGTTTTTCCGACTCCCGTTGGACCCAAAAAGAGAAACGAACCTATTGGATGCTCTGGATCAGCAATTCCCGCACGAGAACGCTTCACCGCATCAGCTACTTTTTGAATCGCATCATCTTGTCCAACAATTCGCTTCTTAAGTGTTTCTTCAATACGAGACAGCTTCTCTGCTTCTTCTTCAAGCATTCGGTATACCGGCACTCCGCTCCAACGAGACACCACATCTGCAATATCTGATTCGGTAATTTCTTCCTTCAATATTCGTCGCGTACTCTGCAACTTCTTCAACTTACCTTGTGCAGCATGCAATGCCTTCTCTAGTGTAGGAATCTTTCCATAACGTATCTCTGCCGCACGAGTCAAATCTGCTCGCGCCTCAGCAGAGTCCGCATCGAGTCTCAATTGCTCCAAATCTTTCTTTACGGTTCTGATTGAAACCAAAACTTCTTTTTCGTTCTTCCACTTCAATTCAATTTCACTCGTTTTCTCTCGAAGATCTGCAATCTCTTTATCTATAATCCGAATACGATTCTTCGCTTTCTTTCCTTGTTCGCTTGCTGCTTCCTTCTTAAGCGCCTCCTTCTCTATCTCAAGTCGCATAATCTTGCGATGAGTCTCTTCAAGTACTGGTGGCTTATTCTCAAGTGAAATTCTGAGCGCTGACGCGGCTTCATCAATTAAATCAACCGCCTTATCCGGCAAGTACCTATCAGTGATATACCTGCTTGAGAGGTGCACCGCAGCAAGAATCGCATCATCAGTAATACGCACACCGTGGTACAACTCGTATCGTTCTTTTAACCCACGAAGAATTGCCACCGCGTCATCAAGAGATGGTTCATTTACGAATACTGGTTGGAAACGGCGAGTCAGAGCTGGGTCTTTTTCAATATGTTTTTGGTATTCTTTAAGAGTAGTCGCTCCAATAACCCGAAGCTCTCCTCGTGCAAGGGCTGGTTTAAGCATATTTGACGCATCCATAGCACCCTCAGCAGCTCCGGCACCCACAATAGTATGTATTTCATCTATAAAGAGAATCACCTTTCCATCTGAACGTTCAACCTCTTTCATAATAGCCTTCAAGCGTTCTTCAAATTCTCCTCGGTACTTTGTTCCCGCAATAAGCAACCCGAGATCAAGTGAAACTAGATCTTTATCTTTAAGTGATTCTGGAATATCTCCCACTGCAATACGATTTGCGAGACCTTCTGCAATAGCAGTCTTTCCCACACCTGCCTCACCGATAAGAATCGGATTGTTTTTCGTTCGACGTGAGAGTATTTGAATAATACGAGTAATTTCACTATCTCGGCCAATAACCGGATCAAGTTTGTTTTCTTTCGCGAGTTGAGTAAGACTGCGTGTGTACTTTGAGATAGAACGCATCTTCTTTGATGGAGTCGCGTCAGTAACGTTACTCTCATGAAGCTCATTGATAATTTGTTCAACCTGTTCTCGCTTAATTCTAAAACGAGCGAGTAATTCGCGTGCTGAACCAGGTACGTCAAAAATAGCCAAAAATAGATGCTCTGTTGATACGCGAGGATCTTCCATCTTCTTCGCAAGTTTTGCCGCCTGCTCCAGAGCTTGTGCAAACTCTGGCGTAAGGTAAATCTGATACGATGGAGAAGCAACTGACCCTCCTTCAACTCCTTCAATAGACTCAAGCAATGAATCAGTAAGAAGTACTGTGTCTACTTCAACCTTATCTAGAATAGAAGCAACCATGCTCTCCTCTTGCAGAATAAGTGCCGTAAGAAGGTGCACAGGATTAACATGATTTTGCCCACGTTCAACAGCGAGCTCATGAGCTTTCTTAATAGCTTCTTGTGATTTTTCTGTAAAATGATCAAATGGTGGCATAGTATTTTATGAAATGTGGCCAAGCCACACACTCATTTATTATACTTATAAAGTATCAAAGTGTCAATAATAGCTTGCAATCTCCGTGTTTTACGGCTGATTTAAACCTTGAGTTTCCAAAAACACCTCATTCACAAAACGATATTCATACCCATACTCACCCTTATCTCCGGTATATAGAGCAATCAAATATCCTTGCTCTGTAAATAAAGGAGCGCCTACACTGGAAGAATTGTACCCTGCACTGCTCGTAATTACGTGAGTAATTTTATCCCGACTACCCTCTTCACTGCTGGTTGCGACATCTCCAAAATCATACTCTACATGGGTTATGATCCCTTGGCTCACCGCATCCCTACTCCCCCCACCGAGTGAAAAGACCCTTTTTCCTAATGACACATCTGATTCACGTGCAACCGGCATTGCAGGTACATCTCCCTCAAAATAAAATACACTTCCGAGTGCCGACGACGTTGCTCCTACAAAGACGAGAGGTTCCCCTTTGTAAAATATCGAAACTGAATCTGAACCCTGTATCTGCTGTAACGGAAGTAGTGCAACGTTATCTCTAACAACAAACGCATGATATGTTGTGGTACCTGACTTCTCACCAACAAGTATCTCAAGGTTATGTGTCTGTATATCTGAAATCACCTCTTGAAAAAAATCTCGTTCAGAGACAAGGGTACGTACTTCTTTAGTAACGACTTGCGCGGTTTGAGTTTCGGGAGGAATATTCTGCGGAATAACACGCTCAATGGTACGCTCAACAACCCGATTTACCGTCTGGGTTACCCCCACATTTTGTTCATCCATAAGCGAAACAGTAACAATTCCGGTTGCAATAGAGGTAACAAAACTGATGAGGAGCATTAGTAACACTATTTGATGTTTCGTCAGTTGCTCCATACCATCATGATAACGGAAGCGCACTCGAACGACAAGGAGTTACTGAATGAGAAGAGCAATCGTATCAATCAATTTCTTTGCTTGTTCAAATGTTGAGTCACGTCCTAAAGAAATACGAAGGGTTGAGCTAGATAACGCACGATCATGAGTAAGTTCCTCCACTACATGTGAATACGACATATCACGTTCACAGGTACTTCGTGTTGAAACCGCAAAACCCTTTGCATCAAGTTGAACTACTAAAAACTCAGTATCCACTGAAACGAGTGACATATTAATAATATGTGGAGCATAGTGTGTACGAGATCCATTTATTTTCGCTTGAGGGATGTGCGTACCTATGTACTCATACACTGAGTTGTTCAATTCATACATGCGTGAAGCTGACTCCTCTTGCTCAGAAACAGCACACGAAAGCGCAGTAGATATTCCGACTATTAACGGCACCGCTTCTGTTCCCGGGACAATACCTCCCTCCTGTACCCCAGTTACAAGTGGAGCGATTAAACTGCGATCACGACAATACAAAACCCCTACCCCTTTTGGTCCATATATTTTCTGTGCGTCTATGGTCATAAGATCAACTGAGAGTCCATGCGGAGAAATAGGAACATACAGCGGTGACTGACATGCGTCTGTGTGCACAATTGTTGTTGGGTTTTTCTCTTTCACTTTTTGTGCAATAGCCCGCACCGGTTCCACTACACCTATTTCATTATTCACCTGATGAATACTTACCAACACTGTGTTGCTGGTGATACGTGATGCAACAGTCTCTGGATGAATAATTCCTTTTTCATCACACCCGACATACTCAACCTGAACACCACGTTGCTCAAGTTCTTTCATTGTCCGTAGCACTGATGCGTGCTCTAACACAGAGGTAATAACGTGCATATCTTTATGCAACATTCCAGACATCTCACGAGCCTTCACGACCCCTAAAATCGCACGCATGTTTGCATCAGTGCCACCGTGTGTAAAAAAAATCTCATCGGGCTGGACCTGAAGCGCTCGAGCAACTTCTTTTCTCGCCTCCTCAAGGGCTCTTTTTGCTAATACCCCCTCCAAGTGAACACTTCCCGGATTTCCAAACGGCGCAGAGTTCATTGCACGAACTACCTCCGTGCGTAGAGGTGTTGTAGATGCGTAGTCAAAATAGTGTCTTTCCATACCCACATACAAACATACCTTATCTATTCACGCAATGGATACTGACAATGCACTTTTGCAATGACGTCACGAACATGTATAATCACTACTACGCATATTTTGTGCCACGTATATGACTATTGACTCCTCACTCATCATATATATACTGCTTGGACTCGTTCTGGTTCTTGCTATACTCCACATTCGGCTTGAGATGCGCATGCGAAGGTTTCTCATTGGAACTAAATCAAAAAACCTTGATGAGACACTCGGACACATTAGAAAAGAGCTCGCCGTGTACCTTGAATTCAAAGAAGGAGCTGAAGACTATTTAAAATCAGTAGAACGACGATTGCGAACAAGCATCCAGGGGTGCGAAACAATTCGATTTAACCCTTTTAAAGGAACAGGCTCGGGAGGAAATCAAAGTTTCGCAACTGCATTTATTAATCAACACGGTGATGGAGTTATCATTTCAAGCCTATATGGACGGGACCATGTGAGCGTATTTGCAAAACCCATTAAGAAATTTGCATCAACTCACGAATTATCCGCTGAAGAAAAAGAGGCGCTCACGACTGCACGAGAAAAACTAGAGAAAGTGCAGTAACATGCTACGGCAAACTTCTCTCATTACACCATATGACAAAACCACTACAAAATTTAATACCACGCGCACCGGTGATTGCCATCATGGGGCATATTGACCATGGAAAATCTTCTCTTCTTGATTACATACGAAAAACAGCAATAGTAGAACACGAAGCAGGTGGAATTACACAGCATATTTCCGCTTACGAAGTTGAACATACAGATGAATCAGGGGCAACACGGAAAATTACTTTTCTTGATACTCCTGGGCATGAAGCATTCCACGCCATGCGCTCACGCGGGGCACAAGCATCCGACATTGTTGTGTTGGTCATTTCTGCCGAAGAAGGAGTCAAACCTCAAACACTTGAAGCCTATGAAGCTATACAGAAGAGCAATACTCCTTTCATGGTTGCGCTTACAAAATGTGATAAGCCGAACGCAGATCCTGAACGTATAAAACGTGAATTGATGATGCATAATATTTATCCTGAAGGTCTCGGTGGAACAATTTCTTGCGTTCCTGTATCGTCAAAAAGTGGAACGGGTATACACGAACTGCTTTCTACACTTCTCCTGATCGCTGACCTTGAAGGATTTACCGGAGACCCTGCCCAAAGCGCAACGGGTATTATCATTGAGACAAACCGTGATCCAAAAAAAGGAATTTCAGCTACTCTCCTGATAAAAAATGGGACCATTAAACAAGGCCAAGCGGTTCTAGCTGGAACATCACTTGCTCCCGTGCGAATTATGGAAAATTTTCTTGGTAAATCAATCAAAGAAGCTACATTCTCAAGTCCTATTAGAATTACTGGGTGGGATTTCCCTCCTAAAGTAGGAGATACATTTTCTGTATTTGATAAGAAAAAAGAAGCTGAAGCACTCAGGGATGAATTAGTTGCCTCAGGAACTCTACATACACAAGAAACAGAAGCAGTAAGTGATGGGTGTGTACTCTTCCCGGTCATTCTCAAAGCTGATGTACAAGGAAGTTTGGAAGCTATTGAACATGAGATACGAAAACTATCCACCGACAAAGTTCGGGTTAGAATCATTCAAAGTAGCGTCGGTTCCATCGGTGAGGCTGATGTTAAACAAGCAAGCTCTGTACCTGGAATAGCAATCTTGGGATTTCATGTCAGTATTGATTCTATCGCCCAACAGCTAGCTGAGCGGAACGCCGTGTCTATTCAAACGTTTGATATCATATACAGACTCCGTGAGTGGATCGAGGAAGAGCTTACCAAACGAAAACCTGTTGAGCAGTGTGAGGAAATTACAGGGAGAATGAAAGTACTCATGTGCTTCAGTAGTGTGCGAGAGAAACAGGTTATTGGAGGTAAGATGCTTGAAGGAACTCTTAGAAAAGGAGAGAAAGTGAGAATTATTCGCCGAGAAAATGAAATAGGAACTGGTATTATTCTTGGACTTCAACAACAAAAAATAGCAGTCGGGAGCGTATCAGAGGGAGAGCTTGGTCTTCAAGTTGAATCACGAATTGAAATCGCAAATGGTGACGTACTCACTGCAGTTACCTTAGTTACAAAATAACTCTATGAATATTAAAGACGAACGAGCACAAGATATACTCCTTCGCGCAACTGCGGAGTTTTTTAATCGAGAGTCTGCAGGCCCTGCACTTATCACTGTCACACGCGTGACGGTAACAGAGGGTGGCAAGCGAGCAAACGTAGGCCTCTCTGTACTTCCCGAGCAGTATGAAGAAAATGTTGCTGATTTCGCGCACCGAAAACGAGGCGACCTCGCGCAATACATTAAAGAACATACTCGTTTAGGAAGGATACCATACATCACTATTGATATTGATTACGGCGAAAAAAATCGACAAAAAATTGACGAGCTCGGTCGCAACGAATAGAATGATGAGCGGTAGGCCACGTAGACAAGTGGTAAGTCAGGAGTCTGCAAAACTCCTATGCGCGAGTTCGATTCTCGCCGTGGCCTCAAAAAAAGCGTAGCTTTATTGATGAGGTCGCGAGTGACCAAACTGCTTTGGTCACGTGCAAGAATCGAACGGCGGAACATGTTGCAAGCTTCGAGCAACAGTGAGCCGGTGCCCAAACCACATTTTCTGACGAGAAAATGTGAGTTGAGGGAGATTCTCGCCGTGGCCTCAATAAAAATACACGTTGTGTGTTTTTATTGAGGCACGAGTACTGCATGTTATGCAGTACGTGCAAGAATCAAAGCCTGATTGAAAGTTTATGGTTGACTGTTCGATACTCAAAAATCCCTAATAGACTATATTTGCTTTCTCTGGAGAATAGAACCTTAATTTAGATATTGTTTTACCTATATTCATTTTATTTAGTCTAATTCTACACAATAACCAATTACTTGACAATCTACTATAAGTTTGATATAATGTTAGTATACATTTACACTTGTTCTTTGTAAATGTGCGAACAAACTTGCAAACGGAAAAAACCAAAAACCACGAAAGGAAGTATGAAAAATACGATCAGCCTTGTTGTTATCGCCGTGATTATGTTTGTGACCGGTGCCCTCCTCTTTATCACATCCCCAGCAAAGAGTCCACAGCAGATCTATCCGGCCAATAAAGGTCCGGGCTCGGGGCACAGTTTCGGGTACGATATCAGCTACACCGTCGTGCGCCACGCAACACTCGACGGCAAAAAATTGGCGGTCATTTCTTCAAGGGAAAAAGGTGTAGAAATCTGGAGTCCAATTCCTGATTTAGTCGACCTTCCCGCCGGTAGTACGTTCCAGCTTTCGGAAGCCGAGAGTTGGAACAAATCTTTCAAGGTGCTCAAACGTGGCACCTGAAGTTCCAAGTCCAAGCAAGTGAGAACGCTCACAATCCAAGGCCTCAAGTAGTGAACAACTACTTGAGGCCTTTCTTTTTCAAAACAGTAGGGAGATTCTCGCCGTGGCCCCATCAAAGGACTGAAGATTTTACCCGTTTGTAGTTGAATCTAACGACGAACGAAGTGCTGTTTTCTGCACTTCTTCATTGAGATCATCAATTGAAGCGAGTACTTCATCTACCTCTTTCATACCTTCTGTAACCTCCTCCTCTGCCTCTTTAGTAGCGCGCTCAAACTCGCTGTACGCGTGCTGTACTTGAGCATTAACTGGAACTGTTGTAATTCCAATGCTAGCGACATAAGCATCAAAATCTTCTGCAACGAGGCGCGTGAGTTCTATTATAACCTCAGGAATTGAAAGCTCGGTGTTATTAACCACCAACAACTGGCGCTCTTTGAGTTCATCTGGAATATCTGCGCTTTTAATATATTGTCTCAATTCTTCTCTTTCCTCATTCATATATTTTATTTTTTCACTACTCTTAAATTCTTCATATTCTCTAGGCACTTTAGATGTTGAAGTGTACGATCAAGTTCTCCTGGATTTACCTTCCCTCTCCTCACTTGTTTATCCATGTAAGCAACAGTGTGACGAACCCTTTCTTCCTCAAATCTAAGAAACGGTTTTGATATTTTTTCAGCACTATGAAGAAGAATTTGATTGCCGTACTCACTCACTGCATCTCTGGCATCAATCATTGCTTGAATCCCATTATCAATACCCTCCTTCCCTTTTCTAATAAGAGTATCTTTCGCGTCAGTAATTCTTTTTTTAATGTTTGCTATTTTTTCTATTCCTTTTCCATACCCATACTCCACCGCGCCCACACCCGCTTCAATCCCTCGAGTCACTACTTCCGGTCCAGCCATAACCACTTCAGCTCCTGCTACTCCTAGCTCCTTTACTCTGGAAATAGCGCGGGAAATACCATCTCCCGTTCCCACAATACGTCTTTTTAACGACTCCTTAATACCTTTAAAAAATTCACCTATTTTCCCTATTCGCTCTCTGCCTATCTCACGGAGTGTCGGTTCTTTCTCCATTTCTCCTTCCGAGGTCTCTGCTGTAGCCTCGGCTTCATTATGTAAAATATTTTCTTTCGGAACACCCTCGCGTACTTCCTCTTGCGCTTGCACCTCCTCCTCTCTCGGGAGAGTATCCGCATCTTCTTTTCTCAGCGCTTCTGCAGAAACGCCTAGTTCAGGAGTATCCTCTCTTTTCACCAACTTGTATGGTGCTTGAGGATACTCCTGAGTTTCTTCAACCGCAATATCATGCACTGAATCTGTTGAAGAGATAGTTTCAAACGTAACTGGATTTAAAACATCTCCGGAATCAGCCACTGGAATAGAGAATTCCTCTGCACCGACCGCAACGCCTTGGCTATCAAAACTCTGTCCCTTTTCAACAAGAATATCATCTTGATGATCTTCAATTTTAACGCGACCACCTTCGCTATCAAAACTTACACTCTCATCTTTAGGTTGCTCAAACATATAGATATATATATTGCCAATAATGTATGATAATAATACCCTATTTATATACATGAGTACACAAACTGTTTGAAAATCATTATTTCTGGTAGTATATATACGTTTTCATATATGCCCGGGTGACGGAATTGGTAGACGTAGGGGACTTAAAATCCCCGGCCCTTATACGGCGTGCGGGTTCGATTCCCGCCTCGGGCACAAAAAATACAGAGAAAAACAAATTGTTTTTCGATTATATTTTTTGCCTGTGGCGGGAATCGAACGGCGGAGGTCGCGAAGCCGCTCGACTGAAAGGAGGGCGTGACCGAGCCGCGTCCAGCAGTACTTAGCCCACAGAAAATCCTTGATTTTCGAGGAGCTTAGTAACTGTGGGACGATTCCCGCCTCGGGCACAAAAAAACTTCGTTTTTTTGTGCTGTGAGAAAGCGTGGGACTCTTTATATAAGACTCTTAACTAATTACTTTGCATAACTTACGTTAATTCAAACCACTGTTACTAAATAGCACTTCCCTGTCATTCACCACACTCATACACGCATCACGAAATTCTCTCGGAGACTGTTCACACAACACCTTCCCTGAAGACCGGGATCCCATTTGATTCATGTACATACTCGCAACACCTTTTGCGCACATTTCTTGATGAATAAATGATCCGGCTTGTTTACACAGAGCAAACACTGAGTCAACATCGTTCATATTTCTCTTTATCGCTTCTAACCCAACCCCATAAATACAGCTACTTCGGTATCCGAATTCCGACTTTTCACACTCATCAAAAATATCTCTAAAATCCATATTTTTTCTTTGAGAGAGGTATGTCGGAACGTATATATAACAATCAGCTTTCGCAATATCTCGTGCCTTACATGTAGCAAAGGGATTATCGGGATCAACAAAGGCATCTTCCTTCGCCAGAATCTCAAGGTTAAACACCTCCATATACGCTCCATTCTGGCAACTTGATCCTCCCGCTTCACCCAGACTGCGTTCACAAAGCGCCAGTGATTCATCCAAATCTCCGCCAGTTAGATACATAAACCCATGTCCGATTCCATGGTGACATTGCCATAAATCAAACTGCCTGCCATTGATAGACGCATACTCCTCACACTGTACAGCAAGGCCTGAGGAAGGGTCTGGAACAGAATCGAAATAAGCTTCAAAGATACCGTGAATATAACCGGAATTACAGTAATCAGTTTGGAAAATAATCGCGTCTTTAAAACTTCCATACTTTTCAAACGCACGGTTACCTATCTCGTGAAGAATGTCGTGACAAAATGCAGAAAGTTTTTCATCCTCAAGCGCTTCTCTTTGTAATGTAAGAATCGCCTCTCGAGGATCTTCATCCAATACCATTGCTTCAAAACGTGATTTTGCTATTTCATAGAACTCATCAGTAATCACACCCGCACGAAGATCTAGAGGTTCATTATTACGTACAAAAAAACTTTTGACCTTATACAAATATTCTGAAAAGTACTCCTTAACTGAAACAAAAAAGGTACCTACAATACCTCTTTTCTTTATAACAGCATCAGGCCCCTCTACAATAATTACCCCTTCAAAGTGTGACCAGAGGTGGTCGTGGTATGAAAAACGACCTGGCTTATCAAAAACAAAAAACCATTCCTCACCTGGATCAATCGCTCCGCACGAATCGAAAGTACGAACGGAAGAAGTGTCCTTACAATGTTCATCCATGTTTGTGCCACTGTAAAGCATATGACTCGGATGATCATCACTTGCCGGCCAGTGTCCCGTTTCTCCCCTGTTTTCAAAAATAACTTGTGTTCCCTGCTTTACCAGTACTTCACGTGGATCAAAACCATGTTCGTCCATATGAATAACCACAGTATCTAACGTACTACTTTCATGGGCATGAGCAAATAAAACCATGCTAAAAAATCCCATTCCAAGGAACAAGCCTACGACTATGAACGTTTTAATGTATGCAACAGTATTCATACGATATTTTATAGTTTAGCAGTTTTTAAAGACTGCAACCGGACAATTTTTTCTCTGAACAAGAATTCAACTAATACAACAACACACGCACCGACGACAACACCAAATACTGTATCTAATAAAAAATGCTGTAATAAATAATACGTTCCTATTGTATTACCCACTAACCATATATACGTAACTAAACGAATAGAAGGTAGCAATATTACAAAATAAAAAGAAAAAATTATTCCCAATGCGGCATGCAGGCTTGGAAAAGATGACACCGCGTAAAAAGAGCTATCACCACTTATCCACATTTCATTATACTTCTGAATCTTACCGCTCAAGAAATCAGAGTAATCATAAGTATTATCTACACCTTCAAGTCTCACCTCTTGATTTGCAATACCATGATCAATATATACCGTTGGGGGGAGTATAGGAACAAAAAACCAAAAAGGAATTGACACCGCAGACGCAAAATAACATGAAACTAGAAACCTTTTAAGCAAAAAGTCTTTCTTCAAAATGACACAAGCAATGAAAATCAAACTACCTATTAGAGTTAAATACCCGTAAGAATACACAATAACTCTCTCAAAAAAAGCAGGAATATTTTGTATGTGATACTCAGGTAAAAAACCAAACATGGAAACCTCGATGTCTAATATCCATTGAGTAGCGGTATATACTGAGTACTCATCAATGTTATACAAAATGAGCCATAAAGAAACAAGCGCGATCAAACTTGGTATTACAACATAAAAAAAAGAAATTAGTAATAAGGATATTGAACGTTCTGTGATTCTATTTCTTATCACCAAAAATATAAAATAAGAAAAAAATAAGAAAACTGCATAATAAAATCTACTCCCACCCAATATCCTTAACCAGTCACTAAAACCCTGTATAGAAGGAAAGCTTGGATAAAAAAAATAAGAAAATAAGAAAACTACCTCAACTAATAATAAGCCGTAAAGAACTAGTAAAGGTTTCGTTATTTCGAATTTCATTGATGATATTATACCAATATAATATAAGACATACAGAAAAATAAAAAATACCTTTGTAAAAATTAGTAACAGTGAACTTTCTGACTTTCTTACTTTGATTCACTCATAAAACAACTCAAAAGGTCTTGCAAAATGTCCGAGGGACTTTTTCACCCCGGCTCGTAGTCGCAGAGCGACATACTCCGCCTCGGACTTGAATAAAATACAACACTTCTTGTCGTCACAAGTATTTTTCCTGACGGAAAAATCTCGCGACCCCGGCTCGCGGTTTTTGCCTTGTGCAAGAGCACAAACAAAAACATCGCTCCGCCTCGGACAAGCTAAAACCCTGACGCAGGTCAGGGTTTCTTAACACGTCGTCACAAGTTACTAAGTATTATTCCTCAAAAGCCGGAATAATCCTAAGTACTCGCGACCCCGGCTCGTAGTCGCAGAGCGACATACTCCGCCTCGGACTTGAGCCGTACACAAAGCAGTTTGTGTACTAAAAACACCTTAAGAAAGGTGTTTTTGCTCAAGTCCGCCCAGTAGGATTCGAACCTTACAGGTTCAGTACCCCGATTGGATTTTTTCTTCGCCTTTCAGGCTCAAAAAAATGCTCAATCGGGCTTCGAATCCTACACGCAAACGTCCCCACGTTTGCTTGTGCGTCCTTTCAGTCCGCCCAGTAGGATTCGAACCTTACAGGTTCAGTACCCCGATTGGATTTTTTCTTCGCCTTTCAGGCTCAAAAAAATGCTCAATCGGGCTTCGAATCCTACACGCAAACGTCCCCACGTTTGCTTGTGCGTCCTTTCAGTCCGCCCAGTAGGATTCGAACCTACGACCAATCGCTTAAGAGGCGAGTGCTCTACCAACTGAGCTATGGGCGGATACTCTATATTACTACACTACCCTATTCTGAATTTGTAAGATTCTCGCAATACCTACCAAGACAGCTATGGGCGGATACTCTATATTACTACACTACCCTATTCTGAATTTGTAAGAT
>CAYTAR010000006.1:0-36158 GCA_964436015.1 uncultured Candidatus Saccharibacteria bacterium | reverse complement strand
TCTCGCAATATCTACCAACCTGCCTGCGGTAGGCAGGAACAGCTATGGGCGGATATCACCGATTACTTTTTTAAAAGTATTTCATCATCCTAACACAAAAATTACAAAAATCTAGTCCATCTTGACCACGTGGAAAAAATCCGTAATATATCCTCTGGAACTTCAGGTGCGCCGTTCTTGACATGGTGTGACGATCGTCTTCAAGATCATTTGGTGTGCAGTCTGCATGCCCGCTACTCGTCACAATGCAGTCTCGCACTACCAAAGTTACGCAACTCGTGTAACAGGTGCTATCTGAAATCCATTGCCTGTATCTCAAAGTGAGGTACAGGCATTTTTTTTATCAAAAAAACAGTGAAGCCGTGCTACTATATAGATAATGAAAAAACGCAGGTCAATTCCAGAAACAACTCTTTTTTTGAAACAAGCATTTACCAATCTCCGCATGAGCGGCTCACTCGTACCAAGCTCTCATTTCTTAGCACAAAAGATGACAGCACTCATTCCGAATGTACCCTCGGGAGGGTGTGTCGTCGAGTTAGGAGCAGGAACGGGCGTCTTTACCCGTCACATTCTCTCAAAACTACCAAAGGATACGACACTCATTGTGGTTGAACTCAACAATGCACTCTGCACGTACTTGATTGATGAAATTAATGATACCCGCCTGCATGTTATCTGTGGCGATGCGTTTTCTATTCAAACCATCCTGTCTGAGAAAAAAATCTCTCATGCAGACGCAATTATTTCTGGGTTACCCTTACGAAATTTCTCCCCCACTGAAAGAATACGTTTTCTTGAAATTATCCAATTAAGCCTCAAACCAAACGGATGGTATACTCAGTTCCAATACGCACCACTAGACTACAACCTCATCAAAAATTTCTTTCTCTCAGTTACCCTTTCCTTTGAACCACGTAATATTCCACCCGCATTTGTGTACTCCTGCACAAAGCCAAACATACCTACCACTGACTAAAAACTTGCCTTATTATAAAACCATGTTACGATTTGAACTCTGGGCGAGTGGCGGAATTGGTATACGCGCTAGTCTTAGGAACTAGTTCCTTACGGATTAAGGGTTCGAGTCCCTTCTCGCCCACAGAAAACAAATGAACTGCATGTGAAAACATGCAGTGATTTTGTTTTCGTGGTGCAGGAAGGGAATCGAAAGCCGGAGCGCACGAAGTTGTTCTTGTCTCCAAGAACGCGCGCGAGGCGGGGTCGCGGAAATTTTCTTCTTAGAAAATTATCCGTGACCGAGTCCCTTCTCGCCCACAACCACCAAAAGAACACCGAAAGGTGTTCTTTTGTCTGTGGCTGTGCGTGCGGGAAGGGACTCGAACGGCGGAGGTCGCAAAGCCGACATGTACTCATGTCGAGACCGAGCCGCGTCCAGCAGTACTTGTTATGTTTCTATGACAAGAACAGATTAGGTTTCTAGAGAACTGCAAAATTTTCTTTGAGCCATTTAAGTAAAACGTCAGTATCTTTCTTTCTATCTTCAGAGCCCAAAACAATAATTGCGACTGGTATATCACCCTGCGCGGTGCGAATATTCCACACTGTAATCAATGTCTCTTTCGCTGCCGTCGTCTGTCCGTTCTTCACCCCAATCAAATCTGAATTACCAACAAATTCATTTACATTTCTTAAATTAGGAATGTTAATCGTATCGCCGATTTTTATCAGACCAACATTTTCGAACGCAACTCCCCTACTTATATCAAAAAGAAAAGGGCGTTTATAGTAAATATACTGAAGCAATTTTGAAATATCATATGAAGTGGAAATATTCTGCGCACTGATGCCAGAAGCGTCCGCAAACTGAGTATCGTGCATTTGAAGAGAATCTGCTTTTGCATTCATATTAGCTACAAACGCTTCGTCTCCCACAAAACCAGATAAAACTCTCGCCGAATTATTTGATGACTGCATGAGAAGCGGATAAAGTAAATCCAACCCAATATATTGCTCTCCTACAGTAGGGTAAAAAATACTAGAAACACTTGCCAGCATTTGTGGAGTAACTCGTATAGGGCGACCAAGATAAATGATCTCATGCGCCACAATTCCAGTCATAAGTTTGGTGAGTGATGCAATAGGCAACTTCTCTCCTGCCCGCTTTTCTAAAATAACATCTCCAGAAGATAGATCGGATATTAGAAATGCCTTTGCACTGATATCTGTCAAAACAGCATTTGTTGCTTTTGCAGTAAGTGTCCCAAAATTATACTCCCTCTCATTTTCCAAAACCAACACCGGTGTTCCTACCTTTGCGAAATTAAACACCACTTTCGCATCTTCGGTAGATACACGGATGCATCCACCAGAATAACCCTGTGGAACAGGTGTCCCGTCATCATAATGCGGCCAACCATGAATTAAATAATTACCATAAAATTGAAGACTATAAGGCATCCACACATTACCTATCGTTGAATACCCATTGATCACCTTTCCCAAAACTTTATAATTTCCAGTCGGTGTCTCCCACCAGCTTCTTTCTTTACCCTTTGATAAAATCTGTATTGTTTTACTTGTTGTGCCATTTTCATACAAAAAGATTTGCATTGTCTGAAGATCTGCTTCAATAAAATCAGTCTTGTTTTGAATATATTCAGCTTTTTGAGTAAGAAACTTTTGTTTATCTGGAAATACCATTTCCCCAGTATCAGTAAAAGAAACTTGTGCATGGGCAAGTCGAGTATAAAATTCTCTAACTTTTAACTCATTTGTTTGCGCAAGATCAATCCTCTCTTCCAATAAATAAAATACAGCACCACTCAATGTAATAATGGTGCAAATAAAAAAAGTATACAGAAATATCCTCCCGATTTTTATTTTTCTTTTTGGTTCAAAATCTATGGGGGATTTAAAAACCCCAAGCTCCCGAAAAGCATCCGTAACATCAGCATCCCCCCAACCAGCATCAAGGAGTGCGCGCTCTACTGATTCCACTTCTACACCCTGCGATAATGATTCTTTAATATATTCCCTTAGCTCATCCGTTACCATGATACAAGTATATTCTATTATTAAATACTTCGGAAATTACCGTAGTAAAAATTAAGCGTATTTGCCTTCTGCTTAAAATACCATTCCTAAATTTAAGAATAATACAAATAGTGCAATACTCCACCAGACTACATCTGCATCCGGAACAATATCCGCTCAAGCGGAGCAAAATTATCAGTCATAACTAATCCTCCTTCTTCTGGAACAAATTCCCTCGACAACACCTCTGCAATATCATCATCAACAGAGATCCGCTCGTCATCTCCCACATCGTTTCTATACGCAAGTATCAAGATATTTTGAATATCAGAGAGGGGACGATCTACTACCTGAAATACTCGTACAACTGGAAACACTGATTTGTATGTCTCGTACATATTAGAGATAAATTCACTTCCCCTACCCTCAATTCTCCCTATCACATTTGCCACCACCACCCCATCCTCTTTCAAACGGCTTTCTACCGCCTGTACAGTCTCCTGTGTGGCTAAATGAGGCGGAATAGAGAGGTATGACGGATACACATCAACATACACAACATCATAAGTCTTATCCGAAGAATTTAAAAAAACGCGCGCATCGGTAATGATAGTTTGTATTCGTGAATCAGGAATATACCCAAAATACTTCTTTGAAATTTCCTCAAGTTTTTCATCTATATCTACCACATCTATCACCGCCTCCGGGTTCCTTCTAAGAAAATGTTTTGGCTGTATGAATACCCCCGCGCCAAGAAGAAGAGCCTGCTTGGGATTTGGAACAATTGTCTCTGTAATATCAAAAGCGCGTGTATACACCGACATGAGTGTGTGCGGTTTCTCAAGGAAAATACCTGACTGTACGATATCAGCCCCATTGGACAAAATTCGTGTCGGCTCATTCTTATACATAATATCTTGTATCCAAAACCTGCTGTACCGAGTATCAATATCGGCCAATAGGCCTGTGTTTACAGAAAACGAAGAGAAGGAAAAGAGTGCGCCCAAAAAAACAACAGACAGAAAGAGTGCGCTACTATATCTTTTCTCAATGAGAAGTATACTAACTCCGAGCATACATAATACTATTGCGCACCCAATGATAATCTGATTTGTTCCAAAAAAAGAAATCAACACAAGTCCTCCTAAAAAAGTCCCTACTATGCTCCCCATTGTTGAAAGTGCGTACAGACCTCCTGCATCCCTACCAATCTGCGTAATGTCAGAAACCTTCAATTTTAATGCAAAAGGCGTCACCATTCCAAGCAAAACTGTTGCAGGCGTAAAGAGTAAAATGGTAAGTATAACGGTAACTATAAATACTTCGAAGCCGATTGAGTAAAGGAGTGTTGAAAAAAGATATGGGAGAAATGTAATCATGCCCACACAAAAGCTACTTACTAGAAAAACATACGCAAGATGTACGGCTTTAATTCCTCGATCAGCAATTCTCCCACCCCACACGTACCCAACAGAGAGACTTGCGAGCACAATACCAATCAAACTTGTCCACACAATGGTGGAACTTCCAACAAAAGGAGCCATCACGCGAGAACCAACAAGCTCAAGTGTCATTACTACCGCTCCGCTGATAAACACAATACTTCCAAGAAAATAATGAGGCATGAACGTAGTATATCAAAAAACCAGCACTTTCATGCTGGTTTTTTGTCTAAGAGCCGGTCTCCGATTTTATAGCGAAATTAATGAATGTCGGTCGGGAACGCGTACTAAAGGTACATTTGTGCACCCTATCACTCTGCGGTGAGATTGAAAATAAGCTCTAAAATGTCGGTGTAACGATATACGTAATGGTATTAGTGTAATCGGTACCTGCTTCTTGCAAAGAAGAAATCTCAACTTGATACCCCACACGTGTTCTTCCAATATTTGCGGTAGTTCCATCAGAAACACCGTTGTGACTGAATACCTGACGAGGTGTGGTAGATGCAGAAACCCACAGGTCAGTTCCGAACTCATTTGTATTGAGATCGTCTTCTGAGGTTATACCCATGTGACCGTATGTATTCTCCTGTCCTGTAGCCGGAGTAGGTCCGACCCACGCGGTAGGAGTGTTGGTATACGCCCCATTAATAAACCCATCAATGTCACTCAAATTTGAAGTAAGATTCTGGTCTTGTTGTATTGTAACCACAAAACCATTTGTCGCATTTGTAGTTACTGAAATATCCTGAGCGAGGACTTTTGACGTTCCTGCAACAAGCGTACCAAACGGTACAGAAGTTGAAGTCGTAGTGTCTGCAGTTGTCGTCGGACTTCCGTTTACCGACTGCCCACTCGCCACACCATCAATAGCGAAAATTAGGTTGGTATTAATAGACGCAGTAACTACCACATCATCAATGATATATACATTTGTACTTCCCGAATCAATCCCAGAACCTGATGAAACAGAAATAACATTTGAGCCCGCGCTGTCTGGGTTAACAATTCGATTTGTTCCTGCGCCACCCGTAGTTGCATTCGTTCCAATTTCAATGGTTATTACGGATGAAGAAGCAATCACGCCTGTTCCACTCGTAAAAGTTACTGAATTTGAAGTAGTTCCAACACCCCACGTAGCGCCAGAAGGTGCGAGTGCGAGTGCAAGCTCTGAGCCATCATTCAAATCAAAATCTAATAGAGCAACGTTAGTTAGCACAAAATCATTTGGAAACGTGAGTACTATCGTCTGTCCAGCAGACACGCCATTTGGTGCGGTAAATTGAATCGTGTGATTGGAAAGCGCACTGAGGTCAGAATCAGACAATGTATCACTAAAACTTAATACCGACGCTGCAGATGCCTTCTCTATAAACAAAGGAGTACCGATAGACCAAACAATCAAAGAAACAATGAGAATGAGTGCAAACACTGGTCTCATAATCACCGCATGGAATGATGTAGACACGTAAATAAAATTACCTAATAAAGACTCACCACAAGAGCCGGCATACTTCAGGGGTCGAATGCGGTATTACAGTGAACTGTATTACACGCGTTTGGCGTTTCGACCCTGAGTAGCTCGTTTTTGTTTCGGAACAGTCACCCGCTGTCTTGAACCAACACGTTTTTTAACAAAACGATGATTAACACTTGAGTGCACAGAGAAATCACCCATCTCTCCGCGCGCTACAATGCGTGCAATCACTTTTTTGTCTACATGATACTCAACACCAAGGTCCCGAAGAGAGTACTTTCCGCTCCTATAGCGCTTAAATACTTCCCTCCTCAATACTGGTGTAAGTTTCGTGTTTTTGTGCATGGCATTTCTCCTTTCAGCGTTGTCCCCACTATGTGGGGACAACGCTTCCGAAACTAGTATAAGTATAGCACGCAGTACGTAAAGAGATATCCACACACCACTTCTCTATCTCTGTATATTCTTAACTTCAATTAATTACACTAAAGTTACGTAACCACCCCCTTCGTAAAAAACAAAGATTATTAACTTAGATCGACTTCTTTGGTGTTTTATGAGTAATACGGATTTATACCTAAAACAAGGCCTCCAGAGCGAGGCTTTCAGAACGAGGTTTAGCCTCGTTCTGGAATAAAAGTTGTTATAGTTAAGAATTTCATATCTTACGATATATCGTAAGATATGACTTAGATTTTTTAACGCATGGTTTTATTTGCTTTTACCTATGCGTAAGTCGACATAACAACGCCGTACGAAGTGAAGTAGCCGTATGTAGTGGAATACCGTAAAACCCTTATATTTCAACATAGATTTACTTGACTTTTTTGTAAAAGTATGCTACAATATTGTTATAACAGTCTGGGGACAAAAAGGTACGTGTGTACCTTAATGTTTCCTTTTGACAACTACATAAACGAACAATGAACATATTACTTCTTGTTGGATTTTCAATAGCCTCTCTGGCTGGCCTCCTTTCAGCTTTTTATCTTATAAGGCAAAAGGAGTACACGGTAGGTATGTCCTACATACTCCTGGGAGCAATAACGATTGCCATATTGGGAGGAACTGGAGCTATTTTGGTTCTCCTTATGTCAGTTGCCAACCTCAATGGTTGGGTTGCGCTTACCCTTTGGGCGGGAGCACTGATCTCTTTCGGCATCTATGCTGCAAGTGGATTTCGACAGATTGAAGTCAATCATCAGGGAGTTTTGCTTCTCTTTGGAACTCCTGTGGGAAAAAAGGTTCTTAAAAACGGCATCTTCTGGGTTCCCCCGGGAATTATCTCCATAATCATGATTGATATGCGAGAGCAAAATGATGTTATCAAGGAATACACATTCCTTGTGCAGGATGCCTCCAAATCAAAAGGTTCTGAAGTTGGTGTGGAGATGAAAATCTCTATAACCATTCAATGGAAGGCGGTTAATCCGCTTCAAATTCTTCAGGTTACCCCTGAAGTAATCACCCGAGGTCTTCATGACTCCGCAATTGACGCGGTACGTGAAGTGTCAGCGTCAACCCCGCCCTTAACTCTCATCACGGAGAAGAAAAAGGTTCAGGACGCGGTGGTACTAAAACTCAAAGGTCTTCAAGGCCGTTGGGGAATTGAGGTTGGGAACGTTATCGTACCCATGATTGACTTCGCCTCAGAGGCGATTCAAACAGCGTACGATGCCGCTTTTCGCGAAGAGCAAGAACGGGATGCAGAACGCATTGAGCTCAAACACATCGGAGCGGAAGCTCTCAAGCTTGCGAAGAAGCTCAACATCAAGACGGAGGAGGCTCTTCTCCTCATTCAGTCGGAGCGTGGAAAACTAACCCGACAACAATTCATTCACACGCATCAAGGAGAAGGAGGTAATCAACTCCTGGATGCAGCAACCCTGCTTATGCAAGGAAAAAAATGAAAAAGGAAAAAGAAAGAACAACGGGGACTACGGCGACACCTCCTCCCCTCGTAGGAGAACCAAAGAAAATCGACATCTTTGGCTTCCTGAAAAGGAAAAAAGCGTCGGGAGGAACAGCAAAGGATTCCCCTTCGCTATTCGGCGGTCTTCTGAAGATTGCCATGGTAATCATCCCTGTATGTTTCTTGATGTACGGATGCACATCAAAATTCACTGGTCTCATCGGTGAACGTATGGATCGGGAGTACCAGTTCAGATCATCTCAGGTTGAACGAATTCACCTTGATACAGGGATTCACACACTCACCATTGGTGAGAATTGGTCACCTGTCTACACCAGAACAGGGAAATATGCCCTTTATCGAGAAGTCTCAGGTGATATTATTGCAAGAAATGAGAATGGAGTTGAGGTAAAAAACCCTCACCTCTCTCGTGGAAATTTCACAAGCAATAGAACACAGTACCGATGTGGGAACTGCGGTTCAAACTCAATCACTCTGAAGATTGAAGTTACCAACTTCAGAGATGAGTAGCAAATAAAAACACAAACGCGCAAGATAAATCTTGCGCGTTTTTTTATTTAAGAATTAGCGTGATGAACCGTTAAATCAATACTACAAAACTACAAACTAGAGGCTAAAGACATAATCAATTTGATAATACCCCACACAGAAAACATAATTACCAAACCAACAGTTCCCCACACTAAATGATTTTTACCCGACTCTCTTTCTGTCTCATTATCCATATTAAGGATAAACTTCATGACACCCCAGAGAAAATATACCATCGCTACCGACAACATGAGTAGTATTGTAGGATTTACAATTTCCTCTATTAGTTTCGATAACATGAAAATTGACTAGATTGTATATGTTTAATAATAACTCCTAAAAATTAATAAACTGGAGTATTCTCTTCTGTACGTTGAGCACCTGCAGCACTAGTTGCTCCTCCTGGAAGTTCTGGACCTGATTGAACAGAATTATCCAAATCAAGAATACTACCCAAGAAATTCACCAATCCCCATACTGACACCATCACGAAGATACCAACGACACCCCATATCATGAAGCTTCGTCCAGTCTTTCGTGCTTCTTCATCACCTGCTGCGGTAACAAACTTGAGTACTCCCCAAAGGAAGACCAATATTGCCAAACCGATAATAAACGGGATGAGTAAACCGATAAGACCTGTTAGGCTATTTATGAGGTTTGTAAAGAAAAGAAAATTTGTGCCCGGATCCATATTATTCTATGTTATTAGTTGAATAAATTAACAAAACTATTATACTCTGCTAAATCGGCAAAATAAGCCCAGTAATACTAATTTTGACCGGGAATTCCTGGAAGTTCTGTTGGAGCTGCATTATTTAAGTTAAGAATACTACCCAAGAAATTCACCAATCCCCATACTGACACCATCACGAAGATACCAACGACACCCCATATCATGAAGCTTCGTCCAGTCTTTCGTGCTTCTTCATCACCTGCTGCGGTAACAAACTTGAGTACTCCCCAAAGGAAGACCAATATTGCCAAACCGATAATAAACGGGATGAGTAAACCGATAAGACCTGTTAGGTTTTCAATCAATGTCGTAAAGAAACCGAACTCCGCAGTCTGTGCTTGCGCAAGAAACGGCATTGAAAACAGTGAACCAGCGATAAATGCTTTAATATTTTTCATTTAATTACTCCTAATAAAATTGATAAAAATGACAATAACTAACCTATAGTATAGGTTGTATAGAAAGAATAGGCAATACCCGCTGTGGACTACTGCCTAAGGCTCAACAATGATTGAACCTTTCGGCGCATCGGTAATATTCCCCCCTATGAGAGCCGAGAAGAACGTTAAACCGAGATTTATAAATCCCCACAAAGACACCATGATAAATAATGCAACAATTCCCCATATCATTCCATTTCTGGCATCAGTATGTTTTTTCTCATCCCCACCCGACCTAATATACCCAAGCACGTTCCAAAGAAAAAATAAAATGCCAAAACTAATAAGAAGCGGTACCAATAGATTTAGCAGGCCTCGTACATTCTTAACGAGCCCTTTATATGTTCCATCATCAGTGGGCTTTGCTGAACCATCATAATTTGCAACCGCTACTTCATTTCCATCTTCATCAGTAAATGTCCCATAATAGACATGGTTATCTGCCTGTAGAAAGAAAAGAGGAAAAAGCAACAATAGAATTCCACCAACGAGACCCACGCCTACATATACTTTTTTTATAGTCAACATCATATATTTTGCACTAATATTATTCTTGTAAGCGCTTAGCGGTGTTTTGAATTATTTCAGCAAACACATTCGCGGAAATAAGTACAAAAAGTCCAATCAAAGTCCATTTTAAAACCTCTTTTGCCTTAGTTAGCTGTTGCTCATTCCCCTGAGCAGAAACAAACAAGAAACCAGAATACATAAGAAAAAGTACGGCAAGAATAGTTAACACTGGCGATACTATGTCTGATAACACTATCCTAATTAAACCAGTGAGACCATCTACCTTTATCGGATTGGTAATGCCGGTTTTTACTTCACTTGCATTTGCAAAAGTAATAAAAAAGAAGAGGAGGAGAAAAATATTTATACAAATTAAACGATAGTTTATTTTCATATGCTATTCAGATAAGAAAGTTTCTATAGTGGAATCTTCAGGAAGAAGGCTACTTACTATTAAATTTACAATCAACCATGCAGAAAGAATAATGACAAAACCAATAATACCCTTATAAAAAAGACCATGCGCATCGCTAATCTTACCAGGATTACCATTAGCTGTCATATACAGAAAACCTGCATACATAAAGAGCAATATAAAAATAGGAACAGAGAGTGTAATTGCAAAATTAATCAGATTATTCCCCAATACAATCACATCAGTTAACGTACACTCTTCTGCTTCATCAAGTTTATTATTATCATTTGTATCAAAACCACACGGTATTAAACCTACGGCACCAGGCTTATTCGCGCTCTGATTTCCATTAGTTGCTGACTCAGAGGCATGGCTAATAGAAACAAAAGTAAAAAAGATAAGTGTCCCACTTAGCAAAAATGAAGCAAAAAATTTTAATGGAGTTGAGGGATTCATTAGAATCTATACAGACTAGTTAAGAGCTCATCAGCACGTTGAATTGCAACAC
Source organism: uncultured Candidatus Saccharibacteria bacterium (assembly GCA_964436015.1). Lineage (GTDB taxonomy): Bacteria > Patescibacteriota > Minisyncoccia > Phycocordibacterales > JBBDJV01. Next base: position 25,169 of record CAYTAR010000006.1, on the reverse strand, counting down.
TGACCATAGAACTACCTGAGATTATAGATTCAATCATACTTTTAAATACCATATCACTTCGTACTTTATCTGGATCAAACCACGCTTTTGAAATGAGTGCAGATTCATACAATACTGTTTTGAATTTGTCTGTTTGTCTCGTATACATATCTCTTCGCACTGGAGGGAGATTAGAAGCATCGGCGAGCACCTGCGCAACCTCTTTTCCTGAGAGCATTTGTACCGCCACAAAGGAGCCTGCTACATTTCTTGAGGAATTCAATATTGATAAACCCTGCATTCGCCCAAAAGTTACCCTGTTGAGACTGTCTTTTGGTTGCGGTATAACCGTAATATCAAAATCTAGGTTTGGATTTTGAGAACGCAACTCACTAATTTCACTACCAAAACCAAAATACAACGCTAAGTCGCCAGCAAGGAAGGTTGTACGAGACGTACGCAAAGAACGATTCCATGTATAAAATGGGCGAACTGGATCAGCAAAACCTGTATAAAACTGAAGCGCATTTTCTACACCACCGCCACTTCTAAGTGTAGTATTCATGCCATTACTACTAAAAACCGCCATAGGGTTACCACTTTGCAAAAAGAGTGCAGAGAGTATCTCCTTTGCATTATTCACATTTGCATACTCTCCGAATGCAACCGTACCTCTAATAATATTACCTGAAACATCTTTCCTTGTTATATCACGCGCGAGTAATTGAAACTCCTCCCAATTCCGTGGTGGTTGAGCCAATCCTTCAGAGTTAAAAATACTGCGATTCCAAAACATAACCAATGGATCAACAAGAAGTGGAAAACCAACAATACCGTTACCAGCAAGATATAGCTCCCCTTCTTGAATATAAGTATCTCTGAACTGCCGCTGAGTAAAATTCGTATATGGGATTGCATACAACTTATTATAATGACGCATAAGTGAATCTTGCGGGAGGAGTACAATATCTGGACCTCGACCATCTGCGATTGCTTCAATAAGCTCAGTATCAAATGTTTCCGGTCGCTTCTCAACATAAATCACACTAAAAGCATCATACTTCTTCGAAAGGAACTCAATGGCACTATCTATAACATTTTTATTGTACACTCCCCAAATATATACAGTTCCGTTCGTATTTCCAGGCGTGTCTTCATTACCCTTAGAAGAACTGGTCAATGCAAACGCAATAACTCCCGCAAAAAAAGAAAACACCAACACCCCTATCACCGCCAACTGAAATTTACTCATCTTTCCCATATATTTAGCGTGCGCGCATGATTAACCCATAATGGTGCTCCCCAGCGGTGATGGAGCGCTCAAACTCAAATCCGTGCCGTTCAAAAAGCGCTCGTGCATCCGCTTCCCTGTATATTGCCTCCGGTTGTGGACCCATTCCGTTGAATGAGTCACTCCAGTCAACAATAAGCGCTCTTCCGCCGTGTTTTATTATTCTTCGAGCTTCTGATACGAATGTCTCCTTCTCAGTAAGCTGAAAAAGGATATTTGAAACCACAATATCATCTACCGACTGATCTTTGAGTTTTGTTCCGCCTAGTTTCTCCAAATCGCCCCAAATAACCTCAATGTTGTATAAATGTTCTTTATTTGCTTGCGTCTTCAAACGGGTCAGTAAATCTTTTTGGACATCAACCGCAAACACTTTCCCTGAGTCTCCCACCTCACGAGCAAGCGCAAGTGAATAGAATCCCGAACCAGAACCCAAATCAGCAACCTGCGCACCGGCTGCGAGACCTAGCTGTGAGATGTTATTTCGTGGATCAGAAAATACCATAGACTCATTATATAAAGAAAATGAAAAAACCGAAACTATCCCTGTATACAGAGATGAGTGTCTTTGTACTGTTTAATAATTACAAAAGCTAAAAGTAGGTACCTAAAATACAACTCATACATGCATACACACACTACATGCAACTGAAATCTGTAGCGATATATCGCTACAGATTTTATGATGTACACAAAAAGAGGGCTGTACCCTCTTTTTAAATGTTTTCTTATTTAGAAACAAATCACCGATGCGAGCGAGTCTCCTTCCCGTGGCTTCATAACCCGCACCCCTTGAGTTTGTCGTCCAAGAGATGGAATCTCATCAAGTGCAATTCGTATCACCTGTCCCCGCCTAGACATTGCCACCAGCTCTGACTCCTCGCTCGTAATCACATGTGCAGCGATAAGCTCTCCAGTTTTTGCAGTTACTTGCGCAGTCTTGATACCGCTTCCACCTCGGTTCTGCACCTTGTACTCACCGATATCAGTTTTCTTTCCGTACCCATTTGACGCAAGAACAATGAGAGACGGATGTTGCGCCTCTTTCCGCACAATACCGGTTCCTATAACCGTATCCCCATTTCCAAGCTTAATAGCGCGTACTCCGCCCGCAGAACGGCCCATTTCTCGCACACTGTTTGCCTTAAACCTGATTGACTGCCCTTTCTTCGTTGCAAGAACGACGTCATCCTTTTCAGTTACAAACGATGCGGACATCAACTCATCACCCGCATCAAGGCGTATTGCGATAATTCCGCTTGACCGTACGTCGTGGAAACTCTTTGCAGATACACGCTTTGCAACACCCTTTCTTGTAACCATCATCAGTGACACATCACTCTTCTTCACCTCCTTTGACATTGGCACCACTGAGCTTACTTTCTCATCCGTCGCGAGTGACAAGAAATTCATAATTGATTTACCCTTAGTAGAGCGCTTTCCTTCTGGTACATCATACATCTTTATCTGGTACACCTTTCCTTTGTCTGTGAAAAACAGAAGGTCACTATGCATTGTTGTATTGAGCAGTTGCGTGACAAAATCTTCTTCTTTGGTATCTAAATCAATTACTCCAACCCCACCACGTCGTTGTGCACGGTACTCGTTTGGATTGGTACGCTTCAAATACCCACCCGCAGTGAGAACGAGCACGCTTTCCTCATCAGGAATGAGATCTTCGTCAGAAATAGCCTTTACGCCGTGACGCATGACTTTTGTTCGTCTCTCATCACCGTGTTTTTCCGCAACCTCAAGCAACTCCTTCTTCACTACACCCATAATCTTCTTTGCGCTTGAGAGTAAATCTTTCAATTCTTTGATAAGCGCCTGTACTGCATTAAGCTCATCTTCAATCTTCTTTCGTTCAAGCCCCGCGAGTTTCTGGAGTCGCATTTCAAGAATTGCAGTCGCCTGTCTGTCAGAAAACTTAAATTCCTTCATCAAATTCACATGCGCCGTCGGTGCATCTTTTGCTGCTTTGATAAGTTTGATTATCTGATCAATATGATCAAGTGCTTTCTTTAATCCAAGGAGAATATGCTCTCTATCCTCCGCCTTTCGCAATTCAAACTCTGTTCGCTTCGTTACCACTACTTGTCGGTGCACGATAAACTCCTGAAGCATTGACTTCAGTGAGAGTGTTTGCGGAATAGAATCAACAAGCGCAACCATGTTGAAGTGGAAGGTTTCTTCAAGTTGAGTATGTTTGTAGAGGAAATTCAACACCTTTTGCGGATGAGCGCTTGATTTCAAACCAATATAAATACGAATATCCCGAGTAGATTCATCACGAAGTTCCTTTATTCCATCTATTTTTTTATCACGAACCAAGTCAGCGATGGCGGTGATAAGTGATGCTTTATTAACACGAAACGGTATGGAGGTAACTAAAATATGTGTTCCATTCTTATCCTCTCGTATCTCAGCGTGACCGCGCGCCACCACCCCTCCACGCCCGTTTGCATACGCGTGATGTATATCTTTTTCATTATAAATTATTCCTCCGGTAGGAAAATCAGGACCTTTAACAAACTGCATTAAATCTTCGGTAGTTGCCTTTGGATTATCTATCAAATGAGTAGTAGCATCCACAATCTCCCGAAGGTTATGAGGTGGAATATTAGTTGCCATTCCCACCGCAATTCCAAGTGTCCCGTTCAAAAGCAGGTTTGGCACCGCTGAAGGAAGCACAATTGGCTCTTTCCGCGTACCATCATAGTTGTCTCTCCACTCCACCGTTTCCTTTTCTATATCACGCAACATCTCACTTGCAATACGTTCAAGTTTTGCTTCTGTATATCGCATCGCTGCAGGAGTATCACCGTCAATTGAACCAAAGTTTCCTTGACCGATGATAAGTGGATACCTAGTTCCGAAATCTTGTGCGAGTTTTGCAAGAGCGTCATACACTGCAGTATCACCGTGTGGGTGGTATTTTCCGAGCACGTCTCCAACAATAGCTGCGCACTTACGGAACTTTGCGCTCGCGGTAAGTCCCATCATATGCATCGTGTAAAGAATTCTACGGTGCACGGGCTTCAAACCATCCCTGACATCAGGCAATGCACGCGAAGTGATAACCGACATTGCGTAGTCCAGATATGACTCACGCATTTCCGTAACAATGGCACGCGGAACAATTCCACGGGTGTTATCCTCTGAAATCGGCTCTTTTTTATCGTTGTTGTTTTCTGCCATATAACCTTTAAATTTCGTGTTATTCTACCATACTCGATAAGAAACTGTCTAACATCTCGACGTGCAATCACAATATAAAAACACATAACCACTCATCCGCCAAAATGGCAAAAATGTAACTACAAAACATCGCTTCAGGCTCTACATATTCCGGATATGCATCGCCTTCCAGCTCGTTTTTCGCTCACATTTTTGCCATTTCCATCGGATGCGAGATTTAGACAGTTTCTAAGAAAAATACAGCGTAATACCGCCCCTCAAGAACTCTTTATTCAAACACAATCGTTTCGTCTCTCCATTCAACAATAGCATCAATCACTTGCGCAACGGACTCACCGAACCCACTCATTATTTGCTTAATTTGTGTTCCTTTTTCACCAAGCACTCGCTCAGTAAGTGAACGTGACGGAGACGCTTCAGATGCAGGGACCTCAGTATTTACATACAACACTGGTTGAGTTGCTTGATTCCCTATCCACCAAAACAATGCAATGACTGACGTAAGCCCAACGGTAAGGGATATATGAATAATCCTTCTCGTACGAAGTGGCTTTTGGCGAATACGCTCAAGAAAATCAAAACTCATTATTGTGACGGAGCTACTACCACAATTACACCCTCATGCGTCTCCAAATCTTTTCTCTTGACGGTATATTTGTCTACCGCTTCAGTTGCCTCACTTGCCCCTTCTTTCAAAAAAGCTTTGAGTTCAGGACTTTTCACCCCATCGAAATGCATTGGAATAATAACTTTTGGCTCAAACTTGACCGCAAGTCGGTATGCTCCCTCAGGATCGAGTACCCCCTCCCCTCCGATTGGAACAAACAATATATCAGTGTCCCGAAGAGCCTCGCGTGTTTCTGCTGGAATTTCCGGACTCGTCAATGCTCCTAGGAAAGCAATATTCATCCCCTCAAGTGTCACTCGATAGATTGTGTTAATCATATCTCGCCCATCATAGAGTGACTTTGCAGGAAACCCTCTTATAAAAACATTTTTAATTTCATACTCTCCCGGACCAGTAATAATAAGAGGTTTTCTGTCTCCATACACCAAAATATCCCCTCCATTCATGTCAGGATGGTTAAGTGTAATGAGTCCGATATCCGCACCAAATTTACTTGTTTTATATGTTGAATCCTTTGATACAGGATTAAAACCGAGCGTTACATCTCCAAATTGGACTTTAAACTGCTCTACACCATGATACGTAATAATCATACTGACACAGTATATCAGTGTATGTACCACATCTCAAGGATTATTACAGAATGTACCCGCCACTTGTCTTCACTATAATCCTATGATACTGTAATCACCCATAGAAGGTTTTTTATTAATTCACTGTGGTCCTTGTAACCCTACGCGATACTGATACTAGTTACCCGCGCGAAGAACAAGCCCGCAACCACCTATGAAAACTACAACAACAGTAGCAGAAGATACAGCGCGAGAAATTGCGTCTGAAGTCGTTCAAGACAGCCAGTCTGCGGACGAAAATTCAAAGAAGAGTGTATTAATGGAGGAGTTGATCGCAAAGTCTCCAAACCCACCGCTCGTGGGCGACATGATAGAGGGAACGGTTATCGGTATTGACCGCGCCGCTCTGTATGTAAACCTGCCTCCATTTGGAACAGGTATTATTTATGGTCGTGAGTTTATGAATGCGCGCGAAATTATCAAGCGCATTACCATTGGCGACGCTATTGATGCAAAGGTCATTGATACAAACAACAAAGATGGGTACATTGAACTCTCGCTCAAAGAAGCACGTCAAGCACTTATCTGGAGCGAAGCAGAGACACTCATTCGCGACAAAACTGTTCTTGAGCTCCCTGTTAAAGAAGCAAACAAAGGCGGACTTATTTTGGAATGGCAAGGTATTCAAGGATTCCTTCCTGCATCCCAACTTAAGACTGAACACTACCCTCGAGTAGAAGATGGAGACAAAGACCGAATTCTAGAAGAGCTCCGTAAACTGACTGGACAGAGAATCGCTGTTTCAATTATTTCTGCATCTCCAAAAGAAGGAAAACTCATCTTCTCTGAAAAGAACTTTGAGCAAAAAGAAAAGCAAGAAATCATTGAGAAATATCAGGTTGGTGATACTGTTATGGGAGAAATTACCGGTATCGTTGATTTCGGCATTTTCGTTAAAATTGAAGAAGGTCTTGAAGGATTGGTACATATCTCTGAAATTGACTGGTCACTGGTTGAAAACCCTCGTCTACTCTATAAGGTTGGAGAGAAAGTATCAGTAAAAGTTATTGAAATAAAAGACGGAAAAATATCTCTTTCACTCAAAGCACTCAAGGATAACCCATGGAAAGGAGCTGATGCAAAATACAAAAAAGGCTCAACGGTTGAGGCGGTTATTATCAAATACAACAAGCATGGTGCACTTGCTTCAGCAGAAGAAGGAATTGCCGGACTGGTACATGTTTCTGAATTTGGAAGTGAAGAAAAACTACGTGAAGCGCTTGAACTTGGAAAAACCTACACATTCACTATTTCTCTTTTTGATTCAAAGGAACAGAAGATGGCACTTACTTACAAAAAGAAACCCGAAAGTAAATAATTATGATTCAAACAAAAACACACTCTATTCAAAGAGTGTGTTTTTTTGAATTGCTCCTATATAAAAATCATCCGCGAGTATTCATCTCTTGAATCGCCTTCTCACGCCCATCAGTTATTAGAGTTTTAAGTCCTGATACAACCTTCTTCCCGACAACAGAAAGCACCTCAAGCTCCTTTTTCTTAAATTCACCAATGATAAAATCACTTACCTTCTTTTCACCAGACGGCTTTTTCACCTTACCTTTAGGTGTCGTGGGTGAAATTCCAATTCTAATCCGAATAAATGCTTCTGATTTTAGGGTACGTATAATGGATTCTACCCCCCTGTGGCCTCCAGAACCCCTATTAAAGGTCATTTTTACAACCCCGAGCCCTAGATCTAGATCATCGTTAATTACCACCAGGCGCTCAATTTTCTTCGCGCTCCCCGCAAGACTTTTCACTGACTTACCCGAATTATTCATGAATGTCTCAGGAAGAATAAAATGGATTTTCTCTTTTTTGTATTCGCCTTTTGCACTATACCCGAACAAAACGGAATCTTTCTTAAAATCCTTCTCTTCTATATCAAGAGATTTTGCGAACTGAAGCGCAATAAGACGACCAGCGTTATGACGAGTATGCGTGTACTCATCTCCTGGATTCCCTAAGCCTACAATCGTGTACGTCATACTATTGAGAGTAGTATACCACCGTATACGTGAAAGCAAAAAGAGAGGCTGGAGCACCCAACAGAGATGTTCATACTCATTTTTTAGACAAAAAGTTGTGCGTAATGCTGAAGTGTAATAAAATTGAGAAACGAAATTTATTTTCTACGTACCATGACACCATTTGAATCAGAACAATACAAAGAAATCCCAAGCGTAGAAGCTCCTCACGAGCCAGAACGCAAAGAAGGATTTTTTAAAGAACTGGTTCGCTTCTCCCTAATAGCTATTGTAGTCGTTCTTCCTATTCGTTATTTTGTTGCTCAACCATTTATTGTAAATGGAGCCTCAATGGATCCAACATTTGAAACAGGACAATACCTTATTGTTGATCAGCTGTCATACCGATTTGAAGAACCAAAGCGAGGAGACGTGGTGATATTCAGATACCCACTTGATCCCCAAAAATTCTTCATTAAACGAGTCATTGGACTTCCTGGTGAAAAAGTGACCCTCAATAGTAATGGCGTTACCATTACAAATGAAGCCTCACCAGAAGGTTTTTTGCTTGAACAAGATTTTATTGTGCACTCAAAGTCAGAAAATCCAACAGAGATTACACTTCGCGCTACTGAATATTTTGTTATGGGTGACAACAGACCAGCAAGTTCAGACTCACGATCGTGGGGTCCGTTACCTCGCAAAAATATTGTTGGACGAGCGTTTCTTCGCTTACTACCGTTAAATGAAATCGGTATATTTCCTGGATCACATTCATTTGAATCAGAAGCAGGCAATAGCACATCACTCATTCCAACCGTATGAGTAGCAAAAACACCACCCAGCGAAAACCGGTAAGCAAAAGTTTTTTGAAAGAGGCGCTATCAATTGCGCAATTTTACGGGTTCTACCCAATATCACACGCGCTTGATGAACAGAAGCAGTTACTCAAAGAACAAAAAAAGAAACCTCAGATACGTTCACTCAAGCTCCCTAAAACTATCCATCCACAGAGCGTAGATGTTACCCGATTCCACGCCTTAAAGTGCTATGTTGAACACGGGTTCCACGATATTGGACAGCAACTGTTCGTATACCACGGAACTCACGATATCCCCTTCGCTCGACCTCACCATGGAGCGTATGTTGCTATTGATGCCGTTGCCACTACCAAGAGCATTGCAGAAGCAATGGTTATACAAGCAACACTCACCATGCTTAGGACTATGGGGCACGAGTCGTGTTATGTTGAAATAAACAGTGTCGGAGACAGTGACTCTCAAGGCAGGTTCACTCGCGACTGTACTGCGTACTACCGAAAACGAATCAACGACCTTCCGCCAGTAGGAAGAGAGCTCCTTAAAAACGACCTATACCAACTCATTTGTCACAATGATGAAAAATGCCGTGAACTTGCATGCGAAGCACCAAAGCCAATAGGATTTTTGACTGAACAGAGCAGAGCACACTTTATGGAGGTACTTGAGTACCTAGAACACCTCAATATACCCTACAGAATAAATACGACTCTCACTGGTCCCCGCGAAGCGTATTCAAAAACAGTATTTGAGATACACCGAGGTGTGATAGACAGTGATAGTGCATCTAAAGAAACCCTGCTTGCCTATGGCGGACGCTACGACGAACTTGCACGCAAACTTGGATTTAGAAAAAACATACCAGCAATCGGTGCGTCTATTATGGTAGGACCAACCACTCCAACATTTAAGGTCCCCTCTCGTTCTCGACAATTTCGTGAACGACCACGACTCTTTCTTATTCAGGTTGGTTTCTCAGCAAAGCTATTAAGCTTGCACGTCATAGAAGAATTGCGCAAACAAAATATCCCACTCTATCAATCACTTGCGCGTGACAAGATGTCAACACAACTCACCCAAGCAGAGCAATTGGGTATCCCCTACACCCTTATCATTGGACAAAAGGAAGCAAATGAAAAAAGTGTGATTGTGAGAAATATGGAGAACCGATCCCAAGAAACGATTCCAGTTGAAAAACTGGGTACATTCTTGCGAACCCTTATCCGCACCTAGTGCCACTTGAACAAATAAAACTACTGTGGTACGATAGTGGTCACTATGATAAATATTGAGGTAGAAAAGGGACAAAATGAAAATAACGCGAGTTTATTGCGTCGTTTTACCAAACGGGTCCGCGGTTCAGGTGTACTAACTCGAGTGCGATCGCTTCGTTACTACGCGCGAGCGGTTTCTCCATACACACGAAAAAAACACTCTCTCAAGCGAATAAACAAGAAAGCAGACCTACAGGAAATGATTAAACTTGGAAAAATTAGAGAAGAAGCGCCTCGCACACGTCGCGGGTAAACATGGACTCGTTCTCAATTTCAAAAACGATACACGGCACACTTCCCAGTGTGCCGTTTGCGCGATATAAGAAAGTAGTACTTGGTAACACCTACTCCCTTTCACTTGTGTTTGCAGGTGATACGCGAATGCGAACACTCAATAAAATCTACAGAGGGAAAGACTATGTTCCAGATATCCTCAGTTTTCCTTTAAGTAAAACTGAGGGTGAAATCTACATCAACCTCAAAAAAACCTATACCCACGCCCGTTTGCATGAAATGAAAAAAAATATCTTTCTACAATATCTATTTATCCACGGAATGCTTCATTTGAAAGGAATGAACCACGGTAGTAGAATGGAGTCTGAGGAACGCAAATACATGCGTCTTTTCAATCTTGGATAACACACTTCATTTTTTTCTTACACATGTCCCGCAACATTACCGTTGGTATTGATATTGGTACGTACCATGTAAAAGTGGTTGTCGCTGAATACGTGCGCGAGAAAGGACGGAGCGGACAAAGAATTCTTGGAACTGGGTATGCAGAGTCTCGTGGCATTAGGCATGGGTACATAATCAACTCAGCCGATGCGAGTAAAAGTATTCGCTTGGCGGTACATGAAGCAGAAAAAGCATCAGGAAAAGAAATCAAAAGCGCGTACCTTGCAGTAGGAGGTATTTCGCTTGAAAGTGTAACCTCAAACGGGAAAGCAATCATTTCACGCGCTGATCTTGAAATTACAGAACAAGACCTAGAACTTGCGCTAGCAGAAAGCGAAGCAAACATTCCACAAGCGCTTTCCACCAACAGAAAAATTCTTCATTCAATTCCAGTACAATTCAAAATAGACGGGAGAGAAATTGCAGGACGGCCAGTTGCAATGAAAGGAGCGAAACTTGAGGTCAAAACATTATTTATTCTTTGTTTGGAACAACACCTACAAGATTTAATTGATGCCGTTGAGAGTGTCGGTGTGGAAGTAGAAGATGTTATGGCTTCTCCGCTTGCCGCAAGTTTGGTTGCGCTCACTAAAACACAAAAAATTGCTGGGTGCGTGCTTGCAAATATTGGTGCTGAGACCGTATCTATTATTGTATATGAGAATAATCTCCCCATCTCCCTTCAAATATTCCCTATCGGTTCAACCGACATTACCCATGACATTGCACTTGGACTACGTATACCGATAGAAGAAGCTGAGCAGATAAAGCTCGGAGGTATCACTACCACCACCGTACCTAAGAAAAAATTAGATGAAATTATTCTTGCACGCCTATCGGACATTTTTGAACTCATTGAGGCACACTTGCGCAAAATAAATCGTGACGGACTCCTTCCTGCAGGAATTATTATTACCGGTGGAGGATCAGGGGTAACCACTATTGAGGACTTAGCGAAGGCGTCCCTCCGACTCCCCTCAAAGATTGGCACACTCCATGTATCAACAGGACCGCGAGGACACGTCATTGACTCGACGTGGGCGGTTGCATACGGCCTCTGTATTTACGGATTCACCACTGGCGAAGAACAGGCACGAGGTATGTCCCGTTCATTAAAAAAATTCTTCAGTGGTATAGGGTCATGGTTTAAACAATTTCTCCCTTAACTCCGAGAGAAATAGAGATAGAACACAGTAGTTAACAGACGTCAATGTTCCCACCGAGGCGTTTCTTTGATACTATAGCCCTATTGTGTAGTGGAATTACATCCACTCGCATGGGTGTACTCGATTCTTAATTTGATATGTCTTCATGCAAAAAATTATTCCTGAAGTAGAAGCGTTTGCTCGCATAAAAGTTATTGGCGCCGGAGGATCCGGAAAAAATGCCACAAATCACATGATCAATTCCAAAGTAAAAGGGATTGAGTTTATTGCGATTAACACTGATGCGCAAGATCTTCACCATTCTCTCGCTAAGAAAAAAATTCATATTGGTAAAAACCTTACTCGTGGACTAGGTACAGGAATGAATCCTGACTTAGGAAAACGAGCAGCTGAAGAAACTCGTGAGGAAATTCAAGACGCACTGAAAGGTGCAGACATGATATTTATTGCAGGAGGTCTTGGAGGAGGAACGTTCAGTGGCGCAGGACCTGTCATTGCAAAGATTGCTCGTGAGCTTGGCGCTCTTACCGTAGCAGTAGTTACTCGCCCATTCTCATTTGAAGGCGCACAACGGCTTCAGGTAGCAGAAGCTGCACTTGAAGAACTACGTCGCGAAGTTGATGCAATTATTATCATTCCGAATGACCGACTCCTTTCAATAGTTGAAAAAGAAACTACGCTCACCAACGCGTTCTCAATTTGTGATGAGGTGCTCCGTAATGCAGTTGAAGGTATTTCAGACCTAATCACCACCCCAGGTATCATCAACGTAGACTTTGCTGACATCCGCTCTATCATGAAAAATGCAGGTGCAGCACTTATGGGAATTGGAACCGCCGGAGGGGATGATCGCGCAGTGCTCGCTGCAAAAGCTGCGATTAACTCACCGCTCCTTGACCTCTCAATTACGGGTGCGAAAGGTGTACTTTTTGCAATTGCTGGTGGTGAGGATTTGCGTATGGCTGAAGTACAAGAAGCCGCAAAGGTTATCACCGAAGCGATTGACCCTAACGCTCGAGTAATATTCGGAGCAATCAAAGATCCAAAGGTGAAAAAGAATGAGATAAAAATTACCGTGATTGCATCTGGCTTCCCTGAGCTTCAAGGTCAGAACCCATCACTGTTTGTACGAAATCAGGAACCGGAAGCCCCTGTACGCGAGAACCAACCTCAGCAATCTGGAAAAATATACAACTCTCTTCCTAAAAACAATAAACCTGTCGCGGATGTAAAACGAGCTGCACAACCACAGCAACCTGAACCGACAAAAAGTACTGATGATGATGACTGGGGTGTAGTTCCGGCCTTCCTCAGAAGGAAAAAATAGTCTTTCCACAAACCGCGCACTCTGCGCGGTTTTTCTTACCTCTTACCTCTTACCTCTTACCTCTTACCTCTTTTCTCTTTTCTCTTCTCTCTAATCTCAAATCTCAAATCTCTTATCTCTACTCTCTGTTCCCTCTAATCTCTTATCTCTATCCTCCGTCCATGCTATACTTGTCTTTACTAACGGTAATACAATATAACTATGTACGATGTAGCAATTTTAGGAGGCGGACCAGCGGCAGTTTCAGCTGGTGTATACGCGTCACGTAAAAAATTAAAGACTCTTTTCATTACTGAAAAATGGGGCGGTCAAAGCACTGTTTCTGATGGAATTGAAAACTGGATCGGTACAGTAAAGATTCACGGTGAAGAGTTAGCGAAAAATCTTGAGCAACATCTCAAGGCCTACGCGAATACTATCGTTGATATTAAAGAAGGGATTCGTGTGGAGAAGGTTGAAAAGGCAGAGGGTGGATTTAGTGTCACCGCAGGGGGAGAAAAATTTACTGCAAAAACGATTCTTGTTGCTACTGGAAGCCATCGACGTAAACTAGAAGTCCCTGGAGCAGAACAATTTGATAATAAAGGAATTACCTACTGTGCATCCTGTGATGGACCCCTATTTTCTGGAATGAATGTTGCAGTTATCGGCGGAGGAAATGCTGGTTTTGAAACTGCCGCGCAACTCCTAGCATACACAAAACATGTTACTTTACTTCAGCGAAGTTCAGAGTATCGGGCTGATCCAATTACCGTAGAAAAAGTGCTTAAACACCCCAACATGACAGGTATCACTAACACCGAAATCCTTGAGGTAAAGGGTGAAAAATTTGTTACAACTCTCGTGTATAAGAAGACTGACACTGGCGAAGTGATTGAACTTCCGGTTGGTGGTATCTTTGTTGAAATCGGCGCAGTGCCTTCTACAGAATATTTAGGAGGCCTTGTGGAACTTACTGAGTACAAACAAGTAAAGGTTGATCCGTGGACGCAACGCACAAGCCTTACAGGTATTTGGGCTGCAGGAGACTGTACCAACGCTCTCTACCATCAAAACAACATCGCTGCAGGAGACGGAGTAAAGGCACTTGAAGATATCTATTTACACCTCCATGCTCAATAATAACCAAGAACTAAAAAAAGAGCCTCGTACACTACTCCAATCAGTGAGTGCGATTATATATCTATTATCGAGCCTGCTTCTTATTGTTTTATATCTGGGATTTTTTATTTATGCTTTCGATCTACTGTTTAAACTTCTCGAGACAGATCCAGGTATAGAGATTATCTTTAATTTTGCCTCACTATGGTTACTATCCTTCTTTATTTTTGCTATTGGAGGAATAACAATCCTTTCTAGGGCGATAGCAAAAGAGAGAGTGGTTATTAAAAATTTTTATTTCCTTTTACTTATAATTGCCCCATTTCTGTTATTACTAATTGTCAAGTTTTTACCATTACTATTAATCACCTTTTTCGGTACAGTCACAGTATTTTAGTATAGACCCTCCTTTGAGATATAGAACAGATTGTTTTGTGTACGTAATATTGACAGGTATCTTTTTGAATAGTATATTCCACTAAGAAAACTCTTAACCCCTGTTCCTCTTTATGATTACCTTCTACATCGGTGCCATACTTGGCGGAGTTATTTTCGCCAGTATTTCATTCAACACAGAAGCGCATCCGAACCTTCGTCTGGCATCAACCTACCTCGCATTCTTCTCGTTCTTCCTGAGTGGTCTCGCATACTTCATTCGCGACCTCTTTCTGAATGACAACAAAGCGGGGTTCCCGAGAACGGAACGCGACATCGTCAACGGATACGCCTACCGCTTTCTCGGAAATATTCCGAAAAGCGATCGAGTCCATGAAAACCTTGTCTGGCTCGAAGATACTGGAGGAATTCAGTTCCTCGTTGAGCTTCGTCATGCTCCAGAATCAGTCCACATTGGTGGATACGTGGAATCCGAACGGGATCAAGACGGTTTTATCCGACTCAATCCACGTAGCGACATTGATGCACTTCAAGTGCAGAGACAAGCAAACCTTGATGCTCAGCGCGCGTAATGTGTATCACACCAAAATAAAACCCACGGGAAAGTCCCGTGGGTTGTTTTTAATTCAGGAAACAAATTGTCTTGAGAGGTGCCCTGAACAAAGCGATTCCTCAAGTTCGTCATGGTTATGAACCACTTTTGTTGCGCCATGTTTGTACAACTCATCGTCGTGTTCCAGTCCATGACTGATACCAATTCTCCATTCAATCCCCGCCTCCCGAGCACAGCGCATATCGGAGGGAGTATCGCCCACAAAGACTGTGGTGTCAGCTTGAATTCTCCCAGCCATCATCATCTCCTGCAACAATCCAGCTTTATATGGCAACTCCCCAAACACTCCGAGAGTAAACACTCTTAGGAGAGATTGCTCAGTGAGTTTTTGATGGATAGAAACGGTATAGTTTGCGCTCACAATACCCAAACGATACATATTTGATTGTGTACGGAGCATGCGAGGCACTGAAGGAAAGAGTGCAAGTGTGTGATAGCGGGGATGAACATACTCCCAATACTTACTCCGAATGTCGTCCTCTGGGGCATCGCACCCTAAACGACGATAGTACTCAATGTACGGGGCAATGCAGTATTTCGCGTAATGTGCGAGTGTTGGAGGGGTGATGCCATACTCCTTGAGCACATGACACACCCCTTCCCACATAAGCTCAATCGAGCTATACAGCGTTCCATCCCAATCATACAATATTGCTTCAATGCGTGGTTTTATGTACATATATTCAGTTGTTGAGGTTCAAATATTTACCGCATTCAACCACAAAAACACAACAAGTACAACTACTCTACATAAGTGATGACTTCTGTTTACACAAGAAAGAAAAAGTAATTATTCCGCAAGTGACAATTGGTTACTTAATGACACTCTCCTCCGCACTTACCTTTGTACCATCAAGCGGTGTTACTTGTGCTTCTTTCGCTACACCTTCTATAAACAACCTTTCACCTGACGCTTTCCACCTAGTGTGTAAATAAAACGCAACCACGAGGTAAAGGATTCCCGTAATTCCTAGAATAGTTCTATTCATGATAATTGAGAGACCAATATTTATGCCTGCAACACCTGCAATACCTAAGTGCAGACCCGTAACCACCATGACCATAAATGCATATAAATCTTTACTCTCCTTCTTCCCAAATAACACTCTCCCTCCTGTATTCCAACGGTACAGCAGATACCCTGCCGATACACCCGAAATAACCCACGCAAGTGTGAGTAAAGAGCCAATTAAGCCGTACAGGAACGAAAAAGGATTCAACATGTATACAATTGGTGTCCCTCCCACAAACAAAGCGAGCGAAGCGATTACAAGACGGACCAGAGACCATTGAAAAGCATAACGCTCCAATGAATTTGGATGAAAATGATTAGCATTATTAGCGTTTGTGTGTTCCATACTATAAGTTATATTAACGTATATACCTGAGTATAGCACTCGCACTTTCCATGTAAATATCACTCCAAGGGGACCCCTTGGAGTGATATAACAGAAAAACGCATGCCTGACGGCATGCGTTTTTCTGTTTTTATTATTCTATAAAAGTGAGTGCTTTCCCTGCAGAACCCGCGCGTCCAGTTCGTCCAATACGGTGAACATAATCTTCGTAACTCTGGGGGACATCGTAGTTAATAACATGTGTTACCTTTGGTATATCCAACCCTCGAGCAGCAACGTCGGTCGCAACCAAAATGTTAATTGACTCATTTTTAAATTGCTGAAGCGCCCTCTGTCGGTTGCTGTGAGTTTTATTTCCATGAATTGACTCAGCCTTAAACTGCTGGTATCGCAACTGCTTTGCAAGATTTTCTACACCATGTTTTGTACGTGCAAAAACCAACACCTTGTTAAACTCAGGTTGTTTGAGTAAATCACACAGGTAATCAAACTTATTTCTCCCCCGCTCAACACGAACAATATCTTGGTCAATACTCTGTGCGGTATCTCTCGTTTTAACTGAGATACGTGTTGGGTTCTTGAGAAAATCTCCAATCAAACGCTCAATGTCTTTTGAAAGTGTCGCAGAGAAGAACAATGTGTGTCGCTCCTTTGACATTTTTGAGAGAATGAGACGCATGTCCTGAATAAATCCCATATCGAGCATTCGGTCCGCTTCATCAAGCACCACAATACCAAAATCATCCAAAATCAATGCACGTCTCTCCATCATATCCTTCAAGCGTCCCGGAGTACCGATAACCACCTGTGGGTTTCTTCGCAATACACTCAACTGAGGGTGCGCTCGCACTCCACCCACCACACACACTGAGAGCACGTTTAATCCGTGGGCAAGCTCTTTGCATTCAGACTCAATCTGAATAGCAAGTTCGCGTGTTGGGACCATAATAAGCACTCGTTCGCTTCTATTTTTAAGGAGCGTATCAAGGATAGGAATAAGAAAAGCACTCGTTTTTCCGGTACCAGTATTTGCAATTCCTACAACATCTTCCCCTCGGAGTACGTGCGGAATCGCTCTGTCTTGAATAGGTGTCGGAGATACAAATCCGCGCTTTACTACATTTGCTTTTAGTCGTTCATCAATAGGAAAATCAGCGAACGTGTGCTCAGGCACAAACACTTCAACCTCCTCAGTGATCACCGCCTTATTAATGAACTTTGAGAAGTGAATGTGTGACCCCCCAAAGCGCTTCCCTCCTCCCCCATTACTCCTTCCACGCCCACCCTTAAATGAGTGTCTTCGTGGCGAAGACGACGATCGTGATGATCTAAATGAAGAAGAACCTCCGCGAGGAGATCGGTTACTAAAATTTCTTGTCATACTATTATAATTAATAACGAAAAGTCGCGCTTTTCGTATAGGATAAATTCAACGCGTCTCGAGAGAGTTTTTTAAGACAAACGTCTAAATCCTGAGTACGCTCAAGACAAAACACTGATGAGAGAATTGAGGTAAGTATACTAGCAGAAATAGAGGTAAATGTCAATGTCTTCTGTCTGTACTCACTTGAAAAACAAACAAGAAGTGGTATAGTAGTCCGTAATTGACCTGCGTTATTCTAAACGTGGTCATATTTGGCCCTATCGTCTATCGGTTAGGACAACGGGTTTTCAATCCGTTAAGCCGGGTTCGACTCCCGGTAGGGTCACAGTTGATATTCTTATATGGAAAACCCGAAAGGGTTTTTTATATTTGAATATCCTGTGACCCTAAGAAAAAGTGTCTGCACACTTTTGCGTCCGGGAGTCGAAAGACGGAACTATGTTTTTTCTAATGAAAAAACAAGTGAGTCAGGGTCGTGAAATTTCTTGCACGACGGTGCAAGAAATATTCCTGACCGACTCCCGGTAGGGTCACACGAGCGAAAAGCAGGCAAACTGCTTTGCCTGCGGGCGAAGTGTGAAGCCACAGGCATGTTTTACTCGGCTATACCCTGCCGAGTAAAACAGCCGAGGCGGGGTCGCGAGTACTTAGTCCGCACACTGTGCGGTGCACAGGAGCAGACTTAGTAACTCGTGACACAAAAACCATTTAAAATTTACAAGGATGATTTCAGGTAATTCTAACTCATTCCTCTCCCCTCTTTCCTCCTTATCTCCAATCTCTAATCTCCAATCTCTTATCTCTACCTCTTCTCCCACACTCACCAAAAATGCTACAATAACTTTATGCTCAAAATCTCCCAAGGCGTAGTGCATACCGTACCCAAAGATCTGAGGCTTGCCCTAGAACAGAATCTAAAAGTACTTACGATTTGGAATACCCTTACCCCACTTGCCCGTAACGAATGGATCTGCTACATCACCATCGTCAAAAAGCCAGCAACAAGAAAGGAACACCTCATGCGCCTCCAAGAAGATTTACAGAAAAACAAACGGCGCCCTTGCTGTTGGCCAGGCTGTCCTCACCGAAGACCAAGTGCTCAAAAATGGTTTAAAAAACTTTAGATGTAAATACATATTTCTGTTTGACAAACAATCTGAGAGAATGCTAGATTGCGTACCAGATAAGATACTCACAACTTCAACAAAAGAACATACTCATGAAACTCAAGTACCTGCTCTTGCGGTTACACTCCTTCTTTTCTCGCCCCACAAAGGCAGTTGTCTGTGGACATGCAACAAAACAAACAGGTGAGATCAGCGCATTCGGACGCACTGGTATCATGAAGTTACCAAGAAATGAAGACGGTTCAATTGACCACTGTCTTTCCTGCATCAGCAACATGGCAATTCGTTGCTCATGGTGTGGTGAGTCGATTTTTATCGGTGACCCAATCACCCTATACACACCCAAGAAAGAAATTGAGATTCCCGAGTACGCAGTGATGTACCAGGAGGTCCCCTTTCTCCAACTGGTTGGTTGTCTCCGTTTTGACTGTGCAAACACTGGCGCCGACCGAGCAGGTTTCTGGGTGCCGGGCAAAGATGGAAAAGGACGCGTCCATCGAATTCCAACTATCTTTGAAATGATGCTCGCATCAGAGGACCCATCTCCAATAATCATACAGGACCTCACCGACATGGGTGAAGCAAAAAAATTAACGGAACGCATGCACAAGTAAAGAACATCTACGGACTGGCACAACGCCAGTCCGTTTTCTTTTTTATTTATAGTATCCCAAGACTACATCAAAAATTACTCATGTATTTCTAAGAATTTGAGATTTTGAAAACTGTAGCGATATATCGCTACAGTTTTCAAAATGTCTATCCTATCTTTCATTTGTATTTTCCCTTCCCTCCTCAACCCTATTATATTTCTCTTTTCTCTAATCTCTTATCTCTAGTCTCTACTCTCTGTTTGCTTTTGACCTATTTCCTCTTTCCATTTTCCTTCTTTTCTCTAATCTCTAATCTCTAATCTCTAATCTCTGTTAATCATATCCCCACTTCCCTTCCTCTTTCAGCCGTATAATAAATGCATGAAAAAAGGAATACTCTCGCTTGCGGTTTTTTTGGGAATAACACCCCTCCTCGCATCAGCGCACGTTAAGTGGTTTGCTGAACATGAAGGATATGTTCGTCCATACCAGATTACCGATGTGCCGGTTACTATCTGGATTCTTGCACTATTCGCGCTTGTACTTATTGGGGTATATCTTGATAAAAAACTTCGTCTCCCGCAATGGCTTAACCGCCACCTAACCGCTTGGGCGCCCACGGTTCTCTCACTCGCAAGTATCGGTTTTGGTGTTGCGTTTCTCACATTCTCCTACCTTGGATTTATTTTTGCTCCGAACCTGCCCGCAGAAGGAACACTTGGGGTTACTCTGCTCGCTCTCCAAGCGCTCGCAGGAGTGATGTTTCTCTTTGGCGTCTATGAACGTATTGCGGGACTTCTTTTGGTGCTACTCTTTGGACTCGGAGTAATTGAATACGGAGCATATGAAATGATTGATACACTGGAGATGCTTGGGTTTGCGCTTTACGCATTCATCCTTGGACGCCCTCGGTGGAATATCGCTCGCGCGCATTTCATTGACCCTCTTGTACATAAACTACGCCCCTACGCACTTCCAATACTCCGAGTAGGAACTGGACTCAACCTCATGGTACTTGCCTTCACCGAGAAAATTTTTGCACCAGAACTCACACAAAACTTTTTGGTGCACTATCCGTGGAATTTTATGCATACACTTGGTTTCGAATCATTCACCGACTACTGGTTTGCATTCTCAGCGGGTATGGGAGAATTTGTATTTGGACTCTTTTTCGTCTTGGGACTGGTAACTCGTACCACAACACTTGCCTTGGCAGGATTTCTCGTCACGACACTCGTCCTCCTTGGACCGCTTGAACTGATTGGTCACCTCCCTCACTTCTCAATTGCAGTTGTACTCCTTATTCTTGGATCAGGCTCACGCTTTACCCTCCTCAAACAACGCGCTTAACAGATAGCCCTCTTTGAGTATACTTGCTTGTATGCACGTACAAGCGCTCAAAACCCCAATAGTCACTGAAAAGGACGATCTCCTTAATGTACTCCACACTGCCCTCCCAAACTCAATTCCAGAACGGTCCGTTATTGCGGTAACATCAAAGATAGTCAGTATCACTGAAGGGTCAATCGTAGAGTCCTCCCAAGTGACAAGTAAAGATGAACTCGTAGTCCGTGAAGCGGATTACTACATCCCTCGGGACAATGTGCGCGGGCGTCATGTGATACATACGCAAAAATACGGGCTCATTGTATCAAGCGCGGGCATTGATGCGAGTAACGGAAACGAGCACTTTGTTCTCTGGCCTAAAAACCCTCACAAAACCGCATGGATGATCCATGAATGGCTCTTAAAAACGTACTCCCTTTCAGAGTGCGGAGTGCTTATCACCGACTCACGATCTATGCCCTTGCGCAGAGGAGCTGTCGGCATGACTCTCGCACTTGCAGGCTTTGATCCAATTAAAGACTACCGGAACACGAAGGACATCTTTGGGCGGGCATTTACCAATGAAGTTGCAAATATTGCGGACGGACTCTCCGCAAGTGCAGTGTTCACAATGGGTGAAGGAGATGAACAAACTCCGTGCGCACTCATTACTGACCTAGGCAATACTGTTAACTTTACCAATAAGGACATGCGGAGGAACGGAGAAGAAGACTCATTCACTATCCCCCTTGAAGATGATATGTACCACTTATTTTGGGAAAAAGCTCCGTGGAAAAAAGGTGATTTGAATGACGAATAGCAAAAACAACAATTCTCTTTTCCTGAAGCTAAGTTTCCGAAAAAATTCCACTCACTTTTCCCTTTTTTCCTTCCCAGTATATTCCTCTTAAATTTAGAGTATTGTATAATGGATAGATGAATAAAAGTGTTTTTTACTAATATTGATAGTTATCGGAGTAGGAATATTTTCAGTTGGGAAATACAAAGAACATAATGAGAAATCTCAAATTGAAACAGACGCTGGAGAAGTAAAAACTGATACACAAAGATTAACTGGAGATGAACCCGTCTCAACACAAAAAAAGACTCCTCAGGAATTACCGTTCAAAACAATCCTGAAATTAATCCCGATGTAGTAAGAGGAGAATTTTGTGGAAATGTTTTTTCAGCTAGTCCCACAACTATAATTGTTCTTGAAAAAGATGGACATAACACTATTCTTAGTGAAACCGTCGTTGATCACTCCGAAGTGACGATGATCGAGATGTTCTCGGGGTCAGCAAGAGTTGTAGTTGAGCGAAAAGGAGAAATATACTCTCCCAATATCCTTACAAAGGATCTGTGGCTGAAAGAGCCCTATGTTAAAGATAGAAGTGAAATAAATAATGATTATGATGAAGGATGTGCTCCTGGAGCTGTTTATATGTACGGCTTCTACAGACCTGATGGTGTCTTTCAAAGCACTAAAATAGTTTCGCGTGGACAGTAGTCTAATCCCCTCCACTTCCTTTTTTCAGTTCCGCACCGTGGAAAAAAGGAGACTCTATTGGTGAATAGAGTTTAACCAAACTACAACACAATTCTCTTTTTCCTAAGCTAAGCTTCCGTAAATAAAAATTAAGACCACCTGCGTCCACCTACAAAATACCCTAGGGTAAATACAACTATCATAGCGATTATCTGATACACCCAGAACGTAGCATCATTGACTGCTCCGACTTCTGCAACAGACGCAAGTTGAGTTGAGGTTGCTTCTTTAGCTATTAGACTTGAATCATTTTGGGTCGAAGTGGCTTCCGTTACATCTACCAATTTTGAGTCGTCTGTTGTTATAACTGGTTTCTTTAGAGGAGTAACTACCTGAATATCTGCACTCTTTTGAGGTTCTAAGTCAGGTACAGAAACTGGAATTTTATTGGCAATATTAAAAGAGACTAATTGAACTCCTTCTTGCCTATCAATATTATTTTCATCGAGAAGTTTAGAAGTATTATTTACAGCAAATGTCCCGACTCCATTCGATTTTGCCCTCATTGTTAATGTACCAAAAAGAGTAATGGAACTTATACCCCCAGTATAACCTCCAGTTTTTATTAATACGCCGTTAGCATTATCCGTGAGATCGTATCCTCCCTGTTTCATAGCAAGCATAGAATCATTCAGGGTAAATGAAATTACCTCAAATGTATCCGGAGAGAATTTTGCATCAAGCATTGAAGTATAAATCGTCTTTCCAGATGGATCTACTGAAAGGTACAAAGTGACAATATCCCCACTTACATAAGAACCACTAGATGGGGTTATTAAAAATGTTGCTGCATTAGTAATTATAGGGAATGCAAATACCAAACCAATAAAAATAAATAAATTTTTCATGTTATTCAGACCAATTAATAAGTAATAAATTAAAATCAAAAATGTCTACAATACCATTTTTGTCAAAGTCTGCTGTCAAACTACTTCCTGTTTTCCCCCATTGTATTAACAACAAATTAAAATCAAAAATGTCTACTTTATCATCACCTGTAGCGTCGCCCTTCTTGATACTTTGTTGTAAAACAATCGACGCTCCGCCACCCCCACCACCGCTCCCTCCGCCACCACCGCTGGATACTTCAATTTCTGAAGGAATTGTAATTCTGAAATCTAAATTTTTCTCAACAGACAAACCAGAAATAAAACCGCCATTGTATGAGATAATAGTATCTCCTGACGTTTCCAATCCATTATTGAATAATGAATCTTGAATTGTAAAGCTCAACGACCCAACCCCATCACCAATTACTAATTTTTGCCTTATCGGTTCGATGTAACCATATATGCCAGATTCTTGTACCGTAACTGCACCCGCGAGCACAGAACCATAATAGGCCCTAATTATTGTTCCAACTGACGCGGGATTGTTGTTTATCGTCACACTTCCATAAAAAGCCATCGGAAATTGAGGAATGGTCGCAGAAAACACAAGCAGAGGGAAAAATAGAAAAGTAAATATCAAGCTGTATGTAAATAATTTCATATATCTATACCTTTTACAGCTTAACTTAATTAGTGCGGGTCTCATTTATACCATTTGAAGGGAATCCTGGAAGACCGAATCCGTTTGTCCAATCTGCAGTTACAGCAGCTGACTCGCCGTTTGCATTTGGTGACCAAATAAAATCATCGTCTGTGGTACCACCACTGTCAACAGCCGTAAGTGTTCCCATAGTCATAGACACTGGGTATGCACTGTCGCCATCGAGGTTTGTAGTAACCGAGTAGCTTGTTCCTAGACCAACGAAACCAAACGCTCGTACTTCAAAGTATCGAGTTTCACCTGCTGGAATCTGGATAGCAGTCTGTGCAGCACCAGATGTCTGAGCGTACACTTCAGCCCCAATTGGTCCTACAGAGGAAAGTTTGTCTAAAGATACGTTTGAAGCCATAAGCTGACCTCCAGTACTTACCCCCGAAACTGGGTTTGAGTAGCTTGAGTCTGTATAACCAAAGATGTTTACACTGCTCAAGTTTGAAGATGTAGTTGCAACAGTAACTGTGAACTTCGCAATTCCTACATCGCCACTTGCATTTGCAGTAACTTTAAAGCGGAGGAGTCGTCCATCTGCTATACCGTTAACTGGCAAAGTGTCCTTAGCGAATGTTGGGAATGACTTGAAGATACGTACTCCGTCAACTGCAGTGTCAGATCCGGTAGCATATACCGTTCCTGATCCTGAACCTACAGCTTCTGTTCCTGCTGGATCTCCACCTTCCCAGTCAACCTTGAGCAATGCTCCTTGAGTTCCTGGTTGTGAAGTTCCGATAGCTGTGAGATTTCCCTTGATAGTCAACTTCTTATCAGTGTCCTTTGTAAGAACAAGGTCTGAAGTCAAAGTTGATGTAGCAAAGAAGCTAGCTCCAGTAAAGACCGCAGTACCTACTTGGGTGTTTCCATCCCATAGTGTTACTTGTCCACCAACAAGGTTTGAAGCAGATGAAGACGCAATGTCAGTTAACTGAAGTGCGATCTTCTTAAGTGTCAAAGTCTCGTTTGTTGCTCGAAGTTTAAGAACTCCAAGAGTAACATTTGAAGTTCCCGCAGCCACTACTGTGTATGAAGGACTTGATGAGTCTTTAGATACAGTGAATGATCCTGTTCCAATTGTCATCACCTGTCCTGTTGCAGCAGTTACTGATTCAGACACATCGTTTCCTGATACAACTCCTGTTACAGAGATTGCTGGAGAACCAGTGATTCCCCATGCGAATGTACCTGAAGCATTTCCAGAAGTATCACATGATACACC
>CAYTAR010000005.1:0-87815 GCA_964436015.1 uncultured Candidatus Saccharibacteria bacterium | reverse complement strand
AACATGGTTCCTTCAGATGGAGCGCTTGGGAATGAGGTGCCGCCGACGATGCGGATGGTTGAAGTAGCGATAATGTCTCCCGCAGTGATGTCACCATTTACCCCTAGACGTGATACCGGAGTGGTTGAACCAATACCCACTCGACCATTTGAAAGAACACTGAAGACATTTGTTACACCTGCAACTAAGTCAAAAAGATTTCCTGCGCCCGACTGCGTAACCGTGAGCGCGCTTGAAGAAGTGTTAGTAGCATTGTTATATACCAAACGAAGGAATGAACTTGTGGCAATGTTGTCTAATGTGAGCGCGGAGTTTGCAATGTCTGACACAAACGCAGCGGGAACCGCACCAAGCCTCTTTCGTGGGGTCATTTCCCCATCCCACACCGGTTCTTCTCCACTTCCTCCAATTTCAACTCCAAGGTATAGATCTTGATTAAAATCAACACTCGATAGCGGTGTGGTGCTTCCCAAAAGAACACTGAATAGACCACTTACTACCGTAGCCCTGCTACCGGTTGCGGTTCGCACCTCTTCCCAAATATTTGTAGTCGTCGCTCCTGTTGGCGATGTGTACAAACGAAATGCGACATGGTATCTGCCGTCCGCAACTGTTTGGTTTGATGCGTTAGTTAGTTTTCCTTGATAATTAATCTCCGGATTGAATGCCGCAGACACCACTCCCCCAAACACACTCATGCTCGCAAAGAAAGCCACGCAGGTAAAAAGTCCTACGAATGCAATCGTATTGAGTATGTGTGTTTTGTGATTGTCGTGTCTACGATATTTCATGAATAAATTTATGCGCGTTCATTTCGTGTTAGATACCGCGAAATGATAAACAAAACAAACAGAATCAAAAGGACGAGAATGAGCAAACGAACGATGGAAGTAACAAGCGGGACTTCGGAGTCTGCACGTCCTTCTACTGCAAAGTTCCCCGTGAGAGTCGTAAGTCTTTTTTGCTCAAAATCAAGCATGGTGATGTACACACTGTAATTCCCATTTTCTTTCAGTGCATCAATCGTGGCAGTGTATTCAGTCTTCTCTTTATCTACTCTGAGAAGGAACGTGAATGTATTTCGCCTATCAGTCGGGTGAACGAGAGTAACTGCAATTGTTTTCAAAACTTCTGGAACAGCATTATAGGGAAGTGAAATAGTGAGTTGTTTTTGTGAATGAACTGAAACTGTGTTGCCGACAATGGTGCGCTTTACTCCCTCTTGGATAAATGCGAAATCTTTAAGACTGAGGAATTCAAACGCAGGGTCGGGATTTTCAACTTTTGGAAACGAATGAATCGGGTCAAGAACAAATTCGCCTCCTTCCTCGGGAATGTTTCCTTCTACTGAAACTGGAGTGGTGAATGCATACACCACACCCGATGAATAGTTTTTACTTGCATCTCTTGCAAACAGTGTGTAGTAGTACGTTTTTCCTTCTTCAATCGTTCTATCAGTAAATAACTCTCCTGATCCGTCGTAGAGGACTTCACCGTCATAAAGTGAGGTCGGATAGAAACGAGGAGAGCGAAGTACGCGTACTGCTTCAAAGTCTGCATCACTTGGATTACTCCAGGTAAGAGTAAGTGAGATCTCGCGTTCATTGTATATACCACGCAGGTTTGAAATGTTTGCGGCAGGAGTGGTGTCCGGAAGTCCGAGAGTGGTGAAAGAAGTACGAACCGTGTTTGATTTTCTAAACACACCATCAGTAACAGTAACTTCAAGGTAGTAGCGTGTATGTGGAAGTAAATCACTCAAGAAGATGTTATGGTCTGATTCAACAAGCGGATTGCTTAAGCTTCCCAATTCATAGTCTGGAGTACGTCCCCATCTTATTTCTGTTTGACTCAACAATGAGGTGTTCCAGTAAATCTCGGCACTCGTCTGTTCTGGGACGATACTAAAGTTACTGAACTCCGGAGTTGAATCTTCCAAAATCGGTCCATTGCCGATAATCGGGTCAGTAGATGTAGAAACCGGTGTCGGCGGTGGAGTGGTGAGTGTTGTACCAACGGCGACGCTTGAAGTTGCAGACTCATTTGAAGCTGCGTCAAAAGCTGAAACGGTGTATGCATAGCTTGTTGACTCAAGTAAGCCGATATCACTGTACGAAGTTAGCGTGGTGGTTGCGATAAGTATATCATCGCGATACAAGTGGTACCCCGCAACTCCAACATTGTCAGTTGAAGCATTCCACGATACATCTATCTGACTGATTGAAACACCTGTGGCGAGTAGCCCTGTTGGGATACTCGGAGCATCTACGTCGTTTGTGATAACTTGAAGATTGATTTCAAAAGAACTGGAAACTGCAAACGCGGTGGTTACGAGAGAACCATTCACAATAAGCAGTACGGTAATGATATTGATGAGATTCTTAAACATTGTTCAAAGTTACAGCGCGAGCGCGGTAACGGTTGTTGTTGCGTAGTACGTTCCTGCAATTTGCACATGATTTGCTCCTGATTCTGCACGGAACTTAAGTGTAGTAAGTGTCCCGGATGGGTGGTTTGAGGTAGTGCGATTTACGAATACTTCTGGAGTAGTAGAGAGTCCGTCCCAACACGCATCAGCAGTATCACCTGACCCTTGGTTGCAAGCACCTGCTAAGTCCCTGAACCTATCTGCTATATCTAATCCTTCGGGAGTAAATCCAAATTCAGATGTGTTTGATGGCACACTCCACGCAAAATCTGGATCTGCAGTAGACGGAGCGTAATCGTCAAAGCTATCTAGTCCCGCAAGAACGAGTGCTGGAGTGTTTGAAGCACTGATTAGTACTTCATATCCAGCCTGATTATCTGTAATAACGGTGAAGCTTACACTTCCATTTGATGTTCCTCCACTAATTCCACCAATAGCGCCACTCAGCGTGAGATTGTCTATTGCAGTGATAGAAATGGACGAGGATTGCATCTGTTGGTATCCAGCGTACAAATTGAAGCTGGTACTTCCGGATGGTCCGGTCGCTATTTCACCAAGAGTATCTTCTACTGCATAACTTGAAGAAGTCGCGCGTGATCCTCCAAAATTAATGCTGTCGCTCTGTATAGAGTAACTTCCGCTCTGCATGACTTGTGCACTAAGCGAAAATGTTGACAGAGAGAAGAATACAACTAGTAGCAAGAAAGCGGTGAGACGTGATAGACGTCCTACGATGTTTCTTTTCTTTTGAATTCGAATGTGCTGAATACCCATTTGAGGAAGAGTAGTACGAGTAATACTCCACCAGCAACAGAAAGAATGACTACCCACGGAATAACGTAGAATGTTATTGTTTCGGTATCTACGATGTCATCATATCCTCGATTGAGTTCAAGTGTTGCGGTGTAGCGTCCCATCAGAAATGTTTCTTCACCCCACAAAACTTCGCGATTACGAAGCGACTGAGGGAGCGAGAACCATGGCTCAACAATGAGCTCACCTACGGTATCACCAAGAATGTTTCTAACGGTGACTATACCGTATGGGTTAAGGTATACCTTACCTTCATTCTGAAAAAGGATTTGGAATGGAACAGGTCCATGTGAGAAGAAGCGCTTTCGGCCTATTGTACTGAATGATTCAAGTTCTCCTTGTGTTACCACATCTCCCGGAACTCTTACAAAGAAGAGTGACCCCAAGCGAGTAACAATTGCATTGGTTCCTGAGACTTCTCCTTCTGGCAGTTCTGTCGGAGCCTTAGGAATCATAGATACAAGAATACTTCCGTATCGCCCACCAGGTTCTGAGTCTTGAGGAATTCTGATGGTAACGGGTACAATAGCGCGTTCTCCGTGATTGAGTGTAAATGTTCGGTATGGAAATGAGAGGTAGTCTTTAAGTGAATACGGACCTCGTTCATTTCCCAACAATACGACTGATTGCTCTACGTTGTATGAACCAGTAAAGTCTTCTACGGACAACTCAAAGTTTTGTGATGAACCGGTTCTATTAGTTACCAAAAGTTGAACCACTTTTGATTCGCCAGGATTAAGAGTAACTTCCTCCTTGCCCGGGCCAAGAACAAAGTCGCGTGGCACACCTTCGGTAGAAACGGTCTCTACCGCATACTGCGCCGAGACAAAAACAGGAAACAGCATGACCGCGGTACATGCGAGTATTGACACTATTCTGACTGATGTCGTAAATGTCATATATGAGTAGTATAGGGATTATAGTCTTACCAAGAGATTGTGCAAGGATTGCACAAATCAAACAAGACTATTCTCTACTACGGGTTAGTAACCGCGGTGAGTGTTGTGGTTGCTGTATACGTATCTTGCGGAATCGCAGGAGACGGATTAGCAGTGATTTGGACTTGGAAGTAAATGGTGGTGGTTGCGCCAGTTGCGAGAGTTGCTGAAGATCGGTTGATGATGGTCTCAGGTGTCGTAGACACATTTAACCAGCATGATGCTTGACCTCCAGTGTCACTTGATCCAGTACCACATGCAACGGTGTCATCTTTGAATGACTGATCAAGGTCTGCGGTTGAACTCGCAGATACTGTGTACGCAAACTCACCAGTATTTGCACCCACTGAAAATGCAAAATCTGGGAGTGTTGGGGTTCCTGGTGTGTAGTCACTAATGTACCCACCTTGAGAATCTCCCTGCATAGCGGGACTTGAACTCGCTTGGATGGTCATATTGTATCCCGCTGCATTGTTCGTAAGTACCGCAACCTGTGTATTACCAGTCGCAGTACCACCGGTAAGACCGGCAATCGCTCCACTCATGGATACGTTTGCTGCCGTGGTGATAAATGAAATTTCTGCGGTAACTGATTGAGTGATGGTAAACTGATCACCAATCGCCTGTAGCAACTGCGGTTCAATGGTTGAAAAACCAAAAATAAACGCAAAGGTGAGTACTCCTACTGCAGAAAAAATTCCCTTGTACGATCGTACTATTGATTTCATGTAATAATTCTAAACTTATAGTTATTAATGTTCGACCTTTATAGTGCATATGTACGCACCGAGCAATGAAGGAGACTCCCGCACTGCTCGGTATTTACATCACTCTTCAATGATAGGAACCAGTACATACAAAAACTCATTTCCTGACCTGCCCCCCTTGAATACCGGAGTGATCACTCCGGTTGTTCCAGATGGATCTTCGGTTACCACCACCGAATCTGAAAATGAATTTTGAATGTCAGAAATTCGAGCCACTCTACTCTGCTCTCCAACATTCTCAATAACAACACCAACCGACTCATCACTAAGTGGCGCAGTTGAATTTAGTGAAGCGTTTGTCTGAGCGGTGAGTGCTTCATATATCGGAATACCACTTACTGACTGAAATACAGATGCAACTATGACTAGACCAATGCTCATGACTAACACACCACTCAAAAACAACTTGCTTGAAATAGAAGGTGCGAGTGAAAGAGAGCTCCCTGACTCAGCACTGAAAGAAGTCTTTGCTCGGGCATGATGTATCGCATTCTTTATTTTTTCTTTCAATGAATGCGGTAGTGATTCATATATAGTGTGTTCAGAAGCAGTAGAAGCGGAAGTAACTACGTGTTCCACATCTCGGAGTATCTCGGGAACAGCATGTTGAGGAACATGCTTTGAAAGTGAAGGAAAAAGGGATCGAGAGTCAGAAGAGTACAGAACCCCATTTGTTATCTTCTCGAGCGTTGGGCGAGTTACCACCGGTGAGACGGTTTGATTTGAAGGCATAACTGCCACAGATGAGCTTTCTCCAGACATACCTTCTGAAAGCTCACCAACAGATACTCTGTACGCATTTAGAGAGTCAACCGAGACATACCAAGACCTTCCGAGACGAGTTGTCTCAAGCTTTCCTCCGCGACAAAGCTGACCAATATAGTCAATCGCATACCCTGCGATTTCCGCCGCTTTTCGTGTGGACACAAAAAGCTTGCCATTAAGCTGTACCTCACCACTCTTCATATACCAACTTATTATAACAAATTTATTTGATTCCCGTTGACCAGATT
Organism: uncultured Candidatus Saccharibacteria bacterium; assembly: GCA_964436015.1. GTDB lineage: Bacteria > Patescibacteriota > Minisyncoccia > Phycocordibacterales > JBBDJV01. The sequence continues at coordinate 81,856 of CAYTAR010000005.1, read as the reverse complement.
TACATGTATTTGTGGATAACAAAACAACTTCTCGGTATTTCGAGAAGTTGTTAAGCGACATAGTTATTTGATATGTTCCCTTAGTATTTTTTGGATAAGAGCGGGATTCGCCGAGCCACGTGTCGCTTTCATGCATTGACCGACGAGAAATTGGAGGGCGGATTCCTTTCCGTTTTTATAATCAAGAACCACAGATTCGTTCTTTGAGAGCACCTCGGCGACAACAGCTTTGAGTGCTCCTTCGTCATTTTTTTGAATCAATCCATTCTTCTCGGCTATCTCTCTTGCGCCTCCTCCTACTGAGTACATACGTGCCAGAGTGTCCTTTGCGCCCCGAGACGAAAGCTCGGCTTTGGCAATCATGTCTATTAACTCAATGAAGGCAATCTCGGATACCGTGTGTGGAACCTCGTACTCCCGAGATGTCTCAGTTGTGTCTTTCTTTATAAGTCCTACAAGGTCGCTTGTAATATAGTTGAGTGCAAGCACTTTATCTTTCTCACTTTTTAGTCCAGCCATGACCTTCTCAGCGAAAGATGCGAGGGGTCTATTTGCGAGTAGCATGTTCGCATTGTCTAAGCTCATATTAAAATCATCAATGTACCGTTTTCGGGTTACCCATGGGAGCTCAGGCATCGTCTTTTCTATCTCCTCTTTTGAAAACTCAGTAATGAGTGAGATATCAAGTTCTGGCAGATCAGGATCTGGGAAGTATCGATAGTCATGTGCGTTCTCTTTGCTTCTCTGGGTAAATGTCTTCTGACCAACTTCATCCCACCCTCGGGTCTCCTGAGTTACCACTCCCCCTGATTCAAGTAGCGCAATGTGACGAGCGATCTCGTAATCAACTGCACGTCCTACCGAGCGGAATGAGTTAAGGTTTTTTACTTCAACTTTTACACCGAGAGTATCCGAGTTGCTAACCGAGATGTTGGCTTCTACTCTCATTTCTCCCTTCTCCATATTTGCGTGAGCGATACCTAAAGTCCGGAGAAGCAACTGAAGCTCTTGTGCAAACTCCATTGCTTGCTCGCCACTGCGAATTACTGGTTCGGTAACTAATTCCATAAGAGGAAGTCCCGAGCGATTGTAGTCAACTAAACTCCCCTTGCTAGTTTCATGAGACGAACGAGCTGTGTCTTCTTCTAAATGTATTCGAGTGAGCTCTACTCCATGCAAGCTTCCTCCCGAGACAAGAGGTCGCTTGTACTGACTGATTTGGTACGCTTTTGGTATGTCTGGATAAAAATAGTTTTTTCTATCAAAATTTGTTTCTTTTGCAATCGTGCCAGAAACCGCATATCCGATGGTGATTACATTTTTTACCGCCTGCTTATTTATTGTAGGCAAAGTTCCTGGGTGTCCCATGCACACTGGACACACGTGTGCGTTTGGAAGCTCAGCATCGGGGTTGTTTGCGCACCTACAAAACATTTTTGTGGCCGTTGCCAGTTCTGCGTGTATTTCAAGACCAATGGTTGGAATATACTCCTTTGTCATGCAGATAGCATAGACGAAATTAGACTGTTTGGCTACCCAGAAGCGTTGATAGTTTTTCCTTTAAATGTTTAACTGAAGTATCATCAAGAATAGATACCGTCAATACGAGCTTACCAGTAATCGCAAACTCATTTTGTACCTCTGCACGACGATTCTCATCAACCGTGTCAGTTTTGGTGAGAACCACGACTTCATCTTTTTCGATCAAACGTGCATCGTACTTTTCTAGCTCATCTCGGATAGATAGGTAGTCTTTATAAGGGTTCTCGGATTCCAGAGATACACAATGAAGCAACATTCTCGTTCGGGCAATGTGTCTCAAAAACTTATGTCCGAGCCCCTTGCCGTCCGACGCTCCCTCAATCAACCCTGGGATGTCTGCAAGTATAAAACCGTTCATTGCACCAAGGTTCGGTTCAAGGGTCGTAAAAGAATATGCACCCACTTTTGCATGCGCTTTGGTCATCTCATTAAGCAAACTTGATTTACCCGCATTTGGTAAACCCACAAAACCAATGTCGGCGATGAGCTTCAGTTCAAAAAGAAAATCTGCTTCTTCACCATTTTTTCCAGAAGTGGCTTTTGTTGGGGTAGTGTTTGTGGAACCTTTAAAATGCTCATTCCCCATCCCTCCAGGTCCACCTTTAAGAATTTCCGCCGTTTCCCCCACGTTCACCAAGTCCCACGATTCTCCCGTGTTCATGTTTGTGATAACCGTTCCAACTGGAACTTCAAGAACTAAATCTTTTCCAGACTTACCTTGCTTGCTTGAGTTAAACCCGGGGTCTCCATTGCCTGCGGTCAGTTCAGTTACATGACGAAAGGATGCGAGGCGCATAATGTCATGAATTGCGGTAACGAACACACTCCCTCCTCTTCCGCCGTTTCCACCGGCTGGTCCCATGAACTCCTTCCCTTTTTCGTGTCGCCAGCGAACAACGCCGTCGCCTCCGCGACCAGCTTTGAGATGTATGTGTACTTCATCAGTAAATGCCATTTCGCAATTAGAACATATTTTATAGGGTTTTTCAAGTTTTGTTTTTGGACTTAAATTCTATGTACGTATTTCTAAAATCACTTTTTGCGAATTCATACCCCCCACACATACTTTTTAAATTCATTTCTTGGCGCAAATCAGATTGTATGGTGATTGAAAATATTTTGATTGTTTTTGTAACTCAGTCATATCTTACGATATATCGTAAGATATGGTTATCAAATACTTGTTAAAAATTAGTACAGTTACGTATTTTTTTAACCTATACATGTCAGCGGGATGGCGGGAAATTTGCAATCCTCTGTGCAGGTTATATCGTCTCTCTAGAACCCTTTTTTCTTTTACCTTCATATCATACGATATATCGTATGGTATGGATTTTCTTAGACTTCAATTCTAAAAAATTGTATATGAGGTGCACTTAACTGGATTATATATCCATTGTCAAAAAGCATTCACTCTGCTATATTTTGTCGCATTGGCCCTATCGTCTAACGGTTAGGACAAGGCCTTCTCAAGGCTTAAATCGGGGTTCGATTCCCCGTAGGGTCACCGCTATATATTCTTAACAAAAATGCGCTTAGCGCATTTTTGTTTTTGAATATTGCGGTGACCCTAAGCAAAGTGTCTGCACACCTTGCGGCGGGGAATCGAAAGCCGCAGTCATGTTTCTGTTTGAGCCTTTTGCTCAAGGCAGAAACAGATGAGGCGGGGTCGCGCAAAATTTCCGTCAGGAAATTTATGCGTTACCGATTCCCCGTAGGGTCACACGAGCGTAAAGCACGCAAACTGCTTTGCGTGCGAGCGAAGTGTGAAGTCGGAGCCGTGTCGCTTTGCGACAGGCGAGACGGTGTCGCGAGTACTTAGTCCGCGCACCGTGCGGAGCACAGGAGCAGACTTAGTAACTTGTGACACAAAGCGTAAAAATAAACAGCATCAATAGGTGCTGTTTATTTTTAGAGAGCAATCTGTAGCGATATATCGCTACAGATTTATATTTCCTTTTTTATCTTTTAATCGATATTTTATATCTTTATTCTCAATTCTAATCTCCAATCACCAATCTCTGTTCTATGCTTACCATTTTTCTTTTCACTTTTCCTATATTTTACGATATATCGTAAGATAAGGGTTTCTATAAGAAAATAAACATCATTCCTAAATTTCTCTTTCTTTTCTTTTTCTAATCTCTAATCTCTTCTCTCTGATCTCTGTTTTTCCTCTTGTCTCTTTCCTTTCTAATCTCTAATCTCTTCTCTCTAATCTCTGTTCTACCTCTTCCTCCACTCATCCTCCTGTCGCACGAGTAACTTCTCCGCATCTTCTGGTTTCGCAAGTAACAACTTAACTGCTTTTTCCATTCGTGCAGACTGTGAACCTTTTACCAGAATAACATCTCCAGCCTTTATCTTTGCTGATACATATTGCGCAGCGTGTTCAGGTCCTGAAAAAGAAACAACCATTCCTGTTCCCTTTCGTCTTCGCACCGCATCAGCAATACCGTCCGATTGTGAACCTGAGGTGAGTACAAGATCTGCAACCCGAGCAGCGTGCTCTCCTAGCTTTGTGTGCTCTGATTCACTAAAGGTCCCCAGCTCAGCCATGTGACCCAATAATACAATTCTACGAGTTGCAGGTACTTGAGCTAACGCATCAAGAGCAGACGACATTGAAAGTGGAGATGCGTTATACGTATCATCAATTATGACTGAACTAGCAGTCCCTTCTAAGATTCTCATTCTTCCTGGTGCAGGTACTTTCCTTTCAAGCGCATGAAGACTCATGAGTATATTTTTATCGAGAACATGTGCAACCGCGAGTCCCGCAAGAGCTGGGTATATTTGTTGATTACCGAGCACTCCACGTACCCGAATTGGAAAAACACTTTTACCAATTTTTACTTTCGCACACATTCCAGTCAAAGTATTGTTTTCACTCATAACTGATGCGTGAGTAGCATGAACATCTACTCCTTTCCTCCATCCATACGTAACCAAACGAACATCATCCCGAACCACTACCTCCTTCAACAACGCATCATCAGCATTAACAATCCCAATACCTCCCTTTACCAATCCATGAAGTAACTTGCACTTTTCCTTAAAAACCGCTTCGGGGCTATCATAGTATTCAACATGAACGGGAACCTCACCAATGGCAGTAATCACTGAGATATCTGGGTGAATCCATTCCATCGCCTTTTGAATGTCATTTGGTTTATCCGCACCTACCTCAAGCACTAACCACTCCGGATACCGAACATTCGTACACATGGTAATCAACCCTTGTGCAATATTTCCAAGCCATCCAAAAATATTTCCCCATTGATTCGGTACCCCAAGCACAGTAAGCGGTATTCCAATCTCACTGTTATAACTCTTTTCACTTTTTCTCACCGAAAAGAAACCTTCCATGACGGCAGTAATTGCGTCCTTTGCAGAAGTTTTACCAGCAGAGCCTGTTACCGCAATAATACGAGGTTTATATTTTTTTAATATAAACTGCGCCTGCAGTGTCAGTATCCGTATGAGAGTTTTTTTTAAAAAATTTTTCATTATCTGTCGGGCGGAAGGTTATAGTAATTAATCAAAAAATCTGTAATATTCATAAACGGTACCGTAAGCGTGTCTGAAGCATAGCTTACCCCTTGTGGTTTTACCGTATACAAGAATACCAGAAACCGAGGATTGTATGCCGGGAAGTAGCCAAAGAAAGAGTGTAAAAAATTATCTGTAGAGTATTTCTTTGTTACCGGATCAACCATTTGAGCAGTACCTGTTTTTGCAGCAATACTGTACCGCTCGTGCTTATACTCACCCTTTTTAAGAGCGGTGTCAACGACCTCAACAAGCATACGTGTAATTTCATCAGATGTCTTTTCACTAAAAACCCTCCTTCCTTCAAATGGAACATACTCCTTTACTCGCCCACCTGGGTACCGTATCTCTGATAGCACGTGTGGAGACGGAAGTATTCCTCCAGACGCCAGTGCAGACAACGCACGTACCGTTGCTATCGGTGTTAGTGCAATACCTTGTCCAAACGATGCAGTGGCAAGTTCAATATCACGCGCTGATTCAAGGTTGTCAACCAAACCTGACGTCTCAAATGGAAGGTCTACCCCTGTTTCTTCTCCCAGTCCAAGATTAAGTAAGTAATCAACAAACCGAGTGTTCCCGACCTGCTGAAAGGTAAATACTGTCCCAGTATTCAATGACTGACTCAACACTTCTTGCATACTTACAATCCCTCTTCCTCTTCCGTCAAAATTTGAGATGGTTCGTCCGTTTAATGTAAGTGAACCTGTGTCATCGTACGTGGTTCTTGCTGATACACTTCCCGTATCAAGACCAACTGCCATCGTAAGCGCCTTAATGATTGAACCCATTTCAAACACACTCTCAATATTTGGATTTGAAAATACTGAAACTGAGTCAACCGTAGTAAAACTGTTTGGATTAAAATCAGGCGTAACCGCAAGAGCATAGAGAGACCCCGTACTTGGGTCAATCACGATACCGCCCGTGAGTTCAGAATCATACGTAGAATGAATTTCTGCGAGCTTTTGCTCAAGTAAAAGCTGAATGGTAGGTTCAATGGTGAGAACAATGTCTCCTTCACGTGCGGAGCTATCTGAGGAAAGAAATGAATCAATATTCGTAAAAAGTTCTGCAAAAAAATTTACATAGGTTGACCGAGACTGTCGTTCAAGAATTTCATTATAGTAGCGTTCAACCCCGTACTGTCCACGTTGCATATTCTCTTCATCAAAACTGACGAAACCGAGGACATGTGAAGCCATGGATTGCCCTGGATAGAAACGCCAGTTATTTCTGTAAAGCATTACCCCGGGAATCTGCTCTGCTATGATAAGTTCTCCTATGTCCGCTTCTAACCGGGGAATTATCTCCTCATAAGGATCATCCAATTTTTGTGCTTTTCTTAGAAAATCTTCTTTTGAAATACTTGGCACGAATTGATTCAAACGAACGTACACGCTCTCAGGGTCTTTAATAATGCTTGGATTTATTGCGAGCACATACCCAGTCTTCTCGGTACCAGCAGAAACTGTCTTACCATCCTTATCAGTAAAAAAAATAGTGCCCCGGGGAGTGAGCACGGTAGAGGTCTTATAGTACTGACTTTCTGCCCGAGCGACATAGGCTTCGCCCTGCACAATCTGAACAGAGTACAATCGGAAAACCACCACTAAAACCACGAGGGTAAACCCTGCAAATATGATTCGTAATCGTAAAGAAAAATCAGTTCTCATACTGAGCTCGAGAAATTCGTTCTAATGAATTGAGCTCAATGAAATGCGCTTGCGCTACAGCGTGGAAACCCTTAGCTCGTGCATACTCAAGCGTTATATCGTTTCGTTTTGAAATATACGCAAACTCAAGCGAGCTAACTTCCGTTGAAAGTGTTTGAATTGACTGCTCTAATCGCTCGGCAACTGAAGCGTTTACCACTGAATTAAATATAAAAAATATATACACAGCAACGCATACAACTAGCAGTGCTGAGAGTGAGTATATTGAAAATAGCAGTGTACGCAGAGAAACACGAAGTGTATTCTGAATACCGTTACGTGCGTTTATTATTCTTTCTTTTAGCGAGTACATCATGTTTTTCTATTATTCGAAGTTTTGCGCTACGCGCTCGCGGATTCTGTGCAATTTCAGCATCCGTTGGTATGATTGCTTTTTTAGTTACTACTGTCGCTCGACCTTCAAGCTCAAGCTGTCTAAAATAATGTTTTACAAACCTATCTTCAAGACTATGAAAAGAAATCACTGCGATACGGCCCAATGGAGCAAGGGCAGAAAAAGTATTCTGCAAACCCTCTTTCATGTTTTTTATTTCATCATTAACCGCAATACGAAGTGCTTGAAACACTTTTGTTGCAGGATGAATCCTTCCGTTTCTAAACTTGCTTGGTAGTGCGCTCTTAACGACATCAACCAATTGAAATGTAGTATCAATTGGTTTAATTGAACGTTGCGCAACTATTGCCTTTGCGATTCTGCGAGCAAATGTTTCCTCTCCATATCCAAAAAAGATATTTGCAAGCGTCTCTTCCTCCCATTCGTTCACTATGTCCCGTGCGGTAAAGTCATGTACGTCGGGGTCACGTTTGAACGTCATAGTAAGAGGCTCATCAAACCTGAAAGAAAACCCTCTCCCTGCGCTATCCAGCTGATATGACGACAATCCGAGATCAAACAATGCTTTGTTGATTGCCGTCACGCCCGCCTTCTTCATAATTGCGTCAGTATGCTTAAAGTTTTCCTGTACAAAAGTAATGGGGCATTGATACTGTGACAACCTGCGCCGTGCTCGCGCAATTGCGTCACTATCTAAATCAACACCTATCAGAGTAATGCCTAATTTGCTATACCGTATGCATAACGCTTCGGAGTGCCCTCCGCCGTTTAATGTTGCATCGAGGATGACGTCTCCCTCTGCAACCGCAAGACCGGTAACTGCTTCATACAGCAATACGCTGGTATGTCCCATACACTTACAGAACGCCGATACTTCCTAGTTTCTCGGCAAGTGAGTCAGCTTCACGTTCTACAAATTGTTTGTAGTCTTTCCATGCAGATTCGTTCCATATCTCCACTCTGTCCTGTACACCGATGACAACAACCGTCTCAGTGATATTGGAGCGCTCGCGAAGAAATTCTGGAATCAAAATCCTTCCAATCGTATCCACGGAAACCTCAACCGCGCCGCCAAACATGTAGCGGTTGAAACTTCGTGCATCAGACTGGAGCATTGATGACTCAGACAATTTTTTAGAGATCACGTTCCACTGTGCTAACGTAAACACAAACAAACAGCCGTCTAAACCCGGGGTGACAACAACTTTTTTCCCAAGCTCTTTTCTGAACTTGATTGGAAGTGAAAGTCGTTTCTTATCGTCGACCGTATGTGTGTATTCACCGATAAGCATGCGCAATGTGTCCTCTCCCGATTACGGCCCTTTACCAAAAAGTGATATCAAAAATGAGTGGTGAGCTTTTTTTGATGAGTGGTGAGTACTTTATTGGGAGTAAAGAGCCAAAATCGGAAGAGGATGGTGAAAAAGAAATTTCCCACTTCTTCCCACCTAGTAGGTATTATATAACACTTCTTCCCACTGCAATACATTGTTATCCACACCCACATCCCTCTCACAAAGAAAAAACACGTACATTTGTACGTGTTTTTTCTTTGTGAGAGAGTTTATTTAATAGCTACAATGGTGTATTCCATTTCGCCGTTTGGAGTAGAGAAGGAAAATGTCTCCCCTTCTTTTCGTCCGAGCATTCTCTCACCTAACGGAGAACGATAGGATATTTTTCCAGAAGCAACATCGGCTTCCTCAGGACTTACGATGTGATACGTAACCTCTTTCTTCTCTTTTCCTTTTCTCAATACAACAGTAGCTCCAGCTTCAACAATGTCGCTGTGATGAGGTACGACGATTTCAACATTCTTTAGTATGTTCTCAAGTTTTGCAATCCTATCTTCTACAATTGCTTGCTCCTCTCGTGCTTCATGGTACTCTGCATTTTCAGACAGATCACCAAGTGACTTAGCATACTCCAAATGTTCAGCAACCTCCTTTCGTCGAACATGCTTCAACTGCTCAAGTTCTTGAGTTAATTCATCAAATTTTTCTTTTGTAAGATATTCAGTTCCTCCCATATAAGTCCTAGTTCATGGATAAAAGATATAGTAACCCTTGTATTAGCTCCTCGGCTCGGAAATGAAAAGGTTTTTCATTTCACTCACTCTACGTCGCTAATAATAGAACAATTGTATCTACAAATGGATTAAAGTCAATCAATACTAAAATACTCAGGAGTATTAAGGTTCATCCAATCAAACAACTCACGCGCAACCGCGGTAGCACCAATAAGGTTTGCCCGTGACCCTCTCTCCATTAATACTACAAAAGCATACCGTGGCTCCTCATAAGGAAAGAACCCGGTTATCCATGAATTCACGTACTCCTTTCGTGAACCAAGCTCAGCAGTACCTGTTTTTCCTGCAATTGAAACATACGGCACATTGATACCAGTTGCGGTTCCGTACAGTACGCTTTGTCGCATTCCTTCAGATATTATAGAAAAATACGCTTCATCTATTGGTATACGTGAATCAATAGTGCTTACACTTTGTGTTAGTAGTGTTGGGGTTAAAAGACTTCCTTTATTTGCAATGGCACTCACTGCTCGTAGTTGTTGTAGTGGAGTAACTTGGAACCCATACTGCCCAATTGAGGTAAAATAGGTATCACCCAAACGCCAGATGTCGCCATCAAACTGCTCTGCTTTCCAAAGAGGATTTGGTATCACCCCTCGTGGAGTATCTTTGAGAAGAAAATTAATTGAATTACCGAAACCAAACATATTCATGTACTTCTCTATCCGGCTGATTCCCAAACCTTCTTGTGTCTCAAAACCACCACCAATTTGATAAAAATATATGTTGGAAGAAACCGCAATCGCCTGTTGCATATTAACCGAACCGTGTGCCTTCCAGTCAGTAAAGACAGAAGGTAGCTCTGGATTAAAAGGATTTGGAACAATCATTCGCCCATCACTGTAAATTGTTTTTTGAGGACTAATTATTTTTTCATTGAGTGCAGCCAACGCGACATACGGCTTCACTATAGACCCGGGTGTATAGAGTCCATTTGTGAACCGATTCAAGTATGGAGTTCCAAGCGTGTCCTGCTCATACTGGCGTATGCGTACGGTATTAGTAGCGTTCGCAAGTACCTGAGAACTATATTCAGGATAACTTACCAACGCAATTAATTCTCCTGTCGTAACATCCATAATACCTCCCGCTCCGCCAGTAAACCCTCGTTCACGCGAAAACGCTTCCATGATGGTATACAACTTGTGTTGGATGCGTGAATCAATACTTAAACTAATACTCTCTCCTTTTTTAGGAAGTCGTACGGTATTTGATGAAATTGGAGTACTCAGTGCATCTGTTTCAATAATCATCAGCCCATTCTGCCCCGAGAGAGCAGTGTTGTATGCCAACTCAACCCCACTTTCTCCCGTGTACTCTGTCTGGTAATAAAAGCCCTGTGCGTCTCGTGCCGGGTATCTGACATACCCAAGCACATGAGAATGTCCTGAAAGATTCGTGTATGCTCTTCGTGCAAATTCATCTTCCTCATTCGGTGTATTCCAAGCCAGCTCAACTCCATTCCTGTCATATACAAGCCCTCTATCTGCAAAAATAAGTTCGTGTTGCAAACGATTATTCTCACTAATTCCCGCATACACTTCTCCGTCACGTATTTGCAGTGTTCCGAGTTTTCCTAGAAAAAAAATACCAATCAAGACAAACACGGTACTCATTAAAAGTAACGAGACTTTGGAAATTGGATGCTCTATTCTCCCCTCAAACTGTGCACGATTAAACTCAGGCAAATTACTTGAATCTAAAAAAATATCTTCTGGGGCAATATCCAAATGTGAGTATGAAGATTTTCGCTTGCGTGAAAACATATTATGGTTATCCTACCATGTCGCCACCTAAACACCGAGACGAAACCTCATCACGTGAGCAAAAAGTACCAACACGGCACTTACCATAATTCCAATATAGGTATACGAAAAGAGTCCGATTTGTGGCGTTGCGTATATCATATCAAAATATAACCCTACTAGGATAAGTTCATAGAAGGAGGGAATATAAAAAAGGGCAATAAGTGCAATACACAGCGTTACCCACCACGGTAACAAGAATACACTTACAAAAAGCGCTCCGGTGAACGCAAGTCGTTTCCACCCATATGACATACTATTCTGTTGAAACCGCATCATGGGTGACTACAAATACAAAACCGAGTTCTGCTATTGTTACTGGGCTTCTGAAAATGAGTGTTTGAAGTGAGTCAGTGGGGCTTACAAAAATATCCTCAACCACCCCAAACAAACGAGGAGACAACCCTGGTGCGATAATCTCATCCCCTATTGCAACGGGTATATCTCGTGAAATTTTTATTTCAAAATTTCCATTACCTCGCCCAACCGCTTCTGCGGGAATTGATTGTGGAGCAATAACTACCGGAGTAACAGTACGTGAAGTTGAAAATAGTCTTGCACGAGATAAATGAGCTCCAACTTCAACAATCTCACCAATAATTACTGACTCTGAAGAGAGTACATAATCACCAACTGAAATTGAATCTTCGTACCCTCCATCCAAAATAAGAACATCATACGGTGATTTATTCGGTTTAACTAATACTGGTGCGTACACAAGAGTCTCATATGTAGAGCGCCCTAAGGACTCCTTTAATGCGAGATTCTCTTCTTTTAATAAATTTCTATCCAGCAATTTAACTGAGAGTTGTTGCAACTCTTGAGTGAGCCTTCTGTTTTCAGCAACTAACGCCCTCTTGCTCTGCAAAAGAGCAAAACCAGTGGTGCTTATCTGGTGTATTCCTGAACCAATAAACAACACTGGACGTGCAATAACAAAACCAATCTGAGTCAGTACCCGTGGCATCGGAAACACAAAAGTAGCAGTTACAAACAACATAAGCACTACCACTGCCGTACCGACACGCAGTCTGGTAAGAACTGATCGCCTATTTCGTTTGAGGGAGGTCATCTTCATTTTCTAACAATACCTGTTCATACAACTCAATCTTTTCAAGAATAATACCTGTCCCACGTGCCACTGCGGTCAGAGGATCTTCCGCACTATGCACCGGAATAGAAAGCGCGTGCTGTATCATATCCCCTAAACCTCGAATGAGAGCTCCACCACCAGTAATGTATAGCCCCCTATGCATTACATCGGCAAGCATTTCAGGGGGAGTACGCTCTAACACTTCTTTCACTGCCTCCACCAAATTTTCAATCGATGGACCGATTGCTTCTCTAATGTCTGCATCAGTGATAACCACCTCCCGTGGTAATCCACTAATCAAATCTCTTCCTCTGATTGACGATTCAACCGGACCGCTTGGATCGGGAAGAACTGAACCTATTGCGATTTTTACATCTTCAGCAGTACGACCGCCAATCAAAATTTTAAATTCATTTCTGATATACGCGATAATGTCACTGTTGAGCCTATCTCCTGCTATCTTCAAATTACGAGAACATACCACCCCACCGAGAGATATAACCGCCACATCAGTAGTTCCTCCTCCAATATCAAGTATCATAGTGGCAACGGGTTCAAGTACGGGCAATTTTATTCCGATAGCAGCTGCCATTGGTTCTTCCACAATGTACACCTCTCTCGCGCCCGCATTCCGAGCAGCATCTCGTACCGCCCGTGTCTCAACATTTGTAATTCCCGATGGAACCCCGATAACCACCCGTGGACCAATCATGCTTCGCGAATGCATTTGTGCTTTGTTAAGTAGGTACGAAAGCATTTCTTCTGTTACCTCAAAATCAGAAATTACTCCATCAATCAAAGGTTGAATTACCTCCACGTGTGCAGGAGTCCTCCCAATCATTGCTTTTGCTTGCGCTCCGACCGCAACCACAGTGTCAGTCTTTCTGTTTACCGCTACTACCGATGGCTCATTGATAACAATCCCCTTTCCCCTTACGTAGACAAGAGTGTTCGCAGTTCCCAAGTCGATCCCAATATCACTTGAAAGAGTTTTATAAAATGTATCAAGTATTTTCTCAAACATACGCACTCATATCACCCATTAATTCATCCTCAGACACTCGCGTAACTGCTCCACTCGCGCGCTTCTTCAACTCAACCACTCCGTCTGCCATGGTCTTCTTACTCACGACCGCACGAAAAGGAATACCGATCAAATCACTCTCAGCAAATTTTGCACCTGCAGACAATGAGCGGTCATCAAACAACACAGATACCCCTCGAGTAAGTAGCTTTTGGTACAAATCTTCCGCATACGATACCACCTCCTCATCTTCACCAACACAAACCAAATGAAGCGTGAACGGTGCAATAGTTACTGGCCACACCAAACCTTGAGCGTCTGAAAGCAGTTCAGCTACCACTCCCATCAATCGTCCAAGTCCAATACCGTACGAACCCATAATCACGGGCATACTTTCTCCCGTATCAGCGACATAATTAAGCGACAATGGCTGAGAGAATTTTGTTCCTAAACTGAAAATGTTACCAACCTCAACTGCTTTTCGTGGAACAAAATGTTCAAGATTAAACTGTGACTGTATTGATTCATCTTTGATAATTTCTTCATTAATAGCGATGGAGTCTTCCTCGTGAACATAGATAGTATCTTCACCTGCGTCTGTTACCGTCTGAAACTCATGAGAAAACTTCGCAAAAGTTCCACCGGACGCGTAGGTATAATAGGTATTCTCCCCGATGCCCACCGTATCAAAAATACGAACGTACGCTTCTGCAATTTTTGCATACAACTCATCATGTTCACTTTGTGTCCGAGAAAAAGAATACAGGTCCTTCATTAGAAACTCACGCCCGCGCATAATGCCACTCTTTGCACGCAGTTCATTTCTAAATTTGGTTTGTATCTGGTACGCAAGTATTGGTAAGTCGCGATATGATGCAACATGTTCTGAAATTAGTTGTGTCAGTGGTTCTTCATGAGTAAACCCAAGCCCAAGTTCAGTGCCACTTTTAAGTGTTGTCTTAAACCAATTATCTACCACATCATCACTCCACCTTCCCGTCTTCTCCCACGCCTCCTTTTCTTGAAGTGTAGTCAATGAAAGCTCTACTCCTCCCACCCCATCCATTTCACGTCTAATAACCCGAGCTATGTTTTGAATTACCCGAAGTCCGAGCGGTAAGAGTGTATACACACCCGCCATTTCCTTATGAATAAAACCAGCCCGAATCAATAGTTGTGCATTTTTTGAAACCTCATCTTTTGGGGCTTCTTTTCTAACTTTGGTAAAGAGTGTACGTTGTCGCATTGGTCAATTCTATCGCAAAGCGAATACTTTCTCAATACGTGCTAAAAACGACACACAGCTAGAATAAACGAGCAATATCACTCACGGTGACAATCGCCATCAAGGTAAGCAATAGGAGAAAACCAATTGCGTTCGCGTAGTTTGCAAAACGCATAGGAATATTTCGTCTGATAATCGTCTCAATTCCAACAAAAAGTAGCCTACCTCCGTCAAGTGCTGGAAATGGAACAAGGTTGATAATAGCTAAGTGAATTGAAATCATTGCCGTAAAGTTTATCAAATAGACCCATCCCAAACGTGACGCATCTCCCACCAATCCTACAATGCCCACCGGTCCAGTTACTTGCGAGAGCACACTCCCTTCGCCACGCACCGCACTCACCGCAAGGTCATACAGTGATACGGTAATCGCGCTAATCATGTCTCGGACCTGAATAAAACCGTATGCAACTGCTTTAAGAGGAGACACCTTAAGTGTGCCGATCATATCAAGCGAAACCCCAAGCGCTACGCCGTCCGACACAATCCCTGTCTCTGGAGTTGCGGTTACCACAACCTCTTCTTCACCACGTAAAAGAGTTATTGAAATTTCATTTGTTCCAGCGCTCTGTATTCCAGACATCACTGACTCAATAGTTACGTCTTTACCAGAAAGAGCTACACCTGAATGCTCAAGCTGAATAATACTATCACCGGGAATAATGCCAGCACCTTGAGCCGGACTTCCTTCCTTTACGGACGTAATCATAACTCGTGCATTTAACACATTCTCGTTATCGTAGGAAGATGCTGGAAAACCAACCATGAACATAAGTGAGAATAACAGCCATGCAAAAAGTAAATTAAAAGTTACACCCGCCACTAAAACCGCTGCCTGCGTGAGTCGGTTCTGGTTAACAAAACTTCTACTGCTATCTGCTCCTGAAATCGCCTCAGCATCAGGATTCTCACCAAAAATTTTTACAAACCCACCGAACGGGATTGCGTTTATCGAATACAAGGTTTCCCCTACCTGCTTTCCCCAAATGCGTGGAGGAAATCCGAGACCAAACTCATCAACCCGAATTCCTGCACGCTTTGCAACCAAAAAGTGACCAAGCTCATGCACAAAAACCAAAATTGCTAAAATCGCAATGAATAAAATAACAGTAACCATTAGTTTTGTATTTCCTGAATCTTTCTGGTAAGCATTTCATCAAGTGAGCCGTTCATGGCATCAATTCGTTTTTGCATCTCATCCTTGAGTTTGAATTTTTCATCTTCACTCAACTCTCCCTCTTTCTCTTTTGCTTGAATATCAGACCATACAAAATCTCGCTCCTTTTTTACTGAAATACGAGCATCCTCTAACTTGTCTTTCGCAACTTTGAGAAGTGCTTGTCTTCGTTCATTGGTGAGTTCGGGGAAAAATACTCGTACTCCTTTATCATCAACCCCAACTGACACTCCAAGACCTGCATCGGTAATAGCCTTTTCAATTGCACGGAGTAGACTCTGATCCCACGGAACAACACGGAGTGTTCGTGCGTCTTCAGTCGTCATAGAAGCCACCTGCACTATCGGCATTTTTGCACCGTACGACTCAACAAAAATACTATCAAGAAGTGTCGGAGTTGCACGCCCTGTTCTAATATTTCCAAATTCCCGTGACAACCACTTTTGAATGTCAGCGAGCTTTGTTTCAAGTGAAGAAAATGAATACGCCATGGGAGTATTGTATCAAGGAGTAGTATTTCAAGCAATAAAAAAACAGAGTAGCAAGGTTGCTACTCTGTTTACTCAAGCTTACTGCGACACCGCATGAGCTTTCTCCTCCAGCGGGAAAAAAGTTGAAGAAAAACAGACCGGACACGCTCCGGACTATCAGTTCCGCGCACGATGAATACAAATATATCCCTATCGTACCTACCCTTGTGTTTTCCTTCCACAAAATTTTTCAACCCTAATCTGGAAGACTTGATCTGAATGGGAATATCACCAATATCAGTCTTGGCTACAAAATCAATTCCCTCGCACAAATCTTGCTCTTGTGTCGCAGGTATAATTGAATCAAGCCACACAGGGAACACCATGCCAGACACAACACGAAAAAAATGGCGCTCCGACTCTCTACCCTGTGCGTCCGAAAGTGCACGTAGTAAACTCGTTACTCGCACACCCTTTTCCTGGTCAACGATCAAACCAAAACCACGGGATTTCATTATTAAGAACCTTTTTTATATTATAACACAAAATATAAACAAAAGCAAATTATAGAGTGTATGCAATATACTCCAGTAGTTGCTTAGTAGATTGCGTACGGTCAAAAAACATACTCCGTACTTTTTGCACTCGATCAAGCTTTACCCAATCAGACGGTACTCGAGAGTGCAGTGTACTAAGCAGTCCTTCAATAAAAGAAACCACATCTGCTTTTGTTTTCTTCTCCTCCTCTATATCTGAGAGAATTTTTTCAACAATACTGAGACGCGTCAAAAGTGTACCCTCAAGAAAACTATCTGTGGTTGTATCAAGAACAGAAGGTGTATCAGTTTGGATGGAAGGCAGACGTGTTACTCGTGAATGTATCGTAGGTATGAGCGCGTGTGCACTGCGTGGCGCAAGAATAATACACACGTTTGCATTCGGCTCTTCAAGTGTTTTCAAAAGTGCATTTTGTGCCTCATGTGTCATAGAAACAAATGAGCATACAATAACTCTCATTCCGGTGAATGATTTTTGATTATGAAATTGACGGACCGTGAGAGCTCCTTCCACACCACACTGAACAAAGGTAAGTTCTATGAAATCTGAATTCGCACTAGTGGTGATATTAAATGTACGTTCGCAAAACTCGCGAATATGTGGACGCACCAATTCATATGATCCTTCTATGATGTATGAATGCATATCTCTATAGTATAAAGCAGGTTCGGCTATCGCCGAACCTGCGCACACATGGTGTATATTGATTTGTTTTCCCAAACAACCAAACGTATGACCTCCTTACCTATGTGTGTACGACTACCCTTAGTATACATCATCGAGAGAAGTTGTCTTGCTACCGTTTGGTGATAATGCTCTTTTTGTATGTTTCCAAATGCTCAAGCGCAATACCGGTTCCCCGCGCTACACAGTAGAGCGGGTTGTCAGCAAGTACCGCCTTTACCCCCGTGCGACGATATACGAGCTCTGGAAGATTTTTTAGCTGTGAAGTCCCTCCGGTCATCGTAATTCCGTGATCAATAATATCTGCAGATAATTCTGGAGGAGTATCTTGTAGCACATCTTTAATTGCCTTTACCATCTCACGAAGTTCTTTTGCAATAGCTTTCACGATTTCGTTACTTTGTATTTCTGCGGTTCGAGGAAGCCCGGTAATGTAATCTCTTCCCTTGATGACCATGCCGAGCTGGTCTTCTAGTGGAACGGCAGTGCCCACTTTCATCTTTATCTCCTCTGCAGTCTTATCTCCAATAGCAAGATTAAAAGTCTTCTTTACATAGTCAGCAATGGCACTATCAATCCGATCACCCGCACACTTCACTGAGGTACACGCAACAATTCCTCCAAGCGATATAACCGCCACATCAGTAGTACCGCCACCGATATCAACAATCATTCTCCCCTTTGCTTCATGAATAGGAATACCTGCACCAATTGCTGCAAGAATTGGCTCCTTTACCACGTACGCATTCCGAGCTCCCGCCTTCATTGCTGCCTCAATCACAGCACGTCGCTCGGTTGAAGTAACGCCCGCGGGCACCGAGACGAGAACGTCAGGTTTCAAAATATTCCAACGGCCAAGCGCCTTCTTAATGTAATATCGGAGCATTGCCTCTGTAACCCGATAATCGGCAATCACCCCGTCTCGCATAGGGCGATACGCAATAATATTATCTGGAGTTCGTCCAACCATATTTTTTGCCTCCAGTCCTACCGCAAGAATTCTATTATCAAGCTCTGAGACTGCAACTACTGATGGCTCATTCACCACAACGCCACGCTTTGGTACGTAGACCAACGTGTTTGCGGTTCCCAAATCAATACCAATCTTGTGAGTAAAAAATCCCATATCACTCCATCATACCAGAGTAGCACTGGTGCCGTAAATGAGTGTTGTAACTACCGACTCATGAAAACTCACTGGCACTGCCAATTCATAAGCTTTTTTGCTCAAAGATAATTTTTATCCCAACATGGTTCATTTTGAACATATATCACATATATGCTATGATTTTGTAATGAAAAAACGCACACCACAAACACCCATAAACAAACTTGTACTTATCGGCTCACTTATTCAAAAACTTCGTGAAGAAAAAAATCTGACTCAGGCAGAATTAGCAAAACGTATTAACACTACTCAAAGCGCCATCGCACGTATAGAAAATGGAGAGCAAAATGTCTCTACTGCACTCCTTGCGAGTATCAGTGACGCACTTGAGCGCGATATAGTTGAACTATCAGATGGTGCGCTCAATGTTGAGATACACGGAGGAACCCCCCTCTCAGGAACCATAGAAACACGAACTTCAAAAAATGCTGCGGTTGCACTTCTGTTTGCTTCACTCTTGAATACAGGGAAAACTACACTCATTGACGTACCGAAGATTGAAGAGGTAAACAGAATTATTGAAGTACTCGTAAGTATTGGAGTAAAAGTACAAAGAAAAGAAACTTCTCTTGAAATAACGGTTCCTGAGCAATTGCATTTCAAGAATATGAATACCGTTTCGGCAGAGAAAACCCGCAGTATAATCATGATGATTGGCCCCCTCCTCCATCGCTACAAACAATTTACCATCCCACAACCAGGTGGATGTAAACTTGGAAGTAGAACGGTACACCCGCACTTTCTCGCGCTTGAATCATTTGGTGCACAAATAGTAGAAACTCCCAACTCGTATGAAATAACAAGTACCACACGTTCGCCAAAAGACATCGTACTGTATGAATCTGGAGATACGGTAACTGAAAATGCGCTTATGGCAGCAGCGACCACACCAGGAACGACCGTGATTAGGTATGCATCTGCGAACTACCAAGTGCAAGAGCTGTGTTTTTTCCTGGAGCTCCTTGGAGTTGGTATTGAAGGAATAGGAACCAGCACCCTCACGGTGCGAGGACTTTCACGCATACATACCGATGTTACCTACCACCTTGCTGAAGATCCAATTGATGCAATGTTTTTTATCGCGACTGCAATCACCACACAATCAACCATTACCATAAAACGAGCGCCTATCCGTTTTCTTGAACTTGAACTTCTCAAACTTAAGACAATGGGTCTGCGGTACACACAAAGCAATATATACCTTTCGCACAATAATAAAACTGAACTCGTTGACCTGGTGGTTAAAAAGTCAAAACTCCGCGCACTTCCAGAAAAAATTGAATGTCGCCCGTACCCAGGACTCAACATAGACAACCTTCCATTTTTTGCACTTATTGCAACACAGGCGGCTGGTCAGACGATGATTCATGATTGGGTGTATGAAAAACGAGCAATACACTACAAAGAATTAGACAAACTTGGTGCAGACACAGTACTCCTTGATCCACACCGCATACTTATACTTGGACCAAGCACACTCAAACCAGCTGAGGTTATTTGCCCACCCGCACTTCGCCCAGGGGCAATTATTCTAATTGGGATGCTCGGAGCACACGGTCGTTCAATCCTTCGAAATATTTATAGTATTAACCGTGGGTACGAGGATATTATTAAACGACTCAACAGCCTCGGTGCGCGCATCAGTATTTTGAGAGAAAAGTAGCCACTAGTTGTCAAAGTCTCTCTTTTTTGTAAGTATGTAGATATGAAGAAACGCAACTGGACCATTGGAATACTCCTTATAGGGCTACTCGTCACCATAGGTGTCGTCTATATTGCCACTGCGTATAGTGGTTCTACAAAGGCAGTACTCACTATTATCGCACCCTATGACGGCGCAACAGTGTACATAAACGAGAAAGAATCTGGAAGTATATCAAACCAAACATTCACCAGTACCATCTCTCGTGGGACACACAGTATCATTGTTTCGCATGATGGCCTATTCCCTTGGTCAAAGCAATTTGAAGTAGATTCAGGAGAGCAACTCACCATGCACCCCTTCCTCTTCTCACGTAACACACGAGGTTTTCTCATTCCTCAAAACGACCCTGAATACACCACCATACGAAACACCGTTGAAAACTCAATTCTCCCAACTCGTGATATGCCATTACGCTCTCCACAAGGAGATATTTTCGCATTCATAGATGACGGAGCGCTAGTCGTCTCATGGAATGGAACCAGCACTCCCCCACGCTCATTCTGTAGTGACGAAGTAACGCCATGTTCCGGAGAAAAACAAATCGTTAAGCCCATTGTACCAATTACCTCTGTTGGTTTCCTTGATAACTGGAATGATGTGGTAATTTTTAGCACCAACACAGATATTCTCGCTATTGAAATAGATACGCGAATTCCTCAAAACTTCCAACCTCTCTATCGTGGATCTAACGTGCGATTCTCTCCTGGAAATGATGGTTCACTATACGTGCTCAATGGCGACACGTTAGAGCAGATTATTCCATAATATGTTTCTTATATCCGTTATTCCAATATCACGCAACTCGCGTGTAGGGCACTTGTCTTACTTCTGCAGTGTTGATGTGCCTGAAGGAGCGGTCATATCTGTGCCACTCAGGGGGAAAAACACACGCGCACTGGTGATACATTCAACGCCAGCAGAAAAAGAGAAGACTCACATAAAGGGCGCACGGTTTGCATTACGGAAAATTCATCCAAAGCAAACTCATGTGACATTTGACCCTGCGGTTATTACTGCAAGCAAGCAGTGTGCGGATTACTACGCAACAAACGTCGGAGGTATCCTTTTTCATACCATTGCACACGCGCTCTCAGAAGGAGAATACTCGCCAGGGAAACAGAGGGGTACCAGTACACTATTTGAACAACAATACATTCAAGCGACAGATGCAGACCGGTTTGCTCAGTACAAGAGTATTGTGCGAGAGTCATTCGCCCAAAAAGAGTCAGTCTGCATCATAGTGCCAACACAGCACGATGCAGAGAAACTGTTCACTACCCTTTCGCGCGGAATAGAAGCGTACACCTACGTACTCCATGGGACGCTTACTAAAAAACAACAAAAAGAGACTGCTGAACGCGCGGTACATGACCCACATCCAATCCTTCTCATTGCAACTCCTCCATTCCTTGCACTCCCACGCCCTGATGTTCGAACCATTATTATTGAACGCGAAGCATCTCGCGCGTACCGAACACACGCACAACCTTTTATTTCTTATACCTACTACATTGAAGCTTTTGCTCGCGCATCTCGCATACGACTGGTACGTGCAGATACTGTGCTCTCACTTGAAACATTTAAAACAATTGAGGATACAGACCCAGCTCTTATTTCTTCTCTCACCTTCAGACCACTTACGAACGCGGTCTGTACGATAGTTGATGTAGAAGAAGAACGAAAAAAGGCGGTTGAAAACAACGAACCGTGGAGCGTGCTCACTCACCCACTCAAAAAACTAATTGAGCGGGCGCATGATGAAAGCAAACAACTCTTCTTGTTCAATGCAAAACGAGGACTAGCCCCACAGACACTCTGTGGCGACTGTGGGAGCGTCGTACTGTGCACTCAATGTAACAAAACCATAGTCTTACATAAAACAGCAAGCGGGAACGTCTTCTTATGTCACCGATGCGGAGAAAAACGTTCAGCAAAAGAAACCTGCCGTACGTGTGGCGGTTGGAACTTGAAGACATTTGGTATCGGTACCGAACGCATCGTTGAAGAAATTAAAGAACAATTCCCTAACGCACGAGTGTTCCATCTTGACTCTGATACCGCAAGTACCTACGCCAAAGGTAAAAAAATATATTCCGCTTTCAGAGAAACACCAGGAGGGATTCTCGTTGGAACAGAAACAGCGATACACTTCCTTGCAGAACCAATCCCTTTTGTAGGAATTGTCTCAATTGACTCGCTATTCGCCATTCCAGATTTTAGGATTAACGAACGCATCGTATCCCTCGTAACCACACTCCGATCAAATAGCACTGAGCAGTTTATTATTCAAACACGAGAACCGAATGACCCCACACTTGGATTCGCGATGCGTGGTAGTTTACTTGAATTTCTCCGGACTGAACTAGCACTCAGGCAAGAGTTTAATTACCCACCGTTTAGCGTTCCTATTCGCATTACGGTCACTGACAAAAAAGAACGCGCAAAGAAAACTATTACCGACATTTCCGAGAAACTTACCGAGTACAATCCAAAAACATATCCAGCATTTGTTCAGAAAAAAGGCCTATTCTCAATGCACCTTATTATTTTTGTGTCGCACCGCGACTGGATTGATAAAAACCTTATCCAAATACTGGCTACCCTCCCACAACAGAGCACTCTTGTTGTTGATCCAGAAACAATTCTCTAACAGTTGTTTGAGAATTGCTTTCTGATATAGTACTCGTATGGTAACCATACTTCAAAAAGACGCACCGGTTCTCCGTGAAGTGGCAACTCCGATACCGATCGCTGATATACAGAGCAAACGCATACAACAGGTCATTGCCGACATGCGAGAAGCGCTTGATCGTGAGAACGATGGTGCAGGACTTGCAGCTCCTCAAATAGGAGAGTCAATACGGATGTTTATCGTGTCAAAAAAAATACCTCTGAGTAAAGGAGCGAAACCTCCATCAAACGACACGGTATTTATCAATCCAGTACTAGTGAAGCGATCTCAGAAAAAACAGCTCATGGAAGAGGGATGTCTCTCCATTCGGTGGGTATATGGTAAAGTACTTCGCTCAGAAAAAGTACTCATGGAAGCATATGATGAACAAGGGAATAAAAAGCGGTTTGGAGCGACAAAGCTACTTGCTCAAATTTTTCAACATGAAATAGACCACCTTGATGGAATACTCTTTACTGATAAGGCGATTGATATTGAATACAGTCCTCCTCAAGACACAAAATAATTACTATGCCTCCTACATTCATTTTCTTCGGATCATCTGAATTTAGCACAATTGTGCTTGCTAAACTCCTGTCCCACAACTTGCGCCCATCACTCATTGTTACGACACCTGATAAACCAAAAGGGAGAAAACTTATTCTCACCCCTTCTCCCGTAAAAGTAATGGCCGAAACACTCAACATTCCCAGTATTCAACCTGAAATACTTGATGATAATTTTTTGGAATCCATTCGTCCTTACACAACTGGAGTAACATGGGATTTTTTTGTACTCGCTTCATACGGAAAAATAATCCCCCAGAGTATTATTAGCATCCCTCGTAAAGGTATTCTTAATGTCCACCCTTCCCTCCTACCTAAGTATCGTGGCGCATCACCAATACAATCACAGATACTAAGTGATGATAAAAATACAGGGGTGAGTATTATGCTTATGGACGAAAAAATGGATCATGGACCACTCCTCCTACAAAAAACATACACACCGGAGACGTGGCCACCACATGCTCACGAACTCCACGATACGCTTGCGAGTATTGGAGGGGAACTTTTGGTTCAGTCTATCACTCCCTACCTTGCGGGCGAACTGTTACCGAAAGATCAGAACCACGCAGAAGCAACATACTGTAAAAAAATAACAAAAACTGACGGTGAAATTTCCCTCACTGATGACGCATACAAAAATTTTCTCAAAATACGCGCGCTTGAAGGGTGGCCAGGGACCTATTTTTTTATTGAAAAAAATGGAGCGCGCATAAGAGTAAAAATTGTCTCCGCGGAATACAGAGATGGGACACTTTCCATTATGCGCGTGATACCAGAAGGAAAAAAAGAAATGGACTATCAAACCTTCTTAGCTTCCTAGGAAAATAGAGGAATATAGAGATTTTATATTGCGCAACATTACCTTTTTGCAAGTCCGACTTGCGGTTGAGTTAATTTCTTGGCTTTTGATTGACAAATAGCCTCTCACACGCAATAGTGTACGCAGAATAAACCTCAACCTTGAACGCACATTATGAATAATATAGCCCTTAAGCTGTTTCTGGCAGTAATTTCCGGTACGGTCTTCGGCTACGCAGTCGCCCTCATCTCAGACGTGTTTTATGGTGTGTTTGCGGGCGCACTCATTGCGCTCTTTGTGCCTGACCAATTCCTCTTCACACTGGTGAAGCGAGAAATACATTCCGTGCGAGGAGCATTCGGTGCACAAGCAAAAAATGCCTCAGCTCGTTTGGAAAAGGCATTTTCTCTTCAGCACACGCTCCTCATCATTGGAGGAATAATTATTGTTGGTATCTTCATCAAACAAAACATTGTCATGCTAGGGAAAATGCCACCTGAAGGCAATTTGTTTTTTGACATACTAAGAATGGTCGGAGGCTTTGTAGCCTACTACCTACTAACTGGTGTAATCATGGGGTTAGGAATGCTCCTTCTTGCAGGGATATTTGAATTGCGAAGAAGGAGTGTTGGGAGATTTACCCTGCTCCCTATCACCATAACGCTGTCCATTTTCCTTGAGCGCATGGAGACTTGGTTTGGGAAAAAAGAGTGGAAGTACACACACACCAAAGAAATATGTAGCATCATTGTACTCTCAATT
Organism: uncultured Candidatus Saccharibacteria bacterium; assembly: GCA_964436015.1. Lineage (GTDB taxonomy): Bacteria > Patescibacteriota > Minisyncoccia > Phycocordibacterales > JBBDJV01. Next base: position 56,833 of record CAYTAR010000005.1, on the reverse strand, counting down.
ATGGCCTACTATGCCAAATATTGGCTATGGTGGTCATGTATCTTTTTTCTCGTAGCGTTATGTTTTTGGATAGTGGATCTCTTTTTGACACTGGTTACTAATTTGCTCCTCTACCGAGGTCCATCTGCAAGCATTATCGCTGGTCTTTGTGTCTTTTTGGGTCATTACTGCTACCCTGAAGGACTTCACACATTCGGAGACTTCGCATACTTCGGAACTCTTGCGGTATGTGGCGGAGCGCTTGCGGTTATATTGCACAAGTGGTGCACCGAGCTTGGGGAGCTAGATGTTCGCTACTACATCTAAACAAAAAGCCCGTGAACAACGCAGTTGTTCACGGGCTTTTATATTAAGCGTTACTCAACTCTGACCGTAGTCAGTATTACCGGTTCTACCGGTATATCCCTCTCTTTAGTTTTAACTGACTCAATTGCTGTAACCACATCCATTCCATTTATCACACGACCAAACGGGGTGTGTTTTCCATCAAGCCATGGTGTCGCGTCTGCAGTAACAATAAAAAACTGACTTCCATTAGTATTCGGACCTGCATTCGCCATAGCGAGAATCCCCTTAGTAAGTTTTACATCATGTATCTCATCAGGAAAGGTGTACCCCGGACCGCCAGTCCCATACACACGCTCATCAATTCCTTTTGAAAGCGGATCACCTCCTTGAATCATGAATCCACGTATCACTCGATGAAACTTGGTTCCATCATAAAAACCATTTTGAGCAAGGCGAATAAAGTTCCCGACTGTAGTTGGAGCCTCTTCCGAAAATAATTCAACCGTAATACTTCCAAGAGAAGTTTCTAACACAACCATACTCCCCACACCGTCAAAGTTTCTATGTGCATTTACAAACAAGTCATCACCCGACCCTCCAGCTTTTTGTACCATAAAATGTAGAAAAATTACGAATGCTAAACACAACCCAAGGAACGGAAATGTAATAAAGGGGCTCAATTTTTGATGTAACGGATCCATCACTACTTGTAGAACTTACGTAACATTTCTTTTACCATCATTCCTCCCTTCCTTAGTGCAGAAATTCGCTCACTTTTCCCCTGTCTTAATTCATGGAGCATTGTACCCTGTGCCTCGTCTATCGCGGTCTGCAAATCTCCTCGTTCAGCCACTGCACGGTATGTCTTTCCCTTGTAGAAAATATTAAATTCAGCTCGATATATATCGCCATTCTGATGATGCTCCGTCGCCTTTCCGATTTCTATATCAAGTATCAGGCTTGAATCATTCAAATCAACCAACTTATCAAACGCAGACACCTTCTTAGTGATAATATCCCTCAATTCTGGGGTAAGCTCAATATGTTTTGTTTTTATATTTGTTGCCATACTTTTATTATACATCAATTGAAAAAACCTTTACAGGACTTCTATGTCCGCTAATGAGACGCACCGAGCGAGGAGGTACTGTAAACTCGCCAGCGAGAATACCCTGAACCCTCCTATTTGCCATATTTCTTTCCGCTCGCTCTTTTACCTGTATCTCAAACAAAGACTCAGACAAACGGATACTTTTCTCTTTCTTTGCACCAGCAGTAACTCGTACTTTTACATACATATACTCAAAGTATAGCAAAGTTGCCAATACCCGTATCTATCGGTACTATCATACACAGATGCATGTTGTTACTATTAGACTCACTTGGAAGCACGCGTCCAAACATATCGGTGTAATGGAAGTAGCGCGTGCACAAGGACTACGGAATGTCCGTTTTTTGTCCACACTTAACCAAATCACAGGTATTGCTCCCGATGAATACCTACACACAATCCTCGAGCTCGGAAAACATCCACGCCTAGCAAATCGGATAATGAGTATTACTGCCCACCCGAAGACTCCGGACACCTAAACCGCCATTCTCTTTGAGTGGCGGTTTTTCACAGGTGAGAATTGACAAAATTACGTTTTACTGTAGAATAGTGTGATTGTTTTTGTTGGAACAATCTCAAGGTGAGAGCAACGAAACAAGGAATACAGTACATTATGCAAACATCTGTCATTGAATGCACAGGGAATAACCTCCATGTGGAGTTCAACCGCAACGTCTCACAGAGAGATATCTGCACCCTGTTTGGGGTAAGTCCAAACGCGTGCCCCGACCCGTTCACGTTCACCTGTCACAGGATTGGCGTCAGGCTCGATTGGGAGAGGACTCCCGGACTTGAGGAACAGTTCAAAATGCGCCTCGCCTCTCACATGCGTACGCGCAGATTCACACCTCAAGGATACTTGCAGGAACTCATCTCCTGATTTCCTACCCCCCCCCCGCAATACATTGCGGGGGTTTTATATATACACTTATACACACTACATACAGCATATACTCAAATAAAAGTTTATAGATGTAATGCATCTGGAATAATATCTAAATTTGCGATTTCAATACCACTAAGTTCCGAAGCATATAGTTCATGTATAGACCACAACGGCTCTATGTTGCAAATTCTTGGTTCAATTACTGGGCCTGAATGTAACTAGCCCCCCCCTGATTCCCTTTCAAAAAAACACCCACAAGGATTACTCCAAGTGGGTGTTGAGCGAGCGCAATAACTAGAATGAAAGGTCACCGAAGCAAACCTCTCCTTTCCTCCTCCTTGGCTTGATGATTCCAAGGGTAAAAAGACAAAGCATGTCTGACAAAACAGAAAAGTATCTCGGGCGATACACATTATCGCCAAACGAGGTAACTGAAGGTTGTGTTATAAATCCTACTATTCTTCTCATCGCCTTTATTCCTTTCCTATATAAAACTATCATTAATTCAGAAAATAAAAAAGACCTATCTGCCTATGAGATCCCCCCGCAATACATTGCGGGGTTATTTTTTGCCCATATATCGTTTTCTTTGCTTTAGAGACAATCGTTCAATCGCATACCGAAGTGTTGTACGCGGTATAGACGATCCGTGCGTATCAAGAAAATTAACGAGTGTCAGTTTATCCCGCTTCCCTACCTCTCGCAACATCCATCCGCACGCTTTATGAATCAAATCCTCACGGTCATTCCGCAATATATAAACGAGCTTCAAGGTGTCGGTATACATATGCACCTGTATCAATCCAAGTGTAGATACAACCGCAATTCTTCTTTCCCACAATTTTTTAGATTGTACCAGGCGATACAAAATACTTTTTGACTTTTTACGAAGGTAATCCCCGAGTAAATACGGAGCGCTGGTATCAACCAAGTCCCAATTGTTAACCCTGTCAGTATGTGCTAAATAAAAATCAACAATACTCTTTCGAACTTTAGTTTCATTCTTCTTTTTTGCATTCTCATATTGCGCAACAAGTATTTCAAGTGCCACAAAACGGTCTTCGTGAACTGAAGACTCAAGCAACGCTCTAATATCAGAAAAAGAGGCGTGTACGAACATTTTCGCCGCTTTGCGTGCATCAGGGTTTGATACTCCCACAAATATATCCCCCTCTCCATACTGACCCTTTCCTGTTTTGAAAAACCGACGACTCACCAAAGCACGCTTTTTACTCGCGTATTTTCGTAACTCCTTTTGTATTAATTCAGTGGCCATACTTACAACGTGCTGAATGTGGCTATGCGAGCTTCTACATATACTCTTTGTCTTATGGAAATCTACGAATTGTTATTTAAGTATTTACCTGCAATGCTTAACGCAAATGAAGGAAGTATAATGAAAACCGTCGCAAAGAGGAGCCTGATCAATGTTTCATCAAGTTTTGAATCTGGAGTATCAGGTCCAGAAGCAGTTAACACAATACCCATTCCGATTATCCCAAACGCTATTGAAGAATAGATAAAAATTCGTGTAGCTATTTTTTGCATAACCACATTATATCATAATTAGACCCTTACCGAGGTTGGACCTCGGAGACGAAATAATAGATTTAGGGCTGGAATAACTCCTCCGGCAAAAAGCGTACCGACTCTACAGCCGGGAACTGTTTTGCGGTCGCTTCAATTTGCGCCCACAGTATGGACACACGACATGAACCACCACCGGTCTTATTTTGCGGGTCATCAAAAGTCAACGTTGCAACTCCATCTACGATAGATGCATTCATCAACACCACACCTTCAAGAGGAAATTCTGTCATGATACCCTGCGTTTTCTCTTTTGGAGTTACGCGACCCTCAAGGAGAAGTTCAATAGCTTCCTTGAGAGGAGTTTGTGTTGGTGGTATTTCACGTTCAAGCGCGACCAGTCCGTCTTTACTGCACTGAATGTTTCCTTCTGCATCACTGTCTTGCTCCGCATTATAGTAATATATCTGCACACGTTGCGGTTCAACAACATTTCCTTGGCGAATATACACGGCCTCTTTTGTGCGCTCTTCTCCTCGCTCAAGCATAATGTCGTAGTTCCCCTTTTCTTCATACGAATTAAATGATACGACTGTAAGCGCGTAACCTGCTCCGACACGCTCAACCGCCAACCTAGACGCTTGCTTAATATCGGGGGTCATTTCAAATGCTCTAATACACGCCCTTACCTCTTCATCAAAAGTGTAACCCCCCGCGACCAAACAGCCATTACTATCCCTACTTCCTCCAATAGGAGCAACCTCTTCTTTTTGAAAAAAGGACCACACCCCTATAGCCAATACAATGACAACGGCAACCCATATAAGTGTTTTGTTCATGTAAATAGTATACGTTGAAATCATTAACAAGTAACCTTTTGGACCACACGAATCCTCCCCTTGCCGAGGTTCAAAATCGGAAGTTTCGCAACTACTCGGAATCAGTTGCCTCTGGATCTTCAGTATCTGTGCCTGGAAGTGTAACGTTTATATTGGTTGAAGTATCTGCAGCACTTGGAGTCTGTGGCGCTGGTGCTGGAGTATCTCGATAATTGAGCCAGAAAAATATTCCAGTTCCTATAACCGCGATCAGAACAATTATTGCTACAGCCCAACCCCCCGCGTCAGTACGCTCTGTATTAGTGTTATGTGCTGGAGGCGTATTTATTACTGTTGTCATACTATTTTTATTAGAATTAACTTTTAATATAACCTCTATACGAACTATGCCGTTTGATTCAAAAGAAAATTACAGAATCAAACAGTCTGTAATAGTTTTCTCCATTGCTCGGCGGTTTATGTATAACCCCTATTATTAGTATTAATAATTAACAACAACAAACATATGAATGAACACAATAATCGCAATAAAGAAGAAAAGTCTAACCATAACGTAAAAAAAGCCGTCGATGAAAAGACGCATGCTGAGCAAAGAGTTGCTGATGCGAAGACTACTGATGCTGAAGTCTCCCATGAATCAGCAGATGACTCTGAGGAAGAAAAGGAAAACAAAAATTAGAGCTAAGAGGAACAGAGTTAGGAAAGGGTAAAAAATACCAGAATAAAATATAGGGAATAAAACAACATCAGGGGTATATTATCAGCTAACCACAAAACCATATGGGAGTTATTATTTGGATTATATTCGGAGGACTCGTCGGTTGGGTAGCATCAATCATTATGGGAACTGACAATTCACAAGGCCTCATACTTAATGTAGTTGTCGGTGTAATAGGTGCAGTAATTGGCGGATGGCTTATGAGTTTTTTTGGAGAAACTGGCGCCATTACCAGTTTCAACTTGTATAGTTTTCTCGTAGCTCTTCTAGGAGCAATTGTGCTCATTGGGATTGTTAAAGCTATACGAACTGCATAGATTACTCATGGTGTCATTTTTTGTACGAGGCATATCTCACTCGCCCCGTGGCCGAGTGATTATAAACTTAAAACCCTGAGACTTTAGTCTTGGGGTTTTAAGTGTAAATTTTGTGGCTCTAATGATTAACATCTAACTACTTGGTTTTAATATTAAAATTTTGATAGGATAAATTATAAAAAATTATTTTAATTCCCATTGATCTTCACTTTTTTGTAATATACTTCGTTCTTTATCTAACGAAGGATCATTTTGTCTTTCTAATTTACTTCTCTCAACTGCAACCCAAATTTTACCAGGCTGTCTAACACCCCCATCTCTAACCCTAGGTCTTCTATAATATCTATCCAAATTTAATTGTGCTGCCCTTTCCGCTATTCTTGAAGGCATAATAAATATACGATAATCAGATGGTGATTTTATAGCAACAAGAGCAACATAGTCAGCAAAATAAAAAGAATCTTTGCTATTAAATACACTGGATTCTTTGTTTATAATTTTCTCATTACAATATCCATACTGAACCCACCATCTATCTGTAATTTTATTAGTAGACCCTTTTACTTGAATCTGCCAAGTTTTTCCACCTTTAGCAGCTAAAATATCTGAGTTTGCACTGAGGCCATCTTTGTTTAAATCTGTTGCTCTGTAGCCCCGAGATTCTAATTCATTCATAACAATTCTTTCTGCAATTTTTCCGATATTATACTTATTTAATGTTTTCATAAAATAACTAGTTATACAGAACGAGATTTAACCTCGTTTTTTGCGAGCAATTATATGAAAGATGTGCCAATGCTTCATGCCACCAGTGGCAGTCTTGTCTTCTTTCTCATCTTCCTTAAAAGAAATAACCTCGAGGTCCTTGAGAAGATTTTCGACTTCTGCTTTAGTATGGAAAGTCATCTTAGGATTTATATTCCATTCATCACGATCTCCAAAGAATTGACCGCAAAATATCCCACCCTTCTTGAGTGACCTTTTTATCTTTTCAAGCACTTCATTGAAATGAGTTGGTGATGTAAATGGAAGTGCAAACATTGCTGAAGCAAGATCATACTCCTCATTTGAAAAACTAAAATCTTCAAACGAAGTAGTGATTGCCTGTAGCTTATTGTTTGGTATTTTTTTAGCCTCTTGTTCCACCAGCGGGCTTTTATCAATTACTGTTACTTCAAACCCCTGATCAAGGAGATATTTTGTGTCGTTGAGCGCACCCCCACCAATATCAATAGCCTTAACTTTATTGTTTACATACTCAAGTGCCTTAACCAAGAGTGGCCTAGGCGGTTTTGATTGTGTTGCTTTGTAATAGTCAGACCAATCTTTTTGAGGTCCCATGAGGCTATTTTAGCAGAAATAGTGACTTCTTTCACTTCCGAGAGAAAACAGGGATAAGAAAACAGGGATAAGAAGAAAACAGGGGTAAGTACAATTATTTTTCATATTCTATCCATACACAATTCTCTATACTAAACACGCTCAGCACTACAAACTAAAGGTAAATTATTAAAAATTAAGCAATCTAAGTTTATACAAATAAAAAACCACTGCGACAGGTTTCTGCGCAGTGGATTTGATTAGAGTACTACTCGAAAGTCATCACGCCAGAGCGGTGTTTAAGTGAAAGGAAAATCCTGACGCGAGCTTTGTTTGCGGTATTCCATCCAGTTAGGTTGAAATTACCTCCACTCCCGTCTTCCCTTCCTATGCTGTCAAGATTTACATACTCTGCCCATTGATTTTCGCCATCGTTCTCCTTAACCATGAACTGTACTGGGGCCTGATTTTTATTGTCCCCTTCAAGGAGACAAAACGCCAGTTTTAGGCGGTCGGGACAACTTACTACTCTTAATGTTCTGGCCATAATTAACTCCATTCTCTTATCTGTTTTTGATGTATTTTTCAAGGATACAATTACCTTGTTATTCCTTTCGGAACCACCTAACCATACGGTTGGAATTACTTTTTATATGATAACACATTATATATTAAAAGTCAAGCAATGTTTCGCGGCTAGAGCTTCGTCTTTTGAGCCTTTGGTGCGAGGGGAAATAAATAAAAAAACCCACACCAATGTGTGGGTTAATTAAGCAGACATATGAGTGCCTTTCTCATTAAGGGTTATCGTTTAGTAGTGAATGGGAACAGTGCTATCTGCGCAACGGAACGCTCGTTTGAGAAAGCGCTCGCGTTTCGTTGGTTGAATTTGCCGTAACAGGGTTTCTACCTGGCCGCACAGACATACCAACTTGTCTCCACCTTTTTGTTCTTTGAATCGTTGTGAAGCCTTTACAACATCACCTGCCAACTCGGGATATTCGCAGAGAAGTTTTCTCGCGGAATCCTTGAACTCACTAATTGCTGAGCAATTCTGAACAAGAGCAAGGTGCTCCGTTTGATTCCCCATACTCGCAGTTTTCTTCCACAGCGCTTCACGTTCAGCGATTGAGTGGGCCTGGTCTGCGAGTAACCGGTATTTTTCCTGCTCAGTAATCAGTCCAACTTTACTTAGCGCGTCTGCCATTGTGCTCGACATAGTCCTTTTATTGTAGGTTCAAGTATAAGCCTGTTTTCGGACACTTATCCGGTCATTGCTTCTAAGTCTAAGTAGAGCATTAATTGTAGTATTTGTCAAATCATAGAAGAATAAGGATAAGTACAATTATTTTTGAAATTTTGTGGTGTAGTGTGCGACTAGGGCTTCGTCTTTTAGTCCTAGCCGAAAGGACACAAAAAATCCCCTGCTTCTCACGAGGACTTTGTGTTTTATGCTTCCCAAATTACATATTCACCGAACTGTTTAGGATATATCCTTTGGTTAAATTGAGTATTGAAAGGTTGGGTAAGTTCGGAGGCGTATAAAAGAAAAACCCGCCGTAGCTTTTGCTTGTGCGGGTTCGTGATTTTGTTGATGTTTTTAGCAAGGACCACCGCCGCCTGAGCAGTGGCCTCCAGTTGCCCGAATGTATCGGCGAAGTGGGTTAGTATCGTAATTCTCACTACCAATTGTCGCCACATATACCTGCATCTCAGCTTCTGGATTTGGCAGGTGTTGGACGCTATGTTTGTAGGGTGTACCCCTGATAAGGGATTCCCAGTTGTCCTGTAGTTTCTGTTCGTTGTCGGACCACGTGATGAAGTTTATTTCACTTGTCCCGCATTTACATGAAATAGAGTGTCGATATCCACGTAGGTTAGTGTTCACCTCTGGATTTCTTCCACAGCGGCAGGGAATAGGTGTCTTGTTCATAAAAATGTTTTAAACTTTCTGAATCAAGATTACCTCTTACTAATTAAAAGTCAATAATTTGACTCCCATCTCAGGCAACAGAAAAATACCTTGGAGAAAACAGGGATAAGTACAATTATTTTTGAAGTTATGTGGTATAGCGTGCGGCTAGGACTCGGTCACAAATCACTAAGTCTGCTCATGTGCTTTGCACACTGTGCGGACTAAGTGTTCGCGAATCTTACAGATTCTGTACACCTTTTGACTCTTTTATTTCGCTTCACTCACAAAACAGCTCAAAAGGTCTTGCAAAGCTCCAAGTGTTCGCTTCTCACCCGACTCGCGCACGCCTAAGAAGGCGACTTCGTACGCTCCGTCTTTCGAATACACATAAATGCTAGGGCTCGAACTCCTTGGAAACCTACGGTTTTCCAACGCTCGAAGACTCACTGCCTATCACAGGTCTTTTTCTGCTGAAAAAGCCTGCGACCCCACCTCGGCACGTCTGCCTCCGGTCTTGCGAATGCATACCTATGCATTCTCACTCCACGGGAAAACGACTGTTTTCCCGACCCCTTTCCTGTTCGAGCCCTGCCGCGTGTAAGTAAGTATAAAAAAATCACCTCAAGAATATAAGAGGTGATTTTTTTATACGGCTCGACGGAATGCGACGCATTAGAACCGCTATTGAAGCGGACTTCTGGCGACGTTCCAGCGAAGCATTGGAACGTGCCGGTATCACGCCGATCCTCCCGAAGTACATGCAATAGGCACGAGGTGTTTGAATACTAAGCAACTACAATGAGTCCGTGTGTTATTTCGGGGCACGATGTCTCAATGCGAATTTATTTTTGAGGATCAGATAAATAATGCTTACGATCAAAGCAATACCTATAGGAGGTGCGATATATAGCACCAGGTTGGCAATGTTGAAAAGAACAGACGCTCCAGTATTCAAAAACTTAAATAGCCATGGTACGAGATAGGCATAAGAGACATACATTAAGCCCAGCCAGATCACCGCTTTGATCAGGTTATAGAGTTCCCACATACCGAAAGCTTTAACCATGATGTCGTGCAAGACTTTGTAAAAGCGGAGTACATACAGTAATAGGCCTAATGTTCCAAACGTGAATGCGCTGTAAAATGCACGGACAAAGATACTTGGTTCTGACAAAGGTGCTATCTGTTGCCACTGAAATTTCATATCAAGAGCAAAGTGCCAGAGTAAGAGTACAAGCGCAATGACTGCATAGGTCATCCCATTAGTCGTTATTTCTTTAGCATGTTTCAGCAGTACTCTTTTGTGCCATCCGTTCGTTTTCATGAGCCTTTCTTAGTTGTTTTACTGAGTTCTTGAATCAAATTCTCCTGCGCTTCATAAGTATTCAGAAGACCTTTGGTGGCTTTGTTTTTTCGGAACTGCGACACGGTATCAGCGAAGTTATCTGCGGTAGTGATCTTCTGATCAACAAAACGCTGATAGTAGTCTTCTGCATGCCTGGGCATGATTACTTCCAAAAAGTTCTTGAGTGGATCACCGGTCCAATATTCGTCTTCAATCCCTTCTATATAGTCCTTTGTGAGGTATTCAAACTGACCGGAGTATCGCAACTTTCTCATAAAACCCTGGGCAGGAATGACTGCCGCGTCAACCAGTCCTTTGGCATTCTTTGGTAGGTACGTCTTGTAAAGATTCAATCCCAAAACTGAAATACCTTTGAACATCGGAAACAAGATACCCGATATCTTTCTGGCTACTACTACAGGTAGCCGTTTTTTACGCTGTGCTTCTTGCAAGAAGGAAAATAGCTCTTCATCAGGGAGTATCCACTGTCCATTCTTAACAAGAAAAGAAACTGGAATCTTACCGAACATGCCGTCCACAACAAACAGATCTTTCGAGACCACTGTCAGATCACTGGCATAGGTAGCGAGAACTTTTAAAATCAGCTTTCTAGCAGCTTCTGTATCCTGATTATCTCTGAGATACTCATCAATTTTCTTTTTCTTCTCTCCAAGCTCAATAATTTCAGGGATACTTCCATACGGGGAAGTAGAGAGAAGACCGTCCTGAATAAGTAGTGGAATGTGTCGTGGATCGAAGCGACGATCACCCGGACCAGTCTCACAGAGCAGATACCCAAGCTCTCGCAGGGTTACGATCTTCTTGTCACGCAAGACCTTCTCAAGTCGCGAGTCAAAATAAAGCTGCAGCTCTTCCGCAGTCAAAGCAGCCAAGTAGTACTTATTAAGCTTTGCTTTGACTTGTTCTAGGGGAGATTTCTTCATAGCTGAAAGTCTACTTATAATATTATAAGTAGACAAACAGCAACATGATGATGTCTTATAATATTATAAGACATGTACTAGATATGCTTATTTCTCCCCTTATCCCCATTTGTTGAGTTATCTAAAATATGCTATATTGTTACTGGAAAGGGACTTAAATACCCTTTCTAGACTGAAAATGGATAAAATACCAACAAAAGGAGAATTTTTAGAGGTCTTGTTAAGATCTTCCAAGACAGTCTTTTCTACGAAAGACGCTGCTTTGTTGTGGAATGAAGATGATAGTTCTGTTGTCACTGATCGATTAAAGCGATATGTGAAGGCCGGAAAGTTGATTCGAGTACGTCGTGGCTTGTATGCAAAAGACAAGAACTACGATCGCTTTGAGTTAGCAACCAGAATCTATACGCCTTCCTATGTAAGCTTTGAAACTGTTTTAACTCGTGAGGGGGTTAGCTTCCAATACTACGGAAATATATTTGTTGCCTCATACGTAAATCGCGAAATTATAGTTGGAGACCAGAAGATCACTTTTATCCGCATGAAAGATTACGTCTTGAGTAATACTGCTGGCATTGAAAGCAAAGCGGGCTACTCGATCGCGACAAAAGAACGTGCATTTTTGGATCGTATCTACGTGAGCAAAGACTATCATTTCGATAACTTGGCTAGTTTGGATTGGGATAAGGTTTTTAAAATCGCGCCTATCTATCACAACAAGCGATTGGAGAAGAAAGTAAAAGAATACTTCAAAGCCTATAACAAAGAAAAAACCGTATGACCTTAGACTATTCAAAACATAAAAATATCCTGTTGCAGATATTGAAAGATATCTACTCTGATACCTCCATTGCCCCCTGCCTCGGGTTTAAAGGTGGTACTGCGGCACTTATGTTCTATGACTTGCCGCGTAATTCGGTAGACCTAGACTTTGATTTGCTGGACGAATCAAAGGAGGATGAGGTGTTTGAAAAGGTCAGCACTATTGTCAAAGAGTATGGCAAAGTGCTCGACTCTCGCATCAAGAGATTTAACTTGCTCCATGTCGTCTCTTATGATCCGAAAGCTCAGAACATAAAGGTCGAGGTCAATCGCAGACAATTTGGCTCACGATACGAGATGAAGACATTGTTGGGTATTTCAATGCTCGTCATGGTCCAGGAGGATATGTTTGCCCACAAACTCATGGCGATGTATGAACGTGTCGGCAAGACGAGCCGAGACGTGTTTGACGTTAATTACTTTGCTAAGAGTAATTGGTCAATAAATCGCGAAATAGTGGAACAGCGCTCAGGAATGTCTTTCAAAGAAACGCTGGAGAAATGTATTGATATGCTGGAAAAGATGGATAACAAGCACATCTTGGATGGTCTTGGTGAGTTGTTGTCCGATCCACAGAAAGACTCTGCACGGGCAAAGCTGAAGTCAGATACAATCTTCCAGTTGAAAGTTATGCTCGATAACGAGAAATAAGTATGAAAAACAAGAAACCAACACCTAAAAAAGCAACGACAACTAAGGCCAGTCAGCCAAAGTCTTCAGAAAAGAAAGAAATATCTTTTGTTGACCTGTTTACCGTTCTTGTAGATGGTTATGGTAAAAACGGGACTCGAACAAAACAGGATGAGTTCTCGGCTCTCTTAAAGAAATTTCTTAGACAAGAAGTTAATAAACATGATTGTGGTGAAGACTTCAATACTCTAATCCTGTTCGATAATACGATTTTGGTTAAGGGTGACTCTGACAAAATCTATGAAGCGATAACAGAGTTCAACAACGATAAACCACTTCTGCTCATCTTACTCTCTGGTGGTGGAGAGCCAGGATCAGCATATTTGATTGGGAAACTTTGTTCTGAGTTTTCTAATAAGAAATTCGTAACCGTTGTGCCTCGTTATGCTAAGTCAGCAGCTACTCTTCTAGCGTGTGCATCTGATGAGATACATATGGGCAGTATGAGTGAGCTTGGTCCAATTGATCCACAGATGAAATCTGAAGTCTCTGGACGCAGGGTACCTGCTCTCGGTCTAAAGAATTCAATTGAACACATTGCCAGTCTTGTAAAAAAATATCCCGCATCTGCCTCAATGTTTGCGCAGTATCTCAATCTTTCTGTTGAACCAGTACAGGTGGGTTACTACGAACGTGTTGCGGAATCTGCAATGCAATATGCGGAAAGATTACTCAGTCCTCGAGCGAGCAAGCTTGCCAATACGCCCAAAGATATTGCCGAGCGTCTTGTATATGAATACAAGGATCATGGGTTTGTGATTGATAAGAATGAGGCCACTGATATCTTTGGCGACAAGATAATCAAATGCAATACAAAAGAGTATGAATTGGGAAATGCTATATACAATGCATTATCTGAAGTAGAAGAAATGGCAAGCTATCTCAACCATAGTTTTTACTTTATCGGTTCACTGGATGCTAAGCCGATCCTCACACGAAGAAAAACTCTGTAAATGTTATGGCAAACAAAAATCTTACAAACGCAAAGCGGACAAAGAATGACGAGTTTTATACCCAGTATTCGGACATTCAAAAAGAAATCGAGTCTTATCTTGAATACGACCCTGATACTTTCAAGGGTAAAGTAATTTATAGCAATTGTGATGATCCATATGAAAGCAATTTCTTTCGATATTTCGTTCTAAATTTTAATAGACTAGGATTAAAGAGGCTCATTACCACTAGCTACAAACCTTCACCGGTTGCAAATACTCAAATCGGTCTGTTTGGTGACGATGTCACTCTTGAACCAGCTAAAGGGCGGCCAAAAATTACCGCAAACAAGTTCATCATCAACGAGGTTGGTGATGTTGATGGCGACGGTTCATTCACACTTGAAGACATTGCTTTGCAGCTTAAAGCTAATAAAAATAACGAGTGGGCACCGCTCGAAGAAGACGGTGATTTTCGAAGTGATGAATGCGTGGAGCTTCTCAAGCAAAGTGATATTGTCGTCACTAATCCTCCCTTTAGTTTATTCCGTGAGTACATTACTCAGCTTTTTGAATACAAAAAACAATTTCTAATCATTGGTAACTTGAATGCCATAACTTACAAAGAAGTTTTTCCAATGATTAAAGAGAATAAGGTCTGGCTTGGACCAAGTATAAGTAGTGGAGATAGAGAGTTTGTAGTTCCGCATTATATTTTCAAGGAAATTGGCAATTGGCGGACTGATAAAAATGGCGTTCACTACGCGCGTGTGATGGGTGTTCGCTGGTTTACTAATCTTGATCATGGTCGTCGTCACCAACCACTTGAATTTATGACCATGGCAGAAAATAAAAAATTTAATAAGCAGATACAAAAGAAAGAAACGAGCTATTTGAAATATGAAAATTACGATGCCATTGAGGTGCCGTTCGCTAAAGCAATTCCTAGTGACTATGGTGGTGTTATGGGGGTGCCAATTAGTTTCCTAGATAAATATAACCCTGACCAATTTAAGATTGTTGGTATGTGTGAAAATGAGGATTTATATAAACAAAAAACCAAAGTTTACACATCTACAGAATGTAAACAGGCGTATCTAGATAAATTTGGCAAGACAGGCATCTATGATCTTAACGCTAGCGGAGTCGTGAAAGTCAATGGTTTACTGGAAAAAGTTTATCAGAGAGTTTTAATCAAGCACAAGAAAAAATAGTTATGAAAACAACGCTAAAAAATGACATCACCATCGAAGAAGTTTGCGACGGCTTCGTGTATAACGAGTTGGAAGGAAAGGGTTTGTTTGGTTTGTCTGGCAAGCTAACGATTCAACCAGAATATCAACGTAACTATATTTATGCTGACGGCAAAAAGGATGTTGCTGTGATTGACTCAATTTTGAAGGGATACCCCATTGGTTTGATTTATTTTAACCAAGTTGGAAAAGACAAATTTGAGGTCCTCGATGGCCAACAGCGCATTACCAGTATTGGACGATTTGTTACCGGTAAGTTTGCTGTTAAAGACAAGAACGGCCATGAGCAGTACTACAGCGGTATGGCTGACAGTCAGCGTGAACAGATACTAAACACCAAATTGTTGGTGTATGTGTGCGAGGGCGACGAGCCAGAGATCAAGGATTGGTTCAAGACTATTAATATTGCTGGAGTGCCGCTAACTGAGCAGGAGATTTTAAACGCCGTCTATTCGGGTCCTTTTGTTACTAAGGCACGTGAAGAGTTTAGTAACAGTCAAAACGCCAATGTGCAGAAGTGGAGTGCCTATATTGCTGGTGACATCAAACGCCAAGCATATTTGGAGCGAGCTTTAGACTGGGTTTCTGATGGTGCCATAGACAATTACATGAGTAAGCATCGTAACGATAAGAACATTACGGAGCTAAAGAATCACTTTGATAAAGTCATTGACTGGGTATCCAAAACATTCACAGATGTTGAGAGTGAAATGAGAGGATTGGAATGGAATAGACTTTACGAAACCTATCACAAGAAAAAATATGATCCTAAGAAAGTAGCCACAGCAGTGCAACGGCTCTATGGTGATGCATACGTAAAGAACCGCAAAGGAATCTTTGAGTACGTCTTAGGTGGTGAAGTTGATACAAAACTACTTGATGTACGTGTGTTTGATGATGCAACCAAACGTTCAGTGTATGAAGCTCAAACTGCCACAGCAAAGAAAAAGGGCGAATCAAACTGTCCGCTTTGTGCAATTGGGCATGATGCCAACAAAGAGAAAATCTGGGGTCTAAGCGACATGGATGCCGACCATGTGGCAGCGTGGAGTAAGGGTGGTGCAACGGACGCAAAAAATTGCCAGATGTTGTGTAAGACACATAACAGGGCAAAAGGTAATCGATGATAAAGATAGATTTACATATACATACAGTGGCAGCACAAGATGCTGAGTTTGAGAGAAAACAGGGATACGTACAATTATTTTTGGAATTTTGTGGTGTAGTGTGCGGCTAGGACTCGGTCACGAGTTACTAAGGATTTTATTCGTGAGTACACTCTAAAATCCAAAGTACTCGTATATAAGCTAGGGCTCGAACTCCTTGGAAACCTACGGTTTTCCAACGTTCGAAGACTCACTGCCTGTCACGGGTCTTTTTCTGCTGAAAAAGCCTGCGACCCCACCTCGGCACGTCTGCCTCCGGTCTTGCGAATGCATACCTATGCATTCTCACTCCACGGGAAAACGACTGTTTTCCCGACCCCTTTCCTGTTCGAGCCCTGCCGCGTGTAAGTAAGTATAAAAAAATCACCTCAAGAATATAAGAGGTGATTTTTTTATACGGCTCCGCGGCTAGGGCTCGAACCTAGGACCCTCTCGTTAACAGCGAGACGCTCTACCAACTGAGCTACCGCGGAATAAATCTATATGCATTCCTTGATACCGTTTCGTGGTAGTTACGTATACCTACCAACCTGCCTACCGGCAGGCAGGGACAGCTACCGCGGAATGGTGCACGTATCAAAAGCGATATGCACGAGAACTATAGTAACAAAAAAGACACATTCTGCAAACCCCTCTTACCTCCCAAAAAAAGACCCGTCATTACTGACGGGTTTGATTCTGTGCACGAGAACAAATTATGCACCTTCGGGAACCACATACGCACGGGCAATGCACCGCAGTCGGGCAAGCTCACGGACTACGCCCGGATGAGAATCACCGAACAGTGAGTGTGGAGACCCATTCTGTTCTACTTCCAAAACGCCCATGCGTTTTAGAAGTAGATGAATTTCTGGCAATTGCCGTAACGGGACATTTCCCGCTACGAGAATATGAACTCGTGCCATATGAATATAGGTGAACGTGGAACAAATTTCATATTATTATACTAAAAAAGTCTATTTAGTCAATACCTCTTGTGGAAATCATGCATCATTAAGGAAGGCGGTCGTGCCGATATTCTCATGGTACACTTATATAATAATCCTAGAAAAAAACGTCCCAATGAATATAACTATTTTTGGAGCAGATGGGCGGACCGGCATACCACTGGTAGAAGAGGCTCTCTCACACGGACATCTCGTGTGCGCTTTTGTAAGAGCTGAGCAGTCAGTATCACTATTCCCTCCCAATGTCCGTGTTGTGGTGGGTGACATACTTAATCGCGAATTCGTACTCTCTGCAGTGCAAGGATCTAATGCGGTGGTAAGTGTTATCGGGCATATTTCCCACTCAGATCCATTTCTTCAAACTAAAGGAATACAAAACGTCGTGGACTGTATGAATGAATGCAGTGTTACCCGTATCATAAGCCTTACCGGCACTGGCGTACGAATTTCAGGTGACACTCCTTCCCTTTTTGATAGAATTGCAAATTTTTTTGTAGAGCATATTGACCCAGAGCGAGTTACTGATGGTCGAGAACATGCACAAGTACTTAAGAGGTCAAACCTTGAATGGACAATATTTCGTGTGTTGAAACTAGGAAAAGAAAACCCAACTAAAAAAGAATATACCGCCACCGAACACGGACCGGCACGCGGAGCAATATCAAGAACTGCAGTAGCACACGCGATACTAGATGCACTTGAAACACGCACCTACATTGCTCAAATGCCAGTACTTTCACCAAAATGATTCACTATCTCATTCCAAGGGGTCCCCTTGGAATAACCTAAAGGTTTATAAAGACAACAAAAAAGCGCCCTGAAGGCGCTTTTTTATTTTTTTAAACCAACGATACCTCTACTGAATATACTGCAATCTCTCCAAGAATAGTAAACGCTGAATAAAAAGAAACCGTAAAAAACGCCATCCAGTGCAACGGCTGGCAATACTCTTTCTTGTGCCATGTCGCATAAAGTCCTCTTTTTTTCATTAAATCAGCATGCATGCTCATATCATTTTTATACCATTAATAATTATTCATATTGTATCACACTCAAGAACCTATATTGGTCGCGATTGACGAATATGTGTATTACCGTATTATCAGGTGAGATTATATGGACCTGCAACTACTTCTTTTGTGTGCAATTTCAAGCACCCTGCTTGCAATTGGAATGCTTATCCATTCTTCAATAATGGAACCAGTTTACAGCAAGGGAATCATTTCCATTCTTGATGAAAGACAGCACCTTGAGTTCCGCGAACTTCTCTTGGAAATTCGCGCTCGGGGAGGATTCATTAGTTCCTTCGCACTTCTTCTCCTACTCAAACAACTTGAGGAAGATGGAGATATTGTTTCCAAACATACGAAGCACACAGACCGTGATACCGGCATCACCCGTATCACTATCTATGTCGCACGCGCATAACACACCAGAGTATTCTCTACTGGTGTGTTTTATTTTCTGCAAAAAGCAACGCGCCTGTCATTGCAGAAGGAATGGAAAGATTGAGTAACGCAAGCACGGTCGGAGCTATATCCTTGAGAGACCCATCATGAAGTGTGAGTCCTTTGTCAGTCAGAATCGCGGGGACCGGCGAGAGTGTATGAGCAGTATGCTTCTCTCCTGTCTTCGGGTCACGGTTTATCTCAGCATTTCCGTGATCTGCCGTTACAAACGCCACTCCTCCACGAGCAAGGAGCGCATCTAGCACTCTTCCTAATTCACGATCAGTTGTTTCTATGGCAGTTATAATCGCTGGTACATTGGCGGTGTGCCCCACCATATCAGGGTTCGCAAAATTGATAAAAGTGAAATCTGCTCCACTCTCTATTTTCTGTATTGCCACATCAGCAATCCCCATTGCCTGCATCTCAGGTGCTAAATCATGCGTTAACACATCCTTTCTACTCGGAAGCACCACATGTTCTTCTCCCACGTGCGGTTCCTCTCGTCCCCCATTTAAAAAGTACGTAGCATGTGGAAACTTTTCTGTCTCTGCAATGTGCACTTGTGTCAAACCATTCAAACTTACCTGTTCAGCAAGTGTGGTTTTTATTCCCATTACCGGAAATGCCACGTCCACTTGAAAATCTTTCTGGTATTCAGTTAGAGTCACAATTTTCAAATCAAGTTCTGCTTTGATGTCAGTGAGACGTTTCGTGAGCATTCTCACGCGATCGGCTCTGAAATTAAAAATAAATACTCCATCATGTTTTTTTAACGGTGCTTTGCGTACAATAAATGGTTCAATGTGTTCATCGCTTTTTCCTTCACCGTACTGACGCTTCAATTCCTCAGTCGGCGGAATATGACACACATTTCCTTCACAGAACAAAGCGGTTTTTTCAAATGTTTGCAGACGATCCCAATTGTTATCCCTATCCATTGAAAAAAATCTTCCCGATACCGACGCGATGTATCCTATACCAAGCTCTGCCAAGATATGTTCAAGTTCCTTGATGTGCTCGTGCGCTTCATTAGGTGAAGAATCTCTCCCATCTGTAAATGCATGCACCGCAATCTCTCCAACTCCACTTGCGTGAGCCACACGCAGAAATTCTTCCAAGTGTGTGCTGTGCGCATGTACCCCTCCTCGCCCAATAAGACCCATGACATGCAGAACAGAACCATGACTTTTTACGTGCTCAAATAAATCTAAGAATGTTTTGTTTGTACCAAACGATCTCGTCTCAACCGCTTTGGTAATACGTACCAAGTCTGAATCAATGACCGTCCCTGCACCAATAGTGGTGTGCCCGATTTCACTGTTCCCCACCTGACCTTGTGGCAGTCCAACATGCTCCTCACTTGCCATCAAGAGTGCGTGCGGGAATTCATTCCACAGACGATCCATGACCGGAGTATTCGCTTGCCGTATCGCATTATCTTTCGTCTCTTCTCGGTACCCCCACCCATCAAGGATAATAAGTGCGACTTGTCGTGTTTTTTTCATGAACGTATTGTATCAATTCTTCCTGTAAGTACAACATAAAACACTACCCGAGAGAGTAGTGTTTTATTGTGCATTAACCACTTCGTAACTACTTCTTAAACGCTTTCCCTCCAAGATACACTGCCTTTTTTCCAAGACCTTCTTCAATACGAAGTAATTCATTGTACTTCGCTACTCTATCACTACGTGACAAAGAGCCTGTCTTTATCTGCCCAGTTGAAAGACCTACTGCGAGATGTGCAATGGTTGCGTCTTCCGTCTCACCTGAGCGGTGTGATACCACTGCGGTCATACCGGCACTGTGCGCCATCAGAATCGCGTCAATTGTCTCACTCACAGTACCAATCTGATTTACCTTAATCAAAATTGAATTTCCCGCCTTCATATCAATTCCTTTCTGTAATCGTGTTACGTTCGTTACAAACAAATCATCTCCTACAAGCTGAACTTTTTTTCCAAGTTTTCGGGTAAGTTCTTGGTAACCCTCCCAGTCATCTTCAAATAATCCATCTTCAATAGAGAGAATCGGATACTTCTGTGCCCATGATTCATAGAGCGCAATAAGTTCAGTTGAGGTAAGCTCTCGTTTTTCACTTCTCAACATATACACTTTTCGTTCCGAATCATAAAACTCATTTGCCGCGGCATCAATCGCTATTCCCACGTCCTTCTTTGGCTTGTATCCAGCTTTTACCACTGCATCCAGTATCACCGCGAGCGCAGATTCATTATCAGGAAGTGATGGTGCAAAACCACCCTCATCACCAACGGTCGTCACATATCCTCGTTCTTTCAGTATTCCTTTCAATGCATGAAATATTTCTGCACCCATACGTAACCCCTCAGAAAATGTCTTTGCTCCTACCGGAACAATCATGAACTCTTGCAAATCAGTTGAATTGCTCGCGTGTGCTCCTCCATTCAAAATATTCATCATTGGTGTTGGGAGACACAAAGGAGTCTTTGTTTTTGATACACGCTTGAAGTACAGATACAGAGGAATCCCTTGTGCACGTGCAGAGGCATGTGCAAACGCTAATGACACTGCGAGAATTGCATTCGCACCAAGCATACTTTTATGTGAAGTACCATCAAGACCGATCAACGTGTTATCCAAACTATCTTGATCCCATGTTTTCTTTTGAAGCGCTTTTGCGATGACGATATTTATGTTTGCAACCGCTTTCAATACACCTTTTCCGTTATATCGCTTTTTGTCGTTATCTCGTAACTCATGCGCCTCGTGTGTTCCAGTAGACGCGCCACTCGGAACTGTTGCGCGCCCCATACTTCCATCAGTAAGTAACACGTCCGCCTCTACCGTTGGGTTTCCGCGTGAATCCAACACCTCTCTTCCCACAATTTTTTTTATCGTAACCATTGCAAATAGTTATGCTAGTAACGGCATTATTGTACGCTAGCTAAAGTAATTTTCAAAATTGACAAACATTTCGTAAAAACATAAGGTAATGGGTAGATTCTATGAACACTGGATACACTATTGTCTCTATTGAACAGACATCAAAAACTCCACTCTATTTCATTCTCATGCACTCAGGTGAAATTGATCTAGACTACTTAGAAAAACCTGAGATACGCCTCAAAGTCTTCAATGCTACCTTACACATAATGTCGATAAGTGGTTGTGTGAGTGACAGTGTCATCACAAACGCATGCCTGATAAGGGACCCTGCCGCCCGAAATGCTCTGGAGTCAATTATTAACCGTGCTACTCCTGAAGTCAGAAGAAGCTTCATCTTTCATGTGTAAAGCATACCAAAACCCTGCTCAACAGGGTTTTATTTTATAAGTATTTGCAAAATATGTTTTTTGTGGTATAATATAATATATGGACCAACATAACAGTCTGTCATTTCCTCTTCGTATAAATGTATACCTCGCACGTACCGGGGTTTCTTCGCGCCGTGAGGCAGATGAACTCATTACGCAAGGTCTCGTGCACATCAATAATAAAATTGCGCACCATGGAGACAAAGTAGAACAGAGTGATACGGTTACCGTATCACGGAAAATCCGCACACGTACATTCCGTTACTACGCCTACCACAAACCTGCGGGAGTGGTAACACACAGCCCACAGTTAGGAGAAAAAGATATTATTCAAGCAACTGGACTAACCGGCCTCTACCCTATTGGGCGACTTGATAAAGATACGACGGGACTCATTCTTCTTACCGATGACCGACGTATTACCGACTCTGTTCTCAACCCAAAGTTTGAACACGAGAAAGAGTACCGCGTAACGGTTGGAACTCCTGTATCAGACGCAAAACTTCGCATGCTTGGCAATGGCATAAAAATTGAACGGTACCGAACTAAACCTGCGCGAATCAAGCGAATCGGAGAAAAATCTTTTTTCATTGCACTCGTTGAAGGAAAGAAACACCAGATTAGACGGATGTGCGCGTCAATCGGTGCAGTGGTTTCGTCCTTAGCACGAACACGCTTCATGCACATATCCCTCGGCTCACTCAAGAAAGGGACTTTTCGTCCTCTAACACAAAAAGAAGTCACCCTTCTTCTCTCAACTTATACACAGAACACTCAAACACACGGGGTATAATTTTGAAATGGACGTACATACCTTTTTTGTTATTCTCCATCTATTCGGAGTTGCCATTGGCGCCGGTGGAGCTTTTATGACAGACATTATTTTTCTCTCTTCAATCAAAGACTACATATTCAGTCCCACTGAAATACGAATTATTAAGCGAATGAGTGTTGCGGTGTGGAGCGGACTTATCCTGCTTGTATCCTCTGGTATTGGATTGTTTGCACTCGATCCAGAAGGATACTTGGATTCAAGTAAATTCATTCTGAAAATGAGTATCGTAGTAGTACTTATTATCAACGGTGCATTTTTCCATTTTAAAATTTTCCCACTGCTGAAATCGATTACCAATATACCAACACACGAATCAGACCTGTTCAAAAACTCACGAGTATTTCTGATCATTACCGGCTCAGTATCAGTCGTCTCATGGTCATGTGCTATTGTGCTAGGGGCACTCAGGTCACTTCCCGTGTCACTCACACTAGGAGCGGTTATATATGTAACAGCTGTTTTGTG
This sequence comes from uncultured Candidatus Saccharibacteria bacterium, assembly GCA_964436015.1. GTDB lineage: Bacteria > Patescibacteriota > Minisyncoccia > Phycocordibacterales > JBBDJV01. The sequence goes on along the minus strand of CAYTAR010000005.1, from coordinate 33,766 downwards.
TGGGGTTATTGTTGGTTTACTATTTTCTCGCAAATACGCCTCTCCTCAAAAATAAATTGACAGGTAGTGAGTGACTGCTAGTATACAAGTAGAACCTTGTATTTTTATGAAGCCTACATACAAAACCACGGTACTCTCTATTAGAGGGACAAAAAGTGGAACAGAAAACGTGACACTTCAAGGGATGTGTCAGTCCGAACTCACCTTCACTCAAGAACAGAGGTGCCGAGGAGTATTCACACTCACTCGGGACAAAGCCATTCTTCTTGAAGGTATTGTTTTTGACATTGTGCGTACTGAAGGATTTAAACCCCGCCTGTACGTATACTGCCAGTCACGCGCCGTACCTGAGGAAACCCTCATTATGACGTGCGTACTTCATACACATTTCCCTACGAGTTGCAGCATTTCGGATGACTCGCTGGTGAAATTTGAAAAGAAAAGTCAAACGTACAGTCCTTCACGAGAACCTCTTCCCACAACTCCTGAACATTCAGGTCGCTCACTCAAGCTATACCCAAACAACCCCAATGAGGTTCCTTGGGAGGTGTTCCATTCGCACATTACCAATCAACCTCCTCCGCCTATGAATGAGTGGAAGAAGTTTGCGGATGCAGTGTTTGGGGTTGTAGCGCCTCAGACCAAGCATCAGTTTGAAAACGCCCCGATGGAAGAACGGCGGATTCAACGGTGGATTGAGAACGCTCCAGATCCCGACCCTCTTACGAGGCAACGGTTTGATCTTTCAAGAATTGGAACGGCTCATATTCCGCTCCAACTCCCGCCCACTGAATAAGTGGCGCAAGAATTCACAAGCCCCCCGCGGGGCTTTTCTTTTTGCCCATAAATATTGACAAATCCTATTTTTTATGTATTATATGGTTAGAGTGGTACACAACCACAAAACAAACCTCAACCCTATTGCACCTACTAATTATGAAAATGCTGACAGTTGTTGCTGTGCTACTCTTGGCACACACGGCGCTTTTTGCCGAAACGTCGGTCTTCACCGACACACACAATGAACCTTACTCTTACGGGGCAAAAAACGTCTCGGGGAGCATTGTGAGCGTTACAGGTCAAACCGGCTCGGCCTCATTCCGCACAATTGCGGAACGCACAAACTCCTCGGTGGAGTGGAGAGCAGAAACCAGGGACGTCGGACACGACACGATTACCTTTCGTGTCATGGCCTTTCAGCCTTCCGACTTTGGAAACATTACATTGACGCTCTTCACGAACAGAAAAGGAAAAGCGAGTACTTCTGTGGCACTCGCGCCACATATGCCGGCGAATCCAGCGTCTCTCGCTTGGCAAGAGATTTCTATCCCCTTCTCTGCCTTCGGTATTGAAGACGGAAACCCAACGTACGGGCTGCGGATTGAGTTCTCTGATCCAACTCGTCAAATCTGGTGGGACGACATTGGATTCACCTACACTGGCGTACCTGAGGAGGAAGTGCTCACGCTTTTCATTGGTGATGTGTTGACTGAAGGCACAACCTACACTCACCCGATTGTGGTGTGGGGAAAAACTGGAACTACGTTCCGCCTTGAATCCACAACCTCACTCAGTGAACCCCTCTGGGTGTCAACCACGCCAATAGAAATTACGGCGGGCAACTTCATCAGGATTGGGCAAGCAAGCCCAACGAGTTTCCCGCACCGATTCTTCAGGGCAGTGCTGGTTGAAGCTGAACTGAACTAATTGCACAATTGTGCAACATAACGACACACCGAAAAGGAGTGTCGTTTTTTTCTACACGCATCTAAAAATAACGCCGGTCGAAATGACCGGCGTCTGTTACTTTCGTTTTCTTTTTTTGGAAGATCCCAAACGGAGACTCGCATCATTAAACCTGCGGATAATCTCAGCACGAAGAGTATCTGCACACTTAAAATCAAAATGATACGGATCTGTGGCAAACTCACCACCCTCCATACTTCTCGCTCCCTCAAAACCGCGAGTGTACGCACATGAGGCAAGATTCTCCAACAATACCGCAAGAGGTATTCTGTTCTCTTTTCCGGTACTCACTATGATAGCAATACGCCTGATGGTGTCCGCTCGAGCGAGTCGCAACTGCTGCACTGGAGGAGTGCGCGAAGTATCCCGACTTGCACCCCACTTTCCACACTCATCAATGTACAGTGCAAGTAATTTCTCAATTCTCACCGAAATGATTTCCTCAATCTCTTTCATATCGTGCAACCTTTCTGGGAAAAAAATACCACAAACCGGCAATCTTGACCATAGTCCACATGCTATGCACACCATATTCACAGCTTATGCACGAAAAAGCCCATTACTCGTTTGACATGAAAAATGGTAGTGGGAAAATTAAAATATCACTTGGAGAACATTCCCTGTTAGCACAATATAAAAACGGGCACAAGTGAATCTCCCATCCGTGGATGGAGAACCAGCCCAATAGTATGCACAAAAGGAATAGTTCGAAGAGTGGGTGAAAAGAAAAAGTCTGTTATGAGCAGACTTTTTCTTTTGGGAGACTTACTCTGCATGACGATGAGTAACTACTCCATAATGCTCTAACCCCTCAATAATACCCGAAGAGTAATTGCCGTTATGATACTCAGTCCCTATCGCATGATAAATATTCTTTTCACTACCATTTGCTTTATGAAAGGAACACACTTCATTCACAATATTCGGGTGAGCATTTCTTACCAATATTCCACGATACCCACTGGTAAGCGGAAGAATATCATTGCCACTATCACCACAATAAACAACATCTTGAACGGGAACATTGCATGTATTTCGTACAAACTCAAGCGCGGATAATTTTGTGGCTGCCTTAGGAAGTACATCAAGTAAGCCCACTCCGTTTAACAGCGGATCGGTGCTGTATACAATCTCAAGATTAGCAAACTCCTTACACGCATTTTTCACACGAGAAAGAATCTCATCCTCTCTATTTGTCTCATGTATATAAAAACTAATTTTATATGGATTCTGCTTTTCATCTTCCTGGGGATCAAGCTCAAGAATATCCGCCAATGATTCCACAATGCGCTCTCTATTCCACGTGGGATTCATTTTCTTTATGTACGTCCCCCACTGCTCATGCAACACTAGCCTTTCATTCACTTTTTGATATACCACCGTACCAACTTCTCCGATAAAATAATCGGGTAACTCAATTCCATACTCTCGTTCTGCGTCCTCAAGCATTGAAAGGTTTCTCCCGCTCACGTATACCAGAGTGAACTTATAGTGCCTGACCATATCAAAAAATTCCGGCAAAGTACCATCGTATGGTTCGTCTCCGTTCGGGAGCAGTGTTCTGTCCAAGTCTGTTGCGAGAATCATACAAATACGGGGACATCCTTTTCTCTCAGGTAAGCAATGATGTACGCCGCTGCTGAAAATCCAAGTTGAGTTACCCCACGCGGGATTCCAGTCTCTCCATGATAAAATTCCGGAAACGTGTACCCTTCTTTCTCAAATACTCGTGCCAATGTTTCTACTCCGCCAAACGCAAATGGATTTCCAGCAAGAAACCAACCATGTACCAAAGGCCACCGTCCTCCATTATGGTACTCATGCGGAACATTTCTAAACTCGTACAAATGATTTTTCACTAACTCATCCCATTCACACACTCCTTTCTCTATCACTGGAATAAATGCAGGAAGTATTTTGTTTGCAGAAACCGAATACCGCTCAAGCGTTTCCGCAATAGCATTTTGTGCTTCTTCATCAAGCAAATTAAGGCACAGCGCGAGCGACACTCCAAAAGTATCAAGGTGAGCACCAACGCCAACACTACTAATGTATGAGAGCGGGTACAGAACACCTGCATCAAGTCCTATTTCAAAGATACGTTTATGGTACACATACTCGCTTTCACTATTTTCCTTTCTTGGCACAAAATTTATCTGTATAAGCTTCTGTATCCTATCGGCTTTACTCAACAAATTTTCATCTTTGCAAACACGCGCAACACCACTCAGCGCAAGCGCGTAAAGTACCTCGTCATACAAAACGTATCCTGCATTTACATACTCATCAGCCCAATCACCACCAGGTGGAATATACAACAACCCTTTCCCATTTAATTCCAAACATTCAAGGTAAAAAATCGCTTTACGAATTGAATCCTCAAAAAAATGTAGTCGCTCAAACTCGCCAGTTCGCAATATGTACTGGGTTACTCCAACCACATACCACAGCGTCGCATCAATCCTTCCCACGGTACTCCCGAAACTCACACTTCCGGTCAAATGATCAATGTTACTTGGAATACGCCCAGTTGTATCTTGGTATGTTTTAAGCGTCTCAAGTGTACGAAGAAAAGTACCAACAAGTTCAGGATTACCGCTCATGAGGGACGCGATACCGCTTATCATTCCATCTCTGGCCCACACCCGCGGGTAATTATCTCTAGTATCTAGGGATGCCAAAAAACCGCTCTTGGCACTCAGGCGAGACAACAGCGTTATACTTTTTGTATAAGCAGTGTTTGCGTATGAAGTCACACCATCAGTATACCATTCACTGAAGTTATTCTTTGACCTCCTTTGTGAGTAACGAAAGTGGGTATGCGTCTTCTAAAGAAAAATCCCCCACACGAGTTCGTACCAGTTTCTCAAGTACCGCTGGACACTTGAGAATCTTACCGACCGCAACCGCGAGGCTTCGTATGTATACACCGCTTGCAACATGAAAAGTAACCTGTATATCAATGTAAGGATGAGAACGCGTCACCCCTATGAGTACATATGAATACACGTTCATACTACGCACCACACGAGGAACAGGTAGTCCTTCACGAACATATTTATACAGTGGTTTCCCATTTCTTTTTATTGCAGAATAAACAGGCACTTCATATTCATGCTCACCAACAAGAGTATCGAGCGCTCGCACAATAGCATCCTGTGACACTTCACTCACCACACATTCTTCCGTGACTACTCCATCTAAATCACCCGTATCAGTTGCAACACCTAATCTAATAGTAGCTTCGTACTCTTTGTCCAAACCGATATAGGAAGTAAGTTTTTTTGTTCCAGATCCCACCCCAAGAATAAGGAGTCCTTCAGCCCTTGGATCAAGAGTTCCCGCGTGTCCGATTTTTTTAACCTTCAAGACAGGCCTAAGAATTCGTATACAGTCAAAAGAGCTCATTCCACGTGGTTTGTTAACGAGTATGATATCTGAAAGTATCTCAAGCGACATTTGACTAAAATATAAAATTGTGCTAAAATTCTCTCGTTTTCTTTATACATATAAGACTATCAAATAGTTACTACTTTATCTATGGTTGCATTCATACAACGCAGAAAAATTCTCATCATAGCAATACTCGCAGGTATTGTGCTTATTTCATTGATTGTCCGCGGAAATGGCAATGAAAATACCTCTTCTGCAACCGACACTACCCGTTCGGTACTCGTGCGTTTTCCCGTAGATTTTGCTCAAGCAGTAGCACTTGAGACAAGCGGTGTGGTTGAATCAGCTACTGACGCAACGGTACGCGCACGAAAAACTGGAATAATTACCCGAATCTATAAAAACCGTGGTGACAAGGTATCTGCTGGTACACTTATCGCGGAAATTGAAAATGAACGTGAGTACGCTTCCCTTGCACGCGCAGAAGCGGCTCTCACACAAGCAGAATCCATGCTTGCAAAACTTACTGGTCAAAGTGGAGTTGCTCGTACTGAAATCATTGAGATCAGGTATCAACAAGCGGTAGCAAACCGAGAACAAGCACTTGATGGAATCTACAACTCTCTTCGAAGTGCATATATATCAATCGATGATGCGATACGGAACAAGTCTGATATTTTTTTTAGTAACCCAAAAACTACCTACCCTACTCTCACGATACCCGTCGCTAGTTACCAAACAAAAATTAACCTAGAAGCAGAACGAATTTTAATTGAGGGACGTTTGTCTTTCTGGGAGAACACACTTTTGATGAGGCCAGCTAATGACTCCTTTATCCCTCTCATGCACACCGCAGAGTCAGACTTAGACATGTTGGTAAATTTTGTAAATACACTCTCACAGGTAGTTTCAGAACTTACTCCGGACAGTGAAAGGACACAATCTACTCTTGATGGATACAAAGCAAGCATGCAATCATCTCGAACAAGTATTACAAGTGCACTTACTCTAGTCGCGCAAGCGCGTAACACTTTTGTAAATACTGAAACATCATTTGCGATCGCAGAGCAGGAGCGAGCACTCGGTGTCACTGGAGCAGAAAACGAAGATGTTCTTTCTGCAGAAGCGAGCGTGGAGCAAGCCCGTGCTGGAGTACGTGATGCACAGATCTCACTTGGCTACACACTCGTTCGAAGTCCGATAACCGGAGTGTTGAATGACATGTCAATTAGACTAGGAACATTCGTAAACCAGAATGACGTTATTGTAAATGTGATTGGAGATGAATACCCATCAGTTGTTACGTATGTTAGTGAACAAGAAGGAGCAGTGATCAATGTGGGTGCACGCGCACTTATTGATGGCACATACCAAGGAATAGTGTCATACATTAGCCCAGCACTCACCATAGAGGGCAAAAGAGAGGTGCGCATAGCGCTCACTGAAAGCTCACCTTCGTTATTCATCAATAGTACCGTACCGGTAACTATTGAGCGTATGGTTGAAGCCTCTTCTCAAACAAACGAAGTGTCTACTCTTCCCCTTTCCGCTCTCAAAGTGAGATTCAATGACACGGTTGTATTTTCAGTAAGTGAAAAGAACACACTCATAGCACACCCAGTGTTCGTTGAAAAAATACTTGGCGATACCGCTCAAGTGCGCAATATTCCAAGCTCAGTACGCATCGTTACAGATGCTCGAGGATTGAATGAGGGTGACAACGTAACTGTTGTATCAGAATAATACTATGATTGCTATTTGGTCATTCTTCATACAAAAGAAACAGTTCACCCTCCTGCTTCTTGCGGTGCTTATCATACTTGGTATTTCATCACTCTTCCAAATCCCAAAAGAATCTGCTCCTGAAGTGCAGATTCCTATCGGTATTGTTACCACCATACTTCCCAATGCATCCGCAGAAGATGTGGAAAAACTAATCACAAATCCACTTGAAGATGGGCTTGCAAACCTTGAGAATGTAAAAAAAATATCTTCAGTATCGCGGGAGAGTGTATCGTCAATCACGGTTGAGTATATCGCAACCGCTCCCATAGATGAATCAATCAATAAACTGAAAGATGAGGTTGAGAAGATAAAGAATACACTTCCCCGAGACGCAGAAAGCCCCTCAGTAACAGATGTTAACTTTGCTGACCAGCCAATTCTCTATATTGCGCTTTCAAGTGATGCGTCACGAATCGAGTTAACTGACATCGGTACCCAACTCAAGAGCGATCTACAGTCGCTCCCGGGAGTATCGCGTGTATCAGTGAGCGGTACTGCGCCACGAGAAATAAGTGTTATCGTTGATACTAACAAACTGCAACAGTTCAACCTCACCTTAGGTGATATCACCGCAGGCATCCGCTCACACGACATCACTATTCCAATCGGAACCATTGAAACAAACGGTATAACCTATACCGTTTGTTTTGATGCGGATATTAACACCGCGGAAGAATTTGAACGTATTACATTTAGAACCCCAAGTGGTGGAGTAGTCTTTCTCCGAGACATAGCGGTCATTGCAGACGATATTTCAAAAATGCGCACACTCGCTCGATTGAGTATTGAGAATACTCCCTCTGAACAGGCAATACTTTTCGCGATTTTTAAGAATCGAGGAACGAGCGTTCTTGACGTTGCTGATTCGGTAGAAAAAAGAATAGAAGAACTCACCGCGACTACACTTGACGGTAGCTCTGCACTCATCTTTTTCAATTCAGCAGAGTTCATCAGGAGAGACTTGAGCAACCTCACCACAAGCGGTATGCAAACCGTACTACTGGTAATCGGATTACTGCTTCTCACCATCGGATGGAGAGAGTCACTTGTTGCGGGGCTTGCTATTCCCCTCTCATTTCTACTTTCTTTTATTGGACTTGAAGCATCAGGAAATACCATAAATTTCATCTCTCTCTTCTCCCTCATTCTCGCTGTCGGTATATTGGTAGACTCTGCAATTGTAGTAACCGAAGCAATGCATGGAAAATTGAAAGAGTGGAATGATAAAAAACAATCCGCTCTTGAAACAATTCAAGAGTATTCTTGGCCACTTATTTCAGGAACAATGACAACCGTGGCGGTGTTTTTCCCACTCTTCTTTATATCTGGAATTACTGGTCAATTCATCGCGAGTATTCCCTTCACTATTATTTTCGTTCTCACCGCATCACTCTTTGTGGCACTCGCAATTATTCCACTTATCGCATCTCTCTTCCTTAGGAGAAGGACCACTTCACGTATTGAAGTGGCGCAGGAAGCATACACACATAAATTCCAGAATGCGTATAAAAATGTTCTTGCAACATATCTTACTAATCGCAAAAAACAAAATTCTTTTTTTGCGACTCTGATTATTCTATTCATTATTACCCTTACGTTCCCAATATTCGGAATTGTAACCGTGATATTCTTCCCTCAGAGTAACGAAGATTTTATTTTCATTACCATTGAGAAACCTGAGGGGACCGTACTTGAGCAAACAGATTTAGCTACACGCGCAGTTGAAGAAGTGCTATACACCAACCCGTACGTTGAATCATTCATTACCACTGTTGGCGAAGGAAGTAATTTCGTTGGTGGAGGTGGTGTCAACAGCAAGTTGGCAAATATTACCATCAACTTGTATCCGGAACGTGACATAACGAGTAGTGAAGTAGTTGATTTGCTTAGAAACGATTTAAAAAATATCACTAATGTCACCGTACGTGTTTCGCAAGCAAGCAATGGACCTCCAACTGGAAAACCTATTGTAATTACTTTCTCTGGAAACAACACGCAAGACTTAGAGTCAGCAATTCAAACCGCATCAGCGGTGCTTTCAGATATTTCAGGAGTTACCGATGTTGTTACAAGCACTCAAAACGATGGCACTGAGTTTGCGCTACGCATTCGTCGAGACCGGGTAACCGCTGTCGGATTATCTCCATTAGCCGTCGCGGAAACGCTACGAACAGCAGTGAGCGGTACCATTGTATCAAGCGTCCGTACCGGCGACACTGACAGCGATGTGGTGGTGCGTGCAAATCTCAATCAAAACTACCGAACAGTCAATGAATTGACACAAGTAAGTATTGATAGACTTCGTGAATTACCAATCAAAACACCAACAGGCAATACAGTGCTCCTAGGATCGCTCGTTACGATTGAGCTTCAAAAAAGTCCGACCAGCATCCAACACGAGGACCGACTTCGCGTAGCGACACTGAGTGCGGATATTACCGCTGGATCAAACTTACGTGAAATCAATACAACATTCCTTGAACAAATTGAACAACAGACTCTTCCCGATGGAGTAATGATACGAGTTGGTGGAGAAAATGAAGAACAAACAGAATCCTTCATTGATATGTTCTTTGCTTTGATATTTGGACTGATTCTTATGCTCTCAATTCTCGTGCTCCAATTCAACTCATTCAAACAAACCGCGTTCATACTCTCAATAGTTCCACTCACCTCAATTGGAGTGTTGAGCGGTCTTGCTATCACCGGACGCGCACTCTCATTCCCTTCTCTTCTTGGATTCATTACTCTTGCGGGAATTGTAGTGAATAACGCTATTATCCTCATTGATTCAATCAATAGAGAGCGTAGGAGTCATCCTGAAGAAAAACTTCTTGATGCAGTTATTGCAGGAAGCACCGCTCGTCTACGCCCCGTCCTTCTTACAACTATCACCACCGTAATTGGTGTAATACCTCTCTTGTTTGCCTCAGATATATGGGGACCACTCGCGTATACCATTATGTTCGGTCTTTCTTTTGTAACTGTATTAACACTCCTTCTTATCCCTATTCTCTATTACCGGTACTCGGGAACTACAACACAGTAGAATATTCTTGTGCTATAGTTAAGTAAACCCTGAATGAAAGGAAATCTATGGACTCATACCTTCTGTTCTTTGAGGGAACCGAAGTCGTTGAAAAAAGAAAGCCCCGCAGGCGAGGACGTGTAGAAAAAGTACTACACTCATCAGGAATGCTCAAAGTATTCTTCAATGATGGAAGTACACGCGTATGTGCGCCCAACGACTTGGAGCGTGTCCCACAAAAGCACGCATCATAGCAACGGCAGAGGATACCCTCTGCCGCTTTCTATTCAAAAAACTATGCTTCCCCCATTTTTTGTGTATGTAATTTGAGAATAAAATCTCTAAGTTCGTTTGGATTAGGCGCTGTCTCCAAAATAAATTTTCGTTCCGCCCCAGCAGTCTGTACTTGAATATCCCCAAAATCAAACACGGTATGGAAGAGTCCGTGTATGTCCACGGTTACATCCTGTATTCGCTCCAACCTAAAACTAGACATCACTCTACTGAACATTGCTTTCTGTTCAACGTGGATAATGCGCTTACTGGTAATGATCCACATATCAAAATAATAGTTAGTCCATGCAAACGCTGCTTGTATTATTACTACCAGTATCCATAATGCATACACAAACAGAATGAGATATGTATTAGTTAACACCTCAATTGTTTCAGTTGTATACTTATCAATAAAAAAAAGTAGTGCGAGAGGAGTTACGATTGCAAGCAGTACGCCCACAACTTCACCGAGCATAATAAACCAATGCCTTCTGACAATTTTTAATACTACTTCCGATTCTTCCAAATTATACATTCCTATCATACCGGCATATACATCATATATAATGAAACTCCCGCTATCAGTATAAGAGATAGTGAAAGTGCTCCGTAAAAATATCCGACACGTACCAAAGTTCGGTCACCTTCAAGTCCATACTTGTGCCAATGGTACACCAGAATCGTCGTTGCAATTGCGTATAGAAACAACACTATAAAAAACACCAACCACAGCACACCCTCGTGCATGCGTTCTACTACAGTCATCGCGAGCGCAAGATTCTCCATACTCACTATTGTACCGTAAAAGTACCCAAACAAAAAAACCGCCGAAACGGTTTTTTTGTTTGCATTACGCTCGCTCTGGGCGAGGTCGTGCCTCATTGACTGTAAGGTTTCGTCCTTCGAACTCAGTTCCGTTGAGTGCATCAATTGCTTTTTGCGCCTCATCGTCATTCGCCATTTCGACGAATCCGAATCCTCGAGAACGGCCTGTTACTTTGTCAGTAAGTATTGAAGCGTTTACCACTTCACCATATTGTCCGAAGTGTGCCTTGAGAGCATCTTCTGATGTACGATATGGAATACCACCAACGTATAGTTTCTTTGCCATACTTTGAAATTCCTTGCTAAAACGTAGAGCGACCTCTCTTGAACACCCTACATTAGAGGAGCACAGAGATTATCTACACAAATAGTATACCACAAACAAAATTATATGCAAGTTTTTCTTACGCTTTTTCCTCCAATTTATGCGAAACTTCGTTGTATATAGCCGTAAAAACAGAAACTGCTTTTACTGGGTGTTTCCCCAATGCAGACTCCTCAGAGAGCATTACCGCATCTGTTCCATCTAAAATACTATTTGCAACATCACTCACTTCTGCTCGAGTTGGCACAGGAGAATTGATCATTGATTCAAGCATCTGTGTCGCAGTGATAACAAACTTACCAGCTTTATTTGCGCGCCATATTAAATCTTTCTGAATTAAAGGAACTTTTGCAAATCCAACTTCAACCGCCAAATCTCCGCGCGCAACCATTATTCCATCTGACTTCTCAATCACCTCATCTAAATGCTGTAGCACCTCAAGTGTTTCAATTTTCGCAATAATCTTTGCATTACTTTTATGTTCATCAAGTATTGCCCGAAGCTCATCAACATCCTCTGGCTTTCTGACAAATGAAAATGCAATATACTCAACATTATTCTGTATTCCAAACAACACATCACTCTTATCCTTTTCAGTAAGTGACCTGATAGTAAGATTCGCCTCTGGAATATTCACCCCTCTTCTTCCCTTTGTCTCTCCGCCTACCTCAATAATGGTGTGCACTTCAGTTCCCTCTATGTGGGTTACCTTCAATTTCTTTTTTCCATCATCAAGAAGAATGTGGTTACCAATGGATACCTCTTCAGGCAATTTTGGGTAATTTATGTATGCACGATGTTCATTTCCTACACACTCCTCAGTGGTAAGTACAAACATATCACCTTCCTTAAGAACTACCACCGGCTGATAAAAATCTCCGATGCGAATCTTTGGTCCACTCAAATCTTGTAATATTTTAATTTCCTTTCCGCTTGCACACACCTCTCGTACTGCATTTAAAATTCTTTGATGTGTATCAATTGTTCCGTGTGAGAAGTTTAATCGAGCAATGGTCATTCCCGCGTCATGCATCGCTTCAAGCATATCTGGTGTTTCTGATGCCGGACCGATGGTCGCTACAATATCTAATTTTTTTGTCATACGCTATGTTACTTATAATTGAGGGCATTCTAACATAGAACATGCTCATCGCACAGTGTATTCTCCAACCGCAGTTCGTACAATGCGAAACGCAAATGCTCCAACACCGAGCGCCTCGCCAATATCGCGAGCAAACGCGCGCACGTACGTACCACTTCCGCAAGTAAGTTGAATACGTGCAATGGAAAAATTCTTATGTGATATTACCGGCGCAAGTTCATTCCATTTTTCTGCTATTAAATTTTGCCTAAATTCACCCGAAACCATTCCGGTGGCATGTAATGCTTTTGAAAGTATCATATCTCCTCCAACAACAGACATATCAATCAGTGTGTGTGAATACACTGTTACGGAGTGCTCGGGTAATTCATCATTACTCACCGTACCTGCTTTTGCGTGCATAAAGAGTGGCATGCCTTTGAAAGGTTTTGAAGAGAATGCGGGGTACGTCTGTACGATATCTCCCTTGGTTCCCTGTAGCCACTCCTCAACCGCCTTACCTTCAACCATACTCATATCTCTTACTCGCGGGATGCCTAATACATCATGGGTATCGGTTTCAATCCCAAACACTAACTCATACTCGTATGTTTTTGGAAGGTTGAGATACCGCTCCCGCTCTTTATTTCCCTCTCCTACAAGTACGAGCAACACCCCTTCTGCGAGAGGGTCAAGCCTTCCCGCGTACGAAAGTGGTATAGAGTCCTCTACTCCGTAACTCACCCTGAAACGCTCTAGTGCTTGCTTTGGCGTCTCTCCGTATAACTTCCAAAATGGCTCTACCTTGTTCATACTGTGTATATTAGATAAAATAAGCACATTATGGAAGAGCAACACAAATTACCCACTGATCCGTACAAAGGGGTGCGAGACTTTTATCCTGATGATATGGCAGTGCAAAAATATCTTTTTGAAACTATGAGGAAGACGGTTGAATCATTTGGGTATGTTGAATATGGCGCATCTATTTTAGAACCCTCAGAGTTGTATCGGTCAAAAACAAGCGATGAAATAGTAAATGAGCAAACGTATACATTTACCGACCGTGGTGAGCGTTCGGTTACGTTGAGACCCGAAATGACACCAACGCTTGCTCGCATGATTTCAGCAAAAAGACGAGATCTTGGATTCCCTATTCGGTGGTACTCAATTCCCAACGTGTTCCGGTACGAGCGACCGCAACGTGGAAGACTGCGTGAGCACTGGCAACTCAACGTTGACATATTTGGAGTTCCAACGCTTCACGCTGATGCGGAAATTATTGAAATTGCACATACGATACTTACCCGCTTCGGACTTTCCCAAGACGCATTTGTAATCAAGATAAACGACCGCGAAGCATTTGATACATTTCTTGCGGAGCAAGGACTCTCGCCTGAAGAGGTCGTAATCGCGCGCTCTTTGATAGACAAAAAATCAAAAGTTTCTGATTTTGATGGACTCATGATGGAAAAACTTGGAAAAAAGATTTCGCTTGATATGCCGAAAAGTAACCGTATTGTTGAACTTGAGCGCATGCTTGCTGAACGAGGGATACACAATGTCGTGTTTACGCCTGAATTGGTGCGCGGGTTTACCTACTACACCGGAGTAGTATTTGAAGTGTTTGATACCCACCCTGAGAATAACCGATCCCTCTTCGGCGGAGGACGATACGACAACCTCACCGCACTCTTTGATAATGAGCGTATACCTGCAGTTGGCTTCGGTATGGGTGATGTAACCATACGGGATACACTTTCAATACGTGACATGCTTAAAAAAGCGGGAGGCAGTGCAGATGTTGCAATACTTACCATGGATGATTCAGATATCAGCCTTGTACATGAAATTGCGAATGAATTGAGAGATGCTAAGTTGCATGTTGAAGTTGACTACACTGACAGAAAAATCAGCGATAAAATTGCAAAAGCAGGAAAAAGAGGTACGAAAATTATTATGTGCATCGGTGATAATGAAAAGAAGAGCAATCTCCTCTCCTGCTCAATTCTCTCCCAGTCTGCAGGATATGAGAATTTTCTTGAAAATGTAGACCGTAACACCCTCATACTAGAAATTACTAAAAAAATTACGAATGAGAAAAATAACATTTGATGTTGAAACTTCCAACATCTTCACTGAAGTTGGTAGCAATAACCCAGCAGATTTGGATATTTCAGTAGTCTGTATTCACGATTCGGAGACCGATGAGTATTCATCCTACTTACAAGAAGATTTCCCCAAACTCTGGCCTATTCTTGAAGAAGCTGACATGCTCATTGGATTTAACTCTGACCACTTTGATATACCCCTCCTCAACAAGTACTACCCCGGAGACCTTACCACAATAAAAAGTCTGGACATTTTACGTGAAGTAAAAAATGTTCTCGGTAGAAGAATTAAACTTGATACTATCGCTGAAGCGACACTTGGGAAAAAGAAAATTGGACACGGCCTTGAAGCTATCACCTGGTGGAGAAATGGACAGAAGGACAAAGTGATTAAATACTGTTTAGAAGACGTAAAAATAACTAAGCAGGTGTATGATTACGCGTGCAAAAATAACGCACTCAAATACGTTGACCTTGGGATAAAACGAAGTATCAAAACAATTCCCCTCAATACCCAAACATGGGAAGAAAAGGCGGAATCGCTACTTACACACACACTACCGTTCTAATTGACGTATAAAGAGCAATCATATACGCTGTATACAGATTGTATTTCACTATGAAGCGAGTATTATTTTCCCTTTGTTTTTGGTGTATTTTTGTACCCCTAATCGCGCTGTACGCGCTCACCATTGTGTACTTCATTCTGCTCCCGTACTCGGAGCGTAAAAAAGGCGCGACCATTGGTCGCGCCTAACTTTTTGCTCTATTGTCTAGCACTATTCATTCACCAGGTTGAATTGGGGACCATGGTGTAGCTTATATGTCAGGAACCCTCCTTTACGCAAAAAGTCAAAAAAATAATACTAATCTTTATCTACTTTGTCAATTTCCTGCACAATAAGCGACGGCGTTTCTCCTGTAATACGCAAAATATCTTTATCTATTTTTTTAAACTCTTTTCCGCCAAGATTGTACTGGTTGACCACTGTATCAAGTGAATTACCCATTTTCATATAGTACTCTTCGTACGCCTTCAAGTGCTTCGCAAGCTCACCTACGCGCTTCACGATCTCAGTTGCACGCTCTTCTATCTCAAGCGCTTTAAGTCCCTGAAGCACCGTTTGCAAGTACGCTAAGAAAGATGTGGGAGACACAATAATTACCTTGTACTTCCCTGCGGCACGTTGTATCAAACTTTCAGTCTCTTCACGAAGCGCCCCTACTTTATTCACGAGCAAATCATAATAAATCGCCTCGTGCGGAATAAACATAAATGCAAAATCAGTCGTGCCGTGTTCAGGTCTAATGTATTTCGCAGTTTCCGTAATACGGTTTTTAAGGTCAGATACAAACACCTTCTCTAATCGAGCACGCTCCGTCTCATCACGTGTTTCTGATAGCCGGTTATAGTTCTCAAGAGAAAATTTTGAGTCAATGGGAATTACTTTATCTTTCACGAACACAGCTGCGTCTACAATATCTCCATTTGGAAATGCATACTGCATCTTAAAACTTTCGGGTGGTAGGACATTTTTAAGAAGGGTTTCAAGATAGTATTCGCCCAAAATCCCCCGTTGTTTAGGATTCTTAAGCAAGTCTTGTAGGTTTTGTAACTCAGATGCGAAACCAACCATAACCTTCCCAGTTTCTTCAACACGAGTAACCTTCTCAGTCATTGATGAAAGTTCTTTAATAAAAGATTCAACCAACCGTTGAGATTCTGAAAACTGTGTCTTAACCGCCGTTTGCATAGCGCGACTACTCTCACTCATTCTCGCATCCATTTGACGTGAGAGCTCGTTAACCTGCTGGAGAAGTAAATTAAAAGACTGAGACGTGTCTACACTACTCTTTTTCTGTACCTCTCTGTATACGACGTATATACCGATACCCACCAGAAACAATGCAAAAAATACTACAATATCAATCATATGTGCATTGTATCACCGAGCGAGCTCGCGCTCAAACAAGAAGTATTTTAGAATCTCTATGGCGCTAACAAACAAAACCGCTGATACACAGACAATGATTATTGAAAGTGATGACAATGGTGCTAACATTAAAAATGAGCGGAGAGGAGGAAAAAGAACAGTTACTAATAGCAATCCTACGCTAAATAGTACCGCCCAAATAAGAAAACGGTTTGAAGTAAACTGAATATTCCATATAGGCATCGTCAAGTTTTTTAAAGAAAATACAAACAAAAATGAATTTATTGAGAGCAAGAAAAACATAACGGTATATATCTCCATCATCGGGACATCGCGGGCAAGTAGGAACAAATACACGAGTATTGAAAAGATGCCGGTAAAAAATGCAGTGCCACCAGTAAGTGCAATAAGCCGTTTTGAAAGTATAGAGCGACCATTTTTTGAGCGCGGATTACGCTTCATAATATCAGGTTCCTGTGGTTCAAAAGCAAGAGCCACTCCGATAAAACTTCCACCAATAATATTCGTCCAGAGAATTTGAATAGGTAAAATGGGAAGTGGTCCACCTATCGCAAGCGCACCGGTGACCACAAACACCTCACCAAATGTGGTGGAGAGAAGGAAGCTTATAATCTTTCTTAGATTATCAATAATCTTTCTTCCTTCAGCGATGGCGGCAACAATAACTGAAAAACTGTTGTTGAGGAGCACCAGATCGGACGCCTCTTTCGCCACCTCCGTTCCACTGCCGAGCGCAACTCCAACATCAGCACTCCGCAACGCAGGAGCGTCATTTACTCCGTCTCCAGTCATTGCAACCACCTCACCACGATTTTTTAGAATTCGGGATATACGCAATTTCTGGTCAGGCAATACTCGTGCAAAGACATCGGTATGTTCAATCATTTCACCAAGCTCTGCATCAGTAAGTCCCACCGTATCATCTCCCGTGTGCACGATTCCTTCAGTATCTTTCTTAATTATACCCACCTCTCGTGCAATCGTACGTGCAGTAATAGGATTGTCTCCTGTCATCATAACTACTCGTGCTCCAGCCATTTGCGCGACTGCAATACTTTGTGGCACATCAGCCCGAATTGCGTCATCAAAAATAAATAGTGCAAGCAATGTACTACCAGAAAGTAATTCATCGTCTGTTACTCCTGTAAAACTGAAATCCTCCTTCTCAACCCATCGTGTTGCCACCGCAATCATTCTGTGCCCGAGTGCACTTTGGCGCTCTTGAAAGTCAAGAAATGTACTCCGGACCGCATCAGTCATCTTCTTTGCGGTTGATCCGTGCGCATACTTAGTCGCGTGTTTCAAAATGTATTCTGGAGCACCACTCAAATACAAAACAAGTTTTTTATCTTCACGGTGAAGTGAAGCACCAAATCTCCTCTTTGATTCAAACTGCAAAAAATCAACACGTTCAGACTCTTCTCGCAGTCGCTCCTGATGCAACTCTTGTGCAACTCCCGCGTTTAGAATTGCACGCTCAATCGGACGACCATGGACAACAATATCACCATTATCAGTGTGATCAATAAACGCATCAGAAGCGAGAATTCCCGCACGGAGAGCGAGAGTTTTCCCCTTCTCATCTTGATCTCCTTGGATACTATCAAAGGTGCATACTTCTTTAAGAACCATGTTTCCTTCTGTAAGCGTGCCGGTTTTATCAGTGAGAATTACTGTCGTACTCCCCAAAGTTTCAGCCGCAAGAAGATTTCGAACTAATCCTCCCTTCTTAAGTATATTTTCCATACCCACCGCAAGTACCACCGTCACTGCTATAGGGAGTCCTTCCGGCACTACCGCCACCGCAACTGCCACAGTAATAAGCAACAAGTCTGCCCCAGGTATTCCACGAACATACCCTATTGCGATAATACAGAAAATAATAATTCCGATTATGACTAAGAGAGTTCGCGCAAGCGACTGCACATACTTTTGAAGCGGAGTTGCTCGTTCACTCACATTTGCAAGACTCTCTGCGAGTTTCCCAAACTCAGTATCTACCCCTGTCGCAACAACAATACCTCTACCGTACCCTTGTGTTACAAAGGTACCCATCCACGCCATGTTGGTTTGCTCCGCTAGCGGAAGTTTGTGCGTGCTTCGCTCAATGTCTTTTGCAACATCAACCCACTCACCAGTAAGAGACGACTCATTTATCTCAAGGTTCTTTACCTTAAATAATCGTAAATCAGCAGGCACAAAAGATCCTGACTCTAGTCTCACGACATCTCCAGTTACAAGATCGGTAGTCGGTATCACTTTTTTCTCCCCATTTCTAATAACAGTCGCGGTGTGCGTTTGAGAAGCAGTTAAGACCGCGAATACATTATTTGCTCGTCCTTCCTGAAAGGCGCCAATTCCAACATTGACTATTATCGTAATGACAATAACGATGGCATCAACATATTCCTTCAAAACGAGCGTGAGTAACGTGGCAAAAAGCAGAATATAAATAATCGGGCTTTTAAATTGGCGGAAAATAATAGTAAAGATTCCCGCTATCTCCGGTTTTGGCAACTCATTGGGACCTTGAATCTTTAATCTCCGTTCTGCTTCTTTTTCATTCAACCCAACCGCAACATCAACACCGAAATCTTTCGTAATCTGCTCAATATCTGATGTGTTCCATTCTGAACGTTCCATTACTTTTGTTCTGCCTCTATTACTTTATCCTGAAACTTTCTGAGCTTTGAAAATCCAAACAACACAAACACAATAAGCGTTGATGCAGTAATTGCGACAAAGTTTCCAAAAAACAACTCTAGTCCTCCAAAAAATATATCTGGTTCAACACGAATAATTGAAATACCAACAGCAGACAAAGGTACCACGAGTGCAACCGTCATCGCAACACTTGGGAGCGATGCAGACATGTTCTGTTTTATCCATGAAAATGCAGTAATAATTCCTGCGAGAAAAGCCACCGCATAGAGAAGAGGATCGGGAGTGGAAGCGATCGTAATTGAAGAAGTAACCGTAGGGCCAATGAGCCAGGCGGTTAGTGCAGAAACGAGAATGATAACACCAACAGATTCAATTACTGTCGCGGTAGCACGAACAATTGCGGCGAAACTAACCGTTGCAATCCCCATTCCAAGAGACATGATTGGAAATAACAGTGGCGCAATAAGCATTCCGGCAACAAGCACTAATCCGTTATCACGAAGCAAGCCGATAGTGGTTATGGCGGTGGCAAAAATTAAAAAAAGAAAAAAATCAAAATCTGCACGACTTTCCTCCGTAAGTGTTTCAATCGTACGCTTCTGCCCAAACGGCGTCGACTGCATGTCTTTCAAAAGAATTTCCTTAATACCCATAGAGGTTAGTATACCATGTACACAGTCATATTCTCATGGTAGTATGGTGTGTATTAATATACAAACTATGTCACTACAAGAACAAATAAAAAAAGATATGGTAGGTGCGATGAAAGCAAAGGACCCTGTTACCGTTACCGCTCTACGAAATGTAATGTCAGCGTGCACAAATGAACTCGTTAACCTCAAGCGAACCCCTCAAGACAAACTGACCGATGCCGAGGTACATGCAGTACTTAAACGAGGTATAAAACAGAGAAAAGATTCAATCAAGCAGTATGAGGATGCGGGTAGAAGCGAGCTTGCAGAGACCGAAAAAGCAGAAATTACAGTTCTTGAGAAATATCTACCTGCATCAATGAGCAAAGAAGAGATACTCAAAGTTGCAGAATCAAAGAAGAAAGAATTGGGAGTCACTGACAAGGCAGGAGTCGGTAAACTTATTGGAGTGGTGATGAAAGAATTAAATGGTAAAGCTGATGGTGGAGATGTAAAAGAAGTCGTAGAATCCCTCTTTCAATAAGCCTAACAAGAAACCTTGCTCACCTAGCTTTTTACAAAGTTTTTTCTCTTATCGTACCTTTAGAGCGAGGTCCGACCTCGCATACTCCTATTATACAGCCAATTTTCTCATTATTTTATGCCAAGGTCGGACCTCGGCATAAAATGTATTGACTGTGCATTGCATATTTTTATAAATATGGTATAATATATATAGAATGCGATACTCCGAAACCAAACGACTCCTAAGGGAGAAAAAATTCACCCTCCTACACGCAGTTGTGGATGCTCCAGTTCAAGAGCACGCGAACATCATTCGCGAATACAAACTAGAATGCAAAAAACTTGAAGCTAAACTTCCACAAAAAGCGAAATCACCCCTCTCCCAAGAAAATCTCTTGTAACAAAGCGGTCTCTCCACCGCTTTTTTCTTTACAATAAGAACACTTTTGCTACTATAGTAGTGAATGGTACACAATGAACCAAATAATCCCCTCCTCTATGGGCTCGGGCACTATCCCGAGCGGTCACACACCCTTCTTTGTCGCGGGCGGAATGCCCGAACAGACGACGGAACTTCCTCGCACCGTAAGGCGTCACAAACGCAAAGAACCGGTTAAGTGGCCACTGAGGCGGGCACCTCGTTCCTACCACTGAGGTGCATACAGACCCCGCACTAACGCATTAGTGCGGGGTTTTCACATGCAAAAGAAAAATACTATTCCTCGTTACTCAATGCTAGTCGAGCAAGCGCAAGCGCCCCTTCTTTAGTTTGTGTGGATGCAGTAAAGAGTTTATTGTGGCAAAAACGAGCGTCCTTCACCCCCGTTACGCGAGCCAAATCAGCATCGCGAAGTCCCGCCCATGCTCGTGGTAAATCTTTCTTGTTTTCAAACCCAACTTCATGTTTTCGTACAGTATGCACTCTCCACCCATTTGCTGGCTCATACTCAGGTATTACCACAAACAAAATTTCAGGAAATAGTTTCGCGGTTAGTTTCCAAGGAACTGCCTCATCAAGAATAAGTAAGCGCTTATCTTCCATGCCTTCATATATTTCCCTTACACGCCTATTGCCTTTTATCCTGCTTCTAGCAACAACAATCTGACGTTCAATAAGCGCTACTGCAAACGGAAGTAACTCCATGAACCTCTCATCAGCAACAATACCTTTCTCTTCCCATGTTGGAACATGTAACGTTATATAATCCTGTATCGCAAATTCTTCAATACCTTTATAAACTGGATGAGAAATATCGCATCCATTATCCCCCGCATCAACTGGAGCAACGAGTTCAGAATCAAACAATTGAGCAACTTCCTGTGAACCAGATAACTCTTCCCCATACTCCTTCCAAATAAGACCAAAAGATGCGTAAGGAATGGCATTTGCACGTACTCCCGCTCCTCCTGGCTGATGATGGTCAAAGCGTCTCTCGAGGGGGTTATACATCCCACCAACGTCAAGCACGTAATCCGCCTGTGCAATCACACCCTCGTCTCGTGTACGAATAATCTGTACATCTTCACGCAACACCCCTTCTCGCGTAAGTTTGATAAGTAGAAGGGCGGTGCCGAACACATCATCCGCATGGAACCCTCCATTATGAGTAACAATAGTTATGGGCATAGATTTAATGGTTAGTGTGTAATCTTCTGTAGGTATACACAGTTACTCCAAATAATACCACGCCGAAGGTAAGTAGTAGAATTAAACTTGAAAAATCACGCGTCCCTGCGTACAGCCCAGCATACGTATACACGAATGCAAATGGGGTTACCCCTATCGCAGTTGCGGTAATATACCGGGTGAGAGAAATCTTACTCAATACACCGAGTGCATACGAAAGCACATCAACTGGCACCATCATACGCAGTATCACTATTGAAATAAATTCTCTCTTCACTGGCATAATGCGTTCATACCACGCGAGTGATTCTTCTGAAATAAAACGCACCAGAAGCGGCCTCCCTAATTTACGCGCGATAACAAACGCAATACTCGCGCCTATTACCCACGACACCACACACACAACACCGGCAACAAAAGGACCGAAGAGTAGTCCTGCTACAGGGATAATTGGAGTAACGGTAATAGGAGCAACTACAGTGGAAACAACAAGCAAAAGACCAAATACAAACAGACTCGTCCACGTATCGTCGTCCACAAGCAAACTCAGGTGATCAAGAGGAGCAGACCAGATGAACGGTAGTACCATAAACGCAATAAATACAATGAGTGCAGAAATTTTTTTCCAAGATGTATACCACGGTGCTGGCAACTGTTTTTCTTTCTCAATCTGTCTCTCCATAATTCTTTTTGTGAGCAGTATCAAGTAAGCGGTACAGCACACTCGTGAGAAGTGAGAGAAGAATTGATGCAAGTATTGCAGAGAATAACCCTTCTACTTCAAAACCAGATACGAAAGACGCGACAAACAAAAAGAGCAAACCATTTAGTATGAGCGCAAACAATCCCAAAGTGAGAACCGTGATGGGTAATGTCAAAATAAACAACAGTGGCTTCACTGAAATGTTTATGATTCCAAAAATAACCGCCACGATTAGCGCGGTATACATTGAGTCCACTGAAAGTCCTGGGAGTACTTCGGCAAGAAAAAGCAAACTAAGCGCCGAAATACAAAGTCGAGCTAACAACCTAAGCATTTCTCAAGTATACCGATTATGTACGATGAGCGCCACCCCTTCTTAAAACGATAATATCCATAGATCGTTCACCATGTGTGACTGTCCTACGTGACTCAACACGGTACCAGAGAGTAAAGTATCGCTCAATGCACCAAAATAAAAAACGAATTTTTAATTTTTTACTTTTGTACAAAGATATAACAATATACCGAGGATTATACCGCTTAATGTACAGAGGTGTGTACAGCCAATTCATGTAATACAGCACTTCCTGAAAAACAAGTACATCATATACTTGATTTGCTCGCGTAGAGAAATTTTCAAGCGTACTTACGAAAAAATCACCTTTAGGGTACACCTTTTTACACTCTTCAATTGCAACCGAGGAAATATCTATGCCCGTGTATGAAACTGAAGGAGAAATCTCGCCGCATAAAGAACCCAGCCCACACCCTATATCAAGAACCGACGAAACCTGATAGGTATTGATAATTTCTGCAATTACTTTCTTATTCTGTAACTCTCTCGTATACTCCCATTTCCCACTCTTAAACTGTTTGTCCCATGTTGACACACTCTGTTTAATGAAAATTCCCATATATATGAATGTATATACCTACTCTTCCCGAACCGGATAGCATACAGTACACAAACCTAGTTCTTCCATTTTTTCAAGATACGCAATTATGGTCAGCACGTATTCTGCGTGACTCCAGATAAGTGGAGCTACTGACATTGGGTCTCCCGTGTGCGGATTCAGTTGTTCAGATAGAATACCAGACGATGTCGCGCATGACTTAGTCCATCCTAATTTCTCAACAATACGCTTCATATCATCAGCATTCTTTGAACGCGCTATTTCAAAACGTATCATCCACAATGTCGTTACAAACCAGGGATTACCCGGTGTCTCATTACTTACTTTGAAATACAAATCATTCACGTACCGCACAATACCTCCGATTCGGGTCTTACATTGCAATGTGTCATACACAATTTTCGCCCCCTCAGTAATTCGCGGATCATCTATCGGCAATACGCCAAATCGATGCAATCCGTAAAAACTGCTCACATCAATAGTCTCATCACGCTCTATTGCCCCATCATCTGCAACGCGAATAAGCTTATCGAAAAACTTTGTCTTTGGGTTATACAAATGAGTAAGAATCGCCTCTTGAATTTCTTTTGCACGTCCCTCGTACCGCTTAACCTCATCATCTTTGCCTAGCAATCGTGCGAATGAAGCTGCAGAATTAAGCGCTCCGTATACACAGCATGCTGTGTACGTTGAAATTCCATGTTTTTCTTCCCACAAATCATAGCTTGGAAATGGTAATCTTGTTCGCTCTTCTACGTAGGTACAAAAGAACTCTGTGGCGCGTTTTATGAATGAATTATATATTTCCTCTATGAACTCAAGATCCTTGCTCACTCGATAGTGGTCCCACAGCGTAACTACTACAAGCGCCGTCTCATCTTCCTGAATCGCAAGCTGTTTTTTACCATTCTTCCACCACGGATGCCACGAGCTACCTACTGAATGATCCGGTCTGTATTTATGAAGCAAGTATCCTTGCGGAGTAACCACTTGGCTACAGAACTCATAGAATTTCTTTGCTGTGTAGTTGTATCCCGCCTTATCAAGCGCAAGAGAAATATACGCTCCGTCCCTCGGCCAGGAGTACCCGTACGTATCACGACCATACTGCATAATATCAGAATCTCCCGAAGCTAAAATTGACCCACGATTATCTACGTGTGTTCTGATCACAAAAAGAGATTTCTTAAACAAATCCACCAAGTCAGGAGGAAGTCCCTCAAAAGTAAAGTTTCTCTTGTGCGCCCATGCGTACCAAAAATCAATAGTAGACTCAATCAAATGACGAGGAGTTTTTTCAAGCACATACTCATTAAGCTCATGCGCTTCTTTTATTAGTTCAGTTGCGGTAAACCAGTACGTAACTTCATCCGATGAAAGTCCTGCAATTTCAAGAGTAAAACCTACCGTAGAATCAACTGACCCGTGCTCAATTGGATTTTGAGTGAGAGAACCATCTTCTGCATCTTTCCATGTTCCCTCTTTACCTTCTACACCGAGAAGTCCCACACTAAATTCATCAAATCCTTTTTCACCGTGGCGACCATTAACCAAAAAAACACGTCGTCCTTTATAGTGAATTACCGCATGTAAATCAGGATCATAGTACGCAGTTGAGGCATAGTTCACCTCAGAAATATTAAACTGCTGATTAAAGAATATTTTAACTACCCTCTTTCTGTCTGTATTATTCTCTATCCGTACATGACGAAGAAAAATATTCTTCTCATTGTAAATCACATCTTCAAAATATAACGTTATACCTTCACGAGTATTCTTTGCAACAATCGCAGAGGCCATGGTGTCGTGTTGGTAATCAATAAAAATACTCCATGAAGGATCGGTAATCCATGACATGTGACCATCTACAAACACTCCTATCTGATGCACATAACTCGCACCCGTATGATTCTCAAGACCAACGTATGGATAGTAGAAATCTTTTACCCGACCAAACACGTCAAAACAGATGAGCATGTTCCCGTTTCCAAGTGTAAGTGATCGTGACATTATACTTCTGTGTGTTTACGCACCACCTCAAGCGCGGCATGTTTGTCGGTGACATCACACAAACCATTTGCGCACTCTGAGTCTTCCAACACTTCATTTATCCACCGAACGAAATCATTTCGTTTACCTTCAACATGGTGATTGAACTGTTCGTCACTAATCGCTTCAAGGGCATTTCTGAATTCAAGTAAGTTTTTCACCACCGGTCCATTTTTAAAGTAAAACTGAGCATGGTCAGGAGCGTCTTTGTGGGCTTTCTTTTTTGACGCTTTTGTGGCTTTCTCTGTTTTTGGCACCGAATCTTTCTCTTCTTTTACCTTAAGTCGTATCGCACCCACTGGCTTTACTTCATCCGGTACGCGAGTTTCCTCAACAGTAGAGTGAACTTCTTCATGTGTAATGTCCAGTGTATTTGGTGAAGGGTTCCGCGCGGTTGTCTCTATGGGAACATGTTTTGCTCGAGCGCCCGCTTTTTCAACTACCGTGACATGCCGAACAGCGTCATCACTCATTACCTTTTGAGAAGGAGTAAGAGCACTCTCATGTGCTGGCGCATCAACAGTGCGAGAAACTACACGCCCTGACACTTTAATCGGTACGATTTTATATTTCTTCATAGTGGCACGAAAACAAATTATGCTCCCGTGAACTGATTATATACTGACTTGTAATTTTCCCGAAGGCGAGTTTTCCACTCTGCAACTTCTAACTTGCGTTCTTTCTTTTCATCAATACGCAAACGGAGATCTTTAAGCGCATTCATGTATGCAATAAATGCTTCATATGGTGAATCGTATGGACTAAAGTACGCATGCACATCTCCATCAGCAAACCACTTTGTACACATGTAATAAAAGTGATCTGACGTGGTGAGTTTTCGCCATGTATCAAGTAAAGCCAAATCACCTGTTGAATACACATCACTCCTCATGTCATATATGGCACGTAGTGCGTCATGCTGAATGGCATTTGACCTCCATGCAGAAAGGTCGCGGTCAACGTCTGCCCACGATACATAGTATGGAATATCAAGCTCACTTACCGGGGTAAACCTATCAATTGCCTCACTTGGGGTAACAAAATTATTGTCAGGGTGCTTATAGACCTCGTGTGGGAGTGCACGAAGAAAATCAAATATACCGGTATCCGCCCACTGGTGTTCACCGAACGTCTCATAGTCCATAAACAAATTTATAACATCGCCAGATCCGTTATGTCCCGAGACCCAATTTCCGAATTTTTCAGCAGTGAGCGGAAATTCTTTCCACTCCCGAGAGCCGAACCTAAATGCAATATCATCTGACAATTTATAGTTCTTGAGAAGCAATGCGAGTGAGTTTGTTCCTTGAGGGCGATATAGGAAATTCGGACTCCTCCACCCCAATACATGATCAGCACCTTCCGCAAGAATACCTTTATACCCCATCTTCTCAATCTCATGAGCGATATCGTTCCGATAGATAAGCTCGGTATTTCTAAACACCGTAGGTGTTACACCAAACAACTGCTGTACCTTCTCTCGGTGCATGCGAACTTGTTCTCTGAACTCATCAATAGAATACAAAAAAGAGAGTGAGTGGTAATATGTCTCCTCTAGAATCTCAGCTCTCCCCGTAGCGACAAGACGTTTGAATGATTCTAGAACTTCAGGATGATATTCCTCAAACTGTTCAAGCGCGGTTCCTGAAATAGAGTAACTAATTTTAAAATCAGGATACCGATTTAGTAAATCAAGAAGAAGAGCATTTGTTGGCAGATAACATTTATCAGCAACCTTGTGCATGATTTTTTTATTATTCACCTTACTATCTCCCTCATCGTTAAAGTAGTGTGGGTCGCTCCCTATATCAAAAATACGATATCGTTTTACACGATACGGTTGGTGTACTTGAAAATAAAAACAAACTGATGTCATATGGTCTGTTGATTAGGATGAGTAAGTATAGTATACACCTCAACGCACTTTGATGCGGCACGTTGCCATGAGTGAAGTACCGCTTGCTTATTGCCATGTTCCGACAACACCTCATGAAGTGACGGATAGTCAAGAAGGGTAACAATTTTATTTGTCATTTCATCCACATCCCAGAAATCAGTTTTTAACGCGTGCGTAAGAATCTCAGACACACCTGATTGTTTTGAAATAAGAACCGGAGTTCTGTGTATAAGAGACTCAAGTGGAGTAATACCAAATGGTTCTGAGACTGATGGCATAACGAAAAGATCTGCTGATTTATATAATGACTGGATTGCAATCGGATCTTTAACCCATCCAGTAAAGATGACTTTCTCTGAGATACCACGGCGCGCAACTTCCTGCATAATCTGCCCTTCCATATCCCCCGCACCTGAAATAACAAAGTACGTTTTTGGACGATACCGTAATACTCGTTCGGCTGTCTTCACAAAATAGTCAATTCCTTTTTGAAGGGTAATACGTCCAAGTGAAAGCACTATTTTATTTCCTTCTGCTTTGAGGCGAGTCAATGTCTCATCCACTGACACCTCATGATAGTCTTCAGTATCAATTCCGTTATGTACCACCTTAATCTTTTCCGGAGATACGCCATACTCTCGTTCAACAATACCCTTCGTGTACTGAGAAACCGTCAATACTGCTTGTGCACGATCCATCCCCATCTTCTCAATCGCATACACATGTTCATTTGCACCATTTCCACCAGAGCGGTCATACTCGGTTGCGTGGACATGGAGCACTAAAGGTTTATTTTTAAGATTTGCCGCCACGATGCCTGCCGGAAATGAAAGCCAATCATGTGCATGCACTACATCAAAATCCTCATTTTCTGCAAGTTTTCTTGCTCGAAGCGCATACCGTTGCACCTCATCAAATAACGTCGCTCCATAAAAATTGGCCTTCTCCCCCATCTCCTCACATATCTGTTCATACGAATTCTTTGTGAGGTACCCTGAAAGAATTGAGTCAATGGTTCGCACCGTTAAGTGTGGAAAGTGGTCATCCGCAAAGCGCATATTCCACTTACCTTGCAAACTTTCCATCCTTTTTGGTAATACAAAAGTAACATCGGTGCCTCCTCGCGTGAGTGCACGAACAAGCCCATGACAGGCTACACCAAGTCCTCCGTTTTTATGAGGGGGAAACTCCCATCCAAACATGAGCACTTTCATGACCAGAAAATATTATTCACCACGCATTTCACCCTTATATTCTACAACGAAAAATGCACTCTCCCCTGTGGAGAATGCATTTCAGGATGTCGTTTACTATTTGACAATTACCCACCCTTCTTTTTCTATAAGAGCTTCGGCTTTTTTATATTTCATCGTCTCACGTACTCCATTCTTTTCAATGGTAACTTGGTCATTTCGTCCATATTTTGAGCCACTTTTTTCAACCACTCCACTTTTGGTGATTTGCTTTGCCCCTGCCACCACACTGCGAGCACCCTGCAACTCAACTGAAGTCGCGGTTCCACCCGGCGCAAAATGCTCAAGAACTCTTTCCACATTTCCATCAATAGATGCCATACACTCCTTAAACATTCGTGATCCTTCTTTTTTATACTCGACGAGAGGGTCCCTCTGTCCATATGCACGCAAATTCACACTACTTCTCATGTAATCCATGCTTTCCAAATGCTCAATCCAATACATATCAATAGTCTGCAAGTAGAGCTGACGAAACGCATTCCAAAACTGTGCAGGATCCACAGTCGCGCGTACGGATGTAATGTGTGTTTGCGCACCGGTGTTTCCTTCGAGGCGCTCCGCTAATATAGTTTCAAGCATACCCTCATCAGCAAAAAGAACATCTTTCCGCTTCTTGTAGATACTTGTACGTTGTTGATTGAGTACATTATCGTACTCAAGTACATGCTTTCTACTATCAAAGTAGTGACCTTCAATTTTTGTCTGCGCGCTTTCAAGTGTACGTGATATCATTCCATTTTCAATCGGTTGATCTTCAGGGATACCGAAACTACCCATAACACGTTTAAGCGTATCCGAAGCAAAAATTCGCATCAGAGAATCTTCGAGTGATACGAAAAACTGCGTTTCTCCAGGATCTCCCTGTCTACCGGCACGACCTCGTAATTGATTATCTATACGCCGTGCTTCATGTCGCTCAGTTCCTACGACAAACAAACCTCCTTTTTCTCTCACTTCCGCATACAATTCATCCGTTGTTGGATTTCCTCCGAGCTTCACATCCACCCCTCGCCCAGCCATGTTCGTTGCAATAGTAACGGCACCTTTCCTTCCAGCTTGAGCAATTATTTCTCCTTCTCGTTCGTGGTTTTTCGCATTCAACACCTCATGAGGAATTCCTTCTTTTGTTAAATACGCAGAGAGTAATTCGTTGCGCTCAATTGATGCAGTACCGATAAGCACTGGCTGACCGTTCGCATGAAGCTCTTTTACTTTTTTTGCAATAGCATTAAACTTCCCCTTCTCAGTTTGAAAAATTAAATCATTATGATCTATTCTCGCAATCGGCCGATTAGTTGGAACTGCGATAGTGAGCAAATCATACACTTTCAAAAACTCCTCAGAGGACGTCATTGCAGTTCCGGTCATACCGGACAACTTTGAGTACATTCTAAAATAATTTTGGTACGTGATTGAGGCAAATGTACGAGTCTCTTTTTGAATCGGTACATGCTCCTTTGCTTCAATTGCTTGGTGCAAGCCTTCTGACCATCGCCTACCCGGTTGTAAGCGCCCAGTGAATGTATCTACGATAATAATCTGCCCGTCTTTTACTACATACTCTACATCCTTTTTAAACAACGCTTTTGCCCGTACCGCTGTTTCAAGGTGATGTACGTACTTAATACCTTTGTCAGTATAAATATTCTCAACCCCAAGCACTCGTTCAGCTTTTTCAATCCCCACATCAGTAAGCGTGATTGCTTTTAACTTTTCATCCACACTGTAATCATCTCCTTCTTTCAGTGTGCTTGCTATGTGAGCAAACTGAGTATAGAAACTTTCTGACTCACCTGCTGGAGCAGAAATAATGAGCGGAGTGCGAGCCTCATCAATCAATATTGAATCTATTTCATCAACCACCGCATAAAAGTGGCCTCGCTGTCGTACTCGATTTTTATCATACTCAATATTGTCTCTGAGATAGTCAAATCCAAATTGACTGTTCGTACCATAGGTAATGTCCGCAGCATATGCTTCCCTGCGAGTACATGGACGCAAAAATTCATATCGAACTTTAAAAGATCCCAGTTCATCCCTCTCTGTATCTATCTCCTCATTTTGCGGTATTACATGTTCTGGATCATAGAGGTATGATTCATCTCCGCTGATTACTCCGATTGAAAGACCGAGGTAACTATATATCTGCCCCATCCACACTGCATCTCTTCGAGCAAGATAATCATTCACGGTGACCACATGCACTCCCTTTTGAGCGAGCGCGTTCAAGTATGTCGGAAGTGTCGCAACAAGAGTTTTTCCTTCTCCTGTTCTCATCTCTGCAATTCCTCGTTCATGTAAAATCATTCCTCCGAGTAATTGCACATCAAAATGTCGTTGTCCAAGCGTTCTCTTTGAAGCCTCTCGCACAAGCGCAAAAGCTTCTGGGAGAATCACATCAAGCTCATCACCCTCTTGAATACGCTTCTTAAACGCTTCTGTCTTAGCACGCATTTCCTCTTGCGTTAACTGCAAAAGTGACTCCTCAAACGCATTTATTTCAGCCACTTTTGGCTGAAGACGCTTAAGCGCTCGAGAAGTATCATCACCAAAGATTTTACCAAATAGTCCCTTCATGAATGACCATAATACCATACAAGCAAAAAACCTCCCAATAGGGAGGTTTTTTGCTTGTACTACTTTCTCTTCTTTGTAGCCTTCTTCTTTTTTGCTGGCTTTCGCTTTGCAGTCTTCTTTGCAACCTTCTTCTTAGTTGCCTTCTTTTTCTTTTTTGCTGGCATGATAGTTTTTGATTATTGATAACTGAGTGTGTTTTTGTTTGTCGACCCTCCTCACCTGAGAAGTCATAAATGCAAACAAGCACACTTCTGTATTTCTATTATCATACACACGCACATAAGCTTCAATACAAAAAATAAAATTTTTGTGGATAACTTTTTTTTGAAAAAAATAAAATAAAAAAAATTATTTAATTTTGTATCACCACAACTTCTTTTTCTATTTCAATTTCAAATTCTTTTTTTACTTTTTCTTGAACATAAGAAACGAGTTTCAACACATCATTACTTGGTGTGTTTTTTTCCGCAACAATAACCAACGGTTGATGTTCATGCAGTCGTGCTCCTCCCACGGAAAACCCTTTTAGCTTTAATGCGTGATCTAAAATCCACGCAAGGGAGATTTTTACCCTCCCATCGTTCTGCACAAACCCCGGCAACTCAGGAAAACGTGAACAGAGTTCGTGGTATTTCTCTTTTGATACAGTTGGGTTTTTAAAAAATGATCCCGCCGTGCCGATTATTTTCGGATCCGGAAGCTTTTTTGTTCTGATATCAATAATTGCACTACGCACTTCACTGAGAGTTGGCTCTTTGTTTTCTTTGAAGTATTCTTGTACATCTTTATAACTCAAATTCAATTGTGCGTTCTTTAATAACTGAATTATAACTCGTGTAATTACAAACTTCTTTCCCTCATTTTTTTTAAAAAGACTGTCACGATACCCGAAGACACAATCTTCTTTAGTAAGATATTGTATTTTCTTTGTCTCAGTATTAAACACTTCTACAGTATTAACCACTTCTTTTAATTCAGTTCCATACGCACCAATATTTTGCACCACCGCAGCGCCAACAGTTCCAGGAATGAGTGTTAGTAATTCTATACCGTATAGATGTTCTGAAACTGCATACTCAACTAGCTCATCCCAAGCAACTCCAGCCCCAGCGGTTACTACTACAGTATCTCCCTGTGCATCTTCGCGACTTATTCCGAGAATAGATATTTTAAGCACAAGCGCATTAATTACCCCATCTGTAACTAATGTGTTTGAGCCTCCGCCAAGAAGAATCACCGGAAGATTATTTTTTTCGGCAAAAGTATATGCCTCCACCAACTCATCCGTTGTATGTATGTGCGCAAAGTACCTGGCAGTCCCACCGATGCCAAACGTCGTATGAAGTGACAGCGGAACGTATTCTTGAATCATAGTGAATATATTACGTTGCGAAGTGGCCGACGAGGCAAACTCCAAAACAAATGTCTATGTGAGCGCAATCGCCGGCCACTCCGTAACACAATATAAATACATGCTAACACATTAAAAAGTCACTTCAAAGTTGCATCTCTTTTCCTCCTGTTTATACCGTAAAAAGAAACTATGAATACACAAAAACAATACTGTGCTGAATTCCGCACTAACGGCAGTCTTATCGCACGACATATCATAGAAGCCCCCTCTCGAGCTATTGCAGTACACAAGGCGCAACTGTGGTATTGGTCAAAATACAAAGGATCATTGGGTAATATTCATAATATCCTCACCGTGGATGATCCATACCAAGAGGTTCGCTATGATTCCACTTTTAAATGTTCTGATAAAAAGAATCGCCACCTCAAGGAGGATGATCTTGAAAGAATTATTGCGGAATCAAACGGCGAACTTGTTCGCAATTATGGTTCAGGAACTCGCCATCATCCAGCTCCTCAGCTCAAACGGGTAAAACGAAGGAGGGTGTACCACACTACGGTAGGTCCAAATATTCGGAGGTCAGGCACTGGTGCACTATACTACTGCATCACCCTACAGCCTCAAAAAAGTAGAAATAACACTCTACTCAAAAAGAAAAAGTATCGATTAGTAAAGCTTGAAGCGCGGACTATGCATGATGCGATACACGAAATCGCCGAAAAGAAACTGTTGGAATTGCATGTTCCAGGTTCTACGAGAAATATACAAACACGCGACCCTTCATTTCTAGAGACCTTCGCACACACTATCGCATAGACACTCAAACCCACGGAAACGTGGGTTTTCTTTTATCCAGATACACAAAACCCCGCGGTTAGGCGGGGTCTTATGCAGACATTCGTTACGTGCTTACACTTTGTAAGCGCTCACACATATATAATAACAGATTATAGATTACTGTCAACCGTCGCGTTCTCTAGACTCTGTGTCAACCCCTCCACCACCTTCAACAACTCCGCAATCTGTGCCTGGAGTGATTCAAC
>CAYTAR010000004.1:0-106036 GCA_964436015.1 uncultured Candidatus Saccharibacteria bacterium | reverse complement strand
GCTGCGGGTCAGGGACTCGAACCCCAATACTCGCCTCCAGAGGGCGATGTCCTACCATTAGACGAACCCGCAATTATACTTTACTTAACTCACTACTTCACATTTATACATTCTCTGTCCTACTCCTTCGAAGACTCAGGACTGCTGTTTGTACCCAATCGCCAAGCTCTTGGACAAACAGGGAGCATTAGATGAACCCGCAATATGTGTCTATCAAAACCCTTCTTCTGTTTACTACTTTCTCCCCTCAATCTAATCTCCAATCTCTAATCTCTGTTCTCCAATCTCTGTTCAAAATCGTCCTACTAAAATACTAGAAAACTGACTTTTATTCAAGTTTTCTCTTATGAAGAGGGTGTATTATACTGTAGGTATTATTACTAATGTAATTTCTATATGAGTGAGCAACCACAGACCGTGCATACTAATGAGTCTTCTTCTCAAGGTGAAGAGCCACCTAAGCAAGAGGCGGGAGGGCAGTCTGCGCAAGCAGATTTGAATAAACTTGTTGGTTCTGCGAAAGAGGCGACACACGGGTTTGATTTCAATAAATTGTTTGAGGGTAGAATCGGACATACGTATTTTTTGTATTTCTTTATTAGTTCATTTCTAATTGGTTTTACCCTAACCATGATACCGGTTATCGGGTGGTTGATATCAATTGCATTGCTTGTTCTTGGGTTAGGAGTCGGGGTACGACGTTTTCATGATATCAATGTCACCGGATGGGCTGCGGTGTTGCTTATTATTCCACCGATTGGTTTGTTTGTGGCGTTGTATCTCTGTTGGAAGCACGGGGATGCAGGCCCGAACAAGTATGGGGAGGCACCAGATCCAAAGAGAGACTTTTTCAAAGCAATATTAAATACATAGTAAAAACGGTATTGTTTTCAAGACAAAAGCTCTCGTATGATATGTGGCAGTTACCAATATAAGAGTCTTACGTATCTTACTGTATAAGAATATTACATATGAAAAAAATACTTATTATAGGAATAATCGCGGTGTGTGTTGTCGGTGGATACTTTTTTCTTCGTGGCGATACAGAAGTGGGGGTTGATGTAAAAGACCGTACGGTTACTGGTGTGGTTACTCAAGTGAGTTTAGAGGCGGTGATGTTTGATGGACCGGCGCTTATTACCATTCGTGATGCGGATGAATTGATACATACCATAGCGGTGCCTTCTATGGGTATTCTATTGTGTCCTGCGAACTCTCGAATTGCTTCACCATTTGATGCGGAGGTGGGAGACCGTGTGTCAGTACGTGGAAGTGTGGATGAAGAAGGACGCATTACTCCTTGTGCGAGTGAAGATCACTTTCTTACACTCACCGCTGATGTGGTGAATGAGAATGCTCAATTTGCATTTACGTATACTAAAGGTAGAGAAGGATTGGTGCTCATAAACACTTCAGGAAGTACTCATATTGATTTTGTTTCTGGAGTAATGTTGATGGACAAGCGAGAGTATGAATTACTTCAGGCAAGTACTGATGCGAGAGAGGGACCTCCTGCCATTACCGTTTCAGTATATAAGAACCCTAAAGATTTGAGTCCACGAGAATGGGCTCTTGAGAATACTCTTGAATCAAATAGTAAATTCGCTATGGGTGATATCACCGATGTCACTCTCGCGGGGTTGCAAGGGGTCCAATACACTGCAGATGGTTTGTATCCAATGGATACTATAGTTACTACTCATGGAGCATTTATTTTGTTGCTTTCTGGAGCTTACATTGATCCTAACGACGGAATAAAAGAGGCGTTCAATTCTATACTCTCATCGTTTCGAGTCTGGTAGTGTGTGGTTTGCTTGAAAAGTATACGCTACTCGTGTAGAGTTCGGAGTAGAATTATGAAAACTACTCCTGCTACAAGAACAAAAAAAATGACTCCAAAACAACTTGAGGACCTTCGCCGTAGCTTGGCTGTGGTCCGGTCACGGGTGAGTCGGTACTCGTCTGAAGTCAGGCGTTCGCTCGGAGTACGTGCTCGGAGAAGAGTGCTTGGAGCTTGGAATTAAAGTGGTTGTGTAAGCGTCTCTCTGAAGGGGCGCTTATTTTTTGCCTGTGTGCGTGAGAATAAGTCGGAAGGCAGACGCAGATTGAATTCACGGTGGTTTATCCCTATGCGGCGGCGAGGGTTCACTAACATTGCTTTTTATTGTGTAATGCTGTATGCTTCACAAGCGTTACATTACTAACATATTTATATGTCATATTTTAAAAAGTTTGGAGGAGAGCGAGGAGGTGACCGAGGGGGAGATAGAAGCGGTGGAAGAGGAGGGGTGCATAGGCCACGATTTAACAATTCAAAAGGAGGATTCAATAAGTTTGAGAGTCGCCCACAGACACTACACAAGGCAACATGCGCCGAGTGCGGAAAAGGGTGCGAAGTCCCATTTCGACCTAACGGTGAGAAGCCGGTATTTTGTAGTAACTGTTTTAAGGGGAAAAGCGAAGGATTTAGTCGCTCAGCACAACCGAGGTTTGAAGGAAAACGGTTTGATAGTCGCTCGGTATCAGGAGGAAGTTCTCGTGGGGAAGATTCAAGAATCAGCGATCTCCAAGAACAAATGAACCATGTGCACACAAAACTTAATCGGATTCTTGATATGTTACAGACATCACGTGACGGAGAGAAAAACAGTGCACCGGTTCAAGAGGAAGGTTTAGGTGAGGTGGTTCAGAGTGTGATAAAGACAAAAAAGAAGCGAGCGGTATCAAAGAAAAAGAAGTAGTTGGAAAGGACATTTCTCTCTAACGAATGGTATGCTAAGATAAGTTTGCGTATTTAATAATAATAAAGTCGTATGGCAAAAAGATTAAGTCAGGATATAAAGAATAAAACTTCACGTTCGTACAAAACAAAAAAACGTTTGGCGAAAAAGTGGGAAATGCTTACCGCTCGAAAAGCAAAGAGCAAGAAAAAGTAATAAAAAAGAACGCCCTTGCGGGCGTTCTTTTTTATATTCGCGTATTACGCGCGAGATACGTTTACAGCGCTTAGGCCTTTTGGAGTGTTTTCTGTCTCAAAAGTGACAGTATCTCCTTCACGAAGTTCATCAAATGAAACTCCAACGAGAGCGTTCATATGGAAGAAAACTTCCTTTGGGAGACTCTCAGATGAGATGAATCCAAAACCCTTTTCTGTAAGCTTTTTGATTGTGCCTTTCATAGAAGTGGTATTAACTGATAAAGACAAATAATGTTATGTTTGAAAATACGATGTTTTTCTCACGATAATCTTCTTTGTAAGGTATAGAGTACCTTATCCATGGCAATTGTCAATGTGAATGACCGTGGACAGGATACGTAGTGTTCTCCTGTGTAATAACTAAGTGAGCTGATATACTGTACGGATTAGTATGTATGTTGAATAAATAATCAATTTTTTATGAACGAGACAGCGGAAAATGGAGAAGTGCAAGGAGATGCTCCTCCAGCAAAAAGAAAGTCATTACGGACAGTTGGTATCAGTATAGTAGTTATTCTTATAGTCGGAGTTCTGGCGTTGGTATTGTACACAGAGGTTACTGTTGGTAGGTTAAGTGCGAGTTTTAAGGCTGATAAGTCTGAGGCACGGTTACTATATGAGCAACTTATTGAAAATTTAGAAAATGTGGACGAATCGTCGGTTGACTATATCGTGTTTCTCCGTGGGCTTGAGGAACGGAATGTGGTTACGGCTAAGGAAGGGGAGCGTGTCGATATAAATTTTCTTTCAGTGACATTTAATTCTCCGTGGGGCTTCAGTTCAGAGGTTGTGTCATCAGACTCAGGAACTGCAGATATTGTTTTTGACAATGGTAATAAACTTTCTGCTCAGTGTTCAATCCATACGGTAACGGAAGAAGACATTCTTTTGGCATACGATACAACACGAAACCATTCGCAAGAAGCCGAGCAGTTGAGTACGTATGAGATTTCGAAGAGGAACAGTGCAATTCAGTTGTACGCCGACATGGTGTCGGGCGATCCGTATGTTGCCCGGGAGCGTATTTTTAACACAACACTAGAGGACGCTCTTTCTGCAAAGAGTCCCGCTCTACTTGGTGTAGTAAATCTTGCACTTGCACAGAAGCGAAGCATGGTGCGAAATGGAACTCTCCCTTTTTCATTTGATAATGGAGAAGTTCGTGGTATGTACTATGATCAGCGAGGGGAGACGAATGTTTCTTTTGAGATTTTTGACAAACAGCGCGTGTGTGGGTTTGGGTTATCGGGACAAGGAATGAGCGAAGAAGATATTTCCGTTATTTTGAGTTCAGTTTCATTTATTGAGTAAGTTTTTTGTTTGTAATTAATTTTCAGTTCTTACCTATGGTAGAATGCGTTTATCATGAACCAGAAAGAGGCGCTCGCCATACTCAAAGCAGGGAGGAATGTCTATCTCACCGGTCCGGCAGGAAGCGGTAAGACTCACACACTCAGGAGCTATATTCAGTACCTCAAAGAGAGAGGGGTAACGGTTGGTTTGACCGCATCAACCGGCATCGCTGCGACCCATATCGGAGGGGTGACGATACATTCATGGTCTGGAATAGGGATTAAAGAAGAATTGAATGAGTATGATATAGATGCTCTCACGCAAAAAGAAAAATTGGTGAAGCGGTTTAAAGGAACATCAGTGTTAATCATTGATGAGGTTTCAATGCTTACTCCTCGTTTTTTTAATTCACTTGACCAGCTTGCACGAGCAATGCGGGGGAGTGACGCCCCTTTTGGCGGAATGCAGATTGTCCTTTCAGGAGATTTTTTTCAGCTTCCTCCCATTTCTCGTGGCACCAGTAGAATAGAATTTATTTTTCACTCTGAATCATGGAAGAAAATGGATGTCAGGGTGTGTTATTTGGAAGACCAGTTTAGACAAGAGACAGGAGACGTGCTCTCAACTATTTTGAGTGAAATGAGGAGGGGTGAAATTGAGGAAGAGACGTACACTATATTGCAGGAGCACAAAGCTACCTTCGTTGATAGCATTACCCCCACTCGTCTGTACACACATAATATAGATGTTGATGCACTTAATGTGCGTGAGTTAGATACGCTTCCAGGAAACGGTAAGGTATTTCAGGCGCAGACTAAAGGAAAGACTGCACTCGTTGCATCTCTTCAAAAAGGAATTCTCGCGCCCGAAGAGCTTGTGTTGAAAAAGAGTGCACAGGTCATGTTTGTGAAAAATAATTTTGAAGCAGGTTATGTAAATGGAACGCTTGGAGTGGTTGAAGATTTTACCGCGGAGGGAGAGCCGATTGTGAAAACGCTTTCGGGCAAGCGTATTACTGTGTACCCTGAAACATGGAGTATTGAAGAAGATGGAAAAATTCTTGCACAAGTAGCGCAGTTACCACTCCGGCTTGCGTGGGCGATTACTGTACACAAAAGTCAGGGGATGACACTTGATGCGGCAGAGATTGATCTTTCAAAAGCATTTATTCCTGGACAAGGCTATGTGGCATTGTCACGTGTTCGTTCTATGGACGGTCTTATGTTGACTGGAATAAACACAATGGCGTTACAGGTCAATCAAGAAGTTATAACAGTAGATGCGTGGTTGAAGCGAGAGTCGGCAAAGTGGCGAAAAGTGATTGAGCGGTTTGAGAGTGATGAAATGGAAGCGATGCATACGCAGTTTATCAAACTCTGTGGGGGTACGGTTGATAAAAAGGAAATAGAAAAAAATAAAAATAAAGTTGTGGAGGATGCCCCGCAGAAAATACCAACCCACCTTCAGACAAAAGCGTTGTATGAGCAAGGATTACCATTGAATGATATAGCCACGTTGCGCGGTATGACTGTGGGGACGATAGTGAGTCATATTGAAAAGCTCGTAGAGGACGGGTGTGTGTTGGATTTAAAGCGAATCAGCCCGAAAGCAAGCGACCTTAAGAAAATAAAAAAAGCGTTTGCGGAGAGCAAAGACGGCAAGCTCACACCTGTGCACAAGAAACTTAAGGGCGCGTACACTTTTGAGGAACTCCGAATCGCACGATTGTTTTTGAGTAAAAAATAACCCCCCGAATTATATTCGGGGGGTAAGGAACTTTACGCGAGAACAAGCTCTGATTTTTCAGACGTTTTTTTGCAGATGTCAGTTGGGATGAATGCAATACAGGCCTCAGCAACCGCGAAGATGTTCTCAATAACATGTACTTCTTCGCGAGTGTAGTCCGTTTTCTCCACCATTTCATTCCAATTGTTTGCAGTGATGTGTAACCCTTTCCAGTCAAGGAGGGTTCTTTTTTGCTGGTCTAGGAATGACCGTTGATAGAATGTATCGATCAAACCGTTTGGCACCAACGCAGATCCACATGAATGGTAAAAGACGAATGATGCACCGTGTTTGTCCCACATGTATTTCTGTAGTAGTGCAAAGTTGTACCCTGCCATCTGCATCTCAACAATGACGTCGTGAAGTAACTTCAGTTTACGGGTTTGCATTTTACCTTCTGTTCTGTGCATGATGCCAGAAAGTTTGATTCCGGCACCGAGGCCGTAGGATGGACCATCTCCACGGTTATATAGAAACCGAGCGAGCATGTCCACGACAGCAACAAACAGCAAGGTTTCAGTAGAGAGGCGGTGTGTGAGGATTTCAAAAATATGCAGTAGTTCATCTTTCCTCAGTCGAGGATAGGAATAAGCCACCATGGAAAGCATGTTTTTGTTAACGGGTTGATACGTGGGGTGCATGGCGCCAAATGACATAGTATGTATGAGTGTGATAAAGAACTGCTCCCAGTTGCAAAAGCAGAGTGGTGGATTTTTAGCAACTGTTCTTTTAGGTGAAAGTTTTCACCTAAAAGAACAAATGCTAATTATGCGTATATTCTTTATTTCTTTTTACTTTGAGTATGCTCCGTTCTTTCCTTGATACCGAAATGAAATTACTCGTGAGAGCATTAAGGAGTGGCAAAAGATACTGTGCAACTTCATTTGTGTATTCGGAGTGAACTGGAACAATCGCAGAGAGTTTTGATTTCAAACCATTCTCAATAGTTTCTTTTTCTGCTGTGTTACTGATTTTGTTTCCTATGTAGTGTATTGGTGTTCCATAGAAAGAAAGTAATTTTGAAATATTCTGTGCGACTGAAATACTTTGTGGTCGAGGTTCAACAACTACAACCGCAACATCAAACCCGCTTGGGATACCTGTTGTTACCGCGTCAGCTCCCGCCTTTTCATCAACCACAACCCATTCATTAGTATTGAGCGAGAGAAAAGGAAGGTATACCTTGAGCGGGGTAGAGAGGGAATGACTGCATGTTTTATCGTGGAGAATATCGTCTGTGTATGAACCTGCGGTCATAAGGTGTATTCCTGATGATGTTCTCACCGAGTATTCTTTTGTGTATTGATCCATGGGGGAGAGGGAAAAATGAGGGTGATTTTCTTTAGTAAAAAATTCCCTATAATCTGTTTCGGGAGAAAAATGATGTATTGCTTTGAGGTATGATAAAGAGCTGCCAAATAATTTTGGGTGTGGTGTTGAACCCAATAAATTGTAAGTCATATCCATATTGTAGTCGGCATCAATTGCAAGCACGCTTTGTTTTTGTGAACAGAGTAATTGCGCGAACAGTGAACTTACTGTTGACTTTCCACTTCCACCTTTTCCTAAAAATCCAATAATCATATGTTACTCAGTACAGTTACTACACGTCCCACGCACGGTGACCTCAGAAATTCTCTTTGAAGAGAGTTCTCCTTTAGGTAGGGTAATATGGACCGGTTCAACATCCCCACAGTCATTACAGATAAAGTGATCGTGCGCGTGTCTCGCTAGTTCATACCGCGTTTCCTTGTGATTTATCACAATCTCTTTGAGCTCGTTTTTCTTAATCAGTATTTTTATATTTCGAAAAATAGTTGAAAAATCAGCTTTAGGAATAGCTTTTTGTATCTCTGAAATACTCAGCAGGTGGTTTTTCTTGAAAAGATCAAGAATTTCATTTTTATATACGTTGGTTCGCATAATGCAAGTAGTTTGCATAATACCTGACAGATGCATAAAAAGCAAGAGAGATTCAGGGTTGAGGATATATAGGAAATTTTTATTTGGCAAGATTTATATTTTGAAACAAGTATAGAAGATTTTTAATAATTTACGAAATGAGTGTATTATTAGTAGTGGCGAATAATAAAGAGAATACTAATAACATGTCTATTAAAATAGAAATAGCAAAAACATTTGCTGACAAAAAATTTAAAGAGGTGGGTACAGAGAACCATTTTTTAGAGGTTCTTCAGATTTTAAAAGATGATTTGGGGGTAAGTGATGAGAGTGTTCTGATAGCAGGCATATTGCATGATGTAATAGAAGATACAAATACTAATAACCAAGAGATAAGAGAAGTATTTTCTCTCGAGGTGCTTTCTTTGGTTCTAGAAGTATCGCATCCTAAGAATTGGCAAGATTACTCGCATCCTAATAAAACAAAAAATGA
This sequence comes from uncultured Candidatus Saccharibacteria bacterium, assembly GCA_964436015.1. Taxonomy (GTDB): domain Bacteria; phylum Patescibacteriota; class Minisyncoccia; order Phycocordibacterales; genus JBBDJV01. The sequence continues at coordinate 97,586 of CAYTAR010000004.1, read as the reverse complement.
TTTGATGTATGAATATTATGAGAAGATAAAACACATATCAGAGGAAGCGAAGCAAATCAAGATTGCAGATTTCATTTCACATATGAGGAATTTTATAAGTATTTACAGCAAGAATGAACAATATTTGTACCCAAAGTTCATGAATAACGATAAATATATAATAAATATTAGAGATTTCCTCTCTTTCTGTAAAGAATCAAGAGGTAAAGAAATTTTATTAAACTTGACAAAGGAATTAGAAACCCATCTATAGGGTAGGTTCATTGACAAACCTGTTTATTTTGTGGTAGTTTTTTCTTGGAAAGGAGATTCCAATGAGAAATAAGTTTATTGTCATAGAAGGAATATCTGGTAGTGGCAAAACAACCATATCAAGAAGATTGGCCAGTGAACTTGGGGGTTACTATTACAGTACGCCTGAGTGCTATCAAAAATTGCGACCAATCGCAGATAACATCCTCACTCTGCAGGAAAGGTTACGTTTTTATTTATCACTAAACCTCCAGACTTTTTTTGAGATAAGTGATTTGCTGGAGAAGAAAGGTGTTGTTTGTGATAAGTATGTTTGGACGACAATCTGTTATCATCGAGCAATGGGATTAATTTTTCCAGATTCAATCTATCCGAAAATTTTTTATCCAGATTTTTGCTTTTTACTTCTTTGTGATGACCAAAAGCGATTAAGAAGGATTTCCAAGAGAGATCCTATTAACGATCTAAGCAAAGATACTAATAGACAAACTTTGGAAAGAAAGTGTTTGGTTGAATTTAAAAAGAGGCTGTCTCATTGCATCGTCGATAACTCAATTGATGATCCATTAATTGCGACAAATACGATACTTCAAAAAATAAAATGAGGATGCCCGTTATTTATTGCGTGTCCTCATTTTTATTTTTCCATAGCTAAAGCCAATAATTCGTACAAATACACAAAGTAGTTCAAAGAAGTAAAAATTTTTAATTTTTACTAAAAAAAATCTTAAAAAATTTTTACTAAAAAAAATTTCATCTACATCATAAAATTTATCTAAACCTAGTTTTTGAATGAAAATCGAATCTGTAATACCTTGCCAAAAAATTCTTTTTAGCATATATCTACGAGTCATCTTTTCGCAGGGGATATTTCCGTAAACTATGCAGTTAGTCTCTAACCATACTCGATTTTGTGGAAGCCTTCCAATAAATTCAGTATCTTCTCCTGATAGTAAACATCTTCCTTTTCTTCCTAGTTCTTCTTCAAATAGTCCAAAATCTTCAAATATCCGTCTTTTGAAAGACATGTTCGCACCAATGGCGTAGTATGGTGATTTTTGAAAATTACTTTTTGGAGGTATTCTATTAAACAAGAATTTTGAAAAATATGGTGTTAACCAATTGGGTCGATTTTTATCAAAATGTTGATCTATAATAGCCCCACCTACACACAAAATTTCATTATTTTTGAAGGCGTGAATAATACTAGTACTCCACATGCTATCTACCACAACATCGTCATCAAGGAAAGAAATAATTTCATACTTTGCCTCCCTAATGCCTACATTTCTTGCTCGACTTAAGCCTATGATGGGCTCACCAATAAAAAGAACACTCTTTTCACTCATCAATTTTTTCGTATTCTGGGAAATAGATATCCCGTTGTCTATAACAATGATTTCACCAATAAATTCTTGATTCTGTGAGAGTAGACTTGCAAGTAGTTTAAGTAACTCGTAATCTCTCTTGTTGTGTTTGAAGGTGGCAATAACTACTGATATCTTCACAATTTAATTTTTTTATTTAATAAACTTATCATTTTGTCTTTTCTAAGGTTGGTGGTATCAAGGTATTCTATTTTTGTTTTAACCAATTTTTTCATTTCTACTCTATAAAATTCTTCAAAAAATTTAAGAAACTTTACATCAAACCAATCCTGATATTTCGAATACTTTGAATATCTAATTCGCCTAGAAAGACTTATTGAAGCATCACATTTCAAAAAAATTATTTTTGTTGGCATGGCTACCTGTTTTTTTTATTTTACTATAAAAAATTAATAACCTCTGGTAATTTTTGTCATTGTAAATCTTGGATTTTGCATAACAGTACGCTAATGTAGACAGAAAACTTCTATCCAAAATTATTTTTTCAAATGTTTTTGATAATCTCTCGACTCTCTTTAATTTGTTTGCTTCTGCAAGTAAAAATTTTTTTGACTGTTTAAAATATCCATTTTGAACCATTTTATGTTTTACAATCAATTGGTTAAGGGTGCCGACTCTTTTGTATTTTTTCAAGTGTTTTATGTAAGTTGACTTACCAGCTCCAGGCATACCCTCTAGTGCAATAATTTCTTGGACTATGAATTTTTGCACACCTTTCTTTTTAATTTCTATATAAGAAAAATTTTCTGACATTTTTGAAGGAGCTCTTCTGTACCTACCTTTATTAATTGCCTCAGTAAGCCAAAGGGGGAGTTTTTTTGATTTTTTTTCAATTACATTTTTACTTTTAGGCTTTTGTAATGAAACTTTTTTATAAATCCTAGCAACATCTAGAGATATATTTTCCCATCTGAATTTTTCCTTGACATATTCTCGTCCATCCCTAGAGATTTTTAAAATTTTTTGGGGGTTGTTGAATAAATTTACTATCCTTTCTCCGTATCTTTCAACATTATTTTCGATTAAAAAATAATTTTTATTTGGAAAGCCTTGTGTTGCAATACTGGTTGTCAAAATAGGAATTCCTGCTGCTAAAAAATTCAAGAATTTAATTCTCATGCCCGTCCCTTCAAAAATTGGAGCTATACATATCGATGCTTGTTTAAAAAAATTATTTAGATTAGTGTATGGTCCAGTAAACTTAAAATGGGTTTCTTCCAGTTCTTCTCTTAATTTTGTTGGATATTCGCCTGCAATTAAAAATGAGTATCCCTCTTTTACTATCTTTGGGTATATTTTATTTTTTATAGTTCTCACAGCATCTTCATTTGGTTGAAAAAATAAATTGCCAAGAAAGACAATTCTTTTATTTTTTATTTTGGGGACATTATATTTAATTTCATCACTGTCTATTCCACTGGGGATAATAGAGAGGTTTCTCTCCTTTATTTTTAAGCGTTTTTGTATGCCTGGCTTGTCGTCTTTACTTAATAGAATAGTGTGGTCGATATTCTTTGTGATTTTTTTTTCGATACTTTTTATTTTTTTATAAGAATTATTCATACCTAAAGCCATTGATATGGCTCCAATATCATAGTGTACTTCATTAATTATTTTGCAGTTAGTTAATCGCGATAAGTTGGTTCCTTGATACAAAATTGGTTCAAAATCATTGAATTGTAAGATACTGATATTTTCTTTTTGTATAAGTGTTGAGATAAGTTCTAAATTATTATAATAAACATAAGGAGATAATAAGTAGGTTTGAAATGGCTCTTTCTTGATTAAGGAAATATCTGACCATTCACGGTGGCAGTGGAAGATTACGACATCAACTTTACCAGATAACTGCAAGAATCTTGATAGATAGTGAAAACGGTTTGTTGCTCCATCAAAGGAGGGAAGAAATCTCCCTTCTACAAAGATGCCAACTCTTATCTTATTTCTTTGATTTTCAGCCATTTTATTTTAGAAATAGGTTAATATATTTAGTATATCAAAACCTATGTTGATTGAGTATTTTTGTAAGTTACATAGGAAATTCCCATGTAATTACAAAGCGACTACAAGTACTTTGTAGTCGCTTCGTAATTCAGTTAACGCAAAACGTGCTGTGTCGCCGATATCTGCGCCATACGCCGAGATTCTTCGTAAGGCTTATTTCGCTTTTCATTGCGTGTAACAAACTTTTCCCAAAAAGTTGCGACCGCTTGTGGTTTGAGTGTAACAAACTTAACCTGATTATTTTTCCTTTTAATCATAAGAGTTACTTAGGGTGCATGTTGTAGATACTCTAATGCAAGTATATGTAATTCAGATAACTTTGCAAAAAATCCATCAGTTTTTCTATTCATTTTTTGAAATGACTTACTAACTTGTGTAGTCATTAAAAAAGTGGACAGGCTATTTCGCTTTATCCACTTTTGTATACTGATCCAAAACTAGTTGGGGCGGAAGCCGACTATTTCTTGGTTGAATTTTTTCGATTCTTCAAAGGCGGTGAGTGATTTTTGGATCTCGCGATCAATGATTTTACTCACTGTAGTTTTCCGTGCTCTCCATTTTCGAGAAAATCCAACACCGCTCCATCGTACTTGTTTGAATTCGTAGTCTGTTGATCTGTTTCTCATAGTGGTTTTCTTTCTAGTGCTATTGTAACAAATGCAGAAAGCTTAATCTATTATAGTACTTTCAGTTTACATGACATTTGTAGCGATATATCGCTACAAATTGGTGTGGGTTTATTAAAGCGAGTGGTTCGGGTGATTCAAAAAAAGAAGTAAGATGAAATAGGGAGGAATCTCGGAGAAATGTGTATTCTCATGGAAATGGAATAGAGTATGTGCAGAGTCTTGTCGGTACTGGTACAATGGTAGTTCGTATGAATAGAACAAAAAGTATCATTACTCGCTTATTGCCGTATATCTTGCAGTATAAGTGGAGAATTTTTTCTTCGGTGCTGATACTCGTGGGAGCTAAATTTATTGCAGTATTAGACCCATATGTTTTAAAGCTCATCATTGATGCGCTTGTAGAACAAAAAGAGGGTGTGGTAGGGGTGCTCGTTATTCTTGTTGTTCTTTATTTTCTTCTTCAAGCAGGAACCGAGTTTTTGGAAGGGGTGCGAACGTGGATATTTGCTCCCGCAGAGACTAATATTAAGCGGTTAGTTGCACTGGACGTATTCAAGTACATTTTGTCGCTTCCTATCTCATTCCACACTGATCGTTCAACCGGTGGTATTTCACGAAAGGTTACGCGTGGCGCCTCAGGTCTTGAGACTATGCTCTTTTTTGTTGCGGGGAATATTATTCCAACTGCGATACAGCTTATATTTATTACCGGAGTATTTATTATTTTGTTCCCGTGGGAATTCACTGTTGTGTTGCTTGTCTTCGTATTTTCATTTGTTGCGTACACCATTTTGGCTGTTGGAAAACGCCAAGAAATATTACTCGCAACGAATAAACTTGATGATGAAGCGAGCAGTAAATCAATTGATGCACTTCTCAATTATGAGACCGTAAAGTATTTTACGAATGAACCATATGAGTATGAACGGTACGGAAGTTTTCTTTCTCGATGGGTAAAGAGCGATATTAAGTCTTCTAAAATGGAAGCGTATATTTATCGCGGACAAGGCTTGATTATTGCACTCGGACTAACCGCACTTCTTTCGCTTGCGGTACGTGAATACTTAGCGGGTGGAATGACTATTGGAGATATGATTTTAGTAACCACGTATCTGGGTCAAATTTCTATCCCTCTATCATTTCTTGGTTTTATTTATAGACGCTTGAAAGAATCAATGGCTGATATGGATGAAATGTTTACGTTGCTTGATGTACCGAACCAGATTGTTGATGCAAAAGATGCACAAATATTAAATTCAGCAGAGGGAACGGTAGTATTCAGTGATGTGAGTTTTGCGTATGGCAACGGAAGGGAAGTTCTTTCCCATATTTCATTTTCGGTTCCCGCGCACAAGCGAGTTGCGCTTGTCGGATATTCAGGGTCAGGAAAATCAACTATTGGGAAATTGTTACTCAGGTTATACGACGTTACGGGTGGAAGTATAATGGTTGATGGAGAAGACGTGCGCACGCTTACACAAGAATCACTCAGGAGGTCAATTGGGGTGGTTGCGCAGGACACGATATTATTTAACGATACTATTTTTGAGAATATTCGATACGGTAAACCTGATGCGACGTGGGAAGAAGTTGAGCGGGTTGCATCTATTGCGCACATACATGACTTTATTTCACGCGAACTTCCAAATGGCTATGAGACCGTTGTTGGAGAACGAGGGGTAAAACTCTCTGGAGGAGAAAAACAGCGTGTGGCGATTGCTCGGATGTTGCTTAAGAATCCGCAGATACTTTTATTTGATGAAGCCACTGCATCACTTGATTCTAAATCTGAGAAAATTATTCAACGGGCAATTAGTGAGCTATCTCATGAGGGTCGCACCACTATCGTCATAGCGCACCGTCTCTCAACCATTGTTGATTTTGATGAAATTATTGTTTTGGAAAAAGGTAGTATTGTTGAGCGGGGAACTCATGCTGAGTTGATTATAAAAAATGGTGTGTACTCACGATTGTGGAATATTCAGCATTCGTCACAGGCTTTTGACGAAGAATAGTAATAGGTGGAGATGTGTGGTTTGTAGTGTAGTATGTATATATGAGGAAATTATCTATTATGCTCGGTGTTTGCAGCCTTCTTGTGCTACTAGTCGCTGTATTTTGGCTTAAGTTTACTGAACCAGTTTTGCAGTATGGTGAACTTAGATATAGTGAAAATGATAAAGAAATTATTGAAAATAGAGAATCTGTTGCGTATACAGTTGAAGAGGTAACATGGGGACTTGTGGTTCCATGGGATATCGTGTTTACAACATCTACTCGGATGTTGGTGAGTGAGCGAGTAGGCAGGATACGTGAGATTGTTGATGGTGAGCTTACTGAAAAACCACTAAAAGTATTTGAGCAAGTCTCAACGGGTTCTGAAGAGGGATTAATGGGATTGGCTATTCATCCAGAGTATGAAAAAAATAGGTATGTATACGCATCGTACGCGTATGCATGTGAAAAGGATATATGTGTTGATGTGGTGCGACTTCGTGATGCGGGGAAAACGCTCGTGGATGACCGTGTCATTTTTAAAAATATTCCCGGAGCTCGCTTTCATGCTGGGAGTCAGCTTGAGTTTGGTCCTGATGGAAAGCTCTATGTTACGACAGGCGATGCAACCAACAAAGATAGTGCACAAAATATTAATTCACTTTCTGGTAAAATTTTACGGTTGAATGATGATGGAAGTATTCCGTCTGATAACCCGTACCCAGATAATCCTGTGTGGAGTTATGGTCATCGTAACCCCCAAGGGATTGCGTGGAGTAGGGTAACAGGGGATATGTACTCGAGTGAACATGGGCCATCTGGTTTTGACGGTCCAGGTGGAGGTGATGAGATAAATTATATTGTGCCTGGAGGAAATTATGGGTGGCCACTTGTCTCGCACAATCGGAAACGTGAAGGAACTCTATTTCCGCTTGCACTTTTTACCCCCGCTGAAGCACCAGCTTCTCTCGTGTGGTATGACGGAAGTGCATTTCCTCAATTTACCAATAATCTTTTTTTCGGAGCGCTTCGGGGAGAGGGGTTGGTGAGAGTTGAACTTAGTAGTAGTGGTGATTCAGTAGTTTCTGTTGAAAAGTTGAGTGACATTACCTTTGGTCGTATTAGAGCGACTGCGGTTGGTATGGATGGATACATTTATTTTGGGACGAGTAATCGCGATGGTCGGGGCAACGCACGTGAATCAGATGATAGAATTTTTCGTTTGGTCCCACAAAAAGTTTCTGAGTAGTGTTTTTAATTACTTTTTACTTTAAAGGTAAGGGCGTATACTGTATTCATGAAGAATCATCCCCACGTGCAACATATTGGCGGAGTTATTATTTACTCAAAACAGCCTGAAGCACTTTCTGGTTGGTATGGTGAGGTTTTGGGTTTTCAATACAAAAAACTTGAGAATGGTTTGGGGTACGAACTCCTTTTTCCGTATGATGATATTTATTCAAAAAATGAACACTATGTTTCGTGGAAAGTAGTAGCAGGCTCTGAAAATAGTGCTCCAGGAAGGGTTGCTCTTGTGTATAAGGTATCTTCTCTAAAGACGTTTCGTGATGAACTTATCTCACGGAAAATCTCCGTTGGAGAGATGACAAGTGATCCGCGTGGTACACATGCAATACTTACGGATTGTGAAGGAAATGAAATAATACTTTGGGAAGATTCTAGTATTGAAACAAAACAAAAACGGGCACGGAGGAGAACAGCTCGGAAGCTTGAAGTGATGTTTGAGTTTTTGTTGTTCGGAATTGTTTTTGGAATTATTGAGGATCTGCTCGCGGTTTGGTTGGTTACCGGAGAGAGGATAACTGGCAGTGTGATATGGCTAGTGGTTGCAATCGCTATTCCGTTTGCAATTATTGGCGAAATCGTTGCTGATAACATCAATTTTGTTTCTATTTTTGAGAAAATAATTTCTCGTACAAAACGAAATACTGTAAACCGGTAACTTTGTATTTCACAATAAGTACGTACACCCTGTATAATGGAGGGCATGCACAAAAAGAAGATTCTTATTCTTGGTGGCGGGTTTGCAGGTTTGTACGCATACCGCGCACTTAAACGAAAACTTAATAAAAGAGAGGCGCATATTACGTTGGTTAATAAAACAAATCATTTTCTTTTTACTCCTCTTCTTCATGAGGTTGCCACAGGGTCACTCACTCCAAGTAATGTGGTAGAACCAATTCGCTCAGTGATGGATCCGTGTGATTGTTTTTACCAAGCTGAAGTACTGGGAGTTGATACTGCAAATAAACAAGTGTCGACGAGTCACGGAACACTTTCCTATGATTATTTGGTGTACGCTCTAGGTTCAAAAGCGTGTTACTTCAATACACCTGGAGCTCATGCATATGCGTACCCGCTGAAGAGTCTTGAGGATGCAGTAGTAGTGCGAAATCATATCATAGATATGTTTGAGAGAGCGGCACATATTATTGATATAGAGGAATTAAAAACCCTTCTTTCGTTTGTTATTGTTGGCGGAGGACCGACTGGGGTTGAGTTCGCAGGAGAGTTGATTGAGTATATTGGTGAGACATTTAAGAAATATTATCCAAAAGAATTTGATCTTTCACACCTTACGGTTACGCTCGTGCATGCTGGGGGTGAACTCATTCCTCAGTTTGATACTGCATTACGTGGAAAGGCTTACTCACGTCTGGTAAAACAAGGGGTACTAATAAAACTAAACGCAAGTGTGCAAGAAATTATGCGTAACGGCGTGCGGCTTAAAACAGGAGATGTTATTTCAGCTGGGACAATAGTATGGACTGCTGGAGTTGAGACCAATAATCATTTTCTACCACCTGAAATTTCTCGTGATCCGCGAGGGAGGGTTCTCGTGAATGAGTTTCTACACGTTCCAGGTGATGATTCTCTCTTTGTGATTGGTGATGCTTCGTCGTCAAAGAATGTTCAAGGGGAGTCCATGCCACAGCTTGCGCAAGTTGCAGTTCGTCATGCTGAGTGTGGGGCAGATAATATTGCGAGAAAAATACACAACCAACGGATGCTTCCATTTGATTTTCGCTTGCAAGGGGAACTGGTTTCTGTTGGTTCATGGTATGCGCTTGGAAAGGTCTCTTTTTTTACCTTGAGTGGTCCAATTGCGTGGTATATGTGGAGAACGGTGTATCTGTTTAAGTTTCATTCAGTACGCAAACGACTCCGTATCGCACTCGATTGGACCATTAATCTCTTTTATCCGCGTGATATCTCAAAGCTCTAGACAGTGTGTACTTTAGCAAGTACTATTGATACGAATATTACTACGAAATAAACATAGTATGGAAACAGAACAAACAAAAACATCATCAAGTTTTCTTTCAACCCCAGTAGCAATTCTCATTGGATTTGTTATGGTGACTGGCGCATTGCTTTATAATAATTATTCAAGTACAAAGGTAGCTACCACTACTGGCGGGAATACTATTGAGGCTGAACAGACTAACCCACTTGATAATGTTGGACCTATTACTGATAGAGACCACGTGCGAGGAAACAGGAATGCTCCGGTGGTAATTGTTGAGTATTCTGATTTTGAGTGTCCGTTTTGTCAGCGTCACCATACCACTCTAAAAGCTATTATGGAAAAGTATGGTGATCAAGTTGCGTGGGTATATCGACACTTCCCACTTGAACAGCTCCACCCAGTAAAAGCTCGTCTCGCTTCAGTTGCTTCTGAGTGTGCTTATGACCAAGGAGGAGATGATATGTTCTGGCAATTTACAGATATGTACTACGAGCGAACACTTACCAATAACCGTACGGATCAGGATGCACTGTTTGCAACGATGGTTTCAGAACTGGGGCTCAATGCACAAAATTTTGCTGAATGTTTGAAAAGTGGAAAGCATGATGCATTGATTAAGTCTCATTATGATGAAGCAGTGAAAACGGGAGGACGTGGTACCCCGTGGAGTATCGTTATTGCACCAAATGGAGACAAAGGGCCGATTAACGGAGCGCAAGAACAAGCAACGATAGAAGCACTCATTGAAATTGCGCGCGAGCGACGTTAGTAGTATGTTTCTACGTGTAATACAAAACAAGCACATTGCTTTCAGTGTGTTTGTTTTTGTTTTAAGTCTTACCGTATTTCCTCATGCTGTTTTTTCCCAGGAATTACACCGTGATCAGCAGGGAGTACTCAAGGCGCGAGTGGTTGAGATTGTTCATTCAGAGGAAGAATTACTTCCGGGAACAGAGAAAATACAAACCATTCAAACTATTCGCGCAGAACTTTTAGAAGGAGAGAAAGAAGGTTCTGTTATAGAAGTAATTAATGATTATCTCGTACTCAGTGTTGGGCAGACATTCTACTTGAATTATTTAGTACCGATAAACGGACAAGAAATATATACTGTTCGAGATATTGATCGGATACCAGGACTTATGTGGATACTTGGATTTTTCATCCTTGCGGTTGTGCTTATGGGGAAGAAGCAAGGAGTGAGGTCTCTCTTAAGTTTAACGTTGAGTATGCTTGCAATTATCTTCGTGCTACTCCCCCTCATCACGAGGGGGGTATCCCCAATTGTGGCGAGCGCGCTCGTATCCGCAGGAGTACTTGCATTTGCACTATATTTTACGCATGGTTTTACCATGAAATCAACACTAGCTTTTATTTCAACCGTGACGGCGGTTCTACTGACAACTCTTCTCGCAACTCTCGCGGTATCAGTCACACAGTTAACTGGTTTTGCAAGTGACGAGGCGGTATTTCTCAATTTTAATACATTCGGAGCACTGGATTTCAGAGGACTACTTCTCGGTGGAATTATTATCGGTATTCTTGGAGTACTGGATGATATTGCAATTACTCAAGTTGCCGTAGTGTATGAGTTGGCGCGCGTAGCGCCGAACCAAACGTTCATATCGCTCTACACCCGAGCGCTTCGTGTGGGGAGAGAACACGTATCGGCTTTAGTAAACACCTTGGTACTCGCATATACTGGAGTGTCACTTCCATTGCTCTTACTATTCAGCACCTCAACAGCGCCACTTGTTACCATTATCAATCAAGAGGTCTTTGCAACTGAGATTGTACGTACTCTCGTAGGAAGTGTGGGGTTAATCATGACTGTTCCACTTTCAACTGCGCTCGCGTGTGTCTGGGTGAGTCGGTATGGGGTGAAAGAAGAGGATGGTGGTGGTACTGAATCTCATGTGCATGCGCACATACACTAGATTTCCAAGGGTATATAGCAGAAACCTTTGTATTTCTCGGTCGTTATGATATTGTTCGAGTAGAGTTCTTTTCAGAAAGAAGGTAACACCTCCTCGCGGATATACAGTGAAGTGTCCTGTGTATGCGCGAGGAGGGTTATGAAGGGACAATTAGTTCCAGTGCGAAGTCGGCGCACCAGTAGCATCAAACCGTTCCTCACGGTATGAGAATATTTAGAGCTGTGGGCTTTGTATTTGTGCTAATTTCCCTAAAGTTACTTTTTTCAGATGTGTTCGGTGAACTTGAATCTATGGTGATGACTATTTTTAATGTGATAGAGGTGGCTCTAGTATCAGTCATACAAACACCATTCTTCAAGTTTTAATAAAAACCCCAGCTCACATGAGCTGGGGTTTGTGCGTTTTGGATGTTATAGCGAACTAAAAAGGAGTAGGCACGCACCAGCAAGTGCCATGTTTTTCATAAATTGTGTCTTTTCACTTTGCCGTTCGGAAGGGGAGGTGCAGATCCAAAAGTTGTGCATTAAGAGTGAGGTTGGAATCAAAAAAATAATAAGAAGGATAAGTGCGGTTGAAATATGATACTCAAAAAGCACACCAACTCCTCCACTGACGAGTAGAATTCCTGTTACGAGCGTTGCAAGTTTTGGTTTGGGGATTTTCTTGAACCCCGCATACTCACTTAGACTTTTAAGGTTAATGAAATGGTTGATTCCGTACATAACAAAGAAACCACCAAAAAGTATTTTACCGAGAAAAAAAGGTATATGTTCAAACATGAAAGGAGATTGATTATTTAATAATACTCTTCATGGTACACCAATGTGTTATTTTTTTCTATTACGGACAGGTTGAGCTCGCAAGAATAGTAATAATATTATCGCTGTCGTAGTCATTGATCGCTCCTCCATTTGGGCCAAGTGAGCCAAGGACGGCTGTCCAGCTAGTATCTTCAATTTGGTAATCGGTATCAAAAAAATAGTTTCTTCCCCAAGGGTCAACAGGAATACTTTCCATGTAGGGTCCGTTCCAGTTTGGGTCAAAAGTTCCATCATTTCCGACGATGCCGGCTTCGTCGGTAGACAGGTCTCCAATTTCATTATTACTTGCCCCACAGCCGACTAAGTCAAGCGCGAGACCTCCCGGCCAGAGTTGTGTGTCGCTTGAAAGTAGAAGTACGGCATTTCGTATTCCTCGTAATTCAAGTTGCGCTTTTGCAATTTTTGCACGTTCGCGAGAATCAGTAAGATTGGTCAAAACAATACTGGAAAGTATTCCAATAATTGAGATGGTGATCAGTATTTCAACTAGGGAAAAACCTCTGTGCATGGGTAGTTATCATATAAGTATATCAGACCACTATCAGTTTGTGTGTACTGAATAAGTTTTGCAAGTATGGTAGGATAGTAGCATTGTTCGTTAATTAGTACGCGTATTATGTCAAAACATGTCGTAGGAGGAGTCGCTGTGGTACTCATACTTATTGGAGTAGGGGTGTATATGACTGACACAACTCAGTCAGAATCAATTATAGAAGATGTGGATTCAGCTTCTTTTTCTAGTACCAATGACGAGTTGTCGGTACCCGAAGAAGAGTCGTTATTAGAGGTTAACACTAGTAATCAAATGGAACCAACAACATTAGGTATTGAAGTTATTGCAGAAGGATCAGGACCTGAAATAGAAGCAGGTAAAATTGCACGGGTACATTACACTGGCAGTCTCACTGACGGCACTGTGTTTGATTCAAGTATTCCTCGAGGAGAACCGATTCAATTCACGCTGGGTGTAGGTCAGGTTATTGCGGGGTGGGATCAGGGTATTTTAGGCATGAAAGTTGGAGAAAAGAGACGACTTACTATTCCACCACACCTCGGATATGGTGAACGGGGAACCCCAGGAGGTCCTATTCCTCCACAAGCAACACTATTGTTTGATGTAGAGCTCGTAGGTATACAGTAATAAAAAACGCCCGTATATGGGCGTTTTTTTGTAGCAAAGAAGAAGTATGGAGTTTTTATGCAAAATGTGGTATAATAGATGTGTGGTTATGGTTGATTATGAATAGGCTACAGTTGGAGGAATATACCACACATGTACTACATTTATTTGTTTTCTATGAAGTATATACAATTTTTGTCACTTTATGTGGCTTTTGCAACGGTATGTATGCCGAATTTCGTGTTCGCACAAAGCGAGGCGAGTGTTTTAAAGACGCTTTCTGTCCCCGTACTGTATGAAGGTTCAACCTCAACTGAAGTTACAACGGTTCTCATTGGCACAAGTACTGGAACAACGACGGCGAGTAGCACTAATCTACTTGATGGGGTGTTCTCATCAACTACAAATGCAACATCAAGTCTTGACGTCAGTACGTCGTCAACTGAGGTAAGCACAACGACTCAAGCCACTCCTCAGCAAGAGAAATCAAAAGAGATTGTTATTGTGGGTTCAGTGGTCCGTATGCAATCTACTTCGGCGACAAACACTGACAGATTCGTAACTGTTGAAAGTGGAACAAGTACTAGTTCAACTAGTCCGGTGCTTGAAATAAAAAGCAATATATACACAGAGGAAGAGAACATCTCAACTTCTTCAGTAAAAGCGAAAACAACCCCTCCAGAGCCTTCAGTGGTGAGATTTGTTCCAGAAAAAGTTGAGACAAAAGAAGACTTGGAACAATTTGCGGAAGTTATTGCGCGTTACGATGAGAAGGTTGAGAAAATTAATTTCTCTGACAACAAGATAGCTATTAATTATGAAAGCACTGTTAAGTTACTTGGTGTATTTCCAATTAATCTCACACAGGAAATCTCAATTCAATTAGACGGTGGGGTTGACACACAGCCAAAGGTAAAAGTTCGTTTTCCATGGTGGCATATTTTTGCTCGAAAAGATACTGAAGTAAATGCACTTAAAGAGAAGTTGGAGTCAGAGCTGTTGGTACAAGATGTGAAAGGAGGGACATCGGATGTCGGAAAAGCAAAAGTACTTAACGTCATTAACACCACACTGAGTTCTGATAAATAGCCTACAGGTTTTGTGTATATCTATAACATTAAAATACTCTCTTCTGGGGTATTTTTTGTTTTATGCCAGATATAAAACAGTGGGGAGTAATATGTGTCGTGTGTAAATGTGATATTATGGCTAGTATATGTATATGAACAGAATACAATTATATTTCTTTTCGGCGATTTTTATCAGTGTGTTAGTGTTGCTCGGGTTTGTTATGTGGCCGTTTGTAAATGTTATTGCACTTTCGCTTATTGTTGCTATGCTAGTCCGCCCTGTGTACAGAACTCTAATTAACAAGAAAATTAATGCAAATATCGCATCAGCGTTGGTGGTTGTTGGAGTAATTGCACTTGTCGCACTTCCTGCATCTTTTTTAATATCAGAGTTGATTAAGCAGTCAATCACCGTAAGTGTAACTGGGGTTGAATATGTTGGGAAACTTGCAGATCAGATTAACGCATTGCTTACAAAAGTACTCCCAGAGGTAACGCTTGATGTTGAGCTGGTCATTAAACAAATGGCGCTATGGATTGGAGAGCACTTGGGTACAATTTTCTCAAGTACCGCCAATACGCTGTTCCAGTTCATTTTGGGAGTAGTTGCACTTTTCTTTTTTGTGAGAGATGGAGAAAAGTTTAGAGAGACTCTCATTTCACTCTCTCCACTGAGTGATACTTCAGATAGGGAAATTATCCAAAAACTTCGCCAAACAGTACATGCGGTTGTGGTTGGATCAGTTGCGGTTGGACTTGCGCAAGGAGTTTTTGTTGGTTTTGGACTGTATCTCTTTGGAGTTCCGAATGCAATACTGTGGGGCACTGTTGCCTCAATTACGGCATTTATTCCAGGTATCGGCACAGGACTCGTTTTGATTCCAAGCGTAATTTATCTTTATTTTCAAGAACCATCAATCTGGTATTCAGTTGGGTTACTTGGGTGGGGTGCGGTGCTTGTGGGTATGATTGATAATATTATGATTCCATATTTTTATGGTCGTGGACAACATGTTCATCCGTTACTGATTTTGTTTTCTGTACTCGGAGGATTGTTGTTCTTTGGTCCAATAGGCTTCCTCTATGGACCACTTGTGCTGAGTCTTTTCTTTGCATTGTTACATATTTACAAGCAGTTATATGCAACTCAAGATGCGTCTTTGAGTGAGTCACAAAACGTGGTATAATGATTGCATGGAAAGCTCAAAAAACATTGTAATTACTGGTATTGTACTCGCAGTAGTAATTGGAGGTTTGGTATATGCGATTCTTAACGTTGGGAAAACTGATGATACATTGTACGTAGCGCCCAATGATACCAAAACGCCTGCAGATACGTCAGCTTACTCACTTATTGTTACGGATCAACCTCCTGGAGATGTTGTTTTTATCTCTTCTGCAACGTTGCCTGAAGGGGGGTTTGTAGTGATATACAAGGACGACTCAGGTTCGTTGGGGATAAGTATTGGTTCTCGTTACTTTAGAGATGGAACAAATCCAGGAGACATTCAATTAACTGAACCTCTCGTACTTGGTGGTAAGTACTATGCGGTGCTCCATCGAGATAATGGAAATAGAACTTTTGAGCCAGCAGTTGATGTAGCCGTGACTCGTGATACCGGTGAAGTTGTTTCAGTCGCCTTCATGGTGGTTGATACGCTACCAGACTTGAAATTGTAATACTAAAATTGCTATGAGTGAATTTATGAAAGCTGATATATTTTTCTTTATTACATCGGTCCTGACGTTGTTAATCGGTGGGGGTTTGCTCATTGCGGTGTTCTATATTATTCGTATTGTCCGAAGGATTGATCATGTTGCTGGTGTCGTAAAGGAGGAGGGTGATGCATTAATTCATGAGGTGCGTATTGCACGTGCTAAAATAAAAACTGATGGTATAACTTTCGGGAGGATAGTCACTTTTATAACTGCGCTTATTAAAATGATGTTTTCAAAAACATCTAAACGTAAGAATAAATAATATATGCCAAAGAAAAAGAAAAAAGGTCACGGTCTTGGGGTTTCGTTGCTCGTAGCGACCGCTGGGGCACTGGGTGCATATTTCTTGTATGGAACTGAAGAAGGAAAAAAGAAACGAGTAGCAGTTCGTGGGTGGGCACTTAAAGCAAAGGGGGACGTACTCAATCAAGTTGAAAGAATGAAAGATGTGAGTCGGGAGAAGTATGATGCGGTGGTTGCGTCCGTTGTTTCAAAATATGAAAAATTACCTGATGTAGATAAGCGCGAGTTAAAGGCGCTTGGTTCTGATTTAAAATCTGCATGGAAGAGAGTTGCGAAAGGAGCTACTCGGGTTGCAAGCCGAACAGGCGCAAAGGCAAAGAAAAAGAAAGTGCCAAAGGCGGATGCGTAGTGGTGGTGGCGAATCAGTATGATGCTTCGCACGACACTCATTCTGCTGATAAGTATAGGCGGTGTGGTGATCAGCGCATTTCTTTTTGATGTGCGACCTGATTTTAGTGAGCATAAGGTAACCTCATATGCCGAATGCGTGGCGTCAGGCTATCCATACACTACGTCTATTCCCCGTACGTGTACTACAAGCAAAGGGAGGGAATTTAAGGAGTTACCACAAACCACAGTGACGCAGAATGAGTTTATGTTTGTATCTGAGCCCGTAGCGTATTCACGAGTATCTTCGCCTGTAACAGTTCTTGGTGCGATGCGAGGCGGTCAGGTTACCGAGAGTTTTTTTAATGTAACACTGATGAGTGATAATGGGATTCTGTTAGGAAGTGGAAGTGTTGAGTTGTTAGGTGATGTATATTCTGAGGGCGAAGTTTTTTTTAGGGGTGATATTTCATACGTAAGCCCTTCAACTACACCTGGTTTGCTAATTATTTCTTCCCCAGGGGCGCTGTTTAGTGAGTTTTCTATACCGCTTACGTTTGGTCAGGTGAAGGCAGAGGCTCTCAATGAACAGAATACACCACGTGAGATGAGTACTTCCACGGATTTTCTTGAGTGAGTGATGTGGTATACTATTCTGAATTATGAATATTCATGAGGGTATTACGGTAATATCACTGGGGGGCTCTGTTATTGTCCCGCACACCCCCGATGCGCAAGTACTTCGTAACTTTATCACCCTCATACAGGCACGAGTTGCCCTGGGAGAGCGTTTTATTATTGTTGTCGGAGGTGGTGGGATCGCTCGTATGTATCAGACAGCGCTTGTTGATTTACACATCACAGATCATGGAGCGTTAGATACAGTTGGAGTTGCAACTACACGATTAAATGCAGAACTGGTTAGAATTGCTTTTGGAGATATTGCATTTCCACAGGTTGTCAGCGCGGTACATTCAGAACATGAGTGGAAAGAGCCAGTGGTCGTCGCTTCAGGTATGCATCCGGGAAATAGTACTGATTTTTGTGCGGTAAAGCATGCGGTTGCGTGTGGAGACGCGAGGGTGATAAACCTTTCAAATACTTCACAGGTGTATACCAGAGATCCACGTATTGATAAAAATGCTACACCATTTTCTCGCATTACATGGAGGGAATATAGAAAACTCATTCCACAGGAGTGGAAACCTGGTTTGAGTAGCCCTTTTGATCCTGTTGCTTCTATGTTGGCGGAGAAAGAGGGCATTACCGTATATATTATGGACGGAAGGGATATCTCCAATATTAAAAATTTTTTTGAAGGGAGTGCATACACAGGCACCGTGATAGTCAATGAGTAAATATCACGCTATACTATATGTGTTATCATTTAACACCACATACTATGACACACTATGTTTGCAAAGGAGAGTGTAATGGAGTATCACAAACACCGGGAACTTGTTCAGCTGATTCGTGTTCTGAACATAACCATGACCTACAGGCATGTGATTGTACTGACAGTACACATGGTACTGAAAAAGAAGCTTCTCAAGACGGAAACGCTCAATAAAGCACAATGTACAAAAAAGCGCGAAAGCGCTTTTTTGTTTTGTATAAAAAAACAGCGACCATCGTTACGTACCTAAGTGGTGCGAATCGGGTGCTGTTTGTGGTTTGCCTTAGACAGGCATGTCCGTGTGGGACAATTTGCCTTCATTTACATGAAGGTGTGCGGTTTTGTTCTTTTGGCATAATAGGAAAAGTAGCTCGGGTGTCAATACATTAAGTGTGTAGCTACGGTGAAAGTGTATTTCAGCATTTCAAAAAGATATCTGATATACTGAGCGTATTACTAGGTAGTATCATACATATGACAATTACAATATACGTGAAAACAGGGTGTCCGTGGTGTAAGGGAGCGCTCGATTTTCTAACTAGTCACAATATGGTTTATACTGAAAAAAATGTTACAGAAAACCCTCAGTTTATGGAAGAAATGGTTTCTATTTCAGGTCAGCGAAAGGCACCTACTTTGGTGATTGATGGGGAGGTATTGCCTGATTACAGCGCGGATGAGCTCGAAGTGTATTTTAAGAATAAAGGAATTTTGTAATGGAAAAAGGAAGAGTACAAATTACCACACGTGATGGAGTGAGTCTCAGTGGAGATTACTACCCCTCATTTTGTAAACGAGGATTGCTTTTACTGCATATGATGCCCGCAACAAAAGAATCATGGAAGGAGTTTGCTTCTGTTATGCAAGAGGAGGGGTGGGATGTGTTGGCGATTGATTTGCGAGGGCACGGAGATTCCGATGGAGGTCCAGACGGATACAGAACATTTGAACCAAAAGATCATCAAGGAAGTGTGTATGATGTTGATGCGGGTATTGAGTTTCTTGAATCACGGGGAATTGAGACACACCATATAGCAGTTGGCGGCGCTTCTATAGGAGCAAATTTAACCATAGAAGTACTTGCAAGAAATAGAGATATTCCTGCGGGGTTTGCCCTTTCTCCTGGTTTCAACTATCGGGGGATTGAAACTCGTCCACGAATGCTCGAGTTGGGTTCTCAGAGGTTACTTCTCGTAGCATCTCGAGATGATGAACGTTCGTATGGAAACTGTGCACATATGGCTGAAGTGTTGGCGGAAGAAGCGAATGAGTCCGCAGTGATAGAACTGGTAGTGTATGAAAGTGCAGGACATGGTACGGATATGTGTGGAAGTGGTGAGTCTCCTCATCTTATTGATACTATGAAATCATTCTTGAATGACGCTATCTCTGTCTGATAGAAGAAAACGGGCGCAGAGTATATATCGGGATTTGGAAACATTGGTTCCTGATTCTGGTATGATTCTGCGGTACGGAAATAACTGGGAATTACTTGTTGCGGTTATGCTTTCAGCACAGTGTACAGATGTCATGGTAAATCGTGTTACGGACTCGTTATTTAAGAAGTACAGGACGTTGGACGAGTACATACAGGTTCCACGAGCTGAATTGGAACAAGATATTCATTCGTGCGGATACTACCGTCAGAAAGCAAAAAGAATTCAAGAATCTGCACAACTACTCAAAGATACGTTCGGAGGAGTTCTTCCTCGGACCATGGAAGACATGCTTAAGTTTCCCGGGGTCGCGAGAAAAACTGCTAATGTAGTGCTGGGTAATGCATACGGAGTTGTTGAAGGTATTGCAGTCGATACTCACGTAACGCGTATTGCGTTCCGGCTTGGATTAACAACATCTCGTGATTCTCAAAAAATTGAACGTGATCTTATGGAGCTTTTTCCTCAGAGTCAGTGGTTTAGGCTTACGTATTTACTAATTGAGTATGGACGAAAATTCAGTTCTGCGCGAGCGGTTGATGGTGGTCCTCTTGAGAAAAAGTATGGGAAGAAAAAAATCTAGAACAAAAGATGAGTTTGATTTATTTATACGTGCTGTAAAGGAATTTTACAAGAAACACAAACGCGATTTTCCGTGGCGTCTTTCTCCGACCCCGTATCGTGTTTTTGTTTCTGAGATGATGTTGCAACAAACACAAGCGGAACGTGTCGTACCGTACTTTAATGCATTTATGGATACCTTTAGTACGATTGAATCTCTTGCTCATGCACCTCTTCGAGATGTGCTAGGGCTGTGGCAAGGATTAGGGTACAATCGCAGAGCTCGATTTTTAAAGGAGTGTGCACAAGTGGTTTGCACTCAGTATGAAGGAGTGTTTCCTACTACTCTAGGTGACCTTATGGAACTTCCTGGGATTGGACCGTATACCGCAGGGGCAATACGGGTATTTGCTTTGAATACACCTGAGGTTTTTATTGAGACAAATATTCGTACGGTATACATACATCATTTTTTTCAGAATAAAAAGCATGTTCGTGATTCTGATCTGCTTCCTATAATAAAAGCTACGCTTGATACTCGAAATCCCCGTGCATGGTATTCCGCTCTTATGGATTATGGTTCATATTTAAAAAAAATACATCCTAATCCCTCTCGAAGAAGTGCGCACCATGTATCGCAAATGCCCTTTAAAGGCTCTAGGCGAGAGGTGCGAGGTAGAGTACTGAGGTGCATTACAGAGCATAAACAAGTATTACTTTCACAAGTGAGGTCGTGTGGCAATGAAAAATATACTGCTCAAGAAGTGCTCGCTGATTTAGTTTCCGAGGGGATGGTTCAAAAGAAGGGGAAGTACTATATAGTCTGACGCTTGTTAAAAACCTAACGTTAACTATCAATCAGGTAGTATAGCTTTTAAACAGGCTGTAACTATTTCGTATCGGTAAGCATCAGGCTGTAATGAATCCCTGAGAGCACAATACATCCCAGTATGAAAAAGAGAAATTGGTACTCAATGAATGTGAGCGCGAGTATTCCAAGCAGTGGTCCTACTAAATATGCGAGTGGGGCATTAATACGGAAAAAACTGATTGCATCAGCATTTGATCCTTTCATGTGTTTAAAGAAATAACTCTCAGTCATAATTTCAACAAAACTCGCTCCAATTCGCGTTGCAAAAAGAAGAGAAGCCCACAGTATGAATGACTTACTCTCTACGAATGAGAGGGACGCCGTTGTAATTCCCATAATGATGAATCCAATAGTAAGCATTTCTTTTTCTCCATATTTTTTATCCGCCAGCCTGCCTAATGGGAGTTCAAGGAAGAGAAACGGAACAAGTGCAATTGCGAACATAAGACCGATTTCTTCCCATGAAAAACCGATAAACTTTTTTAAGTAGATAGGCATGTAGATAACCATCCACGCATAGAAGAATTGGAGTATAAAGCTTGAAATATAAATGAGACGAAGGTCAAGGTTGTTCCAGAATTCTTTCGTGAGGTCTAGTATTTTAATGTTAGGGTATACAGGGTCTTTGAATTTTTTAAAATTTATAGCAATGATGATGAACATCGGTATGAGAAATAGGGCAGAGTACATGTAGAGTCCCGTATATCCAAAGTGAGTAAGAACAATACCCGCAAGAACTGGTGCAAGAATGGTTGCAATGTTAAGAAACGTGAAAAATGCACCTCGAATTGCGCCCGTATTGTCTTCTTGCTCTGAAGCTTCCTCAAGAAAGATATCAAAGGTAAACATCAGTGTCGGGGATAAGATTCTGTAGAGTATAAATATTAATGCAAACAAAAGAGGTATACCCATCGCAAATGGAAATGAGAAAAGTAAGGCACATACACAAAAAATACTCCCGAGCGTAAGGGCGTAGTTGCCTGTTTTGCGTAGAATGTTAGGTATGAATATAAAGAGAAAAATATTTCCTACTGATGCAATAGCAAAAAGGAGGCTTACTGTCCGTGGCGAAAATACTTCTTCAAGAAAGGTTGAGTTGATGTACGCAGAGGAAAAAAAGTAGAGCGCTGAGAGGAATGCGGACACATAGAGTGAGACGAGTATACGATTATACCTAACACGCTCAAGCATTGCTTTCATGCAAGCATTGTAACAGATTTTTTACTAGAGGCCGAGAATGACCGGTATCACAATTGGATGTTTATTGGTCTTTTGGAACAAATACTTCGCAACTTGGTCAGTTACTTGCTCTTTGAGGTAGTCAAAGTTTATCGGATTCATATTTACCGCATTGTCTTCAATGGCTTTCTTGATGATAATACGTGTCTGGTGAAGCAATTCTTGTGATTCTCGTAGATAGACGAACCCACGAGAAATTAGATCAGGTGATTTTCGTAGTTTTCCAGTCTTTGTATTTAGTGTTGCTACAATGACAAACATTCCATCTTTTGAAAGCATTTGTCGATCACGAATAACGACATCCTGAATTCCTCCGATTGAGAATCCGTCAACCATTACAAGGCCATTAGCCACCTTTTCTTTTAGCGCAATAATTTTTTCTCCTTGTTCGCGAATTTCAATCACGCTTCCATTGTCGGGTACTACCATATGGTCCTCAGGCATTCCAAGTTGGCGTGCAAGCTCAACATGCTGACGGAGCATGTAGTGGTTGCCGTGTATAGGGATAAAGAATTTTGGTTTAATTTGTTTATGAAGCCACGCAACTTCTTCACGGTTTCCGTGTCCCGATGCATGGATGTACACATCGCTTGTTCGGTAGTGAATAATACGCGCTTCTTGTCGGGCAATATTATCTTTCAGTTTCTGTACAGTTTTCTCATTTCCAGGAATGATAGATGAAGACAAGAGCACAGTGTCTCTCTTTGAGAGGCGAATAAATTTATGTGTACGAGTTGCGATACGCATAAGCGCAGCAAATTCTTCTCCTTGTGCTCCGGTGGCAAGCACAATAATACGATCTGGAGGGTGCTGTTCCGCTTCTTGTGCAGGAATGATTGTTCCTTTCTTGGGGGTAAATAGCCCAGCAAGTTCGGCTATTTCTATATTGATTTTCATACTTCGTCCTTCAAGAACAATCTTTTTATTGTAGCGCTCTGCGCTCTCTATGAGCTTAATAAGACGCTCAAGTTGAGAAGCGAATGTTCCGATAATTAGGCGACCCTTCGTATTTTTTATGATTTCGTCTAGGTTTTGGTGTACTACTTTTTCAGGTGTTGAAAATCCAGGGTTCTCAACATTTGTTGAATCCGCAAGAAGGAGAAGTACTTTCTCTTTTTCAAAAAACTTATACTCATCAACTTCGTGTTGGTCTGGTACTCCATCCATGTGTGAAAGTTTGTAGTCTCCTGGAGTTACAATGGCACCGTATGGAGTATCAATTAAAATACCCATGGAATCAGGGATAGTATGTGACACCGCAAAGAATTTCAATTTAAGATTTCCAAGAGTGATACGTGAATTTTTTTCTACGATAGTAATATCAAGTGGTGGGAGGTGAGGAAATTCAGATTGACGTTTTTGCACCATAATACCAGTGAGTTTCCGTGTGTATATTGGCGGGTTGCCTATTCTCTCCATAATGTAGGGAATTCCTCCAATATGGTCCAAGTGTCCGTGGGTTATAACGAGTCCTCGTACACGGTCTTTATTCGCTTCAAGATAAGCGGTGTTTGGGAGGATGTAATCAATTCCAGGGGTTTCTTCTTCTCTGAACTGAAAACCTGCGTCGATGACAATAATATCGTTTCCGACTTCAATTGCTGTCATGTTACGTCCGACTTCTTCCACTCCACCTAAGGGCATGATTCTTATGTTGTCTCCAAGGGGCGGAAGGACCGGCAACTCGGTATTAGATCGGTGTATTTGTTTTCCATTATTCTGCTGTGGTCGGCGACCATGTGCACGTGTTCGTCCACCGTGAGATCCTCTTCGGTGTGGTTTATGTTTTGGTCGAGCGGTGTGTGCGTGAGTTGGTGCGGGACGTTGCTCTGGTGTACGCGGTGTTTCTTTCACCACTGCACCTCCCGTATGTTTTGAGGGGAGTGAGACGTGAACAGGACGTCTGCGATTTTGCTGTGGTGGTTTATTGTGTATATGTTCTGACATGTAATTTATATGTGATTAATAGTGAATGATAATAATGTTGTAGATATGTGTGATTACTTGTTTGTGAAAAATGGCCAAATACGTTCCGTATGTATGTACCATTCATTAATGTTGATAAATCGTTCCGTTGGTATAGTGATATCTGAGAGTGACATGCCTTTTGTTTTGGTGTCCACTACATATATAAAGTCTGGTGCGTAGAGGAATATGGCAGGCCTGTCTTTCGTTATTGTGTTTGTAAGTGTGGTAAATAATTCTTTTTCTTTTTCTGTGTCCTGTGAGATACGAATGTTTTCAAGTATTTTATCAACGGTGATATTTGTGTATTGTGCGATATTGTAACCAGGATCGTTGCGTTGTGATGAATGCCAGAATGCATAGAGGTCTCGGTCTCTTCCGATAACTTCACCGAAGAGTAATGCATCGTATTTTCTTGGACGAATAATATTCTGTGTGAGGTCATTTGGTTCAAAGATTTGAATAACTACCTCAACACGAAGTTCCGCCAGCATCTCTTTTATTAGTTCTGCAACTGAGCGTAGTTCTGGGATATTTGAGGTTGAGAGTGTGAAAGAGAGTATATCTGTTTTCCGGGCAAGTATCCCTTCTTCGTTTACTTCCCAACCAGCTCGATCGAGTATCTCCTGTGCCTTTTGAATATTTTCTTGGTGGGTGCTTGTTGATGTAGTTTGAGTCGTTGATGCAAGAATAATATCAATGGTAGGAGGGAGGGGGCCCGTGAGAGGGGTTCCGTACCCTTGAAGTACTTCAGCGATAATACGGTTTCGGTCAATCGCAAGCTCAAGAGCTTCACGCACGGTAGCATCTGTAAACACTACTGCTTCTACTGGATTGAAGAATACTCCAAATACTCGTGGAAGAGGAGTGTGAAGAACTACACCTCCCGCTTGAGCTAGTAGTCGCGCTTGGGCAGGCTGTATACCATTTACTCTTTCTATTTCTCTTCGAGAGTATGCATTTAAAAGTGCATTTTCGTGCGGATAAAAACGAACAATCATCTTTGTGATGTATGGTTCGCCTCCGGTGTAATTTTTGAACGCACGCAATTCATACATGTTTGGGATACCCGACTCGTCATTTTGAATACGCACAACTTGGTAGGGTCCTGATCCAATAGGTCTGTTATTGTATTGGCTAAATTGGAACAGTTCAATATCTGCACTGTTCCAAATATGTGATGGAAGTATACCCAGTGTTACGTTTTGCAAGAATGGGGTGTACTGCTGACGAAGAGTAAAGGTGACTGTGCGCTCATCAATTTTCTGCACCACGACACCCTCCCAATTAACTCGTCTTGGACTTCGAAGACTTGGATCTTGTGCCTTTTGTATGGTAAATACGACGTCAGTAGCGGTTACTGGTGTTCCATCATGAAAGGTTGCGTCTTCTCGTAGCGTAAATGTATACACAAGTCCATCAGCTGAAATGGCGTATGACTCCGCGAGGTCAGGCATAAGTGTTCCGTCGTTCGTTGCTTTGAGCAGTCCTGAGTAAATGAGTGCGGTTAAGTCTCTGTCTGCATCAGTGATTGCAAGAAGAGGATTAATAAATCGAGGAGACCCGATTATACCTTCGGTAATGACTCCTCCTCGAGCAGGCGTCTCACTCAAGAGGTTTTGATTTGCACGATAGAGTAGTGTGAGAGCGCTTATGGTGAGTAGTATGCTTACGCAAATAAAAAGAAGGCGGTCAAAGGTGCCGAGCTGATAGTATAAAGAATACAGTGCACTCCGCTTTTTCTGCGGTGCAGATGTAAGTGATGGTTGTTCCACAAAAGTGTTATGCTATGTTTTGGATGTTGTTATCTGTTCGCGTAAACGCGAATCGGGTTTTATTTATATGCTTAACGCAATAAATGAGGAAAGTGCAAAAAGAACGGCAAGTACAATGGTTACGTTAAACAAAAATCTTTCAAATCCACGTCGTGTGTGATGGAATCCTCCTCCGTCGCCTCCGCCAAAAGTACCACCAAGTCCTGAACCTGTGTTTTGAAGCAAAATAGCGCATACCATCAAGACTGATAGTACGATTTGCGCGTACGGCAATATGCCTGCAAGAGTTTCCATATACGTTTACGAGTATATCAATTCATAAAAATAATGCAAGAGTTTGAGTTGAAATGTTGATTAAATGGTTAATATGAGCGTGAATTTTGACACATGAAAATATGCTCCGTATAATATGTCAGCTCGGTGCGAAAGTACCAGAGTAACTTTTATTATTAGCGTAATTTGCTTGTAACACTATGGTAAAGAAACAAACACACACAAGTCCACGAATTCGTCCATTGGGAGACCGTGTGCTGGTAATTGAAGACGCACAGGAAAACGGAAGAAAGACTGCATCAGGGATTTATATTCCTGAGACTATTAAGGAGAATGGTGGAGCAAAACGGGGTACCGTGGTCGCTGTTGGAGAGGGTCGTATGGAAGATGGAAAACGAGTTCCTCTAACTGTCGCTAAAGGAGATACGGTGCTGTTTTCTTGGGGAGATACTCTAAAAGTAGATGGAGTAGAGTATCACGTTGTTAATGAAAGTAGTATTCTTGCGGTCATTGAGTAGTTACTAGTTTTTAAATATACATACTATGAGTAAACAACTAAAATTTAATGAAGATGCGCGTGTTGCTCTTGCAAAAGGAGTCTCTGTTGTTGCAAATGCGGTTCGGGTCACTATTGGTCCTCGAGGACGAAATGTAGTTCTTGATAAAGGGTATGGTGCGCCCATGATCACCAACGATGGTGTTTCTATTGCAAAAGATATCACTTTGGCTGATAAGTTTGAAAATATGGGTGCTGAAATTGTGAAAGAGGTTGCAACCAAGACAAATGATGTTGCTGGTGATGGGACATCAACGGCTACCATCCTTACCGACGCACTCGTGCGAGAAGGATTGAAGCATACACGAATGGGGGTAAGTGCAATGCGTGTTCGCGCAGGTATTGAACGTGCTTCACGCGATGTGGTGGAGGCACTTAAGGCAATTGCAAAGCCGATACCTGAGAAGAGTAAGAATGAGATAAAAAATGTTGCAACCATTTCTGCAGAATCTGAGGAAATCGGAGGGATTATCGCAGACACTATTAATACAGTTGGAAAAGATGGTGTAGTAACGGTAGAGGAGTCACAATCGTTCGGTATAGAATCTGAAGTGGTTGAAGGACTTCAATTTGAAAAGGGGTACATTTCTCCCTACATGATAACGAACGCAGAGCGCATGGAGGCAGAATTTAAGGATGTGCCTGTGTTGCTTACTGATAAGAAGATTTCTGTAGTGAAGGATGTGCTTCCGCTTCTTGAGAAACTCGCGCAAACTGGAACAAAGGAGCTGGTAATTATCGCTGAGGACGTTGATGGTGAAGCATTGACAACGTTTGTTTTGAATAAGCTTCGTGGAGGATTTAATGTGCTTGCGATTAAAGCTCCAGGATATGGAGATAGAAAGAAAGAGATACTCGAAGACATTGCGGTTACTATTGGTGCTACAGTTGTGTCCGAAGATGTGGGACTTAAACTTGAACAGGCTCAACTTGCATTTTTAGGGCACGCGAGCCGTATCATCGCAACAAAGACAACCACAACAATTGTTGGAGGAAAGGGAAAGAAGCAGGCGATTCAGAGTAGAATTTCTCAAATTCGTCAGCAGATTGCACAGACAGAATCAAAGTTTGATAAAGAAAAACTTGAGGAACGTTTGGCAAAGCTTTCAGGTGGAGTTGCAGTGATTCGTGTTGGGGCAACGACTGAAACAGAAATGAAATATTTGAAATTAAAGATTGAAGATGCGGTCAACGCAACAAAAGCGGCTATAGCTGAAGGAATTGTTCCGGGAGGAGGAAGTGCGCTTATTAAAGCAGGGGAAAAAGTACGAGGATCGATGCCGAAAGATATTGCTCCTGATGAACTATTGGGATATGAGATTGTACTCCGTGCACTTGAAGAACCATTGCGACAGATTGTTACAAATTGTGGACGAGAAGATGGAGCGGTTATCGTTGCTGAAGTGAAAAAAGGAAAGGGGATGAGTGGGTATGATGCCCTCTGTGATGTTATGGTTCCTGACATGATAGCTGCTGGAATTATAGATCCAGTAAAAGTAACTCGTTCAGGTTTGGAACGCGCATCAAGCGCTGCCGCGATACTTCTCACTACTGAAGTAGCAATTACTGATATTCCAGAACCAAAACCAGAGTCACAACCAGGAGGGGGAATGGGTGGAGGAATGGGGATGATGTAAAATAAGAACAAACATGCAACAAGAAACCACTCGCAAATACGGGTGGTTTTTTGTATACTAAGGGAGTTATTAACTAAATATATTTATGACATTACTATATATACTCATTGCAGCAGTAGTCATCCTCGGTGTGTGGGTGATTGCGATGTATAACAAATTTATTCGTATTGTAAATCGTGCAAAGGAAGCATGGTCAGATATTGATGTTCAATTGAAACGTCGGTACGACCTCATTCCAAACTTGGTAAATACGGTGAAGGGTTACGCTGCGCACGAAAGTTCAACGTTTGACCGCGTAACACAAGCTCGAGCTCAGGCACTGAATGCTGGGACTATTGCAGAACACGGACAAGCAGAGAATATGCTTACTGGAGCATTGAAGTCGCTTTTTGCGGTTGCGGAGGCGTATCCAGATCTAAAGGCGAATACGAATTTTCTTGAATTGCAACGAGAGCTCTCAGACACTGAAAATAAAATTCAGGCGTCTCGTCGATTCTATAACGGAAATGTGCGTGACTTGAACACGGCGGTACAAACATTTCCTGCAAATATTATTGCAAAAATATTTAGTTTTAGTGAAATGGACTTCTTTGAAATAGAAGAAGCGGGACAACGTGAGAATGTGGAAGTTAAGTTTTAAGTAGATAATAATGGCAACGCTCTACACACACCAAGACGCAAATGTAAGAAAAACATGGTTTTTAATGTTTCTCTTTTTCATGGTGATTGTAGCGTTAGGGTGGTTTCTGTCTTACTACTACGATAGCTACGCTATTTTAGTGATTGCGGTTGTGGTGAGCGTACTCATGAATATTGGTAGTTACTGGTATTCAGATAAGATTGTACTTGCGATGTCGGGGGCAAAACCAGTTACGAGGGAGCAGTTTCCAGACCTTTGGAATATGACTGAAAATTTATGTATCAGTGCAGGTCTCCCTATGCCAAAGCTCTACGTCATTAATGATCCGTCACCAAACGCTTTTGCTACCGGCCGAGACAAAGAGCATTCTGCGGTTGCGGTAACAAGCGGATTGCTCACACTCCTTGATAGAAGTGAACTTGAGGGGGTGATTGCGCACGAACTAGCACATGTGGGAAATAGAGATATTTTGGTGATGACGGTCGTGGTGACCCTTGTTGGCGTGGTAACCCTTATTGCTGACTTTTTTCTTCGAATGAGTTTCTATGGTGGGGGACGAAGCAGGGATAATAAAGCAAACGGAGTGCTTTTGATTATTGGTATTGTGTTCATACTCCTCTCTCCGGTAATAGCTACTTTGATAAAACTTGCAGTGTCTCGAAAGAGGGAGTTTCTGGCTGATGCGACTGGAGCATTGATGACACGGTATCCAGAGGGTCTGGCGAATGCGCTGCGCAAGATTTCTGGATACTCACGCCCACTTGCTCGAGCGAATCACGCAACTGCACATCTCTTTATTGCAAATCCTTTTGGTGGAGGCAAAGAGAAGACAAGTTTTCTTACAAAGATGTTCATGACTCATCCTCCTGCGCATGAGCGAATACAAGCACTTCTTGGAGAAAAAAGTGAGATATAAAAAAACCGCCTTTCGGCGGTTTTTTTATTTAAACCACACGGTGATTTCAAGCGCATCATCATGCTCAGGTAGGCCTGAAGCATTTGATTTTTGAAGAATAAAAGATCCACGTTCTCCGTATTCAGGTTTAGTGAATGTGAGTTCAGCAGTGAAAGGAACAAAGTCCTCTGTCATCCACTCACCATCTGCAGTGGCATACCCTTCGGCAATAATAAGTCCGTCCCAATTGGTGAGAACGATAGGGAAGGTCGCTTCAAAGAACCAGTATCCACGTGCTTCACCAGTAATAACGAGAGGGGATTCGATAGCAGTCTCTCCAGTGGGTGATGAAAGTCGAATTAAATTTTCCTTTTCTTTCTTTTGTATGACATTCTGAGCAAGTACCTCAGCAGGAATACCCGCAGGTGTTTCGGTTGGTGGAATCACAACTTCCTTTTCTTTAAAAAACAAAAACCCAAACCAGGTGATAACAATTATTAGTATGATGATTGATAGGTATTTCATAGTATGTATTACGATTGGTTAGTATTTTGGTAACTCGTTGTATCAGTCTCATCATGTTTCGGTGGCGGAGTAGTGTGTTTTTTTCCAAACACAAAGAGATATAGTATTTCAAGAATTCCTGCGGTATTAACGATAAGGAGAGCAATGAACCATACCACAGATTCATTTTTCACTGCACGCCAGAGTGCAAACGCTTTCCACGTTAGTGACCAGATAGTGAGAAAAACGATAAAAAGAACAAGGAGAGGGTGTTCTTGTAGAATGAGAGCGAGGTTAAATTGAGTTTCCATATTACGATTGTAGCAGACCGTCAATCATTTCAGCAAGTAAAAAATCATGTTCAGTTACACCTTTGACGCTGTGAGTGGTTAAACTGACCGTTACTTTGCCCCAGGAGAGAAAAACGTCAGGGTGGTGTCCTTCAGATTCCGCGAGTTCACCAATGCGGTTGGTAAATAAAAGTGCTTCTTTAAAGTCTGGAAAAAGAAATGTTCGCTCAATACGAAAACCGTTTTGAGTGATCCAGCGGGGAAGTACTAGAAGTCGTGTACGAACTTCTTGTTCTTCCATCTTTTTCGTGTTTTCATCGTGGCATCCGTTACAAGGCATGAGTCTAGTATACCAAATCTGTTCAATCCTAAAGGTCTATATTATTATGTACCAAATCTGATATGATGCATCGGTAGTGGAAGGTTCGCATAGTGGTCTAGTGCGCGTCGTTGGAAACGACGTGTGGGGCAACCCACCAGGAGTTCGAATCTCCTACCTTCCGCAATGATTCACGAGGATGGATGGGGACCATCCAAGTGAATTATCAATGCGAGAAAGTAGAAGATTCGAAAGACGGAGTAGCGGGTCCCCACTCTGAAACGAAGTGAAAGAGTGGGGCTACGAGTCGGGGTCGCAAGTACTTTGGATTTTTCTGGCATTTGCGGAAAAATACTTAGTAACTTGTGACCGAATCTCTATCAAAGCTCTCCGCAAACAAAGACGTAGGCGCGGAGCGCCGAGGATATTGTTTTGCGTGAAGGTAGGAGATTCGAACAGCGGAGCGCACGAAGTCAGGCGCAGCAGTGCCTGAGCGCGAGCTGGTGCCCAAAGCTCTTTTTTGTGACGGCAAAAAAGAGACTTGCGGGCGAATCTACCTTCCGCAAAGATTCACGAGGATGGGTGGGGACCATCCAAGTGAATTATCAATGCGAGAAGGTAGGAGATTCGAAAGACAGATGCGGGAGATAAGATGAAAAAATTCTCCTCAGAAACATAATGATATAATAATCTCAACCATGGAAATAAAACTACAAGTTGGGGTCAAAATTTTTCTCAAGAATACAGAGGGGAAATACCTTATTCTCAAACGCTCTCCTGAGAAATATAAAGTAACTAATGGAAGTTGGGATATTGTGGGTGGGCGAATCAACCCAGGATCATTATTGATTGATAATTTACGACGTGAAGTTAAAGAAGAGACACAACTTGAAATCATTTCTGAGCCGATATTGCTATGCGCGCAAGATATCATTCCTAATTCAGAAAAGCATGTGGTACGTTTAACCTATACAGGGCGTACAGAGGGAGAGCCGGTTCTTGATACTACTGAAAACATTGAATATAAATGGGTAACGATAGAAGAAATAAAAAACATGAATGATGTAGATGTGTATGTGCGTGAGATTTTGAAAAATGATTTTCTTCTAGTAGATTAGTTTTTTAATTCTCTATATAAGTATAGTTTCAATCAGGCACTAATTTTTATAGTGAGAAAAAAGCACCTGTAAAGGTGCTATGTTACTTGAGAGATATTCCGAGGTGTTGAAGTGTATAAATCAAGCTTGATTCTTGATCTGATATCCACTTGTCTTTCTCGCGCCTGATTTGCTTGAGTGCTTCTTTTATTAGATAAACATCTCTTTTTGTGCTTTGGAATAAGGACTGATTTGGGTAGAGGTCCTTAATAATCATCTGAAAGCGGGCGATTTGATATCCTCGGGGTATCCACTGGGCGAGAGGGGTGGTGGTCCCATACCGCGCCTGAGAAAGACATTTAATGAGCCTGTCTTTTTCCCGTGGAGACAGAAAGGATGCTATTCCCCTCGATCTCAGTATCTGAATTACTCTCGCAGTGAGG
The DNA here is from genome assembly GCA_964436015.1 of uncultured Candidatus Saccharibacteria bacterium. Classification (GTDB taxonomy): domain Bacteria; phylum Patescibacteriota; class Minisyncoccia; order Phycocordibacterales; genus JBBDJV01. Next base: position 64,853 of record CAYTAR010000004.1, on the reverse strand, counting down.
TATATGTTTCTTCTCCCGCGTGCAACTCGTAAATCCTTTTTTATTTGTTTAACAGGAGTACGAGAGGAAAAATTAAACAAGAATTTTCTTTCTTTCATCTGTCAAAACAGTATCATTATTTTCTCTTTTGTCAATTATCTTATATTCACTTAAGGTTTCATTCTGTTTGGATAGTTTATTTCAATTCGTATTTGCTATACTTCCACTATGAACAAAGAAGATTTTGAGGCGCTGGTTGAGCAAATTGGTTTTACATCCGTTCCGGAGAAATTTCGTTCAAAGATGAATAATGTGGTTCTTGTAGTGTCTGATGAACCTGATTTAAAAACAAGGAAAGAAAATGGTCTCACTCAAGGAGAAACTTTGCTAGGTTTGTACGTTGGTATTCCACATACTGAACGGGGAGATGGGTATGGAGTAGGGGTGGTATTTCCTGACACGATTACTCTTTTTCGGTTGCCAATCCTTGATGTTGCACGAGAAGAAGATATATCTGTGCGAAAAGTGATAGAAGATACTATTTGGCATGAAGTAGCACACCACTTTGGGTTGAGTGAAGAAGAGGTGAGGAGGAGGGAAGAGGAAAGGAGATTGGAGATAAGCAAATAGAGATTAGAGATTGGAGATCAGAGATTAGAAAATAGGAAAGAGGTAAAAGGAAGGGAGCAGAGATCGGGGATTGGAATAATACAAAAGGGAGGAAGGTGGAGGAAATGCTCGATCTTTAATGAAAAATTTGGATGATGTTTAACTCTGTTCATCTCGTGCATTAGACTAAAACCTTCGGTTTCATAATGCATAGTTCGCTTTTATGTTATATACTTTTAAGGTGAAAAATAAAATAAAATTAGCTGCATTTTTATTTGTACTATTAATTTTAATAATAATTAGGATAATTAGTATTTATTCTGGTCCTCTCTATTCTGGTTTTGGTGAGTTATTTTATCAAAACATTATTTTTATAGCAGTAAAATCTTTGATAATGTTCTCAATAGCTTTAGAGTTTGTTCATGTCTTTTTATTTACTCAAAAAAATAGTGATTTGGAAAAATATAAATTTTTGATTTCCAGTATTGTTGTAATCAATATATTACTAATAATAGGATTAATGTATCCAGTGATTGATTTTCTAACCAACATACATGAAAATCCACCGATGACGGATAATCCTTATGCGGTTCTTATAATATATAGAATGTTAGAGTTAATTTTTGTTCTGCTGCCCTCAGTTCTGTCACTTGTTGTATTTCCAATAATAGGTAAGTTGAAGGAAATAGATAACACGGTCACACGGTAAGGTTTGGCCTATTTAATCTCAACTAGGACAATTTCCCTTTTTTATACTCATTTTCGTCTACGATGATATACTGAGTGTATGCAATTAAAAAAGAAAAATACATTTACACTCTCGTATTTCGCGAGTAATTTATCAATTGTGATTGGACTTGTGCTTATATGGAGAGGGGTGTGGTACGTGCTTGATGGTATAGATATTATGTTTTTCGATGGAGGACACATGTGGACGGCGCTTGGTGGAATTATTCTTGGTTTGGCGGTGCTGTACATTCCTGATAAAGATTTGAAGGAAATACAGAAGTTGTAGGAACAGGGATAGGTAAATAGAGATTAGAGATCAGAGATTGGAGATTAGAATAAAAACCAAAATAAAAAAATAGAGGATGGAGAAAAACAAGAAGGTCAAAGAAGAATGGAAGAGAGAGTTGCCCGATGATGTATATAACATCATGTTTGAAGGTGGAACGGAGCGTGCGGGGTCAAGCTCGCTCAACGTGGAAAAAAGAAAGGGTGTTTTTATCTGTCGGGCGTGTGGAGCTCCACTTTTTTTATCAGGTGATAAATTTGATTCCGGAACTGGCTGGCCGTCTTTTACGCAGCCGGTAGCGAAAGAGCATGTAGGGGAGAAGGAAGATAATTCTCTATTCTCAAAGCGAACCGAAGTCCATTGTAGTCATTGTGGAGGACACCTCGGGCATGTCTTCACTGATGGACCAGAACCCACTGGAAAGCGTTATTGTATCAATGGGTTATCCTTGCATTTTAAGGCAGAGGAATAATATTGCTTAACCGTATGTCTCATGTATTATTATGAGTATAGATTTAATTACAATAGCATGAATTTTGAGAATCAAGAAAATTTTGAAAAAGATGGTTCTGAGTCGGAGGTGGTTTTAAAATCGGAAGATCTACTAGTAGAAGCAGATTCTCAAGTTGATTTGGTCGCGTCAAAATCAAAAGACCCTGCAGTTGGAGGAAAAATAGGAAAAGGGTTAGCGCTTGGGGCAACAATTATGGCTGGGTATATGGGCACGGGGCAGGAAGCTGAGGCACAGCTGTTTAAGAAAAAAGACAGACAAGACACAAGAAGGAAAATTGAACAGACTGTGGAAGAAAATGTAAAGATTGATGCCGCGTATATAACAAATTTTATTGCAAAGGCAAATATGGAATCAGTACGGGTTGCATTGAGTAGAGATGATGCTGAGATCAGCCAATTTATTAGTAAGATAGATGATTTTAAGATAAAAATATTATTTACGGCACTAACAAGTGAAGATAAAAAGGCTTTGGAAGCATCAACTCAGGAGTTAGAAAAAACAGTTAAACGATTAAATGAAATAGTTCTTGAAATTAATGAGGGATTAAGGGTTAGGATTGAAGAAGGGCATCTGATGAAAATAGGACCTAATGATACGTCATATGGAATAAATGTATTTGAGCAGAGGAAGGCGGCGATTGCATCATTTGAAAGAAGAATTAGGGACAATGAACGTTTGATAAAAAAAGGAGAAAAAATCATTGAGCAACTTTTGTTGAGTGCAAAAGAGGAATGATATATGTTTTATTTTTTGGCATAATGTAGTGTAGCCAATTATTTTCTAGTTGAAAATTTTTTGAAATATAGCTTTTGTTTAAGTAGTAAATTTATCTGTCGTTTAAGATATAAACGATAATCAGGTATACTAGTAGAATTCATGAAATTTTTTTCTTTTGCAGTGTTGTTTTTTTGTGTTTTTTGTATTCAAGGAAATGCTGTTTTTGCGTTTGATATACCTGAATTTCCAGAGAGCTATGTTAATGACTATGCAGATCTCTTTTCTCGCGAAGAATCTTCGCTCTTGGAAGCAACTATTCAAGACTTGCGCCGTAACGGAGGCATAGAGACTGGAGTAGTAACGGTGGTTTCTTTGGATGGAGAGAGAATAGAGTCACTCAGTCGTCGTATTTTGAATACATGGAATATCGGAGCGGGTGCAGAGGGAAAAGGAATGTTGCTACTTCTTTCGGGATTGGAGAAAGAGATGCATATTGCAGTTACGGACGAACTCCTTGATACCATTACGAGCGCTCGTGCGCTGTGGATTATGGAACAACGTATGTCGCCTGCGTTTAAAAACGGCGATTATGCTCTTGGGTTTGAATTGGCTATTGAAGCAGTCTACAGTGGTGTCGTGCTTGGTGTGTTTCCGTGGGAGCAAATGAAAGCACAGGTCGTCTCTGAAGGAGAGGTGTCATATGCGCCAATAGTATTAGGGGTCATATTTGTATTGTGTTTGCTAATGTTTCTCAGGCGAGTACGAAGGGTTGCAGGAGAGAGCAATACGCTATAGAATTGGGTGTATGAGCACTATAGAAAAAACTTTTTGGACTGCGTTCGCGGTCATCGTGGTGGGTATTGTCGGATTTGTGATATTTAATGGGGGTAATGTAAATTCAGAACGAACTCAAGCTCTTGCCTCTTTTGCGCAGTGTTTGGGCGATAACGGTGCAAAATATTATGGAGCATGGTGGTGTCCAAACTGTCAGCAACAATCAGCACTGTTTGGCGCTGCGGGGAAAGCATCACTTCCATATACTGAGTGTTCAGCACCGGGAAAACAGGAGCAACTTCAGGTGTGTGCTGATGCGGGTGTAAAAGCTTACCCTACATGGTTTTTTGCGAATGGCGAACAGGTTGAGGGAGTTCAACCACTCGCGGTTCTCGCAGAAAAAACTGGGTGTGAGCTTCCACAAATTAACTAGCCACTATGACTGAGTTCGGTGAGCTCTACAGCACGGTACTCGCATATATTACTCTTACTCTTGTACCTATAACGGTTATTCTTTTTGCGCTTACGGTGCGGTTTTGGAAACACAAAACCGCACCGTTTCCGTTGTTTGGACTTATTTCGAAATACGCATTGCATATTTCTTTCTTTATTTCTCTTTCTGCAGTTTTTGGAAGTTTGATATACTCACAAATTCTTGGTTTCCCCCCATGTACGCTTTGTTGGATACACCGCATCCTGATTTATCCGCAGGTGCTTTTTTTTGCGATTGCAATAATGCGAAATGAGAGAAGTATTCTAGTCTACACGTTGCCTTTGACTGTTTTGGGAATATTTGTTGGTTTATTTCAGTACACACAAGAAATGCTACAGGTGAGTTTGGTACCTTGTGGAATAAACGAAGTCTCGTGCCTAATACGATACGTGTATGTATTTGAGTTTGTGACAATTCCATTTATGTCACTTGTCCTTTTCTGTTTACTTGGAGTAGTTGGATTAATTGGTCGTCGTTTTTCTTCATAATAGTTGATGATATTTTTTAATTGTATGTATGAACGCTAAATTACGGACGTGGATTGAAGTTGATACAAATGCGCTTGCGCATAACTATGCGTTTTTTCGTACATTTATACAGCCACACGTACGAATGCTTTCTGTTGTTAAATCAAATGCGTACGGGCACGGACTGGTAGATTTTGCTCGTACTATGGAGTCTCTCGGTATTGATATGATTGCAGTAGATTCCGTGGTAGAGGGTTTAGCTTTGAGAAAAGAGGGAATAACCGTACCAATTCTCACACTTGGGTATGCGCTCCCTGCCATCATTCCTGATGCACAAGAAAACAATATTACATTGACGGTATCTACCATGGAGGGTTTTGACGCTCTGCAATTGAGTGACACAAGTAAGTCTCTCTCAGTACATATTAAAGTGGATACAGGCATGCACCGTCAGGGCTTTTTAATTCACGAGGTTTCCTCTGTATTGGAATGTATTGCAAAGCTCCCACGTCACATCACCGTTACTGGTCTGTACACACATTTTGCTGCTGCAAAAAACCCAGCAGTACGAGGTCTCACTGATAAGCAAATAGCTGAATTTATTGTTTGGAAAAATGCTTTTTCGGATGCGGGGTTGAATGTTGTGGCGCATGCAAGCGCTACTGGAGGAACACTCCTCTATCCTGAAGCACATTTTGACATGGTTCGTGTTGGAATCGGTATGTATGGATACACGCCTTCAGTAGAAGTTTCTGCGTCACTTGGAAACAGACTTTCTCTTGTTCCTGCATTCACGTGGAAGACTATAATTTCAGAAGTAAAAAAATTACCTAATGGTGGGAGGGTGGGGTACGATCAAGTGGGAAGCATTCCAAAAGGAGGAGTGCTCGCAGTGTGTCCGATTGGATATTGGCATGGGTATCCTCGTGCGCTATCCGGACTCGGCACGGTGATTGTGCGAAATACACCAGTGAAAGTTATTGGAAGAATTTCAATGGATATGATTACTCTTGATGTGAGTGGGGTACCTGTTGCGGTAGGTGATGAAGTCACTTTACTTTCACCCGCATACCCCGAAACAAAGGTTGAGGTTGTCGCTGGTCTCGCAGATACCATACACTATGAATTCATTACACAAATAAATCCACTGATCAAACGTTTCTACGGAGCGTAGGACGTGAGGTGTGATTTTGTGCTAGTATGTATAGTCATTGTTTATGAATAGTACACAATACGCAGGTAATGCCGCTGTCTGGCTTCTCGTCGTCATTCCCATTGTGGCCGGGATTATTGCTGTTACTGGTAAAGACATTGAGGCAATTAGCAAGAGCAGTGCCTCAGTAATAGGGGTTGTGGTACCTACTGGTACAGTCGTTGATACTGGAGAAAACATGTCTTCAGTTTTGAAAGGTTTTGTGCTTGCTGATACAGAGGATGTAAAAGAAGATGTAGTGGTTGAATATTTACATATTTCATGTGAGGATGTGGAGTCTTCAGAAGTTGCTCGGTTTGTTGAAACACACTCTCCATACGCGTTTGTGATACTCGGTTGCGAATACACAGAAGAAGAGTTGATTAGTGTATTGTCTTCCTATGAGATTCCTATAGTTAGCGCATTTCCTCATCACGGTTTTATAGAAACCACTCAGGAGGTATTTCGTGTAGCTCCACCGACGTCTGCTCTTTTTTCACTACTCAGTCTGGTTTTAATTCAGGAAAAGGTAAAAGATGTCGGTATTGTTTCAGATTCCTACATACTCTCACAAGCAGAGAAGAATGAATTACTGCGCTCATTTGAGCAGAGTAGTACTAGCCTCTCATTTATTAATTTGGAACAGGATGCATCTACAAGCAGTACGGAGAGCGTATACACTATTTTTGCAAGCAGTACCTTTGATTCACTTGTTTTTGTTGGAGCGCCACAGGTAGATATTGCTCGGTTAGAAGAAATTTCAGACATTTCACAAATATTCTTTGTGCATGAGATTATGCATGTTCCAGAAAATGTTCAAGATGTATCTTTGTTTGAAAATTCTTTTGCGGTTACTTTTACTAAGGGTTCAAATTCATTCGGAGAAAGATATCGTATTGCGTACAATGAACCGGTAGGTTTGTATACTCCGTTTGGATATGATGCGTACCGGGTGCTTGCAGAAGCAATTCGTGAATCTCATGTATTTGGGACATCTACACGTGTACGTCTTCAAGATAAAGTATATTTTGGAGCATCAGGAAAGATTGATTTTACTACTGATACACACTCAAGAGATGCGCTTGTGCTGTGGAAGTTTACGGAAACAGGATATATGGAAATATTGCCAGAGAAATATAATATTGAAGGAGAAGGGAGTTTAGGGAGGATGAGGTCTACCTCTACTACCAAGTCTCTCACTTCAGAATAGTGAATATTTGTATGAAAAAAATAATTCTCATAAGCGTTTTGATTATCGTTGTGTGTGGAGCGGTGTTATTTACTAGGGATGCCTCTGATAGGAGTCAAATGATAGTTGAGCAATATACCTACACTGATGGGATTGTACGCTTACGTGATGCAACTATTGCGGTCACCATTGCTGATACGCGTGAACAAATGATTCAAGGTCTTTCACTCCAAAAAACATTACCTCCGAATTCTGGAGTGTGGTTCAGTTTTCCAGAATCAGCACCACGAGGATTTTGGATGAAAGACATGTTATTTCCAATTGATATTATCTGGCTGAATGAGCATAAAACAATTGTGCATATCGAGCATGAGGTGCATCCTGACTCTTTCCCGCAAACATTTTCTCCGCCTGTTCCCGCTCAGTTTGTACTCGAGGTTCCTGCCGGCCTTTCAAAACAAAATGGGTTGTTGGTTGGAGATACGGCAACGCTTTATGATTATCGAAAAGTTGAATAATTGTAAATATTGTGGTATGGTTTTTCTGTGTACTGGATAATCGCTGTTGTAAAACAGAGGAAAGTCCGAACACTCCCACACGTTTGTGTTGGAGAAGGGTAGCGGGTAACGCCCGTCCGGGTAAACCGAGAGGTGCGAGCAGTGACGCTGATGCCGAAAGGCTAGGTACCCTGTATGGGGTAATGTCTTTGGTAACAAAGAAGTGAAACGGCAAAATCCTTACCTGGGTGCAAGGCCGTGCCCCGAGCTTGTCGAGGGGAGTGCCGCTTGAGGTATGTGGTAACACATATCCCAGATAAATGATTATCATCCGCTTAGCGGATACAGAATTCGGCTTATGGTACACAACAAATGAAAAACTCCGCATACAAGCGGAGTTTTTCTCTGAAAGATCACAAATTCGTATGATATACTATACAAGTTATTAATAGTATCTATATTGCATTATGAGTGCCGAAGGACATATTCAACCACTTGAGTTAGGGGAAAAGAAAAAAGAGCAAGTGACGGGAACTGCTAGTTCTCACACACCAAGAGAGAAGGGTAATTCAGTACTTTTCTTTGTAATTATTGCATTAGTATTCTTTATTCCTATTTTTTTTGTTCCGTCTCCAATAATTGAGCAGGTATTTGCGAAATCTACTTTTATTGTGTCGCTTACTGTTTTGATGTGCGTATTGTGGCTTGGAGGAATTCTTAAAACAGGAAAATTTGAAATCGTGCAGAGTCCGATTCTTTTTTCTCTATTAGGCATTCCTGCAGTCGGTTTTGTATCAGCATTGCTTGCGCAACATATTAAAGGCTCTCTGGTGGGAAGTGGTTTTGCACAAGGTAGTGTGGTTACACTCGGAGTGCTTGCTGCCCTCGCATTCCTTACTGCACTTTTCCTTAACACACGTCCCAAAATATTTTATTTCTACCTCGCATTCATAGGCTCATTCACTTTAGTTGCACTGTATACGCTTGTGAGACTTTTTGCCCCAGTTGGTTTCCTTTCGTTCGGAGTTTTTCCCCAAGTAACCAATACACTTCTTGGAGGATGGTATGATCTTTCGGTATTTTTTGGTGTGGGTGCAATTCTCTCTTTGATAGCGCTTGAGTTAGTTAAATTTTCAAGAGCACTTCGGTGGGTTTTAATGGCCGGCCTTATTGTTTCAATTTGTTTTCTTATTACCGCAAACTATACACCAGTATGGTTTGCACTATCTGGGTTCTCACTCCTGTTTTTTGTGTACCAGCTCGTATTTGTACGGTCATTCGCAAAGGGCGATGATGTAAAAAAGAAAGATGGCTCACATACCGCACTCGTTCCTGTTGCCACGTTGGTAGTGCTAATTATTTCAATTTTCTTTTCTTTAACCGCACAACGGGTGACGGAAAGTATCAACGAGCGTTTGGGTATTAACTATTTTGAAGTGCACCCTACTTGGTCCGCGACGTTCTCAGTTGCACGAGAGGCGCTTAAGGAGAATCCTGTATTAGGAGCAGGTCCAAATACATTCGTGAATTCATGGATGAAGTATAAACCTCTTGAGGTTAATGAAGATAGATTTTTCTGGGGGGTTGAATTTCCAGCGGGGCGAGGACTCGTTCCTTCACTTATGGTTGAAACAGGTTTTGTAGGTGTCGCAGCCTGGTTGCTCTTTTTCTTCTCGTTTTTGTATATTGGATTCCGAGTCATCCTCTCACCCCCTAAGGAAATCTTCTCGTACTACCTCATACTCTCTTCATTCATGGCGGGGTTATTCTTGTGGGTAATGGCGATTATATTTACTCCTTCATTCGTGAATTTTGCACTCGCATTTCTGTTCACTGGAGCATTTGTTGCATCACTCTCAGTTGAGGGAATGGCAAAACGAACAGTTGTTTCTATTGCGGACAATCCTCGTTTAGGTTTCGGTGCGGTCATGGGAACCATATTTCTCCTACTCGTTACTCTTTCTGTTGGCTATGTTACTTTTCAGAAGTTCTTCGCTTATAGCTCTGTCTCGGAGGGGGTAATAATGGTGCAGAATGGAAATATTGAAGGAGGTAAAGCATTGATCGAGCGAGGAGTGCGAATGGATCCGACAAATGCCCGTTTCTTATTGATACTTTCAGAAGTTGCTATGGCTGAAATTAATATACTATTCCAAACATCTGATCCAAATAGCGAATCTACTGTACAGGAATTTCAAGTGTTGTATGCAGAGGCGATTACGAACGCACAGCAAGCAATAACGGTTGGCGGAAAAAATTATAGAAACTATATTGCGTTAGGAAGACTGTACGAAGCGGTCGCTCCTCTTGGAATTACTAATGCATACGAAGCTGCGAAACAGTCATACTTGACCGCCTCTGAGTATAATCCACTAGGTCCCGCAATTCCATTGTTACTTGCTCGATTAGAGCGAACAGTTGGTAACTATGATTCTGCGCGTGAATATATTGGACAGGCGCTCAACTTAAAGGGGAATTATGCCGAGGCGATATTCCTTTTGTCACAAATAGAAGCTGAGTCGGGCAACATTGAACGAGCGATTGAATCTACACAAGCGGTGGCAACTCTCGTTCCAAACGATGCAAGTATATTTTTCCAATTGGGACTTCTTAAGTACAACAAAGGCGATTACCGGGGTGCTTCCGACGCGCTTGCTCGAGCAGTTGCTATAAATCCAGAGTACGCGAATGCGCGTTATTTCCTTGGTCTCTCATATTATGAAATTGACACTACCAGCAACGCACGTGCGATAGAGCAGTTTGAGTACATACAGAGGACAAATCCGGAAAATGAGGAGGTTGTATCTATTCTTACCAATCTACGTGCAAATCGTGCGCCGTTCGCAAACTCAGCGCCCGCACTTCTTCCACCAGAAGAACGAGAGACGCTCCCTATTCCTGAAGAATAGTTCAAAATGGTAGCAGGAATACTTAGAATACTACATAGAGATATATCAGGGTTACATCAGGCCGCGTATGTGCTCGGTTTCTTTGCGGTACTTTCGCAGATTCTAGGTTTAATACGAGATAGAATGCTCGCGCACATATTTGGTGCTGGTAGTGAGCTTGATATCTATTATGCAGCCTTTCGTATTCCTGATTTTCTTTTTGTTACGATTGCATCTTTAGTATCAATTTCTGTACTGATTCCATTTCTGGCAAGTCGGATGGAAGGAGGATCAGAAGGGAAAGCATTTATTAGTCATATTTTTACATTTTTTAGTTTAAGTATGATAGTTGCGGGTGCTGGTGCGTACGTTGCGATGCCGTATATCGCAGGGCTGCTATATCAAGGTTTTTCTCCTGAGGCGCTGGAGCACACTATTACACTTTCCCGAATACTTCTCCTTTCTCCTTTCTTGCTCGGCCTTTCAAATCTGTTTGGAAGTATTACACAGGTGTTCAGAAGATTTTTCCTGTATGCGATTTCTCCGCTTCTCTATAACATTGGAATTATTGCAGGAATTTTTTTCCTTCAACCTATGTATGGACTTCAGGGTGTGGTGGTGGGAGTTGTACTGGGTGCGTTGTTGCACTTGAGTATTCATATACCGTATGTACTGAAATCAGGATACTTTCCGAGGCTCTCATTTAAGGGGTCGCTTGTTGACATGAAGTCGGTTATCATGCTTTCTCTTCCTCGAACATTTGCACTTTCTATACACCAGCTTGTGTTGATGGTGCTTGTCGGCTTTGCCACGTTACTTGATGAGGGTTCAATTTCTGTATTTACTTTTTCCTTCAATCTACAGTCTGTCCCACTTGCTATTATCGGTGTAAGTTACTCTGTCGCTGCGTTTCCAACACTGGCGCGTTTGTATGCGCAAGGAAAGTTTGACGAATATGCCCACCATATACTGACTGCAACACGGCATATCTTGTTTTGGTCACTTCCCGCAATTGTCCTTTTTATTGTTCTTCGTGCGCAGATTGTGAGAACACTTCTTGGATCAGGCGCATTTGATTGGACCGCAACTAGGCTGACCGCAGCGTCGCTTGCGCTCCTTATTGCATCACTACTTTTCCAATCTTTAACTTTACTCTTTGTACGTGGGTACTATGCGAGCGGTCGCACTTGGAAACCGCTCATGGTTAATGTGATTGGATCAGGGGTGATGATTGTTTCTGCTTTTTCACTCTATTGGTTATTTGTGAATATTCCTGTAGTACAGTACTTCTTTGAGTCCTTGCTTAAGGTTGAGGGACTACCGGGAACATCGGTATTAATGCTCGCTCTCGGCTACACTTTTGGTTTTTTTGTTAATGGGATTATATTCATATATCTTGCGCATAAAGAATTTCCTCTATTTATACGCAGAATGTCACGAGTGTTTTTTCAAAGTCTGTCTGCTTCTGTGGTCATGGGATTCACGACGTATCACCTCCTTATTGTATTCGCAGATTTAATTAACCTTTCAACGCTTGCTGGTATATTCTTTCAAGGAATATGTGCAGGTATCGGCGGTATACTTATGGGAATTGCAATGTTGTACGCGCTTGGAAGCCTTGAGCTTCGCGAAACACTCGTGGCATTCCATACTCGCTTTCTCGCGCGTGGCGCTATTAGTCCTGATAGGGAGGAGCTATAGTTTGACATTAGGGTATACATACAGTACCGTGATGATAAATGTACCTCAAAGCAAATTCGGTGGAGCGAATGCTTATTGCATATGCTAAAAAGATCGACTTCGAAGTTATTCTTCATTGTACCGTGACGCACAAAGGAAGATGGTGGACGGTTTATGGATATACTCCCAAAGATTCTTATAAGAAACAACAGTTTGTTCACTATGTGAATCACCTGGTGAGGTTTGGGAAAAAGATTCATCCTCGTCTTTTACTTTGTAATCAGTCATTTAGGATTACCGAAACTTCAGTTAAGGAATACGCCTTTCAGTTTTGGTACGCTGTTCAGCCTAAGCGGACAGTACGACACTATTCGCTTTTTTCAAAAGCGACACGATGACGTGTCGCTTCTTTTATTGAAACGTCTTTTCTGATAGTATACACGCACCATGAATAACATACGCAATTTTACTATTATTGCCCACATAGACCACGGGAAATCAACTCTTGCAGACAGAATGCTTGAGGTTACGAATACAGTTGAGTCTCGAAAAATGAAGGAACAAATGCTTGATTCAATGGACCTTGAACGTGAGCGTGGAATCACTATTAAGATGCAACCGGTGAGAATGAATTTTAAGAGTGACTCAGGTGAATCATACGTGTTGAATCTTATAGACACTCCAGGACACATTGATTTTGCGTACGAAGTTTCTCGCGCGCTAAAAGCTGTTGAGGGTTCTATTTTACTTGTTGATGCTACACAAGGTGTGCAGGCACAGACATTAACTACGCTTGGTATGGCACGAGAACTTGGTTTGAAAATTATCCCAGCGGTGTCAAAGATAGATTCTCCCATTGCTCGCACCGCTGAAGTAAAGGAGGAGGTGGCAAAATTGCTAGATGTAGGGGTAGATGAAATACTAGAAGTGTCAGGAAAGACTGGGCAGGGTGTACGTGAATTATTGCACGAGGTAGTTAAACGAATTAGTCCGCCAGTGATACATGAATCCGATGTTCCTTTTCAATCACTGGTGTTTGATTTCCAGTATTCAAACCATCGTGGGGTGATTGTCTACGTGCGAGTACTTTCAGGCCAGATTACAAAAGGTGTTCCGCTGAAGTTCAAGGTCGCGAATGAGACATTTCAAGCGCTTGAAGTCGGTATTTTTTCTCCAAGTGAGACACCAAAAGAGAAACTTACCGCGGGTGAAATTGGGTACATCGTTACAGGTATTAAACAACCAGGTATTGCATCTGTGGGGGATACTGTGTCACATGCAAAAGACACCAGTCCTGCATTCCCTGGATACATGCAACCAAAGCCAGTGGTGTGGGCAAGTGTGTATCCGGAGAGTCAGGATGATTTTATGGAATTGAAGCAAGGTTTGGGAAAATTAAAACTCTCTGATTCATCACTCACTTTTGAGGAAGAGGCGTCCGGAACATTAGGGAGGGGATTCCGATGTGGGTTACTTGGAATGCTGCACTTGGAAATTGTCACTGAGCGTCTTCGTCGAGAGTTTGATTTAGAGCTCGTAGTAACTACTCCTACTATTACTTATTTTGTTGAGATGCGGAATGGTGAAAAAGAGACGATTTACTCACCATCACTATTTCCTGATGATGGGATAGTGGTTGCCATTCATGAGCCGTGGGTGAACGCTACGATTATTGTGCCAACAGAATACTTAGGTCCACTTATGACGTCTCTTTATGAACACGAAGCGGTACTCGGAAATACTGAAAATTTTGGAGAAAATAGAACATCGCTTTCGCTTGCGATGCCCCTGCGAGAGTTGATGAGAAATTTCTTTGATGAACTAAAAAGTATTACATCAGGGTATGCTTCTATTTCTTATGAAATGGGTGAAATCAAAGAGGCGGATGTGGTACGTCTGGACCTACTTATTGCTGAGGAGGTTGTTCCAGCATTTTCACGTGTGGTAGCACGACGCCGTGTGCAGGAAGAAGCTGAACGAGCGGTTGAGAAAATGCACACCATCCTTCCTCGACAGAACATCGTAGTGAAGATTCAAGCGCGTGCAATGGGGCGTATCTTGTCTTCAAAAACACTTTCTGCATTTAGAAAAGATGTTACCCAGCATATGTACGGAGGGGATATCACTCGAAAGATGAAGTTGCGTGAGAAGCAGAAAAAAGGAAAGAAGAAAATGCAGTCGCAAGGACGGGTGCATATTCCACACGACGTATTTCTAAAGATGATGCGTACCGATTCTTAAATAAAAACCCCTCGCGGCGAGCGCGAGGGGTTTTCTGAGAGTTAACGTGAAAGGGCATACAGAGTGCCCAGTGCGAGGGCTATGACAAGCCCTAATTCAATCAGGTCCCAGAGGGACCATCTTTTAGAGTTTGATTTCATCCACATGCATTATAGCACATAGAGCTGAAAAGTCAATAATTACTGTATGAGAATTGGGGCAGAAATAGCTATCATGCTGATGATAATCATGATGCTGAGTAGCGCCCAGACCACTTTTATTATTTTCTGATTTTTTTTATTGAATATCATATAAGGCAGATTATATCTGATATACTATATTTATGCGAGCGTATCAATTAAAAAGAAAACGGAGGCCGCTGTTACTATATTCAGTTTTTTTTCTATTGTTACTTTTGTCAGTGTTTGCACTTAACGCGGTCCGTGGTGTGTATGCGACATACACTGAGTCACGGATTGTACGTGAAGGGCTTCAGTCTGAGTATGATACTCTACTTCAAAAGCAGGTAGAACTAGAGAGTGAATTAGCAATACTTGAAACTGAAAGGGGGGAAGAGGAGGAGATACGAGAGAGGTTTCGCGTTGCTCGTCCAGATGAAAAATTGGCGATTATACTCCCCACAGGGCCGGAAGTAACCAAAGCCCAAAGTGTTGGAGGGGTCTCACGTTCATGGTTTTCGCGAATATTTGATTGGTTTAAGTTTGGTGAGTAGATATGGTATACTTTTACAACATGAGTAATTAATAGTAATTTGTATTAAGATATGAAGAAAGTAACTATTTACAGCACACCTACGTGCGGATATTGTAAAATGACAAAAGAGTTTTTGGGAGAAAAGGGAGTTGCATTTGAGGATTTTGATGTTGCGAGTGACATGGACAAGCGACAAGAGATGATTGATAAAACTGGTCAGATGGGAGTTCCAGTTATTGTCGTTGAAGGAAGTGATCCAATTGTCGGTTTTGATAAAGAGGCTCTCACAAAGGCATTGGGAATTTCTGCATAGTCTATAGAAGTAAAAACGCCCGAGAGTTCGGGCGTTTTTACGTATGTAGATTCATGGTATAGTAGCGCTATTGCCCTCGTAGTTCAATGGATAGAACAGGCCCGTCCTAAGGGTCTGATGTCAGTTCGATTCTGGCCGAGGGCACAGTTTGAACACAGTGAAAACTGCGCCCGAGAGCGACCAAACTACTTTGGTCGCGTGCCGAATCGAAAGCAGGAGTCATGTTTTGAGTACTCTCAAAACAGACGAGGCGGGGTCGAGAGTACTTATGCGCACAGGAAGTTCTTACTTCCGAGCACATTAGTAACTCGTGACCGATTCTGGCCGAGGGCACCTTGGAAACACCACAAGGGTGCTTCCATTTTCTAACATTAGTAGATGTTAGAAAATTGGTCGCCCACGGTTTTCCGACGCTCGCTCGCAGACTCACTCGCTACCTGTCACAGGTCTTTTTTCTGTTGAAAAAGCCCGCGACCCCGCCTCGGCACATCTGCCT
This sequence comes from uncultured Candidatus Saccharibacteria bacterium, assembly GCA_964436015.1. Taxonomy (GTDB): domain Bacteria; phylum Patescibacteriota; class Minisyncoccia; order Phycocordibacterales; genus JBBDJV01. Next base: position 49,096 of record CAYTAR010000004.1, on the reverse strand, counting down.
CCGGCCTTGCGAATGCATACCCATGCATTCTCACTCCACGGGAAACTCCCGTTCCCTGACCCCCTCCCGTGCCTGAGTGGAAGCATGGGGATGCTTCCATGCCAGAATCGAAGCCCTGCCTACCGGCAGGCAGGCCGATTGAGTATTTTTTTGAGCCTGAAAGGCGAAGAAAAAATCCAATCGGGGTACTGAACCTGTTTAGACAATGCACTTTTTTGCAACAGTGTATTTGAATGTTATAGTCTCTTCTCATACGATATATCGTATGAGAAAGAAAAGTGTTTTAAAATTGCAAAAAGTTTTTGAAGCGATTCCTTCCTACTCTCGGTGGCAAGATCTTTTCAATTAGTTTCCAAAAACCTTGGTCGGCTCGAATTTCTTTCAATAGTTCATTGTATGCACCTTGTTCATAGCTAAGTGATAATCGAGCAGAAGTAGAGGGGCTTATTTTTAAAATTTTTTCAATAGCGTATGGTGATTCTTTTTTATCAAGCATAATTATAATAGCGAGACGCTTCGCAAGCATGAGTTTCTCAGTTTTAGTAAGAAGTTCATTGAGAACAGCTCCTGTCTTTCCGGATCGGGCGAGTAAGGCAATTGTTTTGAAAAGTTGTTTGTGAATGTCCACATACTCGTGCTTCTCAAGTAGTCGTTTTGATACATGGGGCATACTTTATATCATACGATATATCGTATGATATGCATATATTATTAGGGTATATACTGGTGTATAAGAATGCCACAATAATCTTTTGTTGGAGATGTGTTAAAGGAAACAATCGGTTTTTACATTACTTTCTAGAATATCAGAGTGAATGGTACAATGGTTTAGTACATTAAGTAATTCTTCCATATAATTTTCATGTTACCCGTTGTGTGTTGCCAAACTATTGAACCATTACATGGTATTGACTATATATAAAAAGTATGATATAATACTCGCTAAATGTGTTCTTTGTCGTGTAAGAACGAAACCTTAGAGTAGTAAACAAAAAACGAAGGGATATCGTAATGAAAAAAATAAGGCGAGTGGTAACTCACCCGCGGGCTCATTTAGACGAACTCGCTGCCTACTGGGCATGCGTCAAATTCGGAGGTGTGGTACGGGGGGAAATTGCCTTTTCCTCCAATCCACAACAAGTCGACGGCGACCTGCTCATCGGGACTGGTTTTGGTCCGTGTGATGAACATCGGCGCGATGGGACCAGAAAGGATACGTGTGCGTTCGCGCTCACGTTGAATCTTCTGAAGGTTCCCTCAATCTCTTTTCTTCATCGTCTGAAGGAAGAGGTGTGTGTAATCGATAACCGCGGTGGCGCAACGCCTTCTCACCTGGAGAATATCATTAAGATGCTTTACCGTGTGGGGTGGACAGACTCGGCGGTTGCTGAGTTTGTTTACACAGCGATTGATGCGGTATACCAAAGGGGTGTGGGGCAAAAAAAACAAGGACGTGCGTTGTACGCCGAGCTTGGTTTGCCCTTGTGTGGGGAATCATTTACAAGGTTTCTAAAGGCCTCCAACGGCCGTGCACACCAGCTTCACTTTGAGTTGGTGAATATCTTGCTCGCACTCCGTGAGTGCAGGGGTAATCACTTGATGCTTGGTGTCTTCAATGCACTCAAATCGGCGTTTGCCGATGACTCTCTCCTTTACGAGGAGGCAGTGCAACTAATCCGGATTGCGCCGTATCGGGAAGTCAGTGGGGAAGGGTCAGCGGGTGAGTTGTACACCGCTGTGCTGGTTGAAAGTAGTAATCCGCACTGCATTCGTGCCTACCGATCGGTAGCGACGGGAACAAACGGGTTTCTGGTTCAGAGGAATCCGGAAACCGGGCATGTGTGTATCTCGGTTGATCGGCGTTCGCTTCCCGAGAGCATTGCAAGTTTAAGGAGACTGCGAGCAATGCTCGTGGTCACCGAGTACACACACCACGACGGTGTGCGATTCACTCGCGCACAGTTTGAGGAGTTGTTGAAGGAAAACACTGGAGATCGTTGGTATCTCCACGATACTCCCGGCTGGCTCTTTAACGGGAGTCATTCTCACCCTGAGGTGAAGCCGACGAGGCTCAAAATTCAAACCATTGAGGATACCCTCGTTGCTTCCTTCTCGGGGGAAGGGTATACGAAGTGGCGGGAACGCTTCCTCATTGAGAAAAGGGTGCATCGGGAGATCCCGAAGTCACCTATCCTCCTGCATTTAATGCAAGCACCTCTTGAGGATCAGTTGTTTCCTCAACAGCAACAACGTTTGTAAGCTGTTTGAGGAATCACAAAACCCGAAGCGCATGCGCTTCGGGTTTTTTTTATTGGTCGTTTACGGTAGTATGGTGAGTATGGACTGGCAAACATTTTTTAAAGGGAAGCGGGTAACGCTCATGGGACTTGGTGTATTGGGGCGTGGCATAGGAGATGCGAAATTTCTTTCTTTAGCCGGTGCAGAAACGATTGTTACCGATATGAAAGGGGAGAGTGATCTCTCTGATTCAATAAATGCGGTGCGTGGGCTACCTGGTATCACTCTTCATTTAGGTGGACATGTGATGTCTGATTTTCAAGATAGAGATTTAATCATTAAGGGTGCCAATGTTCCACTTGATTCAGTTTTTATTTCTGAAGCAAAAAAGAACGGTATTCCCGTGAGTATGAGCACTGCGCTTTTTGCGCGGTTTGCTGGTATTCCAATTATTGGTATTACTGGTACGAGAGGAAAATCAACTGTAACCCATTTGATTGCGCATGTGTTGCGTGAAAGTGGAAAGAATATATTGCTTGGTGGAAATGTGCGAGGAGTTTCTACTCTTGCGGAGCTTCCATACGCTTCAAACTATGAGTACGCAGTACTTGAACTTGATTCGTGGCAACTACAAGGTTTTCATGAGGAAAAAATAAGCCCGCATGTTGCAGTATTCACGAGCTTCATGCCAGATCACATGAATTACTACAAGAACGACATGAAAACGTACTTTTATGATAAGTCAGCAATTTTCGCGTATCAAAAAAACGATGATGTGCTTGTTGCTGATGAAAGCGTGATTCCATTTTTGAAACAATATGCAGACACACATGCTTCACGAGCCCGGATTTCCATGCGAGATACGATTAAGCATGTGCCGTTGCGAATTCCAGGCGCTCATAATGTGAGTAACGCAGCATGTGCTTTTAATGCGCTCCTTGCACTTGGTATACCAGAGGAACATATTATTAATCACCTGCAAACATTTACCGGTGTGCCCGGTAGGTTGGAGAATTTGGGAGTATTTGAAAGTGTAATGGTGGTAAATGATAATAATTCAACAACTCCTGATGCAGTGATGGCTGGAATTCGAGCGTATAAAGACACATTGGGAACTGTTATTCTTGGTGGTGCGGATAAAGGATTAGATCTTTCAATTCTCGCGAATGAATTGAATAATGGAGGAGTATCACTTGTGTTACTTTCCGGTTCAGGCACAGAGAGGTTGAAACCGATGCTCTCGGTACCATACGCTGAGTATGTGTCACTGTCGGAATGTGTAAAAAAGGGAATAGAGATAACTCCACGTACAAAGACAATGCTATTCAGTCCTGGGTTCGCATCATTCAGTCATGAATTTAAGAATGAGTATGAACGAAACGATACTTTTGTAAATGAAATAATGAAGTATCAACGAGCGTGAGTAAAAATAAAACCGCCCGAAACTCGGGCGGTTGTCTTTTGTTTACCGATGATGTACTGCAAGCACAAGGTTTCGCTCTGATCCACGGCTTCTCCTGTAGCTGTGCCACCGGAAGCGTTCGCGCTCTGGAGTCAGTTCAATGTCTGTGTGATGTGAACAGTGGGTGATATGTTCAAGGGGAACATTGGAGCGCTTGAGTTGCGCGGTAATGATACCGCACAGATCAATATGGTGACTTTTTCCAGGAAGACACATGTCACCAAGTCTTGCTGAGGACTCAAGTTTCTTAAGGTATTTGAGTACCTGCTTGTTCCGCTCTCCGTGCTCAGGGTGGTAAGGAGGGTATATCAGCCCTTGGAGAGATATTCCCAAAAAAGAATACGCGTGTAGATCCTCTGTACGCGTACCGGTCTCGGTTATCATCCCAATACTTCGTGAGACAACGCTTTCAACGGGTTGCTCAAAGAGAGTGCCGGGGTGAACCAAACAACTTCTACGGAACCCTTCCATTTCCAAAAGGCCATTTAAGGATGCGTGTGCGATTACCAACTTTTCTTTGGACTGCAAGAGAAGTGTTCGGCAGTCTGCGGGGGCGATAGCTCCCGCACATCCAGGGGGAATATCACAGACATCAAGCGGACTTGGGTGCGTTCGGATGGTGATTCCGTTAATTTCAGTTTTCTCAATGAATTCACTACTGGGAGCACCTTTGTTTCCGCAGGTGAACGTACTCGGAAGCAGTAACTCTGTAACCGAGTAGGGCGCCAGGAGCTCCGCAATGTGCGAAGTTATCTTGTCACTGAATTGCGTATACAATGGCTTCGTTCTGTCTCGTGATAGGCGAACCCGCCAATCGGTAGGGGTCCCACAGAGCATGACAGTGAGATGATCGTTGCAACGGTATGATTTCGTGTACATAAGAGAGTGTTTACAAAGAGTGTCTGGACACATTCTGTAGTAATTTCTTTTTTTGTCAAGGTTTTGGATGCGTGGTATGCTGTCGGTATGAAATTAAAGGATGCGCGTCAGATTCATATGATTGGTATTGGTGGGATTGGTATGTCTGCGCTTGCACGTATGTTTGTTGATCATGGTTTGCGCGTCACAGGGAGTGATACGCACGCAAGCGTGGTGAGTGAGAAATTACTTAATATCGGAATTTCTATATCGTATGAGCAGTCTGAAAATTCACTTCCCGATGGAGTAGATGCGGTAGTTCGAACAATCGCAGTTTCTGAGACAAACCCAGAGTACAAAAAAGCTCTTTCACGGGGAGTTCCTACTTTTACTTATCCGGAAGCACTCGCACAGATGACGGAAGGACGCACTGTTATTGCAGTTTCAGGTACTCACGGAAAGACAACAACAACCGCAATGATAGCTCATGTGATGAAGGAAGTAGGATTAGATCCGACGGTGATTGTAGGTTCTTTTCTTTCTGAGACGGGAACAAACTATGTCTCAGGAAAAGGAAACTATGTAGTAATTGAGGCATGTGAGTACCGCCGTTCTTTTTTACAGTTCAACCCAACGTATGTGGTTATTACCAACATAGAGTCAGATCATTTGGATTATTATACTGACCTCTCTGATATTGAAAAAGCATTTCATGAGTTTGCATTAAAAGTTCCACCACAAGGAAGGGTGATAGCTGACACTACACAACCAACAGTAGTACGGGCATTAAGTGGCATTGATGCGCCGGTGGTGAAGTATGAAAGTCAGGACGTTGTATTGCGTGTTCCAGGAATACACAACAGAAAGAACGCGGGGGCGGTGGTTGCGCTTATGGAAACTCTTGGGGTTCCTCGTGAGGTGAGTCTCGCGGCGCTTACTACATTTAATGGTACGTGGAGGAGATTTGAATATAAAGGACGTGTGTCAGGTGGGGCGGTTTTGTATGATGATTACGCACATCACCCTACAGAGATTAGCGCAACACTACAAGGTGCGCGTGAGTTGTCCCCTGATAAAAACATTGTTGCAGTATTTGAGCCCCATCTTTTTTCTCGTACCAAACAACTATTTCAAGGATTTGTTGAATCGCTCTCGTCTGCAGATCGGGTGGTTTTGTTGCCGATTTACGCGTCTCGCGAGAAAGATGACGGAAGTATTAATTCAATGATGCTTGGAGACGCAATAAAGGAAAAAGGAATTAACACAAGTGTGTATGCATCGTTCAATGAAGCGCAGTCGCTCATTAGTACTTTTGACGATACTCATGTCGTGGTAATGCTCGGTGCGGGAGATATTTATATGCTTACTCAGTCAGTAATTAATTTGGAGTAATATGTCAGGAACACTGTATGTGATTGCAACACCGATTGGTAACCTTGAGGATATAACTCTCCGTGCACTTCGTGTACTCAAGGAAGTTGACTTGATATTGTGTGAAGACACCCGCATGACGAAACGACTTCTTGATGCATATGGGGTGCCCACAAGAACACAGTCATATCACGCACATAGCACCGAGCATAAAGAAGATTTAATCGTTACCCTTCTACGTGAAGGAAAAAAACTTGCACTCGTTTCGGATGCGGGAACGCCTGGAATTTCTGATCCAGGAAGTGTACTGGTGTCGCGGGTACGCTCTGAAATTCCTGATGTACATGTGGTGGTAGTGCCAGGAGCTTCTGCGGTTATCGCTGCACTTTCTATTTCTGGGTTACCAACACATGAGTTTACTTTTCTGGGTTTTTTACCACATAAGAAAGGGAGGGAGACTCTTTTTAAAGAAATTGCGAGCATGAGACGTACGACTGTTTTCTACGAGTCTCCACATAGAATTGAGAAAACGTTTGCTTCACTACAGCAGTATGTGCCGGAACGCACCATTGCGGTTGCGCGAGAGCTGACAAAAATATATGAAGAAGTGGTGGAGGGTAAGCCACAAGAAATTATTGAATACTTTAAACAAAATCCAGATAAACTTCGAGGCGAATTCGCAATTATTGTAGCTCCGTAGTTTGGATAGAGTTTGAGACATTGGGGGGGGTAGTTTCTACATTGAAGATAAATAAAACCCGCACTATGAGGGCGGGTTTTTTTGGAACGAACCGTATTCGTGAGGGATGTCTGTGGTAAATTCAATTTTGTTAGTGGTTTTTTTCCACTTGGTAAACCTGAGCGTGACGGTCCGTATTTCACTTTGTTCCAACCAGCGAATATCAACATGAGTTGGATCGGTGTGAATGTTAAAGGAAGTTAGTATTCCTTTGAATATACCTGCTGAAGGGTGATGTAACTCAAACCCCCAGCCAATAATTCCGTCAAATTCGGCGGAAGAAATAGAGAGAGGTTTGGATGTGAACATATGATTACTTTCTACGTATACTCTACGGCTAATGTACACGGTGGTCAAATTTTGATACACGCAAGTTCTCGGATATACTTAGTGCGTATGGGAAGGACAACTATACTAATATGGCTTGGCAGTATCACTTTAATTATTCCACTGTTGGGTGTCTACAGTGAGTGGAAGACTGTTGCTTTGATGATTGTGGGATCGCTCATTGTGGTGTGTGCTTTTTCTTTACGGCGCGAACTTGAAGATGCATACGGAGAGATAGATACTTATAGTCAAACCGATCCCGAAGATTCTTTCCAAGATGAATCAGTAGCTACCCATGTAATACAAGAGGAAGATGAACGGCAGGAAGAATTATCAGAAGAACGACAATAGGTTCATGCTTCACAATTCTCGATTTACGCTACCACTAATAAGTGTTCTCATTCTTTGTGTATTTGGATATATCATCTTTTTTTTCATTCCCAATCAAAGCTCGGTAGTATATGTTTCGACACACCCTGAAGAGGTGTCTGCTAGTAGTGTAAGTGTAGAAAAAGAAATTGTTCCACCACCCCCTCCTGCTTTTGTGGTAACTCATGTGGAGACACCGGAGCCAATGCGGGCTATATATATGACAGCGTGTGTTGCAGCGACGCCCTCTTTTAGAAATCAGCTCGTATCACTTGTTGAGCAGACAACACTAAATGCAATTATTATCAATGTGAAAGACGAGTATGGAAAAATTTCTTTCGCAACAGGTGACCCCGTGTATGATAGTGCAACCAAACATGATTGTTTCGTGTCAGATATGAAAGAGTTCATTGGTACCCTTCACGATAAGGGGATATATGTTATCGGACGTATCCCCGTGTTCCAAGACCCTCACGTAGTGGCGCAATTCCCCGAGTGGGCGGTAAAGCGCGCGAGTGATGGAGGTGTATGGAAGGATCACAAAGGAATCAGTTGGATAGATGCGGGAAGTAAGGGAATGTGGGAGTACGTATATACTCTCGGAAAGTATTCGTATGAAATCGGTTTTGATGAACTTAATTTTGATTATGTGAGATTTCCATCAGATGGAAACATGAGAGATATTGCATACCCGTTTAGTGAGGGGAGGGTAAAACGTGAGGTAATGAGAGAATTTTTTGCTTTCATAGGTTCAGCGTACGGAACGAGTGGTCCCGCCATATCACATGATGTGTTTGGTATGACCACAACAAACAGGGACGATCTAAATATTGGACAAGTGCTTGAAGACGTACTGCCGTATGCTGACTATGTTGCGCCAATGATTTACCCGTCACATTATCCACCGAATTTTATTGGATTAGCAAATCCCGCAGAGTTCCCGTATGCCATTATCCACTACTCAATGTCAGAGGCGGTAAAAAGAGCATCAAGTACACCGCTTAAACTCCGTCCGTGGATACAAGATTTTAATTTGGGCGCCACCTATGATGAGACTAAAATTAGGGCTCAGATTCAGGCTTTACATGACGTTGGACTTACGAGCTACTATATTTGGTCACCATCAAACAGATATACAACGAGTGCACTTGACTATATAGAGTAATGTTGGCTATACTGTAAATCAGAGTGGTTTTAGGCATGCGTGTGGTGTGTCTAGTTGTGTTCTGCTCATTTCTCAAACCTCAGTAATTAGGAGTTCATACTATGTCTGCCAGAGACGGAAAAGTCAAAACGAAACGTCGTCTTGCGTCGCCGGGTAGGGCGACCGCGGAACTTATCCTCGGTCCCGCCTATCGCGCGGTGCAGTGGAAAGAACAAAAAATCGGTCGGCACATTGTGTGTCGTCCGGTTCAGCAAACCTGACGCGTTCCCCGTCTTAATCAAACCCCCGAGAGTTCTACTCTCGGGGGTTTTATGCACGTTCACTCTGAGAACGAAATGATATACTAACAACAATGTATAACGAAGAGCGAATTACCTATTTTGCGGAGACCGATGCGCGGAATAAGCGCATACCTTTTGGAATTAAAGCGAAGGATCGCACGAAGCATGTATATGTGATTGGAAAAACAGGCATGGGTAAGTCCACACTGCTTGAAAATATGGCGGTTCAAGATATGAAAAACGGGGAGGGTATGGCATTTATTGACCCGCACGGTAAGACTGCCGAATTGCTTTTGGACTACGTTCCAGAAGAGAGAAAGAACGACGTGATGTACTTTGCCCCGTTTGATTTAGAGCATCCAATTTCATTTAACGTAATGGAAGATGTTGGGTATGACAAACGACACTTGGTGGTCTCTGGGCTCATGTCCACGTTTAAGAAGATTTGGGCGGATGCGTGGAGTGCTCGAATGGAGTACATTTTAACCAATACACTACTTGCACTTCTTGAGTATCCCGATGCAACTTTGCTTTCAGTCAACCGCATGCTCTCTGACAAGCTGTACCGGAAAAAAGTAGTTGAGCACATCACTGATGCATCGGTCCGTTCGTTTTGGGTTGATGAGTTTGCAAACTATACCGATCGTTTTACCGCAGAGGCAACTCCTGCAATTCAAAATAAGGTTGGACAGTTTACTTCTAATCCCTTAATTAGAAATATTATTGGTCAGCCAAAGTCTTCTTTTGACTTGCGACGAATGATGGATGAAAAGAAGATTATTATTATTAACCTTTCAAAGGGGCGGGTTGGTGAGGCAAACGCAAACCTTATCGGCTCCATGCTTATTACTAAAATATACCTATCTGCAATGTCTCGTGCTGATGTTAATCAGGATCATTTGCAGAAGAATCTTCCAAATTTTTATTTGTATGTGGACGAATTCCAGTCTTTTGCTAACGAGTCGTTTGCGGATATTTTGTCTGAGGCAAGAAAGTACAAGTTGAATCTCACCATTGCTCATCAGTATATTGAACAAATGTCTGAGGAGGTGCGGGCTGCGGTGTTTGGGAACGTGGGAACGATGATTACATTTAGAGTCGGGGCGTATGATGCGGAAACACTTGAAAAAGAATTTGCACCCGTGTTTACCGCTGAAGACTTGGTTAATCTTGGATTTACTCAAATTTATTTGAAACTCATGATAGACGGAGTTGGATCTCAGCCCTTTTCAGCGACTACTATTGGACCGATTCCACTCCCCTCTGTAAGTCAGAAAGAAAAAATAATTGAGACTTCTCGGAAGAATTTTGCACAACCTCGCGCGTTTGTTGAAGAGGCGGTACGAAAAACACTCGCTCCGATACCCGACCCGAAGAAAGTTCAACACACCGAACAGAGAAATGGTAGTGATTCACACAAGCGCCCAAATCAGCACGATGCGCAACGACGTCCATTGCAAGAAATTCGTCGTGAATCACCAGTGCGTACAGAAAACCCTCCTAAAAAGCATCATACCCCTCGTGTGCCGGAAACACCACTGGACTTGCAGAATATCAAACCCTCGGAGGAACACCACGTACCTTCTCCTCAGGAATCTGCTACTCCTATTTCGCTTACATCTCTCTCTCGGAAAGACAAAACAGCTCCTCGCGACACAAAAGGCCCGAGTGATGAGCGGAGAAATGAATTAAGAAATGCACTCGCTTCACTTTTGAAACAGCCGGGAACTGCCTCTGCCGAGACGGAGAACTCTGAGGACTCAGTGACTCCAAAAGTCAAAAGAGACGAAGAAACTACCGTAAAGGAAATTCCTGAACGTAGGCTCAAAGAAATAATTAATGGAGAGGAGTAATGTATTTTTAATTTTATTACTTTTGAGCGGGATACTGTATCCCGCTATGATGAGTGCGAGTGTTCAAATTACTGAAATTATGTACGATCCGTTTAAAACGGATTCTACATCTGGAAGCGAATGGATAGAGGTGCAAAATATAAGTGGGGATACTATTAATCTCACTGAGTGGATTTTCTATGAAAATGAAGTTGATCATGGAATTACCGCGGTTGTTGAAGGGGAGGGGGTAATTCCTCCAAATGGGTACGCAATAATTTCACGCGACCCTACCGCATTTAAGAATTATTTCACTTCATTTAACGGGTTGCTACTTAGGTCTGTTTTTGCATTGACTGATAGCGAGACGATTGCCATGAAATCAGGGAAGAAAGATGCTCCTATTGTTGATTCTGTTACTTATACCTCAGAGTGGGGTGCGAAAAATGACGGGCTTTCGCTCCAGCTGGTGAATGGTTCGTGGGGAGCTTTTAATCCAACTCCGGGAAAAGAAAATAGTAATTCTGGCGCCTCAATAGTTCAGTATACGCAAGAGAATACATCTTCGAGCACAGATGAGGAGGCGGATATTACTACTCAAGATAGCGGGTCTGTACCACTGCGTCATGATGGTCAAAAGAAAATAGAAGCAAACGCAGGCATTGACCGAACCGCGTTCGTTGGTGCTGATATTGAGTTTCGCGGAGAGGGGTTTGGACTTAAGGGTGAACCTCTTTCTATTGCACGGTATACCTGGAATTTCGGTGACGGTACTTTTTTGGAGGGGAAAAATGTACTCCATAGATATAGGCACGCTGGGGTGTATACTGCAGTGTTATCTGTTTCGTCCGGTGAGTTTACCGCTTCAGACTATGTAACTGTTACAGTAGTAACTCCTACTCTTACATTGATAGACGTCAAAACAGGAAGTGATGGATACGTGTCAGTGCGTAATGACTCAACACTCGCGATTGATATTACTTCGTGGAGTATTTCAACCCAAAATGGTGTGTTTGTTTTTCCGAGCGGGACTATGCTTGCTCCAAAAAGTACGGCACCGTTCGGTACTCACGCAACTGGGTTGGTGTTTAGTCCTTCTGACACGGTACTTCTGCGTAATACGCTTGGTACAGAGATTGCGCGTTATGCTGTGCCTGCACTACAAGCGTCCACCGTGAATCCTCAGTCATATCAAAAAACAACACCACAAGACATACCGAGTAGTCGTGTAGTTAGTGAGAAAATTATCACTCTCCCGGAAGATGAACGTACGGTCGCAGTTTTGAATGAGGACAATGATAAAAACAAGAAGGATACAGTTGAGGATGTGGAAGAGGATTTTCTGCCAATAGTTGATACAAGCATCAATACAAGCACCTTAGTGGCGCAGGTTTCTTCAGGAATGACACCTCAGAATGGGGATGGTATAGTCTGGTGGTTACTCGCGCTTATTCCCCTTGGTTTCATGCCGGTGTACGCACTGTATCAGTACCGTAAGCAGGGGATACGCGAAGCAGACGAGTACGATATACTAGAGGAAGAATGAAAATCCTTATTTTTAGTACAGACTATTTGCCTCACATTGGCGGGGCGGAGATAGCCGTGCATGAGCTCACGAAGCGTATTCCGCCTGAGCGGATTGCGTTTGATATGTTGACCCCGAGATATTCACGGACACTTCCAAAACGAGAGCGTGTGGGGAGTATCAATGTTCGTCGGGTTGGGATCGGGCATCCAATTGATAAGTATGTATTTCCAGTAACTGGTTTTTTTGTCGCATTGGTCCGTTCGCGAAAGACTACCTATGATTGTGTGTGGGGTATTATGGCTAGTTTCGGAAGTATTGCAGGAGCACTCTTTCATACTATCCGTAACAAAAAAGAGTTTGTGGTAACCTTGCAAGAAGGGGACGATGAGCGATACCTAAAGCGATACGTGTTTGGAAATGAGCTTTTGTATCGTTTGATTGTACAGCCAATGCACTATTTTCCGATTCGTCGTGCAACCCATATTACCGCAATAAGTAAGTATCTTATACACCGTGCAAAACAAAGTGGAACAAAGGCACCTATTACACTACTCCCTAACGGAGTAGATATATCAGTATTCACTGCTCGGGCATCAGAGGTTGGGCGAAATGCGTTGCGACAAAAACTACACATACCGACGAGTGCGTATGTACTAGTAAGCACGTCACGACTGGTGTATAAAAACGGACTTGATACACTGATTCGCACTCTGCCTCTGTTGAATAAAAAAGTTCATGTCCTTATAGTCGGAAGTGGACCACTTGGTGGTTCGCTTAATGCCCTCGCAAAAGAGCTTGCCGTAATTGACCGTGTACATTTTGTGCCAAGTGTTACTCAGGATGAATTACCCCAGTATTTGCACGCAAGCGATATTTTTGTAAGACTTTCACGAAGTGAGGGTTTCGGTAATTCTTTTGTTGAGGCACTTGCATGTGGGTTGCCCGTGATAGGTACTCCAGTTGGGGGTATTGTTGATTTTCTCCAAGATAGGAAGACTGGAATACTGATTGAACCGGATAATCCAAGCGCGCTAGTTCATGCAGTGAGCGAGCTTGCAAATATTCCAGAACAGGCGAGAATGATTGCTCAGAATGGACAAAAAATGGTTATGGAGAAGTATGTATGGGACACGCTTTCGGGACAGTTTTTAACCCTCTGTGAATCGTTACATAAAAAAGTATGAAATTTGTAATTGCGACAGGAATTTTTCCGCCAGATATAGGAGGTCCCGCTAAGTATGCGGCAATGATTACACATACTGCGCATGAGATGGGGCATTCTGTGCGTATTGCGCGGTTTTCGCTTGAGAAACGTCTTCCAACAGGAGTGCGACATGTATTCTTTTTCTTAAAGACTTGTTTTAAGCTCATTGGCACACAAGGTGTTCTTGCACTCGATACTTTTAGTGTAGGATTTCCTGCGCTCTGTGCTGCAAAAGTGATGCGGAAAAAAATCGTAGTTCGTGTGGGGGGTGATTTTTTGTGGGAAATGTGGGTTGAACGAACAAAGCAACAAGTACATTTGAGTGAATTCTACTTAGAAAAAAGAGCATTGTCTTTTAAAGAGAAGTGCGTTCGTTTTTTAATTACTAGAGTATATCGCCATGCTGATGTGGTTGCTTTTACCACCGAGTGGCAAAAGCGTTTTACACAAACAGCGTACGGAATTCCCGAGGAGAAATGTGCCATTGTTGAGAATTACTATGGTGAGAAAAAGAATACTCTACATACGCAAGGTGAAGTAAAAACATTTCTTGCAGTGGGGAGACCGATTGTGCTAAAAAACATTGAGTTACTACAACAGGCATTTAATGAGGTAAAACAGACGAAAGGAGGCATTGAGCTTATTACTGGAACATTTCCTCCTGATAGGCTGGAAGAGAAAATTGCACAAGCAGGGGTCATCGTAGTTCCTTCATTTTCGGAGGTTGCGCCGAATATTATCCTTGAAGGACTTCGTTACGGAAAACCATTTATCCTCACAAAGGATAGTGGTTTGTGTGAGGAGCTAGGAGATGTCGGTGTGTGTGTTGATCCGTTTGATGTGAGTGCGCTTGCTGAAGCAATCAGGTCGCTTTCATATCCTGCATACTATGAATCGTACGCATCAAAAGCGCAGAATTTTAAAAAGATTCACACGTGGGAAGATATTGTGTCCGAATATTGTAAATTACTATGAGTAGAATTCCGATACTTACGATAGGGAGTGATAAAGATTTGTTCATATCATATTCGCGATCTGCACGAAGGCAGGTTGCGTATGCAGGAAGTGAGTTTGAGCAACATATCGTAGTTTTTTCTCATGCACGACTTAAAAACCATGTTACTCATATTGGCGACTCCGTGCATGTATATCCCACTAATGCCCGAATTCCGCTCTTTCATCTACTGCGTGCTTTTTTTATTTCATATTCACTCATTTTGAAGAGCAAACGTCGTGATTGGGTGGTGAGTACACAAGATCCGTTTGAAGCAGGGTTATTGGGGTTAATTCTCGCAAGGGTATGCAGGCTTCCGCTACAGGTTCAAGAGCACGGTGATTTTTTCAGTACACCTGATTGGCGTAAAGAATCTCTCCTTAACCGAATACGCTACAATATTGGGCTGTTCGTACTAGCCCGCGCAACACAGGTGCGTGTTGTATCAAAGCGAATTGAAAAGAAACTTATTTCTTTGGGAGTAAAAAAGGAAAAAATTGTATGTTTTCCTGTAGTAACTCCTGTTGAAGAGTATGTACACGCGGTCCCCAAGTTAGGACTGCAAGAGAAGACGGGAATGAGCGGACCTTTCGTTCTTTGGGTTGGACGCATGGTTCCACAAAAAAATGTCGCATTGTTGATTGATGCGTTTGCGCGAGTGCTCGTTTCCATCCCTGAAGCGTGTTTGGTGCTTGTTGGTAGTGGGTCAGAAAAAAAGAATATTACTTCTCAGATTGAGCGTCTGAGAATACGAGAGAAAGTATTTATGTATGATTGGACAGACGATGTGGCAAGTATGTACAAAACTGCTCATGTGTATGCGTTGTCTTCAAATTATGAAGGGTGGGGTAGGGTGGTGATTGAGGCGCTCGCAAGCAGACTTCCAGTGGTTATGACAGATGTTGGATGTGCAGGAGAGGTCGTTCAAAGTGGGGTGAGTGGTGTGGTAGTGCCACTTCATGATATGAATAGTTTTGCGGAGGGTGTGGTGCAGGTCTTACAGGATGAAGAAAAAAGAAATATGTATATTCAAAATGGAAGAGAAGCACTCATGAAGCTCGGAACTATTGAGCAAACTATTATGCGTATGCAGGAATCGTGGAGAAGTGCACGTGCAGAGAGTCTATAAATCGGGTACTATTGAGAGACAAGTATTTCATATGAAATTTAAAAAAATCGGATTCATTGGTCAAGGGTATGTCGGTAAAAATTATGCCGATGATTTTGAGAATCGTGGTTTTGAAGTAATACGTTATTCTCTTGATGCTGAGTATCGTGATAATAAAGACAGAATAAAGCATTGTGATCTGGTGTTCGTTGCGGTACCTACCCCCACCACACCTGACGGTTCTGATGCGAGTATTGTGGAAGGAGTATTGTCGCTCGCGGGGCGTGGAGCAAGTGTAGTTATTAAATCAACCATACTTCCCAAGACAACCGAAAAACTGCAGGATGCACACCCTGAATTATTTTTGTTTCATTCTCCGGAATTCCTAACGGAATCAAATGCGTCTTATGATGCAAGTCACCCAGATAGAAACATTGTCGGGATGGCAATTGATAATGCTGAATTTAGAGAGCGCGCTGAGGCGATTATGGATGTATTACCGTATGCCCCGTACACACTCGTCACTACAGCAAGAAGTGCAGAATTGATTAAGTACGCGGGAAATAATTTCCTTTTTTTGAAAGTGATATTTATGAACATGGTGTATGATACGGCAAATAGTCTTGGGGTTGAATGGGAAGCAGTAGCACAGGCACTTTCCGCAGACCCTCGTATTGGAAATAGCCACATGTCACCAGTGCATAAAAGTGGCCGAGGAGCCGGTGGAAATTGCTTTCTCAAGGACTTTAGTGCTTTTTCGGGGTTATACACATCACTTGTGGGAGACACATCGGGAGTAGAGTTGCTCACCGCACTTCGTGATAAAAATATTGAGCTCCTACTTGCAAGTAATAAGGATATTGATATTCTGAGTTCTGTATATGGTCAAGATTTCATCAGGCAAAAACGGCGTCATATCTAACTTAATTTCACATTTTAGGGATTTTTGGTTGCTTGTTAGATACGGGATATCTGGGCTAACAGGAGCTACGCTCAATGTATTTATTTTCTGGTTTCTTGAACGCGAAGGTATGTGGTATCCGATTGCCGCTGTTATTTCATTTGTAATTGCACTCGTGGTAAATTTTGCTCTTCAAAAGTATTGGACATTTCGTCACCGTCACTGGGGGGAAGGAAGGCGGGAGTTTATGTGGTACAGTACGGTAGCAATTGTTGGGCTCGGCATGAACTTGCTTTTGTTGCATGTGTTTATTGATCGATTAGACTACACCCCTCTTATCTCTCAAGTCTTCGCTGTGCTTATCGTGGGGGTGGTTAATTTTCTTGTAAACAAGATACATACATTTAGACATGCGCATACTTATTTTGACACAAACGGTAAATAAAAATGATCCAGTACTGGGTTTTTTTCACCGATGGATTGAAGAATTTTCAGCGCAGGTAGAGCAAGTAGAAGTTGTTGGTTTGTCAGTTGGCGAACATGAGCTTTCTGACCACACACAGGTGTACAGTTTAGGAAAAGAAAAAGGGATTGGTAGATTGGGGAGGATATTTCGTTTTTATTACTACGTGTGGAAGAAACGAAAGGAGTATGATGTAGTTTTTGTGCACATGAATCCCGAATATGTAGTCCTCGGAGGATTGTTGTGGAGACTACTCGGTAAAAAAATTGTGTTGTGGTACACACACAAGTCGGTTGATTTAAAACTTCGCATTGCAACATTCCTTACTCATATGGTGTGTACTGCATCAAAGGAGAGTTTCAATATTCAAAGTAACAAGGTTGTGGTTACAGGGCATGGAATAGATACATCTGTGTTTGCTTTCTCTCCACATGCACGTAATTCCACCCTTAATGTAATTACGGTTGGCCGCATATCGCCAGTAAAGAATGTGTTGTTGGTTGTGCGCGCACTGTCTGAGCTTACACATCGTGGTGTTCCAGCACAGTTACGTATTGTGGGAAATCCTATCACCCCGAGTGATAGATTGTACTTAGAGGAAGTAGAGACATTTGTAAAGGAAAATAATTTGCAGAACTATGTTAATTTTATCGGCGGAGTAGGACAGAATGAGTTGCGAGAATTACTCTCATCATCTGATGTTCTTATCCATGCAAGCGAGACTGGAAGTTTGGATAAGGTAATTCTTGAGGCAATGGCGGTGGGGGTATTACCTGTTACATCAAGCATTGCGTGCGGGTCTGTGCTAAAAGAGGATAGAGAGACGCTTGTGTTTAAAGAACGAGATGTGACATCGCTCGTAGAGACGATTGTGAATATGCTGGAGAGAAAAGATGTGTTACATATACAGGAGAGACTTCGGAAGGAGGTTGAAGAAAACCACGGGCTTTCTCGTCTTATTTCGCGTATACTTGAAACTATTCATGGAGAAACAAGTAGATAAACAGCACTACAATTTTAAGAAATACGGACACGTTGGTCGTTTTGTAAGTTACTACCACCAGTTAAAGGAGGTTCTTTCGTTTGCCCCCGAGTCAGTTCTTGAAGTAGGTGTGGGGGATAAAGTATTTGGATCGTATATAAAAAATAA
This sequence comes from uncultured Candidatus Saccharibacteria bacterium, assembly GCA_964436015.1. Lineage (GTDB taxonomy): Bacteria > Patescibacteriota > Minisyncoccia > Phycocordibacterales > JBBDJV01. The sequence goes on along the minus strand of CAYTAR010000004.1, from coordinate 31,106 downwards.
TACGGATATCACGTACACTTCACTTGATGTGGCAGAAGATCTGCACCCAGATGTTGTGGGGGATGTTACATCCCTTCCATTTGAAGACAATACGTTTGATGTGGTATGTGTTTGCGAAGTGTTGGAGCATATCCCGTTTGAAAAGGTTGAAAAAGCTCTCTCTGAAATCGTGCGTGTTGCTAAAAAGGGAGTGGTGATAAGTGTTCCGCACTTTAGTCACCCAATTAAGTTTCTTTTCAAAATACCACTTCTGAGAGAGCTTTCTTTCGCATTGCGAATTCCTCATCCGAAAGAGCATGAGTTTAATGGTGAGCACTACTGGGAACTTGGTAAGAAGGGGTATACAGTGAATAGGTTTGTACGCGTACTATCACAGTTTGGAGTGGTAAAAAAACATTTTGTACCTTTTGCGTACCAGTACCACCATTTTTTTGTTGTGTTAAAATAGAAGAATTCTATTATGAAAACTAAAGGGAATGTTATTGCTGATACCTTATATGCGGTATATCCGGATGCACAGAAAGTGCTTGATGTCGGGTATGCTCAAAATCCGAGCACCTATTTACACGGAGAAATATATGGAATTGATATAGTTGCAGACAATCATCCCGTCGGTTATAAGGAGGTAAAAAGAGTAGATTTGAATACGGGACATATTCCGTATGAAGATGGTTTCTTTGATGCAGTTACGATGGGGTGTGTCCTTGCGCATGTAGCGAACCCAATACAGCTCATGAGTGAGCTTCACCGAGTGTTAAAGCCGAATGGGTATCTCGTATTTTCAAGTCCTAATCCTAATTATTATTGGGAAAATGTGCTCAATATATTTTTTCACAAGTTTAAGCACCGTGTGTGCAAAGCGAAATGGGTGGAACATTTTCAGAGTTTTACTCGGTACAATGTGCGCACTCTTGCGGATAGGGTTGGGTTTACTATAGAGAATGAGGTCGGTTTATCATTTCGTTTGGTGAAAACAAAAATCGCCTTTCATCCTTTGAAGTTTCCTGGGCTCGCGTATGAGATTATTTATGTACTTAAAAAAACTGGTGAGCCAAAATTGTTCACGACGTATGAAGATAAAGAGAAAGGGATAGTTGAAGTTCCGACAAAGTTTTTCTAACCAAACATAAAAAACCATCCCTTACTCTCTGGGATGGTTTTTTATGTTTGGTTAAGTAAATTAGAATGGTGTGGATGTTACAAACGTTGCACCATTGTTATTTGTCAGATTGTTCCCGTTAATTGTTGCATCATTCAATGTGTTGTTGAAGTTCCAATATGCTTCAAGATTTGTTTCAGAGCCTGTTAATTCTGTGGTGTAATCGGTGTCTAATTCTAATTTACTCTTAGTTTTAGACCACACTCTTACTTCATCAATTATTCCATCAAGATATACTGCATTGCCAGACCCATCAGAAGAGCCAATCTGGAATTCAGAAACAGTATCTTTAAGTGAGGTGGTAAATCCCGATGAAGTTCCTACTAACGCGTGGCTTGAATCTGATGTAGTAGCAACATATACACTAACTGTACCACTTGCGGCAGTATAGATGAATGCTAAGTGATACCAAGTGCTCGTTGCTAAATCATATTGAATTGTTGCTGAAGTAACATTTGTTCCATCCGCGGAAGTAAGAGGATAAAAATATCCTGTACCCCCAGATGTTTTATAATAACCAAATTGGTATGCACGTTGATTGTTTCCTCCTCCATAATCACCCCATTTAGAAACAAGTATACCTTGATCATCAATGTTGAATGAGTCAAATTTTGCCCAGAATTCAATGGTCAAGTCGCCTGTTATGGATAGAGATGAACTGTCTGCTACAGAAAGGTAGTCATCTATTCCGTTGAGTCCAATAGAATGTGAATTTTCTGGTTCAGCAATAGTTGAAAAATTCCATAAATTTCCAGTAGTCGTCGCTTCCGAATTTGCTGTGTCAATCCGCCAGTAATATGTTGTTGATGCTTGAAGTATTCCTGGGTCGTAGAAAGTGGTTGTGCTACTGTATATACCTTTGAATTCATTCAATCCTGGATCTGATGAAGTTCCAAAGTATACAGCTTGTTGCGTTAACCCAGTTCCTGGAGACCATGTTATTTCAGTCGATGTAGCAACTGATGTTGATGCAATACTTGGCGATGGGTCGATCGCAATAGAGGGTGGGATAGGAAAGGGTTTAAAAGCCGTGAATGTTACGCCGCCGTTGTTTGAGAGATTGTTCCCATTTGATGTGCTATCATTCAATGAATTATTTAATTTCCAGTATCCAGCTAAATTTGATTCATCCCCATTTAATTCTGTTTTGAAGTTTGAATAAATTTCAGAGGTGGTTCTAATATCACTCCATATTCTTACTTCATCAATGAAACCATCAAAGTAAACTATACTTCCTGCTCCGTGGGATGAGGCAACTCTAAACTGAGAAGAACTATCTTTTATGGAATTTCTATGGCCAGACATTGTGCCGGCAAAAGTGTGGCTCAGCGCACTTGTGGTTGCAACGTAAACATCAATAGTTCCAGTTGCCGCTTTATATACAAAAGCAATGTGGTACCATGTGCTAGTCGCCAGGGTATATTCAAGAGTAACAACGCTCGTATTGGGTCCTGTTCCGTCATCGGAGATTCTACTTTCAAAGTATTGCTTTCCATCAGATGTGTTTTTAAAGTATCCAAATTGGTATGCTCTCTCGTTTGATCCACCTCCGTACTTTGAGATTAAAATCCCCTGATCATTCTCGTTGAATGAATTAAAATTTACCCATAATTCTGCAGTTAAATCACCTGTTATCGATAGTGAAGGGTTGTCATTTACAAATAAATAGTCATTTACACCATCAAACTCTGATGAGTGAGAATTTTGAGCAAATACGTTTGTCGGTGTAAATAAAAAAATAAAGAAAAAAAATGAGAGAGAATAATTGTTTGTAGTACGCCATGGCATTTTTAGAAAATAATAATAATAATTAAAGTTTAAATTTCCTGCTCAATCTGTCTATAATTGAGAGGTGATAAACTGTGTACAAAATTGCCACTGTTTTCGCTTTCGCTTACAATAGGGAAATGAAAAATGCTGATGTGCGGGGGATATACAACACCATGATACCAGGCGCGTATAGGGGTGAGTATGAGCGTGAGAGGTGGTTTTCAACTGCGCAGAGAAAAGCGGGGTATGACATGACCCGTCGGGCGGTGTATCGTTTTATCTTTGAGTTAAAGAAGAGTGTCGCTCATAAAGTGTATCTTGAATTGGGTCCGGGTCCCGGCACGTGGACTCGAGAGTTTTTATCTGAATTTCCTGATATGGAGTATGGGTTGGTTGATATTTCAGAAGAGATGATTGTGCTCGCGAAAGAAAACTTATCAGGCTCTGAGAATGTCACATTTACCGTATCTGATTTCCTTGAATATATACCTCAAAAGAAAGCCACAGTGTTTTTTTCTTCACGAGCGATAGAATATTTTTCTGATAAAGAAGCATTGGTGAAAAAGATTCGTGAAGTAACAGCAACTCAATCTCACGGTTCAATTATCACTAAGACACCTCAGTATAATAGACCATGGAATAAAAAAAGAGCAGTGAAGGATTTTCACGCGCTTCAGGTATCTGATAAGGAATTATGTAGCTTGCTCCATAAGGAAGGGTTCGTAATAACTTCTGTTCGTCCGGTAACGTTTGTATTCCCTGGACTGCGTTCCGCATTTGCTGATAGAGCACTCTACGTGTTACTCGGATGGATGAATATGAATGTTATTACTCGCTTTTTTTCTGAATCTTATCAAGTAACTTTCAAGGGCTAATGGTACTGGAAACATATGGTCCTCCTGGTTCAGGGAAAAGCACTTTAGCACGAACGTTTCGTTCGTGCGGTTTCGCACACATGCACCCAACTTCGTTTTTAGTGAGGGGTGTATACGTATGTTTGTTTGTATTTAAATTTCCTCGCTTTTTCTTTTTATCACTACGAATCATCCTGCGCGAATGGGGAGGCATTTACCTTGTGTGGTGGAAATTGAGGGTGTTTATGTATAGGATTGGAGAATGGATGGGGGCGTCCCGTGCACGAGTGCATGTGTTGGTGGAGGAAGGAATGCTCCAACACTGTTTGAGTTTATTTGAGCGCACTCCGTCTGCTAGTATTGTATCTAAGTTATTGAGTCACGCTCCTCTCCCGAGCGTAAGAGTCATATTTGATCTCCCAAAAGAAGAAGTGTTGAGTAGACTCGCAAAACGAGGAAAGGGAATGCGAGCATTTATGGGTACTGAATATCAGAACCGTTTTACTGAGGTGGTGTTTGAAGTTCATAGGGTAATATTAGAGTGCCTTACCGAAAGAGTAGTTCCGACTTTGTATATACGAGGAACAAAGGACGAAGAGCGAATAATAGTTGATGTATGCGATTGTATTTCAAAACAATAGTATATTCCTTTGCATGGTGTGTTCGTACACTTGTGCGTATTTTTGTGCGGGGTAAAGAAGTCTCAGTTTTAATGTACCATTCAGTTGAAAATAGTCAGTGGAAGTATGGAGTAACACCTCTACAGTTTGAGCGACACTTGAAATATATTAAGGAGAATATGAACCCGGTATCTTTTGCAGATGTGGTGGCGTATACTCGGGGTGAAAAAGAGTTGCCTCATAAAAGCGTTGCGGTGACATTTGATGATGGGTATGAGGATACTATTTCTGTTGTTGCTCCACTACTTGCGAAGTATCGTATTCCAGCTACCGTGTTTCTCACCACTAACTTCTTTCCAATGGAAAAACTTGGGAATCTCCCTCGGCCCGCGTGGGAGGGTATTGAGCGGGTTGCTCAGGAAGGATGGGTTACGTTTGAAGTGCATGGAGAGAGCCATACGAATTTTACCGAATTATCAGTGGAAGCTCTCACAAATGAGCTCGTGCGTTCAAAAGATGACATTCAGAGGCATACAGGATACACACCGCAGTTTGTTGCGTATCCTGCAGGTAGGGTGAATAGGGATGTAGAGCAGGTAGTGAAAACATTATTTGCAGGCGGTTGTGTGATTACTGAGGGCTTGGTTAAGCCACACACCAACCCCTATAGGATTAAACGTATTCAAGTGGACCGTTCAATTTCATTTACACAGTTTAAAATCAGGATGACGAAAGCAATTGACTATGTGAAGTTTATTAAGTCAAAAATGACTCTTTAGGTGTGGCTAAGTGTAGTAGTTAGGCTCTTTATTGCACAAAGGGTACTCAAGTGCTATCCTTAACTTCTGAATATTGTGTATTTTATTGGTTGAAAATATTTGATTTATATGTCTAAAGAAATTAAAGGTGAGAAATTGGTGTATATCGGTATGAGTGCTGATCTTATTCATCCTGGTCATTTAAATATTATCAATGAAGGGAGAAAATACGGAAAAGTCGTTATTGGTTTGTTAACTGACAAGGCTATTGCTAGTTATAAGCGATTACCATTTCTTTCATATGAACAACGAAAAGAAATAGTAACTCACATTGTTGGTGTCAGTGAAGTTGTCCCCCAAGAGACATTAGATTATTCTCAAAATCTGAAAAAATTAAAGCCTGATTTTGTCGTACATGGTGATGATTGGAAACATGGAATTCAAAAAAACGTACGGGCAAAAGTAATTGAATTGTTAAAACAATGGGGTGGGAAACTCATTGAGCCTAAATACACAGAAGGAATATCATCCACGAAACTAAATCAAGCCTTGAAGGAAATAGGTACAACCCCAACCCTACGTATTAAGAGGCTTCGTCGTCTTTTGGATTCCAAAAATACAGTAAGGGGGATTGAGGCCCACAGCGGACTTTCAGCTTTGATTGCAGAGCATATACAGGTAAATAAGAAAGGAAGTACCCAGGAGTTTGATTTTATGTGGCTTAGTAGTCTTACTGATTCTACTATGAAAGGAAAACCTGATATTGAACTTGTTGATCTTACTTCGCGAGTTAGTACGCTCCATGATATCCTTGAAGTAACCACTAAACCTGTTATTTATGACGGTGATACTGGGGGGCTGGTTGAACACTTTCCTTACACAGTAAAAACCCTTGAAAGATTAGGTGTCTCTGCAGTAATCATTGAAGATAAAAAGGGTGTGAAAAGGAATTCTCTTTATGGTACATCTGTGAAGCAGGAGTCTGATAGTGTTAAAAATTTTTGTGAGAAGATTTCGGCTGGAGTAAAAGCGAGGGTCTCAGAGGATTTTATGATAATTGCACGTATAGAAAGCTTTATTCTGGGAAAGGATGTAGACGATGCCATACGCCGTGCTAAAGCGTATATTGAAGCCGGAGCTGACGCAATAATGATTCATAGCAAGGATAAAACTACCGAGAAAATTGAGGAATTTTGTAAAAGGTATAAAGAATTTGGTGCAGATATACCACTGGTAGCAGTTCCTACGACGTATGACCACCTTACAGAGAAAAATTTATATAAAATGGGCTTTAGTATTGTAATTTACGCTAATCACTTACTACGAAGTGCGTATCCTGCAATGGTTAACACTGCGCGTTTGATACTTGAAAAGGAGCGATCTAAAGAAGCCTCTAGTAAGTACTGTATGTCTATTAAAGAAATTTTGAATTTAATAGAAAACAACGGAGGCAAAAAAATATAAAAATTTAAACGATGATATCACCTAAGCAATTTTTGGATTATTTGGTAAGTCAAGAAGTCACTTTTTTTACTGGTGTTCCAGATTCATTGTTAAAGGAGTTTTGTGAATACATAGATGTATCGTTGCCACCAACAAGTCACGTTATTTCTGTAAATGAAGGAACGGCACTCGGTCTTGCGACGGGATATCATTTAACAACTGGAAATATTCCTCTTATATATATGCAGAATTCTGGTTTGGGGAATGCGGTAAACCCTCTCATTTCACTTTTAGATCAAAAAGTCTATCAGATTCCAGCTTTATTATTAATTGGATGGAGAGGAGAGCCAGGAGTAAGTGATGAGCCCCAACATATTACAATGGGCGAGGTTACTACACCATTACTTGATGCCATGGGTATACCTTACACTGTTCTATCTGCTGACGAGGAGGTAGCAAAGCAAGAGTTGATTAGCGCGGTCGCTTCAGTTCGCGCAAGGGGCACTCCTCATGCTCTTGTTGTACGCAAAGGTTTGTTTAAATCAGAAAAAACAGAGAAGGCGTCGAACGGTGTGTATTCTCTTACTCGAGAAGAAGCAATTGCATCGGTTATAAATATGCTCGAGGAAGATGCTGTGGTTGTTTCAACTACGGGTAAAATGTCTCGTGAGCTTTTTGAAATTCGTAAGGCGAGCGAAATGGGGCATAAGCGTGATTTTCTTACTATAGGTTCTATGGGGCACGCATCTCAAATCGCTCTAGGAATCGCGATGAATAATTCCAAAAGGAAAGTGTACTGTTTTGATGGTGATGGTGCGGCTTTGATGCATCTCGGGGGAATGGCGACAATTGGTCAAATACAACCAAAGAACCTAACTCATATTGTATTTAATAATGGTTCGCATGAGTCAGTCGGTGGACAAAAGACCGCAGGCTTTTTTGTTGATTTTTGCATGATAGCTCGTTCGTGTCAGTATAAAAATACGTTGTATGCTGATACAAAAGAGACAGTAAAAGAAGCCTTGAGTCAGGTAAAGGAAAAGGAAGGCCCATCTTTTGTGGAGATTAGAACAAGAAAAGGTTCGCGAGAAAATTTAGGTAGACCGACAGTTTCACCAAAAGACAACAAAATTGATTTTATGAACTATTTGAGAAATAAAAACAAATAGCATGCAACAAGTTTTTTTTGGAGTAAACTCAATAATTAATTTACCTGATATTCTAAAAAAAATAAGTAAAAAAAAGGTATTCTTAGTTACAGGAAAAAAGTCATTTGAATATTGTGGTGCAGAGGAGGTTGTGATGCCGTTGCTCAAGGAATACGAAATCACCATCTTTAATAATTTTACTACCAATCCATCTCTTGAAAATGTGCAAAAAGGTGTAAATCTATTTAAGGCAAGTGGCTCAACTCTTATTATTGCGATCGGAGGTGGAAGTGTGATTGATATGGGAAAGCTCATTGCTTTATTTTCATCCCAATCAGACGATACGTATAACATTGATGGAAAGTTTGATCCTGTAGTCTGTGATTTAGTGGCGATACCTACAACTGCGGGTTCTGGTAGCGAAGCAACACATTTTGCAGTCCTTTATATAAATGGAAAGAAATATTCTTGTGCCGACAAGACACTACTCCCAAAGTATGCAATTGTAGATCCTCAATTTATTTTTTCTTCTCCACCAGACCTTATTGCAGAGTGTGGTACTGATGCGTTTTGTCAGGCTATAGAATCATGGTGGTCCGTCAATTCTAATGAAGAATCATTGGGATACTCACAAAATTCATTGGAGTTGATAGTGAACAACCTAAAAGATGCTTTTAAGGGAAGTAGAGAATCACTTATCCGACTGTCAGAAGGTTCACATATTGCTGGTAAGGCTATAAATATTTCTAAAACCACCCTTCCTCATGCATTATCATATCCAATTACATCACACTTCAATTTAGCTCATGGACGTGCAGTTGCACTCTTTCTTCCAAGTATATTCAATTTTAATGAAGGAGTTAGTGAGATAGATTGCAACGACAAGCGTGGCAGTGCATATGTTTTGTCTCAAATTAAAAAGATAAAAGAAACAATAGGTATTGAGTCTGAAAATAATTCAAAGTCTTTTTTAGAGTCATTTTTTGAATCGATTCAAATAAAAACAAACCTAAGGTCTTATGAAATTAATATTTTGGAGGCAAAAAATGCTATAGTAAGTGAGTACTCAGAGGAACGAGCATTAAATAATCCTCGGTTAGCTAAGATTGCACACATTAAACATCTTATTGAAGAAATATCTTAACATATGAAAAAAATCGGTAAATTGTGTCTCTCTTGGGACAGACGACCACATTATTCTCCTGAAGAGTTACAAAGTGTGGATAAAGAGTTTGAAGAAGGTCAAAAGAAGGGTAAGGTTCTTATTTTAGGCACGCTTATTGCTCGTTCAGGAACAATGTGGTTATGCGACATATTTAACGAGCATAAAAATGCGACAGGAGTTACTGAAAGATATTTTGAGGCAGAATCATTTTATCGGTATGTGAAATACTATGATCTCCCCATTGATACAAGTGGAATTATAACTTTAATTAAAAAGGGGATTATTGAAGATTGGAAAAGAGGTGATATTTCATTAGTATTTAGTCCATACTTTTCTCACGGAATATTGGATTTGAGAGAACAGTTACAACCCAAAAAAATAATTTTTGCTGTTAATGATCCTGAGTTTACTGTGCAATCAATTTACAATAAGGGGTTATTTAAGCAAGATTATATACATAATAATCCTAACTATGCGTTGGGGTATCAGCCCGTTCTTGATGGTGCGTGGAACTGGCTTTTTGGAAGAGTTGTTCCAAAGGGAGAATTTTACAAAGAGTGGCTTTCGTTCACTCGGTTAGGAAAATGTTCTTGGTGGGGTAACCAGATAATCTCTGATATATACCAGCAAATTAAAAAAATTCCAAAAGAAGAAATTCATGTTTTTCACTTAAAGGAAGCAGATCAGAATTACAAATATTACTGTGCTATGGCAAAAAGATACGGGTTGTATCCACTTCTTTCTGAAAAAAAATTTCTCTCAATAAAGTGGAAGCGGGTGAAACCAAGAGACAACAAGAAGCACGAATGGAATAGTGCTGAGAGGAGAGAATTTGAAATGTATACGAAAGAGTGGTATGAAATATATCGCATACTTTGTGGCAATATATGATGAAGTTGGATAGAGGTGTGCCGTGCACTGTGGGAGTGTTAACATATAATTCCGAGCGAGGGCTTGCGAGGTGTTTGAAGAGCGTCTCCGAGTGCGGTGATATTGTGGTGGCAGATGGAGGGAGTACGGACGAGACGCTCTCAATCGCTCGCTCGTATAACGCGCACATTGTGAGTCAAAGTAACCCCGGCAATCCTATTACTGATTTTGCTCGTGAACGAAATATTTTACTTGATAATGCTAAATTTGACTGGTTTTTTTATCTTGATTCGGATGAGGTTGCGACTGCTGAGTTAATTGAGGAGGTAAGAGTTGCGGTCTCTCAGAATATGTACGATGCGTATCGCGTGCGGTACGCACTGGTACATCCCGAAACGCTCAAAGAGTATTTTCAATTGCGACCAGTGTATCAGGTGCGACTGTGCAACATTAAAAAAACCAGAGCACGATTTATAAAGCCAATGCATGAGAAGCTTTTCTTTAATATCCCCAAAGAGAGAATAGGAGTCATTAATTCACCATGGCTTGTTCCGCTTGATACGCAACTTTCATGGGGTGTGTACAAGGGTAAGGTACTCGCGCGTTTTCCGACTCTTGCACGGCAGTGGAGCTCACGAAATCCATTTTTATTTTTGTACAGGGTACTGTGGGGTAATGTATTTCGTATCATCAAGAGCATTTTTCGGGTGCTCATTGCGAGAACAACAAGGCCATTTGCGTATCATGTACCCCTCAAGTATGAGCTGTATCGTTTGTTTGTGCCTTGTGTGCTGATATGGCATACAGGCAAACAGTACGGTAGACTGCTAAGGAATGGCTCGTAAGAAGATTTTTATGATATTTCACGGAAGGATGCCCTCTGAGAAGGCATCTGCACTTTTTGCCGTGGAAGAAGCGCAGTCATTTGCGAATCTTGGAGTTGAGGTGGTCTTGCTTGTACCACGAAGATTGGGTAGAGCAAAAACTAGTATTGGTGAATACTACAGCCTCACGCAGAATTTTAGAGTAGTGTACCTTCCGACCATTGATATATTCTGGGTGCCATTTTTTAAACGGTTTGCGTTCCATGTGAGTTTTGTTGTGTTTTCACTTTTTACCCTTATATACGTGTTGTTGTATTCAACACATAAAGATTCTATCTACTCAAACGAATCCCTGCCGATACTACTTGCAACTTTTTTTAGAGTAAATACGTTATACCAAGTGCACGATTTTCCTGAAAAGAAATTTTCCTTTTATAAACTGGTTTGTACGCGGGTGAAGCATGTGCTTATTATCACCGAGTGGAAACAGAAAGAGCTTGTGGAGCGATTTTCTCTACCGAGTGAGAAGATACACCTTGTCCGTAATGGTGTTCATGTAGAGAAGTATGGTGGTTTACCTCCGGTAGACAAGGCTCGGGAGGCGCTCGGGCTACCTTCGGGTGTTCCGGTGGTTGTGTATACTGGACATCTGTATGGGTGGAAAGGAGTAGAGACACTCGCGCGGGCTCTTTCAAGTATGCCCACGGTTCAAGGGTACTTTGTTGGCGGAACCGAGGGAGATGTTGCGAATTACCGGAGTAATTTTTCATCATTCGCGAATATTCATTTTGTCGGGCATCGTCCACATGTTGAAATGCCTTTATGGCAACACGCATCAGACGTGCTTGTTCTTCCGAATACTGCACATGAAAAACTATCAACCCACTACACTTCACCTATGAAGCTTTTTGAGTACATGGCAAGTGGTCGGCCGATTGTTGCTTCACGCATTCCTTCAATTGAAGAAGTGGTAAGTGAACGTGAGGTATTTTTTGCCCATCCTGATGACCCTATTTCGTTTGCGCGGGTAATTGAGGAGACACTTTCAAACAGTGATAAGGCGCGAAAACGAGCAATGTCAGCTCATGCGCTTGCTTCACAGTATTCTTGGAAGAGTAGAGCAGAGCGCATACTTTCGTTTTTGTTTGTATAGTATACTTGAGCCGTGGCCGAAACACTTAAAAGAACGATAGGGGTAGGTACTGCGTGGATGAGCGTAAGTACCATCATACTGAAAATAGTGGGCCTTGCGACGATTTTTATCATGCTTCGCAAGCTTAATGTCTACGAGTACGGACTTGCGGAATTAGTGCTCTCTGTTATTGGAATTTTTAGTCTTTTCTCTCTCCCAGGCCTCGGGCAAATGATTATTGCCGATATGGGAATTGCAAAAGGAAAGGGGGACTTGCGAGCAATGAAGGAGTTGTTTGTAAACTACTTCTACATTCAGCTTTCATTGGGAATTGTAGCGTGGGCAATTGTCTTTTTCGGATCTAATATTATTGCTCACTATTTCAGTGAACATGCGGGAGGGTTGTTTAAAATAGTGTCTTTTGCATTTCTAATCTCACCATTTCGTACTTTGTTTGTTACGGCGTTTAGTGTGGAACTAAAATTCTTTCATCGGTCGCTCTATTCGGTGCTTGAAGAGGTGTTTAAATTAGTTATCATTTGGGTCCTTTTGTATTTAGTTGGCTTGAGAGTTGGAGCGGTGATCTGGGCGGTAGTTCTTTCTCAATTTTTTGTAATGATTCCTATGGCAGGAACATTACTTCGTACGACACGATATTTCAGAAGTGTTACATTGACCAACAGAAAAGCTCCATGGACACTCTTGTATGATCATGGGAAGTGGGGAGTGTTTGCTTCGTATTTTAACAGCTTGGGACAGCATGTGCGCACATGGATTATTAAAGTAATGCTTGGAACTGAAGCGGTGGGTATTTTTGCGGTTGCTGCTGGATTACTGGCTCATACCAATTCACTTTTTTCTGTTGCCACAACACTTTCTCCAATTTTACCTCAATACGTTTCTGATAAAAAACGTTTTTTCTTGCTTATTACAAAAGGTATTAAATATCAGTTAGCGCTAAGCATTGGGATGATTTTTTTGGGACTTACTTTAGTTCCAATATTCGTGTCAATACTTTTCCCTCAGTATATTGATTCCTTAATCTTATACAAAATTCTTTTAGTTACCCTAATTCCTTCTTCATTTGCAACAATATATACTTCAGTATTTTATGCATTGCGAGCGCAGAAGAATTATTTTGTTGCTCTATTCGTTAGAAATATTTCTATAGCCTTTCTTTTGCCAACAGGTATTTATTTCTTTGGTATAATGGGAGTGGTTTTTGAGGTAATTATCACATTAGTCTTATTTACTATCACACGTTACTTCTCACTGAAGAAATTAATGGGGTATAAAATTGAATGGAAAAATTTCTTTTCCTATGACGATGCTGATAAATTGATTGTTAAGGGTATTAAGTTTCGATTCTCATTATTAATAAAAAAAATATATGCTTCAAATTGATGATTATTATAAAAGTGAAAAGAATATTCTAAAACGCCTTATAAAGAAAATACTCCGTTCACGTGGTATAGAGGTTTCTTCGGTGTATAGAACATATGCAGATTATCGTTTTATGTCTTATTTTGAGTATTTTCTCTTTCTTTATTCTTTTATAAATGGGAAAAAAGGGGATTTTGTTGAGTGCGGGATTGGTAAAGGAAGAACGTTTTTAATTCTTTCTTATCTTGCAAGAAAAGAGAGTAGGAATCTCATGGGGTTTGATAGTTTCAGAGGGTTTCCTCAACCAAGCGATGAAGACTCTTCAAGCAGAACTCCACAAAAAGGTGAATGGTCTGGCATTTCACCCCACGACATAAAAATACTCTTACTTAATAATGGTATAGGTAAAACATTTGTGGAAGAAAATATTAGATTCTATGAGGGATACTTCCAAGAGACTCTACCTTCATATGATGGGGAAATAGCTTTTTTACACTTGGATGTTGACTTATATGATTCCTATAAAATTTGCCTTGAGAGTCTATACGATCGTGTTGTGCCTGGCGGTGTTATTTGTTTCGATGAATATAGTGAGGTAAAGGAGAGATTTCCTGGTGCAGAAAAAGCAATTGATGAATTTTTTGCCAAAAGACCAGAAACAAGAATAGAGTATTACAAACCTTTTAATAAATTTTTTGCAATAAAGGGTAAATAAAGATTTATTTAGAAAGCAAAAAGTTTATTATTGTATCTTTTTTTAAATTTATGTCTTTTGAAAATGTGAATCGTGGTTTTTCTGACCAAGTTGGTGCAGTATAGAATAGGGTTGCCATAAAACGTTCTGACTTTGTTGCGTGTCCTCCTTTGTGTAAACCATAGGTGTCACAAAAAATAACCGTCCCTGCTTTTCCTGTCATGGTGCGTATAGCGTCTTGTGGGATATATTTTTTGACATCTTCAGTATTTGGATATGAGCCTTCTGGCGGACGTTGTGGAAAGAGATTACCCCATTTGCCTGTATAGTGTGATTCAGGAATGTAAATGAAAGGACCAGTATTTTCATCTACGTCGTTAATATATGTGAATACTTTTAGCATTCTTTTCTCTTCAGAATCTCTATGCCATGCCTGAGAATGTTTTTCTGCATCATCATTAGATATAAGAGTTTTTAACATGGTTACATAATTTAGTTTCGTATACATTTCCATATACTCATTTGCTATCTGCGTAACCATTGGCTCTAAACTGAGTGAAAAGAAGGGGTTAGTTAGATCAAAATTTGCATGAAGTTCCCAAAATGATTGGAGGAAAGTCTTCTTTGATTGTGCATTTTGAAGAGGTTTATTATTTGCAACAAAACGTTCGAATGCATCAAGATATTTTTTCTCGGGAAGTAACTCTCCAAGTGTGGTCGTGGCAATTCCGTACTTTCTCAGGTCGTCTACTATTCTTTTTTGAAGTGGAGAAAGAGGGGGGCGATTTTTTTTCCATAATGCTCTTGATTTATAATTTAAAACATAGAACCATAGGGGCCACCATGTGCGAATAGTAAAGTAACGGTAGATTAAAAATTTTTTAATTTTTTGCATATGCAAAAGTATATCATGCATGGTATAGTTTCAGCCATGAGGGATATTGGTAGTAAAATACGGGAGTTTTACCTGGAGAATAAACGGCCAATTCTCACTATTTTCTTTGCTGGACTTGGGCTTCGTCTGGTGATACTAATTGCATTACTAGTACTCGGTGGAACTAATACGCTTATCTGGGGGGATACTCAACAGTACTTAAATTTGGCGCAAAATTTAATTGAAGGAGATGGATATATTTACGATAAGTACAACGCTCGTCCAAACGCGTATCGTCCTCCTGGATACCCAGCATACTTGATACCGTTTGTGTATTTTTCTATCCCACTATGGGTGGCTTCTCTCCCGCAAATTATCCTTTCGGCATTAGTGGGTGTGTTTGTTTTTTTCTTAGCACGAAAGTATCTCCATTTAGGTATTCTTAGTGCGACATTTGCTGGACTGCTCACCGTGCTTGAGCCGATGCAGGCGTATTACAGCGTGGTGCTGTTACCCGATATTCTTACTACAGTTCTCCTTCTTGGCGGTTTATTTTTTGTATTTCTTTCCCTTGAAAGCATGCGTTGGAAGTATATTGCGCTCGGATCACTCCTGCTTGGCATAAGTTTATACGTACGTCCGGTGGCGCTTCATTTGGGAGTATTACTCTTACTCGCATACACGACGCGTGATTATTGGCGTGGTCAGATTGTGTGGGTCAGAACCCTTTCTTTAGTTGGTGTAGTGTTTGTGATGCTCTTTGCGATGATGCCGTGGCAGGTGCGAAACTTAAATGTATTCGGGGTTCCCGAGTTCGTCTCAGCCGGTGCGTATAATTTCTTTACTTACGGAGCAACATTTACGAATGCCGTCGCGAAAGGTATTGGGTATGATGAATCATTGGCGGAACTCCGAGATAAGTACGAACCTGGTCTACCTGACAAAGAAGATCGGCGGAGTATGAAAAATAATGAATACTACAACGAAGTATCAAAAGAGGTAATTCTTAGCAATCCTCGAGCGTACGTGAGTGCCTATCTAGTAGGACTCAATACATTTTTCTTTTCTGGAAATTACCACCAGATTTTGAAGCACCACGGCATTATTGATGCTCCCCTCAGAGGTTTTTCATTTTCCCTCATTCTTACGAATGAAGGGGTGGGAGCAGTAGTGCGTACTCTATTTACCTATATGTTTACCTCTTATGTATTCCTCGCGCTTTTTGGTAAAGTCTTCTGGGTGATACTCTCGCTCGGCGCATTTGTAGGAATGTTGATATACCGAAAAAATTCACTCACATTTATGGTTTGTGTTATTACACTTTATTTTTGCGCGACACTACTCCAAACAACCATGGGAGTTGAAGCGCGTCACCGCTATACGTTAAATCCGTTGTTGTTCTTGTATTTCTCTGCTATGCTCTCTTATGTCTATGGCTATATTATCCGTCGTCGTACCGCTGTATAACGAAGAAGAGACCGTCTCCGAACTGGTGTCGCGGTTGGAGTCGGTGTTAGAAAAGATAAATCTCAAGTACGAGGTAATCTTTGTTGATGATGGGTCAACGGATTCTACTGTATCATTTCTTGAAAAAGCAATTGCTAAAAATTCTTCCCTAAAGCTGGTGCAATTTTCTCGGAATTTCGGACACCAGTCGGCAGTTACTGCAGGGATTGACCATGCGGGAGGAGACATGGTGGTAATCATGGACGCAGACTTACAAGATCCACCTGAACTTATTTTAGATTTTATACAAAAACACAGAGAAGGATATGAGGTGGTCTATGCAGTTCGTAGTGTACGTAAGGAGTCTGTATTTAAACGGATGAGTTATTTTGTTTTCTATCGTCTCATTACACGTATGACTCCTGAGATTACACTTCCACATGATGCGGGTGACTTTGCCCTTATCAGTAGGCGCGTAGCGGACGTTCTCCGTTCTCTTCCAGAGCGTAACCGGTACGTGAGAGGTCTCCGTGCGTGGGCGGGGTTTAAGCAGACTGGTGTTATGTACGAGCGGGGAGAGCGTTTTGCGGGGGAGAGCAAATATTCATATTGGAAACTGTTTAAGCTCGCGTATGATGGTATCTTTTCCTTCTCATACATGCCACTACTCGTCGTGAACATGCTCGGTTTTCTTTTCTCGGTTGTTGCATTTATTGGGATATTTGTTGTGCTATACTTCAAGTTGTTTGGTGAAAAAGACGTGCCTGGATTTGCATCAACTGCCATATTTATTCTCTGCCTCGGCGGAGCACAACTGCTTGCGCTTGGGGTGGTGGGGGAATATATACGCCGGATTTACGACGAAACCAAACAACGCCCATCATATATTATTCATAAGAAAAAAGGATTGTAATTATGTTTAAGCAAGAACAGGAGCATTACGGTGAGTTGGGTGCGGATTACTGGTGGCTCGGAGGAAAGTACGCAATCGTAATTGACCTCATGCGTCGTCACGGAGCGTCTATGAAGACGAAGAAAGGCGAATGGAGGATTCTTGATGCTGGGTGTGGACCAGGTAATTTGATTGATTTGCTTAAGCCATACGGAACGGTAGATGGAATTGATTTTTCACCCGAAGCGATGACGCTTGCAAAGGGAAAGGGTTACAATACGCTACAACTCGCGGGTATTGAGCAGGTTCCATTTCCTGATAATACGTTTGATGTAGTGGTCGTGCTTGATATTATTGAGCACACCCCTGATGATAAAGTCTCAATCGCGGAGGCGTACCGGGTGCTCAAGCCCGGAGGTCAGCTCGTATTTAGCTTACCTGCGTATATGTTTATGTGGGGGCACCACGATGATCAATACGGACACTACCGAAGATATACAAAGACAGAAATACGGAAGAAACTTGAGAGCGCAGGTTTTGTTACAAAACAGATTACCTATATTGAACCACTTTTTTTGCTCCCGCTTTTCATTTTCAGAAAATTAAAGCGACTCACTAAAACAGAGAAGGATGATTTTGTTCCTTTGCCGTCATGGTTGAATGTCTTGTTGCGAAACATGATTGCGTTTGAGAAGTACATTGTCAGATTGTTCTCAATTCCGTTCGGTGTTTCTATTTTGGGAGTGGTTGAAAAACCTCGCCAATAACAAATGAAAACTGTTTTTGTAACTATCGGTGAGGATATTGTTGCGCGGAATATTCTCGATACTGACTTCACACATGAGTTCTTAAATGAAATGAAAAATCACCGTGTGGTATTTTTGGTGCAAAAAGATAAGGTAGTATTTTTCACGGAAAAATACAAAGGGTACCCACAGGTTGTAGTAGAAGGTTTTGTGCGAACATCCGCAACACGTTTTGAATCTATTTTGATGTCGCTTGCGCGGAGTGGTTTGGATACGCACACGAATCTCTGGTCAAAGATGCGCTCATACAAACGTGGTGATTCAGGAATGCTTGAAACATATTTCAAACGGATACATACAAAAACACTTGCTCAGTTTGGATGGTATAAGAAATTACTTCGTTTGCTTATTCTAAGAACGCCGCCCGATACGAATGCGCTTGAGCTTATAAAAAAGTATAATCCCGAAAGTCTCATTTCGCTTTCTCTTACTAATTTTGAATTTGATGTGCCCGTAGCTAAAACATGTAAACAGAAGGGCATTCCTGTGTATGGATGTGTGCGGAGTTGGGATAACCTCTCAAGTCATGGGTTATTGCGTGTCGTCCCTGACGCACTCTTTCTTCAGAACTCATTCTTATTAGAGATGGCACGTGGTGTGCAGGCCATACCAGAGTCGGTACCAATTGCGCTCTTTGGTGTACCTCACTACGATTCGTTATTTAATTTTGTACGACCTACAGAGACGCGTGAAGAATTTTGCGCACGAAAAGGGCTTGATCCAAATAAAAAGATTCTTTCATATGGTGCGATGGGAACGTTTCTTTTCATTCATGAAGCAGAATTACCTCAAGTATTTGAAAATATGATTGAGCGGGGAGACTTTGGGAGTGATGTGCAGGTACTGTATCGAGCGCATCCAAAGTTTATGATTAGTGATGAAGTTGCACGAGGGTTGAGGCATGTGGTGATGGATACTAAGGGTAAGTATGTTGATACAGGTAATTCACAATCCAAAAGGAATCAAAATGAAGATTTGGTTTCTATTCTTTACTACAGTGATGTGGTGCTCACCGGCGCTTCAACTATTGCCATTGATTCTGCAATTTTAGATCGCCCTACGGTATGTATTTCATTTGATGGCTCAACACCTAAAACTAAAGTGGATTACTGGGAATCGGTTGAACGTTTTTATGATTTGTATACTCACTTTGAAGAGTTAAAGGAGCAGGGTGGGGTTGTGGTTGTGTATTCACCAGAGGAGCTTGCTCAAGCGGTCCGCACCTATATAGAAAATCCAAGCAAGCATGCTGAGGGAAGAAAAAAGATTGTTAATCGTTTTGTGGAGCCGTTTAATGGTGATTCAGGCAAAAAACTCGCCCGTCTGTGTATTGAGTGTGTTAACTGATACATACATACGTTGCGAAGCATGTGTTCATGTGGAATAATAGCCCTACTATGAAAGCAATTATTGTCGCTATCCAAGGAAACTTTCAAATAATATGAAAAAAATTCTTAATGCTTTCACATTACTACCTCGAATACTTAGGAATATTCCATTATTTTTACTTCGATTATTTATAACTTTTATTCCACGAAAAAAAGGTCTGTGGGTCTTTGATTCTTGGAGGGGAGAAAGGTTTGCAGATAATTCAAAATATTTTTTTCTGTATGTGTTAGGTCTGTCTGAAATGACTCCTGTTTGGATAAGCAAGGATAAGAGTATTATTACACGTTTGAAAGAAGTAGGAGTCCGTGCGGAATATGCAAATTCTCTTAAGGGTTTATGGTTTACGATAAGAGCAGAGAAAATTTTTACCGATTGTCACCCGCTTGGAGTTAATTATTTTCTTACCGGTGGGGCTATTGTGATAAATTTGTGGCACGGAACTATGTTCAAGAAAGTAATATATGATTCAATTGCTACAAAAAAGTATAATTTTGTGTATTCTTCGAAAGGGATAAAGCGTTTTATACATTTTCTACATAGCCCAGAGAGGTTTTTCTTTGGTAATTATTTTCTATCCCCGGGAAACTTATGGGATCCATTATTCGTGTCTGCTTCTCGTTTGGGGGATGAAAGAATAATAAAGGCAGATTACCCCCGGAACTCTGTTTGGAATGACCCACACAAGTTAGAAGACATTGGAGTTGATGAGGATGCGCTCGTAGACGTGTTAAGAGTAAAAGAACAAGGAAGGAAAGTTGTTTTTTATATGCCTACGTTCAGGGATGGGACGCATAATCCATTGAACGACAGTGGCATTGTTTTTAGTGAGTTGAATGATTTTTTGAAAAAAAATAATTCTCATATTTTTATTAAGTTTCATCATGAAAATGAAGCATATGGGAAGTATGAAAATATTCACTTTGTTGAATCTGCAACAGACCCTTACCCACTCTTGAAACATACTGATGTTCTGATCACCGATTATTCTTCTATTAGTTTTGACTTTTTGTTTACTAATAAGCCGATATTATTTTTTGCGTATGATTTGGAAGCGTATAAAAATAGTATGAGAGAAATGTATTTTGACTATGATTCTATGATTGCGGGAGAAAAAGTTACAACTTTTGATGCTCTACTTAGTTCGCTCGAAAACACTCTAAAAGGCGGAGATGAGTACCGCGATAGGAGACAGGGGATAATGAATAAAGTATGGGATCAAGATAGAATTGACGGAGGGAGAGAATTACTTTTTAAAAAAATAAAACAAATTAACTGAGAACGCATTTATTCCTTTTTAACGGAGTTTATAAAATGGAATAGATGGATATAGGTAGAAAAAGTCAGAGCAGAAATAACGTTTTTTCTGCAATTCATGATATTATTGCGTAATGATAGATGGATTACAGGTACTTGCAATTATACCCGCACGTGGGGGGTCAAAGCGTATTCCTAAGAAGAATATAAAGTTGCTTTCCGGTAAACCTCTGATTGCATACTCAGTTGAACATGGAAAAGGAAGCTCGTACATTGATAGGGTAATTTGCTCTACTGACTCGGAAGAAATTGCAGATGTTGCGAAAGAATATGGTGCAGAAGTTCCTTTTCTTAGACCCGCAGAGCTTGCGGGTGATGCTTCAACTGATTTTGATGTGTTTTTTAATGTATTAAAAACACTACAGGAAACAGAGAATTATACTCCCGATATTGTAGTCCAACTTCGCCCAACTTCTCCTATGCGTACAGTTGCGCACGTCGATGAGTCTATTGAACTTTTAATGAAGCACCCAGAAGCCGATTCTGTTCGCACGGTTACTCGCCCAGAGCAAAGTCCATATAAGATGTTTACGGTAAATAGTGAGAATGGTTTTCTTGAGCCTCTTATCAAAATTGGCGATAGCGAAGCGTTTAATAGTCAGGAAGTGTCTCTTCCAAAGGCGTATAAGCATGTTGGGTATGTTGATACGATATGGACGAAAACTATACTTGAGAAAAAAGTAATGAGTGGGAATATGGTTCCGCTTATACTTGATGAAGCGTACAGTGGTATAAACCAAATGAATGATTGGGATTTGTATGAGTATTTAATGGAGAGGCATTTGAAAAAGATTGATAGTAAATAATGAGAAAGAAAAAAGCCACTCGCATACGCGAGTGGCTTTTTTCTTTTGCACAGTTCATACTATGTAAATGAGCAGTGTACACATATACCTTATCCGGCATGGTGAGACTCTTTCACGAGACAGGCTTGCATATCCTGATGCGTCGGAGGTTTGTCTATCAAAATTTGGTAAGTTTCAAGCTCGGTCTGTGGGGAAGAGATTAAAACGCTTGTTGCCTGCGCGTGTACTCGCGAGTCCTTTTCCACGTGCGTATGATACCGCGCAGATTGCGTTACCTAACGCGCGTATTGTAACCGATGAGCGATTGTCCGAGTATGCACCTACGAAAACCGCCACGGGGAGCGAGTACAAGGAATGGAAGAAAAAAGTGATGGATAATTTTGTATTTATCCCACCGTCAGGAGAGTCAATGGAGATGGCGTGGATGCGTGGAAGGAACGTGCTCGTTGAGGCGGGGAGGGGAAATGACAACACAATACTCGTGTTTGGACATGCACTTTCATTTGGTGCGTTTTTGAAACGCGAGTTTGGAATGAATCATTTTCCGGTGCTTGAAGAGTGCTCTATTACACATATTATCTACGACAGTGTGGAGAATACATTTGAATTAAAAAAATTGAATAGTAGAACGTGGAATATTCATATTTTCTGTGCACGGTTGTGGAGGAAAATGAAGATGATGAAGGTTAAGTCGTAATAGAGATTAGAGATAAGAGATTGGAGATTAGAATAATTAAAGGAAAAAGGAAAAAGGAAAAAGGAAAAAGGAAAAAGGAAAAAGGAAAGAGGGAAGAGGTAGAGAGCAGAGATTAGAGATTGGAGATTAGAGATAAGATAAAAAATCACCAGTTTCCCGAAGGGAAACTGGTGATGTGTTTTTTGGTTGAATCAATTACACGCTTGCGTGCGCGGTCTGCTTCATGTGCTCCGTCGCAATAGTGAGGAGGGAAATTGAAACTACTTTTTTGTCGTTATCCCTCAATGCCGAATCAAATATGTACCGCTCGCTGTTCGTGCAGTGGCGGTGGTGATTGATCGTGATTCGCTCCAAGGTCTCTGGTTCTGTAATTTCAGAGCATATTTTCCCAGTGACAAGCGGGTGCGTATCAAACCCAATCGATGCCTTCATTCCTTCCCGTTGCGCACGTCCCTTGACGCTTACCCCGATGTTGCCTGCAAGAGCTGCGTAGCGTAGGTTCTTGCTGAACACTGACATAGTGATCGGTGCGAGCATGGATAGCTCATCTGTGGTAAGGTTCGGATAATCCACCACCATCATTGGGTTAATACTGCGTAACGCAGACTCAATGCCGCGCGCCTCGGGTTTATCCTTGTATTTCGGGTGAATGAGACGCGGAATAATTTTCCACTTTCCCTCCGACAGAAGTGCGCACTTGTGCGCAATGTCGAGCAGACCGAGGGTGTAATCAAGTCCTTGCCCTACGACAAGGAGATGGTTCCTCAATTCATTTTTGCACACTTTTGAACCCCCCTTTATGGAGGCGAGAGTGTGCGTAACGTAGTAACCTGAATCATCACCGACCGTGATTATGCTCCCTTCGTATCCGGATTTACGCGTGATATCGCGGTCAATATCGTCAATGACGAGAATGAGGTTAGGACGGCTTGGTGGGATGTGACGAAGCGCCGATCCCCAGGTATCGCTCACCACAACATTTGGTATGTTGTGTGCGATAGCGTACATGAGCGCCCCTTGCTCAATGGTGCCGTCTCCCGTACTTGCACCAGTCATGATTAAATCGGGAGCACCATCAGCATCGAAGCAATCAGCGAGTGAGAAGGGAATTGCTTCCACTCCAAGCTTCTTCCATGCATCAAGTGATTTTCCTTCGGCATGGATTCGGACGATTGCGTCTTTGTTGGTGATTCCACGGAGTACGTGGTGAATTTGGCGAGCAGCCAGGATGTCATTCGTGAAGACATCAATTATCGGTTTTTCTCTCATAATATTCTGTTTTAGTTGGAACAGTTCGAGCTTCACTAAAGCACATTTTCTTATATAAGTCAAATAGTTCTTTTTTAAACAGAAGGAATCTAAAACTTGTATTTTCTTCCACTCTACGTTTGTTTCTGGTACTATATATTCTTATGAATATTCTTGCGAAGATAAAGCGTTTTTTGGAGGGGAACCCAAACAAGGTAAAGATAGGGAAAAAATACGTAGGTCCTGGAGAGCCGGTGTTTGTTATTGCGGAAGTAGGTATTAACCATAATGGTGATGTTGAGATTGCAAAAAAGTTGATTGATGTTGCCAAGGATGCAGGAGCTGATGCGGTAAAGTTTCAGAAGCGAACCACAAAAGAGATTCTTACAAAAGAGGGTTTGGAGAAACCGTACACTTCTCCGCACGCGTTCGCTCCGACATACGGAGCGCACCGAGATGCGCTTGAGTTTAATGAAGCGCAGTACCGAGAGTTAAAAAAGTACGCCGAGAGCAAGGGGGTGCTTTTCTTCGCGAGCGCATGGGATAAGGGAAGTGTTGATTTTCTTGAGTCTTTTGATGTTGATGCCTATAAAGTACCATCTGCCGACACGATTAACATTCCGTTGCTTGAGTACATTGCGCAGAAAAACAAGCCGATTCTCATTTCAACTGGAATGAATACGTTTGATGAGATACAAGATGCGGTTTCTACTGTTCTTAAACACAATAAGCGAGTGGTGGTATTTCATTGTCTTTCACTCTATCCATCTCCTGAGCACATGATAGAACTCGCATTTATGGATACTCTTCGGAAAGCGTTCCACCCACTTCCGGTTGGGTACTCAGGACATGAAATTGATTTATTGCCCACACTTGCGGCGGTTGCTCGAGGTGCGGTTGTTGTGGAGCGTCACTTAACACTAGATAAGAAAATGAAAGGATCAGACCATGCAGGGTCACTTGAACCACATGAATTGAAGGAGCTTGTGGATTCAATACGAAGGATTGAGAAAATACTTGGCACCGGTGGGAAGACTATGCATGCTGAATTAAAGCCACTTCGTGAAAAACTTGCAAAGAGTGTTGCGACAACTCGTGCGATAAAAAAAGGAGACGTACTCACTCGAGACATGTTTACGGTAAAGGGCCCTGGAACTGGAATTAAGCCGAGAGATATGGAGAAGTTGTATGGGTTAGTAGCAGAGAGTGAAATGGGTGAGGATACCATTGTTCCTCTGTCAGCACTTACGTGGAAAAAGAAGTAGTACATTTATTAGCATCTTTATTTGTTTTTAGTAATCATGAAAAACGCTCTTAGGCCTCTCATTATCACTGGACTCTTTGCGCTCCTCTTTACACCACTCATTGTTGCAGGAAGTCATTTTTTTCCATATATCACCGGAAAGAATTTTACATTTAGGATTGTCATGGAGATTGTGTTTGCTCTCTGGCTCATGCTTACACTCGTGGATAAAACTGCGCGACCAAAATATTCTCTCTTGTGGGTATGTTTTGCGATTTTCATAGCGGTGATAGGACTTGCTGACGCACTGGGAGAATTTCCGTATAAGAGCTTCTGGTCAAACTATGAGCGTATGGAAGGGTTCGTATCGCTCGTACACCTGTTTGCGTACTTTACAGTTCTGGGCAGTATGCTAACGACTAAGCGTATGTGGAGTTATTTCTTCCACACATCACTTATCGCATCAATTGCGGTCGTGTTTTATAGCTTTGGCCAACTTGGTGGTGAGTTCGTGATTAATCAAGGAGGGGTTCGTTTGGACGCAACCCTAGGAAACGCAACATACCTTGCAATCTATATGCTGTTCCACATGTTTATTGCTGGATACATGATGTATCAGAACTGGAACATATTTTGGGCGCGTTTTGGATATACTGCGCTTATTCTTGCACAAGGATTTATCTTGTATAAAACTGCGACTAGAGGAGCGATACTTGGGCTTATTGCGGGTATTGGTGTTACCGCTTTTCTTCTTACTATCACACGTTCGGTTCACAAGAAGGTTCGTTTAGCCGGGGCGGGAGCTATTATACTTACTGCGTTTGTAATTTTTGGTTTCCTTGCGGTTAAAGATTCTTCGTTTGTAAAAGAGAGTCCAGTATTGAGTCGTTTTGCGTATATTTCATTTTCAGAAAGCACCACAAAAGCACGTTTCTTGGTGTGGAATATGGCGTGGCAAGGGTTCCTTGAGCGACCTCTTTTGGGATGGGGGCAGGAGAACTTTAACTACGTATTCAATAAAAATTATGACCCGCAAATGTATGCTCAGGAGCAGTGGTTTGACCGCACACACAATGTGTTTCTAGACTGGCTCATTGCAGGAGGAGCGCTTGGGCTCGTTGCGTATCTTTCGCTTTTTGTCGCGGTGCTCTATTACATCTGGATACCTCCTCGTTTCCTTGAGCGACTACGGCACAGGTTCGCGTCTATTGTACACATTGAAGATAAAACATTTTATTTTGATGGGTATGAGCGGGCGATACTGACCGGACTTTTGGTTGCGTATTTCTTCAACAACCTTTTTGTGTTTGATAACTTGGTAAGCTACATGATGCTCTTTGCGTTGTTTGCGTACGTACACGCAGGGCACTCTCGTCGGTTTGTGCATGCAGAAACAGCTGAAATAAAACAACCACATACCCTATACGCTCTGTTTGCATCTATTGGAGTTGGTGCGATTGCAGTGATGTATATTGTGAATATTCCCGCATTGAATGCGAGCGCGACGTTGATTCAAGCACTTGCACCAAGGACCAACACTGCGGAAGAGAGTTTGGAGAATTTCAGAAAAGCACTTGCGTATGAATCGTTCGGAACGACCGAGATACGTGAGCAACTCTCACAAGGAGCGCTTCGGATACGACAGTCACAGCAAGTAGCAGAAGGTACACGACAAGCATTTCTCGCTCTCGCACGAAGTGAGTTGCAGAAGCAGATTGAGAGAACTCCAAATGATGCACGATATTTTCTTTTTATTGGATCATTCCACACTTCTCTTGGTTTATTTGACGAAGCGCGTACATACCTAGAACGAGCTCTTGAGCTTTCTCCGAGAAAACAGACGATGCTCTTTGAGGTAGGGAGTAACTTACTCAATGCGGGCAAGTATGATGAGGCACTTGGGTATTTCAAACAAGCGTTTGAGCTTGCCCCTGAATTTGAATTAGCTCGAACTATCTACGCGGTTTCGGCTGTATATGCGGGAGAAGATGAACTTGCAGAGTCACTCTTAGTCGAGCACTTCGGTACTGATGTGGTGTATGATCAGCGGTTGATACGCGCATACTCTCAACGTGGAATGTATAACAAGGTGCTTGCTATTTGGAATGACCAGATAGAAAAGAATCCGACCGACTCACAGCTATATATGTATCGTGCAGGAACTCACCTTGAACAGAATAATAGTACTCAAGCTATTGCTGATTTACGCAAGGCAATTGAGCTCAATCCAGAGTTTAAGGCTGACGGA
This sequence comes from uncultured Candidatus Saccharibacteria bacterium, assembly GCA_964436015.1. Taxonomy (GTDB): domain Bacteria; phylum Patescibacteriota; class Minisyncoccia; order Phycocordibacterales; genus JBBDJV01. Next base: position 4,323 of record CAYTAR010000004.1, on the reverse strand, counting down.
GAATTCATTATTGAGGAAATACAGGCAGGAAGAAACCCTCTACAGCGTTAAAATAGCCCTATAGATTGCTAGTACTGAGGTACAGAACAAGTACACAGTGCGTCTTTTTCTTGTGAGTAATGTATGAGATACTGTAGGGTATGAAAAAGAATATTGTTGGAATAGTGCTTTTCGCACTTCTTATTACTAGTCCATTATCAGTCAATGCTTCAGTTCTTGATGATATTGCAACACTCCTTAATTCACTCCGTGAGCAAGTCCTCTCTCTTCTCTCGCAAACCAACAACCTTGCGCAGGTAAGTGGGACAGGCTCATCACTCGTTGTGCACTATCCTCTTAATGAGGGAAGTAATTCTACCGCGACGGATACTTCGGGTAGCGGAAACAATGGAACAATAGTAAATTCTCCACTATGGGTATCAGGTAAGTACGGCACGGCACTTTCATTTAACGGTCTCAATACGTACGTGTCTATTGGCAATATTCTTTCAAATGGCCCGAGCGCGCTCACGGTGAGTGCGTGGGTTAAACAACCTGCAGGTGACGCGAAAGATCGTCGCGTGGTGTGTAAGGCGGGAGGGGTTAACATGGCCGATAACGTATTTTGTTTGTTGATAGGTTCTAATGAACGAGCTGAGTTTCGTTTTGGAACACAACAGGAAAGTACCGGAAATCGCTTGCAAGGAAATTCAACGATTCCAGCAGGAGAATGGGTTCATATAGCTGCAACGTATACGAGTGGGAAAGCGACTATATATGTTAATGGAGTAAGCGATGGATGTCAGGCACTTACTGGAAGCTGTACTCGTACTGGAGCTATTGATGTTTCTTCACAAACGGTAGTAGTGGGTGCGCTTAATCAAACAGCTGATAGTAGTAGAAATTATTTGGGTGAGATAGATGAGGTTCGTGTGTATGAACGAGCACTATCTGCAAGTGACATACTTGCAATTATGAGCGAAACTGCTCCGAGCACAACCGGAGGAGAAAACACTGGAACGCAAACCGAAAGTGCGACTGATACAAATCCACCGAGTATTTCAACAGTCACAATTTCCTCAGTTACTTCTTCATCTGCCATAGTGTCGTGGACTACGAATGAAGGTGCGATTTCATATGTTGATTATGGGGTGACAGCTGGATATGGCAGTACGGTTTCTCAAACATCAGCGTATACGACAACTCATTCACATACACTTTCAAATTTACAACCGGGAACCGTATATCAGTATCGTGTTCGTGTTCAAGATTCATCAGGAAATACTTCTGAGTCACAGAATGCAACATTCACCACAACACAGAATGTCACTACCACGACTACTACTAATTCCTCTGCGAACCCAGTCGTGAATCTTGATATGGAGCCGAGTGATGCATACTTCTCTGGTGGGACATACTATGAAGGTGGGAAGTCGTACCCAATGGTTACCGCAAGTAACAAGGGTACCGCTTCGTGGAGTTTGGTGCAGGATGCGCAAGAGGCGGGGAATCAAGTGATACGTCTCCGAGTGCCAGGAAATAGTGATGCAGTCCAAGACCCAAATGTTATGAGCAGAAGAGAATGGCGGTTTGGAAGGATTGTGAATCATTCTGATCAGTGGTATCGGTTTAGAGTTAAATTTGATAATGAGCACCAAAACCCTGCATGGTATGGAACTATTTTAAGTCAGGTTAAAGCGAGTGGAACAGGATATGGTTTCTTCTACGGGCTTTACATGAATAAATCATCAAACCCAAGTGGACCAATACCGCTTGCGTACCGGTTTATGGAAGGGACGGGTTCGGGAGCGGTGCCTGATGATGTTACGTATGACAGTGGGGTGGTTTCAACTGGTTTTTCTTTTGCTCGAAATCAATGGTATGACATTGTAGTAAATTACAAGTTGAGTGAGACGGGAGGAAGCTACTATAAGGTGTGGGTTGATGGAGTACAGAGGGTGAATGTTACCAACAGGAAAGTAGGACAAAAAGATGTTTTAGGTGATTTGCGAGTTGGTTCGTATGGACGGTACGAGAAGTACACAAGAAGTCTCTATATAGACCGATTCCTCCAAGGTAAAACATATAATGACTTGTTCCCTGAGACACAGACAACAAATCAGCCAACGACTGGAGGCGAGACTCCAACTTCAGGAACGGGTGAGTACGAACCGGCACCTGATACTGATAATGGTACTGGTGAGGGAACCACTCCTGCTCCACCACCAAGTAGTGATACGCGAGTGTGGAAGTATACTCCATTTACTCAACAAACAGGTACGTTCACTGCGGTGTTTAATATGACACCGTCAGCGACACCTATTAATGCAGTTTCTGGTCTTTCAAAAGGAAATGCGACCGCATACCCTGACCTCGCAGCGATTGTTCGTTTTTCTCCTGAGGGGGTGATTGATGCTCGAAATGGATCTACCTATTCTGCAGTAAATAGGCTTTTGTATAGCGGTGGTATCACGTACACCGTTCGTATGACAGTTGATATGCTAAACAAGCGATACTCAGCAACGGTTGAGGCTCCGGGAAAACCTGCAGTGACGATAGCAAATAATTATGCATTTAGAACAGAACAAGCAACGGTATCTGAGCTTAATACCTTGAGTGCGTATGCGGATACCGGTAGTCACACTATTAGTAACCTCATAGTTACACCACTGGAAGTGGTCCCAGAGACTCCAACTAGTGGCACTGAAGATCCAGTGGTTGAGGAGAGTACTCCCACCACCCCTCCTCCAGTATCCTCAGCATTCTCACTCAATGACCGTGTACAGGTTACTGAAAATGGAGTAAATGTTCGTGTAAGCGCAGGAGGAAGTGTGGTTGGTATTCAAAACACCACTATCCCAGGAACTGTTATTGGAGGACCGCAAACAGCTACCGTATCTGGTGTATCGTATGTATTCTGGAATGTTAACTTTGATTCAGGAGTTGATGGATGGGTAGCGGAGGCATTTCTGAAGACACTCGTTGTTTCTGGAGGAGTTAGTGCGAGTGAGAAGACCTATTATATTGACTATGAGTTGGGAAATGATTCAAACACTGGAACGTCAAAGACTTCACCATGGAAACGTCATCCGTTTATGAATGGATTTTCTGGTAACTATACGCATAATGCGGGTGATCGTTTTATCTTTAAAGGTGGAGTTGTCTGGCCGGCATCTGCAATGACTCTCTATATCAATAAAGGAGGCGTGTTGGGTAAGCGAGATTATTACGGAGTTGATACAACATGGTTTACTGGAAGTTCTTGGTCACGACCTGTGTTTGATATGGCAGGGCAACAAATTGTTGATTCAAGGAACACGTGGTGGAACGTCATATGGTTGGCAGCCCCTCACGTTGATATTGATAATATTGAAATTCGAGGGCAGTTGATTGAGAAGCCTCTTACCGATGCACATCATCAATACAATGCTATCCGTGTAAGTTCAGGACTAGAAGAAGCAAGTATAAAAAATGTATACATACATAGTTGGGTGAAAAGTGATGCTATGACTCAAGATTGTAAGTGTGCCGGGATTGTTGGTGGAGGTAGTGTTTCCGTTGTAATCGACAACACGGTCGTCAAAGGAACTATGTTGCCAAATAATAAGACACTTGGAGCAGGTATAAAAGGTACTTTCACCATACGAAATAGTGAAGTTACTGGTACTACTCAAGGATTATGGGTTGGTAATTCTCATGTAAGTTATACCACCATTGGAGAAGGAGGAGATTCTTTCAGTCCAACATCACATGAAAACGGAGCGTGGTTATTAAATGGAGGGGTATTTCATAATAATATTGTTACTGGTCGAAAGGAAGGAGTTATTATGTATGTCGTTCCGGGATGGAGCGGATTTTCAGATAGAACTCAACTTTTCTACAATAATCTTATATATGGTAATAGTGTTGGGCAAGTGAATTTTATTTCTGATGGAAATGTGGAGGGTAGTGGTAATAAAGCTATTATTTACAACAACGTGTACCGAGGTGGTGTAGGTTTTGGTTTGGGTGGTAGAAATGGGTACCCAATGGATTTTGTATTTAAAAATAATCTTACAATCAGTACACGAACCGATAGACTCTCGCCAGTAAGTATAGATGTAAATGACCCATATATTGGCACTTTGGACATGTCTAATAACGTTATTATGCCTGTTACTGAAGCTGATTCATTCGGTATGACTGTTGCGAATAAATTAAATCCAACAATGCCGGTTCCACAACTTACTAATCAAGGGGTTGCTACTTCTTTGTTTAGTACTGATTTTCTTAATAATCCTCGTGGTACTGCCTGGGACATCGGCGCATACGAATACACCGGCACCACCCAAACCCCAACCCAAT
>CAYTAR010000003.1:0-113585 GCA_964436015.1 uncultured Candidatus Saccharibacteria bacterium | reverse complement strand
AACCTCATCGCGCAGAGCGCGTCCGCCAAAAATCTACGAAGTGAAGACTGGTGGACCCGACAGGACTCGAAGCTTACAGCTTCAGTACAGGTTGTCGGTATTTCATTTCGTTCCTCATAAAATACCAGGCAACCTTTTCGAGTCCAGCCACACCCAGGCAGCCAAAATTAAACCCCGCATGAAGCGGGGTTTAATTGTGGCTGTGGACCCGACAGGACTCGAACCTGCCACCCCCTCAGTGCAAGTGAGGTGCTCTACCAGATGAGCTACGGGCCCGTATATGAAATTGCATTATATAAAAGAAGTAGATTCTCTGCAACTGCTATTCCCTAAGCGCAGAAGTGAGCACGTGGTCAATAAACTGAGGCATGGAAGTGCCAATTGCAGAGAGTGATTTTGGCAACAGTGATTCGTCAGTAAGCCCCGGGAGTGTATTTAGTTCAAGAATAAATACCCCTCGCTTTGGGTGAATCATGAAATCACTTCGTGAATAGTGTCGTGCACCGATTGCCTTGTGTGCCTCTTTTGCAAAATACTGAATCATTTCTTTTTCTTCTTCAGAAAAACATCCAGGACATACCTCCTTACTTACTCCACTATACTTTGCATGGTAATCAAAAAAACGCTTATCCGGAGGTGGAATAATCTCTACCGGAATGAGTGAATAGTGGGTCGCATCACGAAAATTATCAATAACCCCACAAGTCGCCTCTTTTCCTACGATACACTCCTCTACCATAATCTCGTCCCACACAGAAAGTACTTCCCCTACATACTCCGCGAGTTCACGAGCAGTATTGGCTTTTTGTACCCCCACAGACGAACCGGCACCAGTGGGTTTGATAATATACGGTGGAGCACTCATTTGATACACATCTCGCACGACTGCATCAACTGAGCAACCGTGATCACAATAGTACGCGCGTGGAGTTTTAATACCGATCTCGGCAAACTTTTCCTTTGAAATGCGCTTATTCATTCCCACCACAGATGGAAATACTTTTGATCCAGTATAGCGGATTCCATGACGCTCTAAATCTCTCTGAACACCTCCATCTTCACCATACTCTCCATGAAGTGCGTTAAACACCACATCAACATGTTGTGATATTTCTGAAATATCACGAGGCAAACCGTGTAGGTGCCACACACCTTTTCTATCAATAAAAATATCTTTTCCTTCGTATACATCAGGTAGATTGCGGAGCACCGTACCTCCGCTTTGTATTGATACTTCATATTCACTTGACGGTCCTCCTCGGAGAACTCCAACTCTAATGCGGGACATGTATATAGTATACCACCGCACCACATGTTAGAGATAAACAAAAAAGTAGCGCCGTGGGGAAAACCCACACGGCGCAGCTACTAACAACCTATTTGTGATCGACGAGAAACGTCTTTTCACTTCTAATATTATACCAGCTTTAGAATAAAGCGCAATCAACTACACAATTCTTCGCTTTTTTCTATGGAATGCAAGCGCAAAACGGTGTGCCTCACTATTTGCAAGAAGTATATCGCTCTCATGTGCTCTCCTGGCCAATTCATTACCAATAATCCCCTTCGGTCGATGAAATTCATCCTTTACCACACCAACAATTGCAGGCATGTCATTCTTTGAGAAATAGGTGGAAAGCACCTTAGTGCACGCACGAACTTGCGCAACTCCCCCATCAACAACAACCACTTGAGGAAATTCCCATTCAGCGTGGGTAAACCTGCGATTCAACACCTCGGTCAATCCTGCAACATCGTTATTGCCGGTACCTCCTTTAATAACAAATTTACGGTACTCATTTTTTTCCACTTCACCATTTTTTACCACCGTCATAACTCCGACCACATCCTCTCCATGCATGTGTGCTATATCAAACGCTTCAATACGTAGAGTAGTACTCGTTTCGGTTGCTTCACGAAGAAATGAATCTTTGAGTAGAGATACATCTCGAATATGGGTTAAAGCATGCAGCTGACTTTTGATGCGAGACGCTTCTTCAAATAATTCCTTTTTTGCATAGACATTCATTTCTCTCTCAAGAATAGCGAGCAGTTTCTTTTTTTTACCTTCAAAAAAATATTCTATATTCCGTATTGTTTTCTGATACTCTTTTTGAGTAATTGATACAGGACACAAGCCTATTTGGTGATTGAGAGTGAGACGCGGAGGATTTGGAAGACACTTCAGGTCAAAAAAAGGGAAAATTTTCCGTATAATTTTAAGGGCGTCGCGGAGGGTAGTCCCTGAGACAAACGGCCCGTACACAGAACGAATCTGCTCAATTGGAAACTTAACCGCAAGCTCCCTGCCTCGCACAATACGAACGAGTGGAAAATCCTCTTTAGTTATCACCACATAGTTAAAACTTTTATTATCTTTCTCCTTGGCGTTATAGTATGGCTGATACTTCTTAATGTAATGGGCTTCTAAAATAAGCGCTTCAAGTACTGAATCCGTCTCCTCCCACGACACTATGTCTGCCTTTTGAACCATATCAACAAGACGCACCCCCCTCGTCTCAATCAAATCTGGAGTGAAATAACTTCGCACCCTATCCTTGAGTGAAGTTGCCTTTCCAACATACAACACTTCTTTCCCTCGCTTAAAAAAATACACCCCGGGTGCATCAGGTAGATTAGTTTTTTGTGCGTCACGTATATCCATAAAAGCAATACTATTTTCGCTTCAAAATCTTCTTAAGGTATGCACCTGTATGAGATTTTTCATTGTGAGCAACATCTTCAGGTGTTCCTCGTGCAATTATTTTTCCTCCCCCAATTCCACCTTCAGGTCCAAAATCTAAAATGTAATCAGCATTCTTAATCACATCCATATTGTGTTCAATCACCACAACCGTGTTGCCTTTATCAACAAGCCCTTGGAGAATTTCAATTAACTTCTTCACGTCTTCATAGTGTAATCCTACGGTCGGTTCATCAAGAAGGTATATTGTCTTCTGAATATGCTGGCGATACATCTCACTTGAAATCTTCACCCGCTGTGCTTCTCCTCCAGAGAGTGTTGTAGCTGACTGCCCGAGCTCCAAGTATCCGAGTCCTACATCATCCAGCGTTTTGAGACGATCATGAATTGCAGGGATATCATTAAAGAAGACGAGTGCTTCCTCTATAGTCATGTGAAGCACGTCGTAAATATTTTTCTTTTTATACTTAACCTCAAGGGTCTCTTTCATAAACCTCTTTCCATCACATACATCACACGGAACATATACGGTCGGGAGAAAATGCATCTCAACGGTTATTACTCCGTTCCCTTGGCAGTGTTCGCATCGTCCACCCTTTACGTTAAAAGAAAAACGGTTTGCTTTCCACCCACGAGCACGCGCCTCTGCAGTGGATGCAAACAGGTCACGTATCCACGTGAAAGCACCTGTGTATGTTGCTGGGTTACTCCGAGGAGTTCTTCCTATTGGAGACTGATCAATCAGAATTGCCCTTCCGATATACTCGGTTCCAGTAAATGTTTTACAATTATGAGTATCATTTGAACGGTACTTCTTTTCAAATCTCGCTTGAAGATTTTTGTGAAGAATCTCATACATAAAGGTTGATTTCCCTGATCCTGAGACCCCAGTTATTACGTTCAGTTTTCCAAGAAGAATATCTGCATCAAGTTGTGAAATGTTAAACAGCGATCCTCCTCTGATTTGAATTTTTCCAGATGTCTCCACCCTTCGCGCTTTTGGTATAGGAATAAAGGATTCGTTTCGCAAGTATGAAAGTGTAAGTGAACCACTTTTATTCGTTTTTGCAGTAAGTAGTTCGTCTAAGTAGCCACTTACCACCACCTCACCTCCATGGACTCCGGCTTTCGGACCAATATCAATAATGTAGTCAGATGCGAAAATAGTATCCTCGTCATGTTCAACCACGATAATAGTATTTCCAATATCACGCAGATGGAGGAGTGTTGAAATAAGTCTATCATTGTCGCGCGAATGCAGACCAATAGTTGGCTCATCGAGTACATAGAGCGCTCCTACAAGTCCACTTCCAAGTTGGCTTGCAAGACGTATACGTTGAGCCTCTCCTCCTGAGAGAGTGTGCGCGCGTCGCTCAAGGGATAAATACTCAATTCCCACATTAATCATAAAATCCAAGCGCGACTCAATCTCTTTTAGTACGACACTTGCGATCTCCTGCTCAGACTTCGTAAGTACTTTTTTTAGATCTACGAAAAACTTTTTTGCGTCGTTAATAGATCGAGTTACCACATCTTGAATACTCTCACCATTAAGCAGGACTGAGAGCGCCTCATCACGCAACCGTGCGCCTTTGCACGTCGCACACGACTCATCAGTAAAGAGGTGTTTTGTCCCGAGCCCATTACATGCGCTACACGCGCCATACGGCGAGTTGAACGAGAAGAGTCGTGGCTCAACCTCAGGAAATGCATACCCATCATATGGACACATAAATTTAACCGAAAGCATTTTCTCTCCTGCAGCAGTTTCTATTTTAATAAGCCCGTTTGATTCATGTATTGAACGCTCAATTGCCTCGCTTAACCGCTCAACACTCCCCTTTTTATCCTGTGTAAACTCACTAACAAAAATCTCGTCAACAAGCACATCTATCGTATGTTTTTTTGTTTTTTCAAGTGTAATCTTTTCACGCAGTTTTTTATTTACTCCATCAATTTTTACTTCTTGATATCCTTTTGCGAGCAAATCATACAAGAGTTGGTAATACTCACCTTTTCTTCCCACAACTACCGGCGCGTATATTTTTACTTTGCTTTCGTCAACCTCTACCCCCAACACTTCTTTTTTCTTCACACCTTGTCCAGTTGCTAGCACGTGTGAAATAATTGTATTCAAAATCTCCTCATGTGATAGACGATGTATCTCACGCTTACACTCTAAACAGTGCGGTCGACCCACACGAGCAAATAGGATTCTCAGGTAGTCATAAATTTCAGTAATTGTTGCAACAGTGGAACGTGGATTATTAGACCGACTTTTTTGATCAATTGAAATAGCAGGCGAAAGGCCAGTAATCTCATCGACATCAGGTTTTTGCATTTGTCTTAAGAACTGACGAGCGTAACTTGAAAGGGACTCTACGTACCTTCGCTGTCCTTCGGCAAAAATAGTATCAAAAGCTAGGGACGATTTACCTGATCCTGAGAGACCAGTAATAACCACCATGTTATTTCGTGGCATTGAAACTGAGATATTTTTGAGATTGTGCGTACGCGCACCTTTTACGACAATTTCATCTTGTGGTCCTTCTTTTTTTCTTTTTTGCATATAAAACACTGCCAATATACCACGTGGCAGGAAACACATCTAGTATTCTGTTTATGCAGTACCGAGTTTATGTTCGGTAATAAAATCCATGAGTTTCTCAGATATTTCATCTGCAGTTGCGTTTGCTTTTATGATGAAATCAGCGGCCCCCAACTCTTTTGCTTTTCTGATGTCTTCTTCCTGTCCGAGATTGGAAATAATTATGACATGCACCCCTTTCGTTTCCGCATCTGTCTTTATCTTCTCAAGTACTTCAAAGCCATTTATGCCAGGAAGTATAATATCAAGTAACACGATATCTGGTTTCGCATCGGTTACTAACTTTAATGCCTGTTCGCCATCAAGCGCGTGAATAATCTCAAGAGACGGCTTTGCAAGCTTCATTGCCAAAATATCGCGAAGCAATTTATCATCTTCAACGACTAATACTTTTATCTTTCTATCTGTAGTGGTCATGGGTACAGTATATCATACTCATATATGTTGACTATATTTCAACATGAATAATCCACAGAAACTCCTCTCTCAATAGTGGAAAACTACCTTATTTTTCTTTTAGTTTTCTTTTGAGGTTTTTCCCCTTTTAGAGCTGAAATTTCATCACGAAGAATTGCGGCGCTTTCAAAATCCAATCGCTCTACCGCTTCTTCCATTTGTATCCGTTTTTCAGCAATAACCGCCTCAGGATCCTCCTTAAAACGAGCATAATCAATAGCAAGTAATGTGCCGACCGCCTTAGTATGTTCAGTCTTCATATGCTCGGTAATATCCCGAATTGCTTTCTTGATTGTTTTCGGAGTAATGCCGTGTTTTTCATTGTACTCAGTCTGCACCCTTCTTCTGCGAGCGGTCTCGTCTATCGCCTTTTTCATCGCAGGAGTTACCCTCTCAGCGTACAGCACCACATGCCCCGCTAAGTTTCGAGCGGCTCTTCCAATTATCTGAATAAGGGAAGTCTCTGAACGTAAAAACCCTTCTTTGTCTGCATCCAAAATTCCAATAAATTCAACTTCTGGAAGATCGAGCCCTTCTCGGAGCAAGTTTACCCCCACTAAACAATCAAACTCACCCCGTCTGAACTTGGTAAGGATTTCAATACGTTCAATTGTTTTGATGTCACTATGCAAGTACTCCGATCGTACCCCTTTTTCTTTCAGGTACTCAGACAAATCTTCGGCCATACGTTTCGTGAGTGTCGTAGCTATCACCCGCCCTCCTCCCGCAACAGTTTCTTGTGTATGAGCAATAAAATCCTTCACTTGTCCAGGATATGTTTTTGATTCAAGTATAGGCAACACTGACACTACTGGGTCAATGAGCCCAGTCGGACGTATCACCTGTTCCACAATGCGTTTACTCACTCTGCGTTCATGTTCTCCAGGAGTTGCAGTCGTATAAATTACATTCCCAACCCGTTCCTCAAACTCTAAAAAAGTTAACGGACGATTGTCACGTGCAGACGGAAGTCTGAATCCGTGCTCAATCAACGTCTTCTTCCGAGATGCGTCACCAGCATACATACCGTTCAGTTGGGGAACAGTAACATGTGATTCATCTATCACGGTAAGAAAATCTGGACTGCCGTCAGGGGTGTGTGGGAAATAAGAAAGAAGCGTATGAGGGGCTTCACCTGATTTTCTTCCGTCAAAATGTCGTGAGTAGTTTTCAATTCCATTACAGTACCCAACTTCACGAATAAGTGCGAGATCGTAGTTTGTTCTTCTCTTCAAACGTTCTGCTTCAAGGTTATTTCCTTGCGCTTTCAAATGTTCTAATTGCACCTCTAGTTCTTGTTTAATATCAGCAATTGCCCGTTCTCGCTCATCTTCTGGCGTTACAAAGTGTTTTGCTGGAAAGAGAAAAAAACCTTGAATAGGTTCAAGCAACGTGTGGCTCACCGGATCAATTTTTACTATCCTCCCAATTATCGGCCCCTCAAACTCAATACGGTACATGACACGTTCATTAACCGGCATAACCTCTATTGCATTTCCGAGCGCGCGAAACTGTCCAGGAGACAAGTCAGCAGTCGTTCGTTCAAAGTAAATCTGAATCATACGACGTATAAGATCCGCACGGTTTGCGGTATCACCCACTACTAATTTCAAATTTACTTTTTCATATTCAACCGGACTACCTAAACCATAGATACACGACACGGATGCAACAATAATCACATCCTTTCTCGTAAGAAGCGCCTGTGTTGATGCGTGCCTGAGGCGATCTATTTCCTCGTTAATCTGCGCTTCCTTTTCAATATATGTATCACTTGCGGGAACGTACGCCTCAGGTTGATAGTAATCGTAGTACGAAACAAAGTAGTGCACCGCATTTTTTGGAAAAAATTCTTTGTACTCCTGCGCAAGTTGTGCAGCAAGGGTTTTATTGTGCGCAATAACCAGAGTTGGTTTATTTACTTCTGCAATTACATTTGCAACGGTAAATGTTTTCCCAGAACCAGTCACCCCAAATAACGTTTGCCGATCAAGACCCTCTTTAACTCCAGAAACCAAAGCTGAGATTGCTTTCGGCTGATCTCCCGCTGGAGTAAACATATCCGCAATAGAAAACACCTTTTCAGACATGAGTGTACTATATACTTTTTTCCCCCTTCGCGCGAGCATAAAAAAACCGCCTACACAAAGATATGTTCAGGCGGTTTGAGCGAAACGAGTCTTGCTGTAGCGATTCAATAAGTACGCGAGATACTGAAATTCCGCAACCGAGAGTTCAGGATCAAAAATTTCCTGAAACAAACTTTCATCATCAGAGTCGCAAAGTCCAGTAAGGTACTCACCCGCCACCTGCGCGATAAGCGAGTGAGTATTTGAACACGGGTCAATATATTCATTGATCCGACTTCTCCAATTCGGATACTTCCGATCACAGTACCGAATTTGCTTTTGTGCGATAGTTCGCACTGCCACTTCTTGGTGCTTCTTTAGGCACTTCTTTACCGTAACCACGGTCAGTGCCTGAGGGAGCAACACAAGCGTGCCGTCACCACTGATTGAGATTTTCATGATCATCTAAAAAAAAGATACCACAAAAGAAAAACGCTGTCTAGCCAGACAGCGTTTTTGTATGAGAACTACTCATCCTCCACAGGTCTTCCTGTAAACAGAAAATTTTCAGGAATGAACCTCGGATCCAGATACAACAGTTCTTCAAAACTGAGCAAACCCAACCCCTTCACCTGAACAAACTTTTCCTCTGTTTGAGCTTCTTCTGTTAGTGAGTGCTGTTGAGGTAGCCTCCTGAATGTTGCTCGAGCAGACATACTAATTCCTTTCGTTGTGTGTAAGAACAATTTTTGTCATCAGACAAAAACGAACCCTGTTTCTTCAGGGCTCGTTTCTACATTTCGTTTTAAGAGATACGCAACACAGAAATGAACCCTGAAGGCAATTGCTTCATAGTAACGGTGACGGCTGTAATGTGTCGCGTATATAGACTCATGTGTATATCATACCTAAACCCTATCCGAATGGTCAAGTGAGTAATACCTCCTCATAAAACGCTCTTTCATTTCGGAGAACGTATTTTCTGTAATTGCCTTGCGCATATCTTGTACCAAATGAATAAGAAAATGAAGATTATGAACACTTGCGAGTGTTGCACCTAACATTTCCTTTGAGCGAAACAGGTGTGCAATGTACGCACGAGTATAGTGGGTGCATGTATAACACCTACACCCCACATCAAGAGGATTTGCGTCTTCCCTAAACCTTGCATTAAACATATTTACTCGTCCATCACGAGTGTACACAGCTCCATTTCGCGCGAGTCTTGTTGGAGCGACACAGTCAAATAAATCGCATCCATTCTCAACCGCTCCAAAAAGATCTCCAGGTTCGCCAATTCCTAGTAAATGCCTTGGTTTATTGAATGGAAGTATATCGTTTACCCATCCTACCGCAGTATCCATATCCTTTTTGGTAAATGAACCACCTATTCCAAAACCATCAAAACCAAGCCCTCCGATTACGCGTGCGCTCTCTTTCCGTAAGTCTTCAAAACGTCCACCTTGCACTATCCCAAACAAACCCTGCTTTTCACGTTCGGGTTGCGCTTGGTGGTATGAGAGCGAGCGTTCTGCCCACCGGTGAGTACGTTGCATAGCTTCCTTTTGGTACTCATAAGATGAGGAGGGTGAAGTGCATTCATCAAATGCAAATATCATATCTGCACCTATCGCATGCTGTATCTCAATTGAGCGTTCAGGAGTAAAGCGATGCTCACTTCCATCAATATACGATTTAAAAGTAACCCCCTCTTCATCAATGCGTGCAAGACGTAACTGTACATCACTCTCTGAAGGTATCTCCGAAGATGCTTCTTCCGCTATTTTACTTACAGAAGTTCCATACGCCGAACCAAGAGAAAACACCTGAAAACCACCTGAATCGGTCATAGTAGGACCCTGCCAATTCATAAAAGCCCCTAAACCACCCATTCTCTTGAGTAGTTCATGTCCAGGCTCAAGATAGAGATGATAGGTGTTTGCAAGTACTACTTGAGCACCAAGACTTGAAACCATTTCTGGAGTAAGGGCCTTCACGGTCGCCTTTGTCCCCACGGTTACGAATGCGGGCGTAAGAATATCGCCATGCGGTGTAGAAAGTACACCAGTACGCATGCGTGGATGCGTTGATGACTTCACACAAGAAAAAGATATGGGAGAAACCATATACTATTCGACAGAAAGATCAATTGCAGTTTCTGATTCAATATTACCTTCAAAAATATCTCCACGTGGACTTTCCACTGGAGCTGTAGTGCCCCCAGCACCAACCGGAGACTCATTTGATGATACGCCAAGATTAAATGGGTCAAATATCCACAACACAAGCGCGATGGCAATAATAACAACGATTAATTCCTTTGTTCGCTTTTTCATATCTACATACTACCATATGGATTATTTTTTTCATGTAATGGTATACTAAAAGCCATGCATACAAACCATGACAATCGCGACACGCATCGCGTACTAAAAGAAGAAATTTTACGAACAACAGAGGAACGAATCGGAGCTATTAGTGAAGAGTTTCGACGCGGATTCAATTTTATTAAAAACTATCCTCGCTCTGTCACCATGTTTGGTTCAGCGAGACTTAAAGAAGGAGACCAGTACTATGAAAAAGCACGTCGACTTGGTAACCGAATAGCAACCGAAACGGGCTACGCGGTTATTACGGGCGGAGGTCCAGGTATCATGGAGGCGGGAAACCGTGGAGCATTTGAGGCCGGTGGAAAATCATTGGGTATGAACATCAAACTCCCGCACGAACAAAAACCAAACCCATACCTAACAGACTTTATTGATTTCTACTATTTCTTTAGCAGAAAAGTGGTGCTTTCCTACTCTGCAGAGGCATATCTTTTCTTTCCTGGAGGGGCTGGAACCATGGATGAATTTTTTGAAATATTTACCCTCGTTCAAACGTATAAGATTGACTGCTGTGTACCACTCATTCTCGTTGGTGAAGAATTTTGGAATCCCCTCAACTCATTTATACGAGAGACTCTGCAAGAAAAATTTAAAACAATCGGAGACAAGGATCACAATTTTTACAGCATTACCGATGATGAAGATATGATTATCCAAGCAGTCAAAACTGCCCCCCTACGTGATTAAAAAACCCGTCGTACCAAGTACGACGGGTTTTTGTTTTTTACCGCTTCTCAAAAATGCCTAGGCGGTCATTCTGCACTACCATAGTGCCTAGATATTTGCCGGTTTGGTGGTCAAACACCCGTACCGCGCGGTGAGTGAGATGGTAGTGATGTACCATCTTGCCGTAGTCAGCGAGAGATCCAGATGATCCTTCTGGAGCGCGAACTATCGCACACCCTGAGCTTAAGGCGGTTACAGATAACAACGCGCCTAATTTCAGACGCAAAGAAAAGAACTCTTTCATATATTCATTATACCAAGAATATAGTCTTAAGTCAATACTTCTCCCAAACCCATGAAAGCCTAGAAAGTATCGGTGCTCAAGAAATAAATCACATTTGCAGGGAGTCTAAACAGTCGCCATAAGAATCGTGCGCCATCTTCAACAGTAATCACCACCTCTGCGTCGCTCGTATTTCCGGCATTATCAAAAGCACGAATAGTGATGTTGTATACCCCTTCTTCAGGAAATGCGGCATACACTGGAGAACGCATTGGAAACAGAATCCCATTATTAAACTTTATGTAATAATAACTATTCTGCAAACCACTCATTGCATCACTACTCATAAACTCAAGGCGCATTGTTTCCCCTTTTTCAAGTCTTGTCTTACTTGCTTTTATAATAGGACGATCAGGAGGTGTTGCGTCTATCTTCACTTTGTAATGCGCCGTATTCCCTAAAAGATTGCTGTCTTTTACTGCTTGTACATGCAAATAATAAATACCATCGGCTAACGCAACTACTTCCGCGCTCGTGGTAGCAAGCGGGGTTGAACGAAGTGGTGTGGTTGTTGGATGTTGATCAAAGGAAATATAGTATCCATCAGCTTCTCTGTTCCTCCATGAAAATTGTACGGTACGCTCTGAATACCACTGCTCTCCATTTGGGTGAGTGGTTGAGAAAATGAGCGTACTAGTTGATGTATTAGAAAGCAAATCACCTTCCACTGCGGAATAACTCCCTCCCACGGAACTTCGCAATACGTTGGTACCCAAACCATCATGCGCAAGAATCTGTGAATCATCATCAAAACTTAATGCGAACTCTCCAGGAATCAATGGAGTAAACACAAGCTCGCCGACAATGCCGATTGTATCGGTAAATCCGGGACGAGCTTTACCACATGAGATTGTGACAGTACCGTTTACATCATCTATATCCCTCCTGATAAACAGTGATTCATCACAAAATGTCTTTTCAGTATCAATTTGGTCAATGCGGATTTTATTAGTATCGTAATGCACTATCACGTGCGCAACGTTAATTGGCTCACCACCAGTTTCAAGAACAATACTTGCTCGTTGTTGTGACTGAATAGAGAATACGCCACTTGCTGGCTCAATTTTCATTGTTGAGTTGTATATTGGATACACCGGTTTCTCTATTCGTATGATGCTCCTACTTAGCACACCACCTGCAGTATAAAAACTTGAGAATAAAAGCAGTATCACCGCCGAAGACATAATAACTCCTGTTTCCAAATGTTTACGCAATAACACTCCTGCTCGATTATTAAATACGAGGTACATTACAAGCACTGAGAAATAAAGAATAGTTACTACCGCCGCAATAATAATATTCTCGCGTACCGCGTTCTTTTCAAATAAAATTAGTACACCTCCGATGGAACCTGAAGTCCCTGGAAATTCAATTTCGTATAAATCAAAAACTCTGCCTTCAACTGCTATTCTCTTAATGGGAAGCTCGCCCGCTTCAGTATTTACTATTGTGGTATCAAGGTTGGTTCGAATAACTTCATCCACTTCCCTGCTTGCAAAACTAGTACCTGTGATACCTCTATCGTGTGCATAAAAAATAAAGTGTGTATTTGGAATTGTTGAGTGCAACTCTTGTGCCAATGACTCATCCAAAACTTCTCCCACTATGAGCGACCCAACAATAGTTCCGTCATTGTGAATCGGGACAGCTCCAATTGATGCAAGCGGAAAGAAAAGGGTTCGTTCTATACTTGAGACAGTATTTCCTTGGGACAGAGAATATCCATAACTGGTACTGTCATAGAGGTAGTCACCTCTAATTCCATTTTCAATAGTTCGTGACAGAACAATACCATTTTGATCAGTAACGGTAACAAAATCTACTGCATTTGTTCCTCGAACACCGTTAATAACAGTATCAATCTCAGTGATATTTCTTTGTTGAAGCGCCTTAACCAGTCGCTGATCCTGCGAAACTGAATTTGCAACGGTTAACACCCGAGTATTCAGCTCAGAAAAAACCTGCTCAATTTCCCTTGCGTGACTCTCAAGCTGTAGTTCCTGCAGATTAGATGCAACCCGCACCCCCACAGGCACTCCGATAAAAAGAAAGATGAGGAGAAATATAAGGGCAAAAAGTGTAAATTTTCGTGTAATGGTCATATTTCCGCACCGGTTACTCAGTAATTATATAGTACCATTCATATACGAACATCACTGTGTACAAGCGTATTAAAATGACCCCACACCGAGGTGCTCCATTACGTAATACTGCATGCGTTTAAACAGAGAATCGTCCTCATACGTATCATACCCAGTAGTGTACAAACCGCCTCTATTTTCCCACATATCATTAAAATATGATCTTGCATCTGCGATAGCCCCTGTATTTACATCTCCTTGTATCTCAATATTTGATTCAAGATTAAAACCACCAACGTTTCTTCGTGTAAGGTTGGCTGAGCCAAGCGACATGTACGAAGTATTTCCAGTTTCAATTATGGTGAGTTTTGCGTGACACTGCTCTCCGTGCGTCTCACACCACCGAACTGAAATATTCTCACTCGCGCTAGTAAGAATATCTGCTACCGGCCGATTCGGAACTCCATTCTTCTCTCTTCCGAACGCATCTTTATTTGGATCTAGGATAAGGCGAATTACCACCCCCCTCTCTCCAGCCTTACGAAGCGCTTTAACTATTTTTGAATCTGAAAGGTAAAACATAGCCATATCCACCCTGTCGCCCTGTTCAAGAGATTTTATCCGCATCAGAAGCGAATCCTTGATTGCCTCTTCAGTTACTAAGCGCACTTGTGGACCTTCCTGAATTGCTCCAGTTGCAACTGTAAACTCGGGAATTGATTCATCCGATATTTCCGCAACCCTGCGCTCGCTCTGCATTACATCATGAGTAAGTACATGATTAACCCGAATCGCTACATTCCCATGCGCGCTTGATCCATCGTGAGGGTTTGCTGAGGTCAACAACACCGCGCTTCCGCCATACCCATCATCCGCAACCACCACCTTACGGTGATTCGCCTTAAAGTTAAGCAAACGAGTGTACGCGACCAGTGGGACTTTTCCCCCATTAGGATCAAACGGATGTGGAAGTAAATTAGGAAAAACACTCTCTGGAATAAAACGCAACCCTGTTCTATAAAAACCTGAGTACAGCGGGTTACTATCAGGAAGCGCATGTAAATTGGTTTCTATCACGGCAACACCTCCGTCCCTGAGCGTGTCTATATGAACCGATGGCACCACACCATACAATGAGTTAATTGGGTCAGTGATGACAACAATATTCATGTGTGGATTTGATTCCCTCTTCGTAAAAAGAACACTGGTCAGTTCATGTGCCAAAGCCCGTGTTTCTTCTTTTTGCCATCCTTGATACGCATTAAACAAAAACATATCAACCAACACATACTGATTCGCACTCTCTATCATGTGAAAGATTTCATCAAAAATCTCTTGCTCGGTAATGCGATTTCCAGAATCATCCAGGTACGTTTTATCAGCAAAAAAACGTACATTTGTGGAGTCCACAGTGCGAAATTCCCCCTCGAATGAAAACCCTTCGGGAAGAGGCTTAAGCAGGAATGCGATACCAAAAACAATAGCTACAAGAATCCATATCTTGAGAAAAACTTTAAGTACTCTGAAAGGAAACAGAATAATTTTAATAAGAAATGAGATCATACGTATACTTACTGCTGATTACCAGTTGCAACATCAGCAAAAAAAGTTCGCACCACTGCTTTACCATTTGAATCAAGTAATGGCGCATCATCTCCGGCATTAAAAGTTCTGTTGCCATTATCACGGTGCAGATATGCATACAGAATATCATTATTTCGTGTTTCCCTATCTAGTTCAATTGGAATCTGAACAACTAATCCCGGACCAACTAGCTGACTTACACCAATCACTGCCCCAGGCGCTCCACCAGCGTTCTCCTTTATCACCACAAACACAGGAGCAGTAACCTGAATACGATCTATTTCAATACTTCTTCCTCCGGGATTTATGTCTGAAACGTCAAACACTATACTCGGCTGTTGAGTGGCGTTACCTCCTCCGGAAGATGCATTGCCACCTTGCGTCTGGTTTTGGCCACCCGTATTTTCAGAAACTGAAGAGGTATTGTCTTGTGGTGATTTTACAATAATGAGTACGACAAGTATGAGCGCAACAACACCACCAAGAGTCAGTAATGATTTCATATATAGTAGTATTTATATTAATACTTTAAGTATAACAGATTAAAGACGATTCCGTACTGCATATGCTCCATAAAAAACTGAGTATAGCGAGTAGTACAACCAAATAAAAAGTACAATAATGAATCCATATGCACCGTATATGTCATGCGACCCACTAACTGCAACATACAATGACAGAACAACATTTAATACCGTAATGAGAACTGATGCGGTACATGCACCAAGGTAGGCTTTTCTCCACCCGATACGAGGAAGCACGATAAGATACAGCAGTCCTATTATCACACTCAATGAAAGTATGTTCATTATCGCATTGATTACGAACATAAACTCTGATGAAAATAGAAATGTAGAGAATTCAGCAAAAACTGATGTTGCTATGACGGACATTACCACTTGAAATACAATCAAAAGTGATCCAATCAATACAATCAAACTGAAATAGAGGAAGCTTACAATGGTCATACGAGATACAGGCTGTTCAATTGCTAGAGTATCGGTTTTAGAACCGGTAAATATTGCATGCAAACTTGCACGCATAAATGTCATAAAACGAGCAGAACCATATATAGAGGCTACAAGAGCGACAATAAGTGAAATGAGTGAGAGTTTAAAGTTTATACTGTTTGCAATGGTATCAAAAAAAGCCAATGAATCCGAACCGAACCGAGCTTGTATATAAGAAAAAACTATCTCACGCAACGATTCTCCTCCAACTAACATTCCACCAATAAGGAGTATCGAGGCGAGCAGTGGAGCCAAAATAAATAATGTGTAGTATGTTCCAGCAGCTGAATGAAGCTTGAGCGCAAGTCGCTCTTTTGCTGAAAGGTGTGGAAAGAAAGACCGTATCTTTTCAATCATAACTACAACGTATATACGACATCTTTTCGTTCAACCACAATTGACCATGCATTTCTTTTTGCATGACTGTACAAAAGCTTATTCGGATTAAAACAAATTGGATGATCAACCATTTCAAGAAAAGAAATATCACCCTCTGTATCCCCTACTCCATATGAACCCACAAGAGTGAGATGTTCTTTTTCGACCGCGCGTTTTACAATATTTGCTTTATTCGCAATCAAGTGTAAATCTACCACTTCACCAGTAAAACGATCTGTTGGACCAAGTTCATAGAACCTTCCATAAATTTTATCAAAACCAAGCGGTTTACAAAACACATCAAGAATAACTTTTGGTGACTGGGATATTGCAAGCATAAAATATCCTTTGTTTTTCAGCTTTCCTATCAAGTCTCTTGTGTATCGGTATGTTCTATCACGATGGTGTCGCGCAACAACTTTTGCTGCCTGCTCAACATCCGTGTACGCCACCCCTTTAATATTTTTCATAAACGCATTCACCACTGCGGTTATGTACGACTCATAATCACCCTTCCTATCTAACCACTTCATGTAAGCCTGCTCATACGTTCGCTTGGCAGATTTTGGAAAGACATCATTCTCTATCAACTCCTCTACAAGCTCAATTAAAAGACTCGAACGAAAAATAGTGCCGTCAATATCAAATATCGCCACCTTACGCTTTTTCATATCGTAATTGTAACACAATTAAAAACTTGACACAGGTTCGTACCAGTACGATTATAGAGAAAGAATATGAGAGACTTTCGCCATCTGCTTGCTCGCCAGCTTTATACTGCTGCGCTTGATAGCGACCGAAATCCATTTCTATCCTACCTTAAACTGAAACATGCTATTCGTGGATGGGACGCCCCTACCACGAATGACGTGCTCCTGTTTTTCGTAAAAGTCGGCGGTGCTCGACTCTACCGGATGGAAATTGAAGCGCACACGTACGCGTTTACCCCAGCCAATCTCTGGTTTACTGGAATTGAGCGTGGTTGTACACCAACACCTGAAGACGCAATAATACACCTCCTCCTGTACATCAAGTACCGGTGGGATGTGATTATCAAACGTATCCGCTCACTCATTGAACGGATTCATCAAAGCACACGCCTTCTCAGAACCGCCTAACGGCGGTTTTTTTATAGCCACTATTTGACATAAACACTCTTTTGTATTATTATATAAACAGTATTCGACATACGTTTGTCGATTTGTTGTTTATATTTATGAAGAGAATAGTTGTAACTGACTTTTGGAAAGAGAACAGAGACCTTATTGTCACACTGCTTGAGCAATGTGGCTATGATTGCCTTGCGATTGAACCTCATCGAACATGCTTGGTTTCTCTTAATGAAGTGCGACTCGCGATAGTCGGTTCTGGAGGGAGGAGTGAGATAACCACAATCCCCTTCATACGAAAAGTTGCCACGGCTGGCGTACCGACTGTAGTCATGTCGTGCAATCCTGATAACCTCGCGCGCATGGTTGAAGCTAGTGGAAACACTGCACTTCCATCTCGGGACAAAGGGCTTGAGCTCATTCGGCTTGTAATACACAAACTTGAGGGAGTAAGCGTCTCAGACGCCTCAATCCTCGAAAGATTAACGAACGTACCCCCTGCATACGCATAAGTTACAGTGTGAGCGCGGATAGAAATATCCGCGCTTTTTTATTGCAAAAAAACCCAACTTATGGTCATATATATGCAGAAACACATACCACTATGCGAACCATTGTTATTTTGTGCAATGATCCTTCCAGACGAATGAAAGTGTGTGCATGCATACGAAAGCTTCTCAAGGAGCCTTTGGAAATTGTTCACGCACTTCCACCACAACACACTGATCCCGATTTAATCATCTCGGAAGCTGCCCAATACGAAACTGCTCGTGATCGTGCAAAACACGCACTCATCCGAGTACAAGATATTCTTGGTGACTCACACCAAGACGCATAAACCCGCATCACTACACTACGATGCGGGTTTTATTTTTTTCTTAATACTATTAAAATGTTTCTCTGATACTGCGTGCACTGATAGACGACTCCCCTTTTGAATAAGCGTCATTCCTGACAAAGAAGCATCTGTTTTAATTTCAGTAAGTGTTATAGTACGTGGAAACTTTTCTACAAAACCAATCGTTACACAATCCCAAATTGATTTTTCCTTTGTAGATTTTGGATCATAGTGGTCATCTTTTGCATCAAAAGCAGTTACGTCTGGATGTGCGC
Source organism: uncultured Candidatus Saccharibacteria bacterium (assembly GCA_964436015.1). Lineage (GTDB taxonomy): Bacteria > Patescibacteriota > Minisyncoccia > Phycocordibacterales > JBBDJV01. The sequence goes on along the minus strand of CAYTAR010000003.1, from coordinate 95,074 downwards.
GAGTGAGAACCTTCGCAATTCCAACCACTCCGACATCAGCACAACTTGAATGATAAAAAAGAACTAAATCTCCTTTCTCCATATCACGCATATAATTACGAGCTTGGTAATTTCTTACCCCACTCCACTCTGTCTTTTTATCACGTTCAAAATCCTCTATTGAGTAACACGAGGGTTCGCTTTTTACTAGCCAATATTTCATTTTGTTTCAAGAATAGAACACACAGCCATATGGTCTGATACCCCACTCTGAAGTCGCACTGAATGTATTTTTACAGGTGCGTTATGTGTAAATAAACCATCCACCATATATGGAAGACTTCCCGCTCGATGAAGCGCGCCGTCAATGCTCGTTGTATATGTTGATGGAACACAATCTTGATAGCAAGTTGATAGCTTCTCAAATATTTGTAATCCTCGGGGTGCATTTATATCACCGCAAAGCACAAATGAATCAAACTGTTGCAATGACTGCAAACAAGCTGTTAATACCGTATGTTGAAAATCTGATGTAATACTACCAATACTATTTTTAGGAAGGTGAGTAGTAATTATGCGTACTTTAACTCCAAATAAATCAAGAACCGCAACAGCGAGTACGCGGTCATGGGCTTCTTGAGAATTTCCACTCTGATCTATACACTCTTTATCACCTGGGAAAAAAGTAATGACTGAACGAGAAAGTATAGGAAGCTTGGTAAGAACTGCAACACCATCACCGTTTAGTTGATGGGCAAAAACACCATCAAAATTAAAATTCTTTCTTAGTACTTCAAAACGAGCTTGAGTAATCTCCTGCAAGCAAAGAATATCTGGATTTTCTTCCTTAAAAAAAGAAAGCTGTCTCTCAACATGCTTATCTCCTTCAATATTGAGTGATATGAATTTATATTGCACTCAAAAATACTACACGATACGAGCAACCTCTTCAAGGGTTGTTTGTCCTTCAAACACCTTCTCCAGCGCATTTTCTCTGAGTGTTCTCATGCCAGTTTTTCGTGCCCTGCTTTCAAGTTCCGACATCGGCTCACCAGAAACTACACCTGAACGCAATGCATTATCAAATTCAAGTATTTCAAAAACTCCAATACGTCCCTGGTATCCAGTCATAGAACATTCAGCGCACCCCTTTCCGCGCACAAATTGATGTGTTTCGTGAGATACTCCAAAATATTCCATGAGTTCAGGTGCAGGCACATACGCTTCGCGACACGACTCACATACCCCACGGACCAAACGTTGTGCAATAATACCATTGAGTGCGTATGCGATCATATTTCGCTCAATTCCCATGTCTACCAGACGCGCTATTGTTCCGATAGTGCTATTGGCATGTATTGTTGCTCCCACAATTCTACCGATAAGTGAAAGAGACACCGCTCTCTCAGCTGATGCCTTATTTCGAAGCTCTCCGATCATAATCACATCAGGATCCTGTCTCAAAATTGAGCCAAGCGCAGATTCAAAATCAAATCCATGTTGCGGACGAAGTTCGCTTTGCCTGAGCCACCCTAAATGAAACTCAACCGGATCTTCAATGGTCATGATATTTCTCTCCGCGCTTTTCATTTCTTGCATAAATGAATACAGTGTTGTTGTCTTCCCCGACCCTACAGGTCCGGCAACAAGCACCATACCGTAATCACGAGAAATGATGCGTTGAACAAGTTTTAATCCAATATCATTTAAGCCAAGTGAATGCAAACTCTTAAGTGCGCTCTGTCGATTGAGTATACGCGCGACGACAACCTCTCCGTATATTGAAGGAAAAACAGAAATTCGAACATCAACTACGCGCTGTGCTTGGTGTGTGGGAGCTTTACCGTACTCAGGGGTTTTAACTTCAGTAGGCATTACATCATCAACCACCTCAAACAACTCGACACTACCATCTTGCGGAATATCGTGTGTCGTTATATCCAAACCTGCAATTACTTTTACATTGTTTACAATTTGTTCAATATCACTCGTGGTAGCAATTGCATATCGTTCAGAAAGCGTACCGTCAATTCTAAAACGAATAAGCATCTCGCTCTGGCGACGATCAAAGTGAACATCCGATGCTTTCTCAGTAATTGCAGAGGCAAAAACTGAATTCACAAAATTCTCTGCATCCAAACCATTCATACCTTGTTGCAAGGCTACCATATACACCTATCATACCAGAGAACTGTTTAGGTACTATTGAGTTATCTACAGTATGGTTTCAGTACTGAAATAATTTCGGCAGTTTTTCTGCTTACCAACTCACTTGTTTTAGCCTCAAGGTTAACCCGAAGAATCGGTTCAGTATTAGACGCCCTAATGTTTGCACGCCAATCTGTATACTCAATTGAAATTCCATCAGTATCTGCATGTTCTGCATCATGGTAATACAAACGTACAGCCTGTAACGCGCCTTCAACATCTTTTACGGTAAGATTTATTTCACCCGAAATAGGAAACTTATTTCTAAGTGGCTCAACCAAGTCTTTCAGAACTACCCTCTCCGCAAGCATTCTTCTCAAAAGAAGAAGAAAAGGTATCATTCCGTTATCCGCATAGTAATAGTCCCTAAAGTAGTAATGTCCACTGTTCTCACCGGCGAAAAAAGCATTCTCTTTTCTCATTCTCTCCTTTATGAACGAGTGCCCAACCCTGCTCTCAATTGCTCTTGCGCGGTGTTTTAAAGCCATCTCTTGTACAGCCCATGTTAAACGCGGGTCATGAATAATACATACATTATCATCAGTGCAACTAGCCAACATCATGTCAGTCAGTAGTGCAGCGGTGTGGTACCCATCAACACAATTACCTTCGTGATCAAAAAAGAAGCACCGGTCTGCATCAGCATCCCATGCAATTCCCACATGCGCCTCTGCATCAGTAATGGTTTTTGAAAAAGAATCCCGATTCTCAGCGTACATTGGATCAGGACGTCCTTGCGGAAATTCTCCGTTTACCTCCATCAAGTGAGGAACAATCTCAACAGGTAAATTATGACGCTTGATTATTTCTTTAACCATCTCGCCCGCCGGACCGTGATTTGCATTAAATGCAATCTTAAAGCGAGGTGACTCACTGTGAGTTTTTATTGGCACAATACGGAGCAACTTATCAATGTATGCTTCACGTAAATCAGGAATCACCGCATCTGCGATTCGTCCTTCAAAAGAGTTTGGAATTAAAAGGTCTTCCCTAATCATCTCCTCTACACACGCCCGAATATCTTGAATTCCAGTATCGCCAGATATCGGCACCGCACCACTACGCACCATTTTAAAACCATTATACTCACGAGGATTATGTGACGCTGAAATAGTAATACCACCACCGAACCCATACTCACCGACCGCAAAATACAACACATCGGTTGGAATTACTCCGATATCAGTAACCTCAATACCTTCGTCTTGAAGTCCTGCAATAAGCGCAGGCAAAAGTGATTCTCCATGAGTACGAACATCTCTCCCTACAGCAACACTCGTGGGTTGCGGTTGTATAACCCGAGCATATGCACGTCCGATAAGATACGAAATTTGAGGAGTAATGTCCGTGCCATATAAGCCACGGATATCATACGCTTTGAATATGGAAGGATTTAGAGGGATCATTTCTTCAATGAAAGAAGAGTTTTAATTTCTTGTCTGAAGAGTGCATATGCTGTTCGTATATACAACACAAATAACAATATAATAAAACTTAACAAAAAGAATTTTGCACTAAGGAAAAAACCGAGGTATACCGTAAGACCAAGTGCTGATGTGAGGAACATGTCGTTATATTCAAACGCTCGAACACGAGCGAGCAACACATCGTGTTCAGCTATTGCGTCGTCAAGAGAAAGCTCTGTGCCTAGATTTCGTCCATGAACTGAATCTAGTGGCTCACTATGTGCGAGTGAAGAAATATTTCTTATAAAAGCTGAGATGTGTGCAACATACTTTCCTGCCAAGACAAACATTACCGTTGTAACGATACATCCTCCAATAGCATACAATAGCAAGCCAAATACATACGCAACAGGTAAAAAGAGAAGAAATATAACAAACTTACTTACGTACGTAACATTTGGAATACTCGTAAGTTCAGCACGGAGAAGTACCATCGCCACAAGTGTTGAAACAACACCGATGATAAGTAGTGTAAATCTTCGCGAAACCGTATGACGAAACATTCTTGAGAAAAAATGTAATGCAGTTGTTGTCTGTGCCATATTTCCTATATATTAATATCTATATTTGTAGTATATCACAGCACTATACTCCCTATGTTGACCCTAATGCAAGTGCTACAAGACCTCCAATGATAAGCACTAGAGCGATTATCTTCACAAAAAATTTCTTTTCATGGAAATGCATCTGCCCTGCAACCATTGCCCAAAATACTTCACCCGCCCTACTCGCAGAAGTGATGACCGAAGCCGGAGCGAACTGATACGCAAATGCAATAACACCAAAACCAATTCCGCTTGAGAGCGACTGAATAAACGGAGCGGGACGTAACATTACTTTCAGTGGATCCTCCTCTGCGTACCTTCTAGCCATGAAATAGAAAAACAGCACTGCAATAGCGTATGAAATGAGCATTTCTGCAACTACAGAATTGTAGTGTTCAATATTGTACTTATACAATGAAATAGTAAATACTGCATTGAGTGAACTGCCGAGTACGTACCAGATACCTTTTTTCTGCAACCCGTGGTTGATAAACAGAAATACCAAGCTGAGAACAATTAGAATCATTCCTACTCCTTGAAGTGCGAGAATATCATACCCAAGCACAACATCAACAATAAGAATCAAGGGAATTGTCCATATATGAAGGAAACCAAATGTACTTCGGTCTGAAAGTGAGATCGCCTTAATAGTAAGCCACGCTTGCAACATACCTAACACAACTCTCACGATGAGGGTTGGAAGTGATGCAGTTTCAAACACGAATGTTGTTGGTACCGCAAGTGCAATAAGCAAAAAAATCCCGAGCGCCCAAAAGGTATTCAAAAATCCGGCGGTAAATATTCCCTCTTTCTTTTGTGCGATTCCATCCTTGCTCATGGACGCGCCCACCTCACGAAAGAAATCTCCAATGAATACGACAATAATACCAAACATAGCTACAGTATAGCGTGTTTATGTGTTTTGCTTATGCACAGAACTACTTCCTAACTCTTACGAGGAGTCGGTAATTAATAACCAACCCTTGAGGGTTGGTTATGTACGACTATCTATGAAGCAACCTCTTTGAGGAACTTCCATATTCCCTGCCTGAACCGTGCTCGGGTCATAACACGATCAGGTCTCAGCTCCTCAGGAAGATTTTTTCTCGGCCTCCAATCATACTCATTCGTGCTATCTTGCGTTTTCCTCAACAGATAGAGAGCAACGCATATTCCAACCTCTTCGTCGGTAAGCCCAACAGGGATCCGCCATGGACTGAAAAACATATGCAGAGCTTCAGAGCTTTTTCCTTTCAGCGCTGGAGTTGCTGTGTAATCAGAGAGAACCGCATCATCGGGATAATCATATACCCGCTTGCGACGTCTTGGTTTCATTTTTTAATTGTGTTCTTGGATTATTCTTTCTGTAACATACCACGCAAGAAAAATATTGTGAAGACATAGAACACATTTCAAAAAATGTTAAACAAAACATAAATTCTGGCTATTTCACTAGTTTTTGATACTATCCTCAGTAGAAGAGAGCAGAACACTCAAATGAAAGGGCTTACAATGCAAACGACTAGATTGACCGGGCGAATCAGAATCACAAAAGTACCAAATGGTGAAGCTCCTTTGAGAATTCGCCAAGCGTGGGTCGGACTTATACTTCCTTGCGACCCATACCTCGGTTACCCCGACAATGGTTGCGAGCAAGGAGTCTTGAGCAAGAAAACAAATTCACGCAATCGTTGTGGCTTCAGTGTCCCCCAAGATCAGGCGATTGCCATCTTAAAACAAAAGGAACCTGATATAGCTAAATGGTGGAAGAGACATGGCTTCCCAAAGGCCAATCAATGTTTCGGTTTTGCAGAAGAAGAAGCCGAAATTCTTAATGGAGTCACACGACAAAAAATAATTCATGTGTCCGAGGAAATGATGGGGGCACCAAGTCGTTGAGTTCGCTCAAGAACAACCAAACCGCTTTCGAAAAGAAAGCGGTTTTTAAATCTTCGTTTAATACTACATTCGACTAAAAAAATCACTACAACTATTTTTGCTGTTTAATAATATTTGAATTAAAGGATTTCAACTCTTTAGAAATTTTAGAGTAACAATTTTTACACAAATGAAATTTAATCACCTTACTATCTGTATCAGGAGGGCTAAGTAAGATTGCCCCAAACTCAAGGAGTTCTTTATTACACTTATCACATTTTGGAGAAATCGTCATAAATTTTATTTCCCGACTTCTTATCTCTTTTTTCCTCTTACCTTTTTCCTAATTTCTACTCTCTATTCTCTAACCTCTTTACTCTACTTTCTATTTTCAGTTTTCATTCTAAATCTCTTATCTCCTATCTCCAATCTCTACTCCTCTACCTATCTTGTTCTTCCTTAAAACGATTTAAAATATCATCAAGAGTTACTTGTCCGATTTGACCTTGATCGCGTGATTCAAGAGTTACCTTCCCTGCTTCAATATCTTTGTCACCAATAATAATGACATAGGGGACTTTAGCATTTTTTGCATTCCTCACACGCTTTCCAAATGAATCATCGCTCCGTGCATACTCTACCCGATACCCGCTATTTTGAAGCGCGCTACATACCTCACCTGCTTTTTCATCATGCGTCTCTTTAATCGGAACTACAACAACTTGCACTGGGGACATCCAAAATGGAAATGCTCCCGCAAAATGCTCAATGATTACCGACATAAATCTCTCCAACGACCCAGCTATCGCACGGTGTATCATCACGGGTGTCTTTCTCTTACCATCTCGGTCAGTATACTCAAGCCCGAAGCGCTTTGGCATTTGAAAATCAAGTTGCGCGGTCGCTAACTGCCACTCACGTCCAAGTGCATCTCTAAATTTAAAATCAAGTTTTGGTCCATAAAACGCTGCATCCCCCTCTGCGCGCACGTACGAAAGACCGTGAGTTTCTGCAACCTGAGCAAGCTTCTCCTCTGCGGTATTCCATGTTGCGTCATCTCCCAAATATGCTTCTTTATTTTCTGGGTCACGCACAGAAAGGGTAAGTGTGTACGTATCTTTATTAAACATACCGAGTGATGTGTAAAATTTCTCTATCACTGAAATGATACTTCCCACTTCTTGTTCTATTTGTTCTGGCGTACAAAAGACATGTCCATCATCTTGTGTGATTGAACGAACACGTGAAAGACCCAAGAGCTCTCCCGCCTGCTCATCTCGATATACCATTGTTGCCTCCGTGTATCTGAGTGGTAAATCTTTATAACTCCTCATTTGGCTCGCGTATATTTGCGTGTGATGCGGACAGTTCATAGGCTTCATCACAAACTCCGCTCCTTCACGCGATTTCACTTGAAAAAGTTCATTACCAAATTTTTCCCAATGACCAGATGTTTCATATAACTCCTTTTTTGTAATATGAGGAATAGTTACTGGTGTGTAGCCAAATTCTTTCTGAAATCCATAAATCTTATCAATGATTGCCTGCCTAAGCGCAGTACCTTTAGGAGTAAAGAGCGGAAGACCGGAGCCGACAAGATCCGAGAAAGTAAACAGATCAAGCTCTCTTCCTAGTTTTCTGTGGTCGCGCTTCTTTGCTTCTTCAATCAGTGTTTCGTGCTTCTGTAACGCCTCCTCGCTCTCAAAAGCAAGTGCGTAAATACGGGTGAGCATTTCTCTATTTTCGTCTCCCTTGAAATATGCACCCGCTACATGAGTAAGTTTGAATACCGCACCATCAAGCTCGCGTGCATTTGCTACGTGAGGACCAGCGCACAAATCAGTAAAATCACCGGAGGTATACAACGTGATTTTCTCACCCCTCGCAACAATTCCATCAATAAGCTCACACTTAAATTTGTTTTTTATGAAGAGTTCTCGCGCCTCACTTTCACTTACCTCTCTCACTGAAAAATCTCCCCATACAGGTAAAATCTTTCGCATGGTTTTTTCAATCTTTGAAAGATCTTTATCCGTTACTGGAGTAGAAAAAGAAAAATCATAGTAAAATCCAGTTTCGGTTGGCGGTCCAATTGTCGGAAGTGCGTCAGGATAATGTTCAAGCACGGCACGTGCCATCACATGCGCAAGTGAATGACGTACCTTAAATAGTGATGATGTGTGGTCCATTGCAAAATACTACCAGATACGGGGATTTTAGCAAAAAATTATACACGAGGGACCCGTGGGATCAGATATGGAGTTCTTTTCTTATAATCTTCAAATTCAGCAAGTTCCGACAAACGACTTTCAACCATTTGTCCCGCAACTGCATAGAGAATATAGGTAACCGCTATCGGACTCATCACGGTGAAAAACCAGTTCCCTGAAGCAATAGTCATGATAAAGAAGCCCCACCACACGCACATTTCACCAAGGTAGTTTGGTCTCCGTGAATATGAAAAAAGCCCGTGTGTAAACAAAGCCGGCGAAGAAGTACCTCGTTTAAAACTGAGTAACTGTGCATCTGCAATTGTTTCAATAGTTAGTCCAAAAAGAACAATCAGAACACCCACAATAAAGAACCAGCTACCGCTATCCGTGCTTGTTACAAGCATATGAGTAATAGGAACCATAACCAAGTACATGAGCAGAGCTTGGAGCAAATATATTTGCACAAAACTCCTTATATAAAAATAAAATGGTCCAACAAGCATCCACCGCTCACGCCACACCGCATAGCGCCAGTCCTCGGGTTTCTTCCACCCACGTATCGTAAGATACACTGAGAGACGCAAGCCCCACAATGTAATAAGAAATACGACTATCCATTGAGGTAGAGAATCTAGCCCTGGTAATCCATTTCTCAAAAAAACCACCCACGAAACCACTACGAATCCAAGTCCGTATGCTATATCCGCAACGCTGTTATTTTTAAGAAAAAAACTTACCACAAACACACCGAATGTATATGTGAGAATAGTACCGATCGCAAGAATGAGCGGAGTAAGTGCTTCCATACTATACGTGAGCTTGACGAGCTTTTAGTAACTCAAGTTCATACAACGAACAAATGTATAGACCCTCTGACCATCCGAGCGGAGTATTTTCATTGTGCCGGTTACTATTTGAGTAGTACAATTCAGGCAACTTTCCTTCAGGGTTCACCGTCACCTCAACTTGTGATAAGTATGAAGTCGCTTTAGCTAAATCTCCCCTCTGTGAATAAATAATAGAAAGCCACGCAAGACCCATAGTCCACTCTGCCTCCTCACTGTACCCGTCTATATTGTTGTTATAGTACCTGTCCAACTTGTAACGAATAACTCCACGAGATTTTGTTAAATGATACTCAACATCTTTCAAAATATGTCGCGCGACATCATCATGAACTATATTGTATGGATATAACAATGACAGTAGCGCCAAATCAGAAAATTTATTTCTTGACTCTCTTGGTAATAGCTCAAGTAGCGCCCGCTCTCCTCGTTCAATCGCCTCAGGCGGTACGGTAATATACGGTAACTGAGATACTTTTTTTAAGCCAGCAACTACCGCTCCTACGGAAGATGCGTGTATTTCTTCATTTTCCTCCCACATGCCTGAATCGGGATCAGTCCAATACTCAATAGTTTGAACATAGTCAACGAGCTGCTGTACAACCCTTTTTTCTGCATCACCTTCTATTACCCCATGACCTCTCTCTTCCAAATCCCCCAACTTAAACAAAATTGCACCCACGGCATCGTTCTGTTTGTTACCCCACTCTTCCCAAAATTCTTCAAACGTCTCCGGATGGTACCGCGCGTGAATGTACTGCCATGTCTGATGTGGTTTGTGCTTTGCCGCCCACGCGATTTTGTCTTCATGCTTCACCAAGATTGCGAGCATTGCCTTCCAACACCTCCGCACAGTATCCCAATCTTCCATATACTCAAACGCAAGACATTCATAAAAATTATCTCTAAGCCATGACTTATCATACCCCGTAGTTACTTGCGCTGATGACGCAAGAAAAAGACCTGATGATGCTTGTAGTTCCTTGAGTACTCGTGCATGAGCATCAACTTTTTTTTGTGTATCTGGTGGTAACATAATACTAAACTGCTTCCCATAACAAGCCCGCTTCATCATATAAATCTTTTAGATGTGGACGTCTGCGTTCCATCACGTCAGCAATATCAGGATAATATGCCTTTGCCTCTGCATACAAAATAATCAATTTTTCTTCGTTTTCATGGAATGCAACCAATTTTGCTGCTGCTTTTTCTTTGTGATACTCACCTGAAAGACGGGCGCGCTCCAAAACCTCTCGAGCAATATCAGTTTCCATCTGTGCTCGCGCTACCATATAATCAAGCTGATTCGTGATTTTATGACGCATAATCACGTACGTGCCAAGAACTGAAATGAGGTTTTTCACGCAAACGCAACTCCACTTCCTTAAGACACTTTTCGTAATCACCTACAACTGAACTACAGGCAAGGTGCTTTCGTTCCTCAATAGTGAGCACATGTCCGTACTCACCCTCTTGTTGATTGATCATTTGTTCCATGTAGAAATTATATCACACGCCACACTCACTATTCACAGTATACAAATACACACATATCATCCATTCAAGTGCTCATTTCTTCCTAGTACCATATAGTAAAAGACTGGTATAAGTGGAGGAAAGAAAAACAGCATCCACCATGTGTTAAAACTCACTCCAAGTCCTATGTATAGTATAAATAAAGAAAAGTATCTGCCTATTTTAAGAACATCGCGTTGACTAGTGTCTGTAGACTTATCATTCCGAGACCATGTAAAGATTATCAACCCAAGACCCATTAATGATAGTGCAACTAAAAAACGAAATACTCCAACGGGGAAAATATATAGTGGGAAAAGTACATGTAGGAAAACACCCACTACTGTTGGTATACCAAAAACCATTCCAATTCTCCTTGTATGATTCATACAATCAGTATAGCAGAGAGGTAAAACAAAATTCATGTGAATATATAACATGAAATAGAATACTATGAGTACTTACAATATATTCTCTCGGTATAGCGATATATCGCTACAGTCTCATATAAAATGAGAATACGCATGAAGTTTAAAACAAACAAAAAACCCGCGTACGCGGGTTTTTTGTTTGATCTTTATTTCTTCTCTTTGTAAACGGTATGTTTACGAGCGACGGGATTATACTTCTTAAACTTAAGCTTTTCAGGATTTTGCTTTCGGTTTTTGAACGCATAGTATACGTGGCCCTTGCCTACCTTATTTTCGTCTCCCTCGGAAACGAGCTTTATAACTCTATCTTGTGACATATGTATTGAATATTACGTTGCACCACTATACACTAAAGTCTAAATTCAGGCAAGACTTCCCCATCTCCATACACGATAGGCGTGTTACAATATACTCGTTATTTATTTAATCCACGTATCGCATGAATAAAGAAGAATTATACGCAACCGCGCGTGCCATGGTTGCACCGGGAAAAGGAATCCTCGCTGCTGATGAAAGTAATGCAAGTGCCGGAAAGCGCCTTGAGGCAGTGGGTGCGGAAAACACCGAAGAGAACAGAATGCTCTATCGTGACCTGTTCTTTAGTGCACCAGGAATTGAACAGTACCTCTCGGGAACTATCCTCTATGACGAAACTATACGTCAAGCAAACCGTGAGGGCAAACTATTCAGAGATGTGTTAAAAGAAAAAGGAATTATCATTGGTATTAAGGTTGATACAGGTGCAAAAGACTTTCCATTTTTCCCGGGCGAGAAAATAACCTACGGCCTTGATGGACTTGATGATCGTTTGAAGGAATATTATGAAATGGGTGCTCGCTTTGCAAAATGGCGTGCGGTAATCACTATTGGTGAAGGAATTCCGACCGAAGGATGTATACGAGCAAATGCGCATGCACTCGCCCGCTACGCTGGACTTTGTCAGGAAGCAAATATCGTACCAATGGTTGAGCCAGAAGTACTACTTGACGGGAACCACAGTATTGAACGTGCAGAAGAAGTTACGACGAGAACCATTGCAATTCTTTTTGAAGAGTTACGTAACTACAATGTTGATCTTGGTGCGGTCATTCTTAAAACAAGCATGGTGGTGCCGGGAAGTGAAAATGGTCACGTAGATCCAAGAATTGTTGCTGAAAAAACCGTGCAGATGCTCAAATCAACTGTTCCGGCAGATGTTCCCGGAGTAGTATTCCTTTCTGGAGGACAGTCACCAGTTGAAGCGACACAACACTTGAATGAAATGGCAAAGTTGGAACCCCTTCCGTGGCAACTCGCCTTCTCCTATGCGCGCGCAATACAGGGACCTGCGCTTGAAGTGTGGCAAGGAAAACAAGAGAATTTTGCTTCAGCACAAGATGCATTCTTGAAGCGACTTGAATTAAATATGAAGGCGGATCGGGGTGAGTATACTGGAGAGTAGAGATTAGAGATTGGAGATTAGAGATTAGAAAGAGATGAAGAAACACCGATGTATGTCGGTGTTTTTGCTCTTTACAAAAGCAAGAAAACGTGTTATAATGCGCAAAATTCAAAAGAAAGGCAAGTAAATTGAAAACTGAATATTGGAAAAGGTTTTATGAGGTTTTTTACCAATTTAAAAAACCCCTACTCATCACGTTTGGCTTGATAATTCTTAACATGTGCCTCGGTGCACTTGCCCCTATCTTCTTCGGAAAGATGGTGTCGGCAATTACCGAGTCTGTATGGAAAGATGCACTTGTTTTCATTGCAATTGCATTCATAGCGTACCTGCTCATGGATCTATGCGCCTGGACGCGCGCACATTACGAGTTAAGAAAACTGGACTGGACCATTATCGGTGAGACTATGTTAATGTCACTTCGTAAGATGCTCACACTGTCAATCGGACAGCACGTGCATGAACACAGTGGCAAGATATATTCAATCATCAGTCGCGGAGAAGGTGCGATTCTACGATTACTCTCACTCTTCGTACATGAGTTTGCACCCACACTGATAAAGGTCGTGGTGTATCTCACCCTTCTCACCATCATCACTCCACTACTCTCTTTGGTCTCGGTCATGGCTCTTTTTGTCTTTATAGTTTTTTCTGTACGGGCACAAAAGAAAAGCATGCCGGCATTGAAGGATATTCGGAAGAGTAGTAACGAGATTGACACATTTCGGCAGGAAGGGGTCAGAATGGCAACAACTGTCATTATCAACTCTCGTGCCGATAGAACAAAGCAAGACCATGAGGAAAAAATCCTCAAGCACAAAAATAAACACATAGGCCATTGGTCTTCCTACTACTATAGTGCTTACCCTCGATTCTTTATCCTTGCACTGGCGAAACACATGAATATGGTCGTCGGTGTGTGGCTCGTATATTCAGGGTCGCTTGATATTGGCACCTTCGTAACCGCACTCTATGTTTCAAATGTGCTCATGACGGACATATCGGCGATTGGTGGTATGCAGAGGACGTACCTAAGTGAGATTCCGCATGTCATGAAGTATATTCAACTCATTGATGTAAAACCAATCGTGTGTGACAGAGAAAGTGCAGTTACACTGAAAGATGTGAAAAAACACATCAGGGTTACAGACCTGCGGTTTCGGTACGAAAAACTCATGGACATGGAAGATCCTGATGATGAGAATTCCAAAGTGGAGGAATCACGGATTGATACATTGTTAGGGGTAAGTCTTACTATCCCCGCACAAAAACGAGTCGCATTCGTTGGTCATTCTGGTTCAGGCAAAACTACACTTGCACGCTTGCTTGTTCGTGCGTACGATCCACAAGAAGGAACCATAACACTTGACGACATGGACCTCCGCGACATTAAGCAACACTCGCTTCATCACCTCGTTGGTTTTGTTGAGCAGAACGTTATGCTGTGCTCGGGGAGCATCAAAGACAATGTGCTGTTTGGCCTTAATGGCGATGCTCAATTCGTCACCGAAACAGAAATGGAAGACATAAAGCGAGTTTGCAGGATTGATCAATTCTGGCATCGTTTAACTGATGGGTGGGATACAAAAATTGGAGAAAATGGCGTACAGCTCTCGGGAGGAGAACGACAACGAATCGCGATCGCCCGCGCACTCATCAGAAAACCACGCATTCTCATACTTGATGAAGCTACATCAAGCTTGGATACTGTTAGTGAGCGGATAATTCAACAAACCATAGATTCACTCACCGGTATCACTACCATCATCATTGCACACCGTTTGAGTACCGTGCGCAAATGCGACACAATATTCGTCTTTGAAAAAGGACGCGTTGCCGCCGAAGGAAGTCATGATGAACTCATGAAGACCTCCCCAACATATCGAGAACTTGTCGGTTCAGATGAGTTCTACAAATAAATTCACAGCGCGGGCTACCCTTGGTAGTCTGCGCTTTTTTTATGCATTATCATACGCCTAAATACTCATGATACAATACCCACATGAACTATTTCTTTCTTGATACAGAGACAACCGGAAATGAGTTGGAAAAGGACCGACTGGTACAGGTCTGCTATAAAATGGGTGAAAAGTTGGTAAATGAGCTTTTTAAACCACCCCTTCCTATCAGTGTAAAATCAATGAGCATTACACACATTACCAATAAAATGGTAGCGGATAAACCAATCTTTATTGGAAGCAACACTCACAAAGACCTTGAAGAAATTTTGAAAAACACCATCATGATCGCGCACAATGCCCCGTTTGATATTGCTATGCTTGAAGCAGAAGGACTTTCAGTTCCCCATTCCATTGACACACTTCGCGTGGCACGACACTTGGACTCAGACGGAGTAATTCCAGAATACAACCTCCAATTCCTCCGATACTATTTGGATTTGGAAGTACCAAACGCACACGCACACGACGCTTTTGGAGACGTGCTTGTTCTTGAAGCAATATTTAATCGATTGCTTGCAAAAATTCGCACGGAAACGTCTACTGACAATGAAGCAATAGAGAAAATGAAAAAACTCTCAGAAACTCCACTTTTAATAAAGCGATTTAATTTTGGAAAACATAAAGAGAAAACTGTGGAAGAAGTAGCAAAAATCGCTCCAGACTATCTTGAATGGCTTTTGAAACAAAAACTTGAAGCCGGAGAAGATGATGACTGGGTATACACACTCAAGCACTATTTGGGGAAATAGTTTGCAAATACACTTCTGTTGGTATAGGATTCCAGACAGAATATGGAACTCAAATCTACGTGGATTGTGATTGTCGCGCCAACAACACAAAATCGAAGCTCTCCTCGCCTATACAAGGTAGTGGTGAATGGAAGAGTGATTGATTACTGCATCAACTACAGCATTACGGGGCAGGTAAACGAACAAAACTACTGCACGGATACAGCGTGGGACAACCGACTTCTCACTGCAGTCAAAGTTTTTGGATCGGGTAAAATTAGCCCTCAGCAGTATCTGAACATAACTCTTGAACAACCACCCCTCTAACACAAGCGCCTTTTGGCGCTTTTATTGTTCCGTATTTGAAAGCAGTACAAACAAATCAGACACATTTGCTTCTGTCGGACCTGTAAAGACTAAATCTCCAGTTTCTTTGAAAAATGAATACGCATCAAAATTTTGTAAGAATGGAAGCTTTTCAATACCCCTACTTTGCGCGTGCTCTTCAGTCAAACAATCAGCTATCCCGCTACATGCATCTGAATTATCTTGTCCATCTGACGCTATACTCATAAACACTTCACCCGCTCGGATTGACTCAAGCGCAACGAGAGAGGTGAACAAATTTCTCCCTCCTTTTCCAGTTATCTTTTGAGCCCCTTGCTCCACTACCATACGAATTTCTCCCCCACCTAACACAACCGACTTGTAGCTTGCGGTACTTTGGAACATTCGCACAAGCTCTTTTGGATACTCATAGAGAGAAGAAGAAATAATGGTTGTTTGATACCCCAACTCCTCTGCTCGAAGACGCATTGCATCTAGTGCATACGTGTTTGCAATAACCGGCACATTCACCACGCGCTCAAAGTAGCAGTCATCTTTAGGTGTCTCAAATAGTTCATACTCTCCCAAATCATACCGACTGATAATCGCTCGGGCATCATCTACTGTTGAATCATCATGATACGTGGGGCCAGAAGCGATTACTGAAAAATCGCCTCCTGGAACATCAGAGAAAATAAGCGAAACTACCGTTGCGGGGTAGAGTAGTTTTGCGAGTCCCCCACCCTTCACCATAGAAATATGCTTACGAACAATATTTATCTCTTGTATTGTCCCACCAGAATGCATAAATCGCTCATAGAGTTGTATACCTTGTTTAGCTTCACTTGGCGGCCAACACAACATAGAAGAACCTCCACCTGAGATAATAACAAAGACGAGGTCGTCTTTCGTTACATCCTGAGTGAGAGCAATAATTTTTCCTGTCGCATCAACGTTCTGTGCGTGAGGCATTGGATGAGTGCCGGTGTAAGTTTTAATAATCTCACAAGTGCTTTCAAGATTACTGATTACCGCACTATCTTTAATACGCGAACCTATCAAACGCTCAAGAGCAAGAGACGCTGGACATGAAGCCTTGCCGAAACCAACCACTTTAATTGACCGATACTTCTCAAGGTCATACGTTTTACCGGCGAGAGTGAGCATGCTCCCATCAAGTACTAGTGCCCTCTTTATTGCCTCTTCAGTGTTTATTGCTTGTATTCCTGAATGCACAATATCAAGTATATCTCTGCGATTTGGAGTTACCGCTACTTCCTTGAAGTTTTTATACAGTGGGAAATTATCACTCATGTATGTATTGGGTGAAGTATTTCTCCCCGTGAAAATGCATTAATGTTTTCAAGAGTTGTAGTTAAAATTCTCACTTCTGCTTCTGTTGAAAAGAATGCTTGATGAGGAGTAAGAATCACGTGGGGGTGAAGTACCAATTCTCTATTCGCTTTAAGCACGGAATCAATTTCAGAATTGACATGAGATGGAACATGCATATGCATCGTCTCATAATACTCAGTCTCATATTCAAGCACGTCAATACCTGCTCCCGCGAGCCTTCCATCAACAATAGCGTCTCGGACCGCACAGGTATCCATCACCCCTCCCCGTGCCGTATTTATAAAGTACGCACGACGTTTTACCCGCGAAAGCACCTCTCTGCTAATACAGTGTCGCGTACTCGGCAAATCGGGAACATGAACCGACAGCACATCCGACCGTTCCCCTACCTCCTCAATTGAGGGAAGGTATTCGACTCCACACTCAGACGCAAACGCGTTATTTGGAAACGCGTCAAATGCTACAACATGCATACCAAATGCTTTGCAGAATCTACCCATATTTTGACCAATCCGACCCGTACCAACTAACCCTAGTGTTTTATCAAGTAAATCAAACCCACACAAACCGCTAATATCCGGTGGTGTATTTCCTTCCATTGTACGCTCTCCTTGGGGAACCTTCCTTACGAGAGCCATCATGAGCGCAAATGCGTATTCCGCAACTGTCCGAGTACCATACTCAGGAACATTTACCACAGGAATACCCTTCTCCTGTGCATACATATAGTCAATATGATCAAAGCCGGTTGAGCGAGTAGCAATAAGTTTCAATTTCGGCAACCCATCTATTGCCTCCCGTGTAATATCAGATTTATGATTGACTGTTAGCACCTCAACCTCCCACCAGTGAGCACGATCAAGTTCGTGAGCTGACTGGGCATAGAAAAACTGCTCATGTTCTCCCGATAGTGGTGCAAGAACTTTTTCTGACGTACTATTTGCATCAAAATGTACAATTTTCATATCAAATTATCCAATTAGTGATTCCAAAAATTTTCCTACATAAAATGCAATTCCTGCTGCAATCCCTCCCACACTAACCGTCTGAAGCGCATTTTTTACTTTACTCTGTTCAGTTACTACTCCCTTCAAAACTCCGATTCCTGCAAATGCGCACGCAGTAAATACTCCAGAAAAAATAAAATGTATCCGCTCTAATCCTCCTTGCTTCACCCCGACAACAAACGGAATAAGTGGAATCATGCCAATCGTGGCAAACGCAACAAAAGTCATTCCGGCTGTTTTAAAAGATTCCTTGCGTGCGTAGCGATGTGACTTGTGAGAAAGGTCTTCAACTCCTTTTTGAGCTTCATTTGAGAAATAATTTGAAACCGCCATAGAGAACCCGTCTGCAAGCAAATTCGCGTACCCGAGCACCAACACAAACACTGGAGATAGTCCTGCTCCAAGCGCACTCATAACCACCGCAAAAGTAGTAATCGTTCCATCAATTGCTCCGTACACGAATTCCGAAAGGTATTTTTGAGTTGTAGTCTTCATACGCACAAGTATACCGCACTATTAAAACTCATTATGCACAGGCGAGTATGCGTCGGTAATACAAAAACCCTCGGGCAAATTGCCGAGGGTTCTTATTTTTTACAGCTCTTTTCCTTCACGTCGAGCTTTTGATCGCTCCTGCTCTGTGAGATATTTTTTTCGTAGTCGCACGCTAACAGGAGTAACTTCCAAAAACTCATCTTCTGACATTATTTCAAGCGCAAGCTCAATTGAAAGAGTGAGTGGTGGAGTAAGGATAATATTTTCATCAGACCCTGACGCTCGTACGTTAGTTAGGTTTTTTCCCTTCACCGGATTTACGTGCATTGTGTCTCCCTTTGCGGTATCCCCAATAACCATTCCCTCGTACACCTCCGTACCCGGACCAACATACAAACTTCCTCTATCTTGAAGGTTGTACAGCGCAAATCCCGCCGTTTTTCCTGTAATCATTGAGACCATTGAACCAGTTTCTCGCTTTTCAATTTCACCCACATGTGGTTTAAATCCAATAACTCGGCTTGCCATTATTCCCTCTCCACGTGTATCAACAATAAACTGTCCTCGGTACCCAAGAAGTCCTCGTGTCGGACCTTCAAATTGCATTCGTACGGTTCCAGTTCCTTGGTGCATGTTAGTCATAACCGCTTTACGCTTACCTAGTTTTTCAATAACTGGCCCTTGGTATTCAACGGGAATATCAACCGTAAGCTCTTCAAACGGTTCATGTTTTACTCCATCTATGTCTTTCAAAATTACCTGCGGTTGAGATACTTGTATTTCATACCCTTCGCGTCGCATATTTTCAATCAAGATTGCAATGTGTAGCTCGCCTCGCCCGTAGACCTTGAAACTATCCATTTCAGAAAAATCAATTTTAAGCCCAACGTTCACCTCAAGCTCTCGCTCCAATCGCTCTCGAATCTGCCGTGACGTCACAAACTTTCCCTCACGCCCCGCAAAAGGTGAATTGTTAATGAGAAAATTCATCGTGATAGTTGGTTCGTCTACGGTAATAGCAGGCAATACCTCGGCTGTCTCATCCACACACACGGTTTCTCCAATAAAAATATCAGGTAGTCCTGCAACAAGTGCAATATCTCCTGCGCTCGCCATCGGGGACTCAACACGAGCCATTCCCTTAAAAGTAAAAAGCTTGGTTACTTTTCCTGAACGAACTGTACCATCAGGCTTTTTGATTAGAACCTCTTTTCCGGTTTTTATTTCACCTTCATACACACGCACTACCGCAAGGCGGCCAAGAAAATTATCGTACGCCAAGTTAAAGGGCTGTGCTCGAAGCGGTTTGTTTTCCTCCTGGGGCGCAGGCGAAACCTCTTCAAGAATCACATCAAGAAGTGGTGTAATATCTTTTCGTTCATCATCAAGAGAGCGCATTGCAACCCCGTCTTTTCCTATTGCATACACAACTGTGAAATCCATTTGTTCATCAGTAGCCCCAAGTTCCATAAAGAGCTCAAGTACCTGTTCTTCGGCCAAGTTAGGATTTGCAGCAGGTTTATCAATTTTATTCAAGACTACTATCGGCTTCATTCCAAGCTCAAGAGATTTCTTGAGTACAAAACGAGTTTGTGGCATTGGACCTTCCTGTGCATCAACAACCAACACCACTGAGTCAATTGAACGAAGCACTCGTTCTACTTCGGACCCAAAGTCAGCGTGACCTGGTGTGTCTACGATGTTTATTTTCGTATCTCGATAATACGTAGCTGTATTTTTAGCATAAATGGTAATACCTCGCTCTCGCTCAATTGAGTTCGTGTCCATACTCATTCCCTCCTCAAACGCACCAGTCTGGCGCATGATAGCGTCAGTAAGAGTTGTCTTGCCGTGATCTACGTGTGCAATGATTGCAATATTTCTGATTTCCATATAAATAAAAAATCCCGTTCGGGAATCGTTGGTACACGATACAGCGAAACGGGATTACTGTCAATTGGATGACTATGGTGTCTTAATTTTCACTTTACGCCAGAAAGGTTTACCTATCGGCGAGAAGTTTACAAAACCACTGTACATCTCAGGTAGTGAAGACGGAATCGGGACTGCAGATCCAGGAAGAGGAACGATATACGTTGAACTCGCGAAAAAATCACTTTGTCGCTTCCAAAATACTTCGTATACATTGCCTGGAGCGTGAATGAGAGAACTTCCCCGAGGTAAGTTCATTTCTCTCTTAAACCGTTCAACAAACTGCACCTCAATCGTATTCCGTGCCACGATAATACGCTCAGCGTACACTTGCCAAAGCGGGACAAGATCTTCCTCAATGTACTCATACAACATATCATTATCTGGTTCAGTTGAAACATGATGGCTCTGCAAAAAGAGGTTGCCACCGACATCGTGCTCAATATACACGCCATGTACATAACACTGTTTGCAACGAGTAATCTGAACACTTATGGAACACGTATTAAACTCAGATACGTCAAACTCAAAGTATGTACCATCAACGTTTCCCCAGTCTTTACTTCCACACAAGCAGGAAGGATAAAAACGGTAGTGAATCATACATTTCCTTTCCGTGTAGAGGGTTTGTGCTTCTGATTCACATAGTACTCACTTTTAGCGACACGCGCAACAAAAAACCCACAGAGTATCTGTGGGGTTTTTTGTTGCTACCGTTTCCAAACGTACCGAACAAATCTCCAGCCGTATTTTGCGACAAACAGTGCGATACCCGCATATATCACGAACTGTATTACTCGCAATGAGAATCCAAGTAGTCCTACCGTAAGTCCTTGGAATATAAGATTAGCCTCTCGTACAAACTGACTCACTGCGTTCATCCATGAATCTTTAATTTCCCTACCATCAACCACCACACGTTCATACACCGTAAGTCTGAAGACCGTGTACTTCACTCTATCCTTATGTTCTTCAGTAGCACGAAGCAAATACTCTATTTGATTCTTAATATCTATACGCTGTGACGTTAAACGCTCAATCAGTTGAACCTTACTATCAATGATTTTAGCAAGCGCATCAACATCTTGCGTTCGTGTTGCGAGTATAGTGACCTCATCATATGCCTTACCTGCATCAGTGAGTGTTTTTTCAATAGATTCAAGTTTCTTTTCTAGAATCTCAATTTCACTGGTGTAGTCATCAAGTACCGGCTGTATCGTTTGTGTATTACTATTCAAATCTTCAACAGTAAACTCCTCTAATCTGTCCAGTATTGAATCACTCATTTCTCGAGGAACCTTAAACACAACGGAACATCCCCGCTCATATGTGTGAGCATTTTCAAAAATAATACTTGCTTCACTCTTCCAGTCAAAAATACTTGAACAGGTTTGTTCGGCATTCCCGGTACGGATTGTGCCGTAATACTCAGTGATTTCAAATAGCTCAGCATTCACGCCGTTTGAAATCGGGGGAGTAGGCGGATACAATCCAATATTTCTTACAGATAATTTTTGAGAATTATCCATCACCGCTCGCTCCTCCATATATGGAGCTCCGTAAGGCATGCTATACCCATCCCCTCCATACGAAATCGTACTTGAATGAGGCATAAATGCAGTCCGTACCGCAAACGCTACTAACCACACAAACAGAGGTAACAATATGATACCCGCAATGACAATGAGAACCATCTTAAGCGGAGTAACACCTCGCTCCTGTAGAGTTGTAAATATGTTTTTCATATGTATATATTATATCGTATATACACTTACTTACGTACCACAACTGATATGGTAACACCCCTCTCTATTCTCCAATCTCTTTTCTCTACTCTCTATTTTTAGTTTTTTTCTAATCTCTAGTCTCTGTTCTCTAATCTCTGCCTCCCTATTTCCTCTTACCTTTTTCCTTTTCTTATCTCTAATCTCTTTTCTCTACTCTCTATTTTCAGTTTTCTCCGCAACTAAACACATAAAAAGTGGTACTTCTTTTCGGGCTACATCCTCCGCTTTTTGTCGAGGACCTTTACCGCTTTTTTTGTGAGATATCCACTCCTCCAAATTAGTAACAACAAAACCAGCCTTTGCGAGTGCTTTTATATACACCTGCAGTGGGCGATGGAATGAAACTGTAACTTCTTTTTTCCGCGAACCAGGATGCATATCTATTTCATGAGATGATTCTGACATGTAAGCATCTACCCTCCGATACTGCATTTCTGATGACTCGTCCCACCCCCAATGAGTCTTCTTTGGAATCCTAAATGCGGGATGATTGAGTACCAATAGTAACACTCCACCCGAAACAAGTACGCGTGAACACTCTGCAATAGTATCTTGGAATTCTTTTATATTTTGTAATGCAAGTATGATAGTAACGTACTCCTGAGTTGCATCAGTTACTATAGGAATTCGGTGTGCAGGTGATGTATAAAAATGACCGTTCGGTACATGCTCAATTGCTTTTGAAATCAACTCTGGCGCTATATCAACCCCTGTTACTTGCGCACCAGCATCAAAAAACGCACGAGAGAAGAAACCTTGTCCGCACGCAAGATCAAGAATTTTTTTATCCTTGATATTACCCATAAGGCGCAAAATGTTAGGGAGAATTACTTTTGACTGGTATGAATCAGGATCGGAAAGAAGCTCATCATACCATTCACTCACCCCACCCCACGATGTTTGTTTTTTCATATAGTAATCTTAAAACAGCTATTACAATTTAATTCTTGTTATCATGCATGAGTTACCAAACTGGTATAGGATACCATGTCGGGCTGCCGAGAATTTCCTTGGAAACCCACGGTTTTCCAACGCTCGTAGACTCACTGCCTTCCTGCACGGGGAACCGAAGGTTCCCTGACCCCCTCCTTCATTCTCGCAACTACGAAATGAATATAATTCATTTCATGTCGGGCTGCCGAGAATTGGTCACACATATTTTTCCTGACGGAAAAATTGCGCGACCCCGGCTCGCGGTTTTTGCCTTGACTCAAAAGCAGTCAAACAAAAACATCGCTCCGCCTTTCAATTCTCGCCATACATGCATAAGTGCATGTATGGCCAAACTGGTATAGGATACCATGTCGGGCTGCCGAGAATTGAACTCGGGTCTTACCCACCCCATGGGCAAATACTACCACTGTACTACAGCCCGAAACCTACCGTACGTTCACAGACAAACCATACTGAAGAACTCCACAATATATAATCCCTACACTTTTGTCTAATCACCACAACTAATCTATCGTGCAAAGTATATTGGTATCTCACGATAATCCCATGGTGATGGGTTAAGTGCTGAAGCACCCCCTCTCTTTACCATTATAAATCCATTACTTCGTGGATGCTTTGAAGTAAAGTTTAGTAATGCAACAAAGGGAACAAAATCATCACTGTTATTAATTGGCACTAGTGCGGTTGCACTTGCTTCCGCTATCTGCATACGGTCAGCATCATATACAGTCACAGTAAATTCACCATTGTTAAACCATACACCCCTCGCTTCTCCGGTAACAAAAAGTGGGGATGTGATTTCTGAATAAGCTTTCGGGTTATGTAATGAAATTAAAACAGTACCAGGAAATGCATCGGTAGAACTAGTCGCGGTTGAGACCTGTGAAAATAAATCATTTGTAGAATCTACTTCCAATGCAGACCTCTGTAAAAATGACACAGCAAATAGACCTAAGATAACACCAGTCACTAACGCTCCGTATACTGCTCCCCTATCCATGTTGTTCTAGTTTACTAAAACGAGGAACCGTATCTCCATTCGAAAGTAGTACTGATTCAAAGAACATATTCAAGGGTCTAACCCATACACGTACATCTGTTTTCTCGTGCGGTTGTAGCGGTGCATACATAATCATATCTTCCATTGTCTCACTGTGACGCGCAACTCCAAGTACTCGGTACGTACCACCTTTGTAATGACGATACTCTCCCACAAATGATTCTGCTTCTAAACTCATTCATCTATTATATACGCATACCCCACTTATTTTCTCCCCAAAAAATATGGCTCTACATATGACTTTATTTAAAATGAAATAACCGTCTAATTTATAGCTTGCAAGTAAGCCACATTTTTACACCAATCAGAACACGCATCTTGTAGCCCGACAAGATGTGTATAACTTATTTGCTATAATAGTCATACATTACTAGTGAGTGGTAAAAAAATAATATGTCACAACGAGCGGTGAGACAAATTCAAAAACGCGACGGTACTCTTGTTGACTTCAATGTCGACAAGATTACTCAAGCGGTATATAAGGCGATGACGGCATCATCCGAGGGTTCGGAAAAAGATGCAAAAAAGGTCGCGCAGAAAGTATTAGCAGATGTTGAACGTATCGCAAAAAGATACAAAAACTTTACTCCAACAGTTGAGGGAATTCAGGATACTGTTGAAAAAGAATTGATACTGGGTGGGTATGCAAAAACTGCAAAGTCATACATCCTATATCGTAACAACCGAGCAAGCATGCGCGCTCAAGGAGCGGTAGTACCACAGCATGTACGAGATTTAGCACTTGAAAGTAAAAAATATTTCAGAAACCCTCTTGGAGAATTTGTCTACTATAGAACGTACGCTCGGTGGATTGAGACAGAGAAGCGTCGAGAAACATGGATTGAAACCGTAGATAGGTATGTCGACTTTATGAAAGAAAACCTTGGTGAAAAACTCACCAAGAAAGAATACGCAGAAGTTCGTGAAGCAATTCTAAAACATGAAGCAATGCCGTCAATGCGACTTCTTCAGTTTGCAGGAAATGCGGCACGAAAAACAAACGTGTGCGCATACAATTGTTCGTACACCGCTCCTGAATCATTTCAAGACCTTGCGGAAATTATGTATGTGTCTATGTGCGGCACAGGTGTAGGCTGGTCAGTTGAAAGTCACAATGTTGAAAAATTCCCTCAAATATTGCGACAGAATGGAAAAGCTCCAAAAACGCATGTTATTCCAGACTCAAAAGAAGGATGGGCTGACGCTCTTACTGTCGGAATGACCGCATGGGCAAACGGCGATAATATTGCATTTGATTACTCTCACATTCGTCCCGCTGGAACCAGACTTGCTACTATGGGAGGTAAAGCTTCTGGTCCCGCCCCACTCCAACGTCTCCTCGATTTCACCCGTGATAAAATGCTTTCACGCCAAGGAAGACGGCTTCGCACTATTGATGTGCACGATATTATCTGCATGATTGGCGACTGTGTCGTTGCGGGAGGCGTGAGACGAAGTGCAATGATTTCTCTATCAGATTTAGACGATACTGAAGTCCGTGATGCAAAAAAGGGGGCATTCTACAATACAGATCCACAACGAATGCTTGCAAACAACTCAGCTGTCTATAACCAGAAGCCTTCTAATACTGAATTTCTTGAAGAATGGATGGCGCTCATTAAGTCAGGTTCAGGAGAGCGAGGAATATTTAACCGTGGCTCACTCACTACCTCCCTTCCAAAGCGTCGTATTGAAGCACTTAAAGAATACAAGGGATACTTTGATGCGCAAGGAAATCTTATTGGCCAACTCGGAACAAATCCATGTGGAGAAATTATTCTGCAATCAAAACAATTTTGTAACCTCTCAGAAGTGGTTGCTCGAAACGATGACACTCTTGAATCATTAAAGAGAAAAATCCGTATTGCCACAATTCTTGGCACCTACCAATCTACACTCACTAAGTTTCCGTACCTTTCAAAAGAATGGAAAGAACACTGTGACCGTGAACGCCTCCTTGGGGTATCAATGACTGGTCAGTGGGACTCCCCTGCAGCTCGAGATCCAAAAATTCTTGAAAAGCTTAAGGCTGAAGCTATCAAGATAAACAAGCAATACGCAAAGAAGTTTGGAGTGAACGAATCTACTTGTATCACCTGTGTAAAACCTTCAGGTACCCTTTCACAAATGGTTGACTGTGCTTCAGGAATGCACCCAAGACATGCGCCATACTATATTCGTCGAGTTCGTATCGCAGCAACTGACTCTCTATTTAAGATGCTCAAAGACCAAGGAGTACCATATCACCCAGAAATAGGTCAAACTGCAGAAAGTGCAACAACGTATGTTCTTGAATTCCCTGTCAAAGCACCAAAAAGTGAATTCTTTAAAGACTCTATCAGTGCATTAGATCAGCTAGAACACTGGAAAACAGTTAAGCAAAGCTACACGGAACACAATCCTTCAGTGACCGTTTCTGTTGGAGAGAACGAATGGATAGATGTCGCTCAGTGGATTTACAAAAACTGGGACTACGTTGGGGGCCTCTCTTTCCTACCTCGAGACAATCACGTGTATCCACTCGCTCCGTATGAAACTATCACAAAAGAAAAATACGAAGAGCTCGCAAAATACCTAGAGCACATTGATTACTCAAAGATCATCACGTATGAAAAAACAGATGAGCTAGATGTGAAAAAGGAACTTGCATGTGCTGCTGGTGTCTGCGAAATAGTCTAGTACACAAAATAACTCTACTTAAACAAAAAACACTCATATGAGTGTTTTTTGTTTAGCAATACTACTCTTTTACCTCTTAATCCATCTCAAATGTTTGCCCAATCCATAGTAGCGACCAGCATCGAAAGCAATGAGTATAAGGAATGCAACAATGTATATAATATGATCGTCAATAATGTATCCATTGCCTACCTTTGGAAACGTGAGCACTGGAAAGTAGTAAAGTACCATAAGCGCTATTCCTCCCATAGAAGCGTATCGAGTACATACACCCAAAAGTAATCCTAGCCCCACAAACGTGAGTCCCCACTGATTAAGAAAATCTACATATCCAATAATACCCTCTTGAGCAAACCATGCATACAAGTCTGAAAATGTTTTTGCGTTGTTCAGATACCCTGCAGAGGTCCATGCAGGATTAAGAACTTTAGTAATTCCCGCATAAAAGAACAACCAACCCAAACTGACCCGAAGCAATACAAGTGATACTTTTTGTAGTGTAGTCATAATGTTATGTTAAATTATATACACAGTATACCCCTCCCTTCGCTACTCGTTATGCACATCTAGGTAGCACTACTCGTACCGTAAAGCTTCAATAGGACTTTTAAGTGCAGCTTTGCGCGCGGGGTACAAACCAAAAACTAATCCAACCACAGTCGACATGCCGATTCCAAGCAATGCGCCTTGTACGGGAAACACAAATTCCCAAGCTAAATCAAATAAAAGAGTAATGGAATACGAAAGTAAAAATGCGAACGACGCGCCAAGTAGTATCCCAATCAAACCTCCGCACGCAGTCAGTATCACCGCTTCAAGCAAAAACTGAGTTAAGATATCTTTATTTGTTGCCCCAATTGCTTTTCGTAAACCTATTTCACGAGTACGTTCTATCACTGATACGAGCATAATATTCATTACCCCAATTCCTCCAACAACAAGGCCGATTGCCACAACTGATGACAGGAAAATAGTAAGGGTTCCTAGGATTGTTTGAATCTGTTCAACGGCGGCTTGCTGAGTGGCGACATAAAAATCATCATCAATAGGATCATGAATGTTATGTGTTTCTCGCAAAGTATACTCAATATCTTGAACAGTTCGCGCCACTGATTCTGGACTATCAGCCTTTGTGATAATCTCGTGAAAATAATCAATTCCAAGTAAATACAGTTGTGCTGTGGTGTATGGAACAATAACCATTTCATCAAAATTCAAAAAAGCCACTTGACCTTTAGGGGGGAATATTCCCACCACTCTAAACTTTCTATCTCGTACAGAAATAAACTCGCCCAAAGGTTCTGAATCACCGAAAAGCTCTCTCGCAACCTTATCGCCAATAACAGCAACAGACGCCTGTTGACGAACATCAAGTTCAGTAAAAAGTACCCCGCGATCAGGATACACATTGAATGATTCTGCAAAAAACTCGGCTTCACCACCCATTACCGTTGCTCGGTATGTCTCGCCACTAAATGATACCGTTCCTGGAACAAGCAGTACTGGAGTTGCGGTGATAAGGTGTGGCACATTACTTTTTTTACGCAATGCATCCAAATCACGAGACTTGAGTGAGTTTGAGAACAGAGTATCGCCAAAGTCAGTGGGTCCAGTGGGTTGTTTTCCGGGACGTATTACAATTGTCTCAGCACCAAGACCTGCTATTTCGTTAAGAATCAAACCTTCAGCACCTTTACCCATCGCCATCATAAGAATAATTGCGGTAATACCAATAACAATACCGAGCACTGTTAGTAGCGACCGAGAAAGATTCGCTCGGAGTCCACGTACTGCTGTACTGATACTATCCTTAAAAGTCATATTACTTCAAAAAGCCAACGTTACTCGTTTTTCTCTGTTCCACCTTCTCCTCTCGTTCAACTACTCCATCTTTTATAGTAATGATACGGTCCCCATAAAGCGCAGTATATGTTTCGTGAGTAATGAGCACTACGGTATGATTCCGTTTTTGATTCAAGTCATAGAGAATGTCCATAATTAACTCACCTGATTTTGAGTCTAGATTTCCCGTCGGTTCATCAGCAAATATCAATGCGGGGTTATTAACCAGAGCGCGAGCAATTGCCACGCGTTGACGCTCTCCACCTGAAAGCTCTGAGGAGAGATGCGTAACACGATGTGTTAGACCAACAGACTCAATCGCTGACAATACACGATCACGACGTTCACGTACTGGAACCGATGAGTACATGAGCGGTAATAGGACATTATCAAATACCGTTGCTCGAGAAAGGAGGTTGAATGACTGGAAAATAAAACCCATTTTTTGATTCCGAACATGAGAAACTTCGTCAGGAGTATAATCATCATAGCTTTTTCCGTCAAAGCGATATATTCCGCTTGAGGCGGTGTCAAGAAAGCCCAAAATATGAAGCAAGGTTGACTTACCTGAACCTGAAGGACCCATAATAGAAACAAAATCTCCTTTTTCAAGAGTAAAAGAAATACCACGCAATGCCTGAGTACCATCTGAATACTCTTTTTTTACATCCACAAGTTCAAGAAATGGCATACTATTCAATAAAATATGTCACGACGCGTTCCCCTCCCACTAAACCAGAGATAATCTCAATTCTTCCATCGATTCCACGGAGTCCCGTTGTAACCTCCACTTCTTCAATTTCATTTTGTGGACCTAGCACACGAACAAACCGTCGGTCGTTCTGACGCACAACAGAGCGAAGCGGTACCGAGAATACGTCACTTTTCTCAGCAGTAATAATATCTATATTTGTCGTCATTCCTGAACGAATTCGTTCATCCGGTTCAATGAACTTGAGTGTGATCTTATACGTTGCCACACCGTCTATAATTGTTTCTGCGGGAGCAATACTAGTAAGTGTTGCATTAAAAAATTCATCACGGCCGTATGCATCAAACGTAACGCGAGCGGTATTCCCAAGAGCTACTTTTGCAATATCAGCTTCAGGGATATACGCTTCAATTTGAAATATATCTGTACCAATCATTCCAAAATATGGAGTATGGGGTGATATGATTTCTCCCAACACTGCATCATTCTTT
Organism: uncultured Candidatus Saccharibacteria bacterium; assembly: GCA_964436015.1. GTDB lineage: Bacteria > Patescibacteriota > Minisyncoccia > Phycocordibacterales > JBBDJV01. The sequence goes on along the minus strand of CAYTAR010000003.1, from coordinate 65,222 downwards.
GTGAGCGTTCCCTCAAATGGAGCACGTATAACCATTTTCTCTATCTGCGCAGAAAGATTGGCGACATTCGCCAACGCCGATTCAACACGAGACTCTTGTGCACGCACCTGCTCATCTGCGGTTCCTGCAGTAGCAACCGTACGGTCACTTCGTGCTACTTCAAGAGCGTTTTGAGCAGAGGTAACCTCGGCACGTGCGATGGCAAGCGCATTTTCATTTGCAATACGCTGTGCTTTTATTCGTTGCATTGCGTTTGCGATGCTCTCTACATGTGTTTCTGCAACTGACCTCAGTGTAGACATGGTAGTCTTTTCAGTATCACTAAAAAGGGTATTAACGGGAATACTGGTAACAAACAATCGTATACGCAACAAGGCCTCCTGCGTGTGTTTAAGTGCCTCTTCAACAGACTCCTCATTATCTGGTGTAATCTTAAATGCGTTACCGTATACACCCCCATCAAGAATACTTAGCGCATCCACGCTCCACCTTCCCGCCCCAGATACACTAAACAGCAAACGAACCGCCTCTTCCTTCATGTACGCAAGGTCAGAATCCGCAGTTGAATAAGAATTAAAATACAGATACTGAATCTCGGTTGCCTTAAGAAGCACGTCTTTTCCTGCAACAGCAGCATTCTTAACTGTAGCCAACGCATCAATATATACCCCTTCCATATCTCGCTTTGTTTTATCAAAAACTGTTATCTGTTTTTCTTCCGCTATAGAAAGAGTTCGCTCAGCATTACGCACACGAGTCTCCTGTGACTCACGTTCTTCCGGTCTCAATCCCCGCAATAATTCTTCTAATCGTGAACGTTCAACGGACACATTAGCATTCGCTTGAAGAAGTTGTGCTGATATATCTTGATAATCAAGTTCTGCAATCAGAGCTTGTGCGGGAAAAGTATCACCCACGTCACCATATATACGTGAGACCCTCCCCGCACGTTCGAATGCAAGCTCTACCTTTTGTGATGGAACCACTCTTCCAGTCAACGTAACTTCTTCTCGAATTGTCCCGCGGGCTACAACCTCTGTCTCATGCAACAACTCATTATTACGCTGAGTGAATACAATAATACCCACCACAAACACCATGAGTAGTGGAATATAAAAAATAGGTCGCGTAAAAAAACGTGATTTCATACACTCAGTATACCACTGCCACATTCAAAATTACTCCACACTCACTGGATATCTTTCTCGGTCAACTCAACAACCGCACCTGGTTGTATTTCTCCTTGAATTATTTTATCAGCAATTACTTGCTCAATTCTCTCTTGCGCGAATCTACCCATCGCCCTTGCTCCAAACTTTGGATCAGTCTGTGCACGTTCCACCGCAGACCTGACCGCCTCGTTTATTACCAATGTGATTCCTTTCTTTTTCATGCGATCCTGAATTTCACGAAGAAGTTTAAGTGCGATACCCTCCTTCTGCGCTTTGCCAATAGGGTGGAAAAGTATAACAGCATCAAACCTGTTCAATAATTCTGGACGAAATGTTCCATGCTCTACTACTCCCCGAATAATTGCATCATAGTGATCTGATAATTTTTTCCCTTCCTCAGACAACTGCCATATTTGGTCAGCCTGCTCATTAGAAGTTGCAATAATAATCAGATTGCGTGCATTTACTCGCTCACCGCGCATATCTGAAAAGAACCCTTCATCTAGAATCTGAAGAAAGAGGTTATGTACTGTTCCGTGAGCTTTTTCAAACTCATCGAGAAGTAAAACACCATACGGCTTTGACCTAATAGCAGTAGCCAAAACGCCGCTTGTTCCGGTTTCAAATGAACCGATGAGTCGCTCAAGCGCATCACTACTTGCATATTCTGACATATCAAAACGAACCAACATATCATCACTTTTGAAAAATGTTTGCGCGAGTGTTTTTGCGACTTCCGTTTTACCTACGCCAGTAGGACCCAAAAAGAGAAATGAACCCATCGGACGGTTTGGGTTTCCTATTCCACTCCGCGCACGCCTCAGTGCGTGAGCAATAGCTGATACGGCTTCGTCTTGCCCCACAATTCTTCGGTGCATAATCTCTTCAAGTTGCATCAACTGTACCCTTTCTTCCTCACCCACTTTCCCGGCTTTAATACCGGTTTTCTCTTCTACCAATGAAAACACATGTTCAGGACGAACCACCTCAATAGACCTCTGGACACACCACGCAACCACATCATTGAGTAAATCTAATCCTGAATCAACAGCAGTTTTTGCAGTGAAGTACCGTTCACTTGCTTCTACAATAGAAAGTATCGCTTGGACAGTAAAATACACATCATTCTTTCTTTCCAGAATCCCTGCTTCAGACTGTAGTTCACGCACGAGTCCATCACGATCAACACCCTGTACAGTGATTCGTTCAAACATATCTCGAATTCTTCGGTCATGTTCAAGCGTTTGTTGAAAAAGATTTTCTTCTGCACTTACGATAAACTGAATGTGTCTCCCTGAGAGATGTGTACTTAAAAATTCAAGTATATCTCCTCCAACCTCATGCACTCCCGCCACAAACTGAGGAAAATGAGTAATCGCAAGAATGACGTTTCCCGCACGAGACGTCTCAGCTAATATAGTATTCATGGTGTCTTCAAACTCATTCTTATGTTGAGAACGTGCAAGCACCTCCATTCCCTCGAGAAAGAAAATTTGCTTATGCTCAAGCTCGGGCAACACATGTCCTGATACAATTTTTGCCGATAACTTTCGTATCACCTCATCCAACCCCTCTTCATATTTCCCTACCAGTAACGCATTTGCTTCACGTCCACGAGCAAGCACCTCTTCGAGCTGAGAAACTTCAGGAGACCTAAGTGCCCCCTTTACCTCCTGAGTACTTGGAATACCAGTGTATGTGTACGCAAATTTCTCAAGTGTATACGCACGTCCATATGACCAATCCTTTCCAATACCTTGAATAAGCCCTAACTGTTCTCTGCTCCACCACCGCGCTTTTCGTTTTGCATTTTGAACTTGACGTATCACCCACTCACTGGCTCCAACAAAATCTTCCTCCTTTACTTCGTGACGTGCAAGAAATTGAACTAGCTGTGTATCTGCTTTATATACTGCCCGTACAAAATCAACTGTGGTAATAACTGAATCACCTCCCACATCCACACTTTCATCTAACGGAATATCTGTGCGATACTTTTCAAAAAATTCAGTGTAATTTTCTTTCGTTATTCCACAACGAGTCATAATCAACTGCCCTATAGGCGAAGCAAACAGCGCATACACACTATCGCGACTTCGTCTTCGCCACATAACTTGAGCAAGCTCGTACGTAATATGCTGATTTTTTTGATCCTTTTTTGATAATCCAAAAACCCTGTAATAGAAAGAATTAAAAAAAGTAATACTCATTACTGAAAGAAGCCATGGGACTGAAATAAGGGAAAGTGATGCGTACGTAATTCCGAGTAGACGCTCGGCGAGTATGTCACGAATAAATACATCAACACCTACCATCAGCCCTCCAATCAACAATAATACGGAAGTCGCAAAAAATACCCACCGACGAGCGCGTCTGGATACGTACCTCTCAAGCACTAACGCTGGTGAGTACTGCTCTGCAAAATGTGGTATGTCTTGAATCTTCATACAAGAAAGAAAAATGAAATGGTAAACAGCCCACCTAGTACTACTGGCATACAAATCCATGCAAGCATTCCTATAATACCTAGAACCACTATGCCAAAGAGAAAAATAAATCCAATCAGGATGAGCGTCATGCGCAGTAGAAAACCAACTAACCTCATCAGTATGTTCACCAGCACCACATCAAATTGCAGTGCGCGCTCTTTCTTTTCATCCAATCGCTTAAACGGAGCAAACAGTGATTTTAGGAGTATAGGAATTGAGAAGAAATGGTACACAAACCACAGAAAAGTTGCCAACAAAGTAGTGAATTCTTTGAGTGCGCGCGTGTAGTGCCAGAGAATATAATTACTGACAAGCATTATTGTAAGTATAACGTATCCGTCGTGTATCTGGCAGTGTACAGCAGATGAACTATAGGCACTTCTCCGCCTCCTGTAACACCTGTTCAAATTCATCGACAATTGCCGAGGTTGAACGTGTGCGAATCACCTCAAGCACTTCATGATAGAACCACAACTTATGACCTTCTGGTGCGTGAAATTTTTCCCAAATACTCGGCCCTTCATGCTCATACGCGCTAATGAGAGACATAAGGTTATGAATCTTATCTGCAGCACATACGAGAAGTGCTTCTTCAGTGCTCTGAGTGAGTGCCTGTATATACTTACGCTTTCGCTCTTTCCACGAAAGAGGCTTTTCACTGGTAGTTAGTGGGTCGGTATCTTCAGAAACTGTACGAACTATCTCGTACACACGATCACCGAATGACTCGGTGATCAAAGATATTTTTTCGTCGTATGGTAGTAATACATCTTCTAAAATATCGTGGAGTAATCCTGCTATAAGAATGTCTTCATCACGAGTATATTTTTTGAGAATATACATAACCGCAACAGGGTGAGCAATGTATGGAATTTTCGCACGATCTTTGCGATACTGCCCCTCATGGAGCAGTGTTGCTAACTTTAATGCTTTATCAAGACGTGGTGTATATGACATATAGTGTTCCCACAAATAGAAAACGACCTACACAAACAAGTACTTGTAAAAGTATGTGTGGGTCGTTTACTGGTTAATACAACATATTTGGGGAGATATATCTTACCACGGAGTTATACGGAACGTTGGGGAAAAGAAAACGGCCCCACATAATGCGAGGCCGGAAATTGGTGTGAGACTGAAAGTCTCGGTACAACTGGAAAGTAATGACACCTTCCGAAAGAACTGTGTAAAAATGAATCTACATAATTAGTATACAAAAAGTAAAAAACCCCACAACCTCCCCCTGTTGATAACCAAAACCCACATGCGCACACATTATGATGTGGGATTAAGAATTAAGATATGTACTGTAAGTACTGTTGCAAATAGCACCCACAGCGCATACGGATACAGTAGTACTGCAGAGCTAATTGAGATACGTCGTATAAGCTTAATTAGCAGTACTATGGTAGCGAGCAGAAGAATCATGTCCAACACGGCATATAGTATATTGTTACTTACAAAAAAGAAGTAACTCCAATATACGTTAAGCACTGCATTTGCAAAAAAGAGTAGTGTAACCGCGTACGCCCGTTTTCCTATCACTCCTTTACCGTAAAAAATAAAAGCAGACAATGCGGTAAAAATATAAATAAGCGTCCAGGCTATGCCGATAATTGCCCCATCAGGCGCGTACGATGGTAAAATTAAACGATCATACCAAGAAATCTCTGTTACTGAATCAGTGGCAAAACCAAAAGAAGTAAAGAGGCTTCCTCCGAGAGCTACAATAGCTACTACAGCGAGTATCGTGAGTACATGAATCAACCTATCAAGCATATACCCTATTGTAGAGTATATACCTCTAAATTCAAACAAGACCTATTGTACAGCAGGCAAGATTCTATACACATCTTCACCAACACCTTGAACCAACGGAATCATTATAGAATCTGAATAGAACATGTATGAAGAAGCTGGATCAACAAGTACAGGAAAACGAAGTGCTGGAACAAGTAGCTCCTGCGAAATTGAGCGTACTGGATCATATACCCATGTGTGCATCAACACCACTGTCGGAGTATCAAGTAATATAGGTCGTACTCGTTTTTCCCCAACAAAATCATCAGAGAAAAAGTTTATAGTATTTCGTGCTTCAATCTTCCCTAAAACCGTATTCCAGTCATCAATAAGCGGGTACGCTGAGCGCTCATATGTATGAGTAGAGAGATTTTCTACATTAGACACCTTAGCATAAGGTACGTTTACCATAACATTCATACCGAACGGATATCCGCCTTCGTCAATAACAACACTCTCATCTATCACAAGTGGATATACAACACTCACTGCCTCAGGCATCCATACTGCAGGCATTGTTTCTTTCGATAAAGACATATCATCGTACGCAACAACCTCTGCACCAAAATGTCTAACGGTTGGATCTCCAAAATTAGCCCGAGAAATTGCATACTCACGTAAAAACGCATCCGCGATATCAATCGCGCGCTCACTTGGAATTATTTCAGCTGCAGGCTGTCTTACATCTCCATCTTTATGACTATTCCACCGAGACCAGTTTGGACCTATGTATAAAGAACCCTCTTCAATATGGGCAGTTATTTCATACCCAAAATCCTTATCTTCAAACACTGAAAATGTTCGCACTTTAAGTTCATCAAAACTACCAAGGGATAAAAATCCAAGGTTGGTATTTTTTAATGCAGATATAAGCCGTGATGAGTCTCCACGCGCCGCTACCCGCTTATACACAAACCCCTCCGCAGTCAATTCGGGAATAGTTTCTCCTGCATACGTAAACTGGTATAAATCAATACTCTCTGGTTGAGGTCGCACCGACAAAGATTGTGGAGGTTCAATCATTTTCTCTGAAATACCTCCCCCACGTCCTTCGGGTACTGATATATCAGCAACCATAGAAACTGATGCGTCAAAGGCTACACCACTACTTTCCGCAACACCATCAATCGTTGCTCCACCAAAACTATCCGCATTCCCACCAGGATATACAATGTCTCCGAATGCAATCCTGCCTACATCAGTAACCGAAACTGAAAACACTCCCGCCTGCTTCTCTGATACGAAAGGAAGAACGAACAAGAGCAGTACCGCGAACGCTGGCACTGTAATTGAGGCAACTTTCATAAAAGGCATACTGAAAAAAGATTGTTTTGAATTACCAATCGGACGTAGCGCGAGCTCCTCCCTTAACCTGACCGCAAACTCCTCATCAAACTTAGTGTCAGGTTTAAGTTCAATCAGTTTACTGATCAGCAACTTGAGTTCCCCTTCCCTCGTTTTGAGTGCAGGATCAATGAGGTATAACTCCTGCAATATAGTATCTATTTTTTTTGATATATTCATAATATTAAAATTTAAGCATCATAAGTACATACGCAGTAATCGGAAGCGCATTCCTAAGTGTTGCGATTGAACGCGAAAAAGACATCTTACACGCACCTTCACTCTTTCCTACGATTGCCCCTATTTCTTTATACGGCATCTCGTCCCACACGCGAAGCATTACAATCTCTCGTTCATCAGAAGACAACTTCTCCAAATGCTCTTTCAATGCCTCAAAAGTCATCTTTACATCCGTATCCATTTCAATATCAACTCCCGCATCAGCAATAGACGTATCCCAAATATCTTCTACGTCACTATGATTCCTATGTTTTTGTTTTCTGTAGTGATCAGTCACAAGGTTACGGGCTATCTGATAAAGCCACGGAGAGAATGAACGTTTTGGATCAAGATCATGAATATGTGCAAGTGCTTGATAAAAAGTTTGACTCGTAATGTCCTCTGCAGTCTCTCTATGGTGAGTTTTATAATAGATAAAATTATATATACGAGAAACATACCGGTTATAGAGCAGGCCAAAAGCGCCATGGTCTCCCATGTGAACCTTCTCTAATAACTCCTTCTCGTCATTATCTTCCATAACAGACTCATAATATACTACGCCTGCACATTTATAAAGTAACAAAAAACGCGCCTATGCGCGTCTAAATACTAATATGCATTAAGGGGAGTCATCGATTCAATCAAGGCGGGAATGGAAATGACTGCTTCGGGGTGATGGGTACAGTGTATGAACTGAGAGTCATTGATGTTGGCCATCGTTTCTAATTTTGAAACAAGCACATGACCACGCTCAGCATACACGACAATAATTGAATTTCGCATCATACATGCGCGGAGGATGACTTGAGGGTGAGTCTCAGAATTGTATGTGTTGCACACAAAACCTTCATCCTCACACCGCTTAACAAACTCTGCCGTCATATCCTGAGCAATGCCACCCGGATACAAACACACAAAAATCACAATTTTCTTCATAGAAACCTTTCTGAAACTTATATACCATAAAAGACAAAAGTGGTCTACTTTCCGTAGAGTACCCCACGCACAACTGGCTCTACTTTATCAGCGATGAGCTTATACCCCTCATCATTTGGATGTATCGCATCGTACATTAGTTCACTGTTCCCAAGTAGTCCATCTAATACATTTGGTACAAAACCACAACCAAGTTCTCGAGCGAGTGCTTCAAAGTCTGCATCAAAATTATCACGCAATATCCCCCCGCGCACTCCAAGCAGAATAACCGCACTTCCATATTCTTGAATCTGTGTAATAAGTGTTCTTATATTTTCAAATACCTCTTCTCTTGGTACTCGCCGTAAATAATCATTCCCTCCGACTAGAATCAACACTACGCGAGGATCTTCCGCGAGCACATCGTCTATACGCGCAAGTGCATCTTTGCTTGTATTTCCTCGTACTCCCAAATTAACAATCGGTTCCCCAATTCGCGTAGAGAGAAGTGATACAAAATCATTTCCTGGAGTTGCCCCTACCCCTTCAACCAAACTATCACCGAGTGCGACAATGCTCGTACCGGTAGAATCACTATTCCGTATTTCATACGCTGAGTCACGAAAAAAGAAAATACCAAGTAAAAGGAACATTCCAAGTAGTGCTACGAGCGTATACTTTCTATTCATAAGAATAGTATAAACTACGAGCGCTCATTGAAAAAATTACGCAGTAGGAACCACTGCACGAAGAGAATCTTTTCTGCTCTCAAAACAAGATTCACAGCAAAGTAGTTTAGTGGATGGAGTGGTAGTGTCATCATTCACGTAATGCTCTGTGGTATGCGTACAGAATACACACGATCCAACAATGGCGCGTGGTGCATCTGGAACCACCGGGGTTGTCATTCGATTATCAAACACAAAAAGTGTTCCGTTAAATCGCTTTCCCGGATACTTTTGCATGTACGTATGAATGCCGTCCTTCAGCTGGTACACCTGTTCAAATCCTTCCTGCTTCATGAGACAAGTTGCTTTCTCACAGCGAATTCCACCGGTGCACACGGTGACAATTTTTTTATTCTTCAACCGTGGATCTTCCTTAAGTTCTTTTAGCTTTGCAGGTAAATCACGAAAATGCCTAAGTCCAGGATCAATGGTCTTATCAAAATACCCAGAAACAATCTCGTAGCTATTTCGCAAATCTAGCACAACAAAATCTTCATTCTTTTCGTACCATCGCTCAAACTCAGTTGCGGACAACTCAGGCGCGGTATCTCTTTCAGGATTAAGCGTTCCCACACCGAGAGTTACCACTTCATTTCGAACTTTTACCTTAAGCTTTGAAAACGCCTTCCCGTTCCCGATACTTTCTTTAAACACAACATTCTTAAAGCGAGGATCACTCAATAAATGTTTTTTATATTTCTCTGTCGCTTCTCTCGTTCCTTCAAAAGTCCCATTGATTCCCTCTTCGGCAATAAGCATCCTCCCCGTCATTCCAAGCACAGAACAGACAGCCTTCTCTCGTTCACAGAGTACATGCGGATCTTTAATGCGAATAAACTTATAGAAAAGTAAAATGATGTATTCTTCTTTGTTCAACATACGATATATAGTACTGAAGTCATTATTTTATGCAACACGCCCCCACTTGACTCACCACCAGTGCATGGTAACGTGTCTGTGGAATATGGAAAACAACTCAAGAAAAAACACATGGGTACGTATTGCAGGCAATGCAACTAGAATTCACTCAAAACAAGAAAAGCACTGGCGATGCTTTTTTAATGACGAGGACACGGAATACCAACTAGTCGAATGGCGTATCAGTGGCGAGGCTTCTCCCTTAAACATTATTCCTGGAACCAATCCCGAGAGAGACCGTCGTGGACTGGTAGCGTGGATTGATATATATGGCGATGCTTCAATTTCACCCGATGGAATTCTAACCATCGCACTCAAAACACCTAAAGAAGAGTAACCTCCGCACTTACTATGCGGAGGTTTTTGTATGAGCCCCACACCATGTACAGAACCATACCCTTTTCTTTTTTGGTGCATCTGCAACACTCCACCACTTATCACACACACCACACCTGAAGTGCGAGAGTCGTTCAATAGATACGCTATGGGTTTTTTTCGCTTGTCTTTTCTCCATCTTCTTTAGGCCTCATCAAAGGAAAAATCTGAGCCTCTCGCACTGATACGTTTGATAGAAAACTAAAAAGACGCTCAGAGAGTCCGAAGCCAAATGTTGGAGGCATACCATACTCAAGCGCTTCAACAAAATCAGCATCATTCATTTGTGCTTCTTCGTCTCCTGTTTCGCGCAAGTGTTCCTGTTCCAGAAAACGTTCATGTTGATCAAGGGGGTCATTTAACTCTGAAAAACCCTTCCCCATTTCGCTTCCTGCGATGAGCACCTGAAACCGCTCTACAACACGCGTATCATCCTTACTTCGCTTTGCCAATGGCTCAAGATACACAGGCACATTAACGAGAAACCCTGGGCCACCAATCGTCTTTCGTAGCAATTTCCACAAAGAATCAACCCCTCGTGCAAGCGTGAGTGTGGGGTCTCCCGCATCTTTATGGCGTGCTTCTTGCATACTCTTTCGCACTTCTTCAAATGTAACAGTACGAGGGTCAAATCCGTACGCCTTTTCCATAAGTGCACAGTAGTCATACTCCTTCCAGTCTGCATCAAAATCTACAGTAAAATCTCCGATAGTAAATACACGAGTACCGAATACATTGTCAGCAACGGTTCTATATAGATCAATAACCATCTTCATCCCTTCTCTGAAATCAGAATACGCTTGATAGAATTCAAGTTGGGTGTAATCTTGCAAATGCTCATGAGACATACCTTCATTACGGAAAATTCGCCCAATCTCAAAAGTTTTTGGTAACCCTGCCACCATTAATTTCTTCTGCCACAGTTCACCTGCAGAAATACGGAGAAACACATCAATATCAAGCGCATTGTGGTGCGTTACGAAAGGCCGTGCTTCCGCTCCTCCAGTTTTAGTCTCAAGTACAGGCGTCTCAACTTCAATAAAACCTCTCTCTAGAAGAAACGTGCGCATGGTATTCCAAAAAACACTTCTTCTTCGCACCTGTAGCGCCAAGTGTTCTTGAAGTAAAATATCTATATATCGCTTTCGAAAACGAGCATCTTCATCCTTAATACCAAACCACTCCGATGGAATAGGACGCAAACTCTTTGCAAGCATTCTGAACGCTACGAGTCGTATACTCTGCTGGCCTCGTTTAGTAACAAACAGGGTACCCGTTACTTCAATAAAATCACTCGTATCTACGTATTCACCAAATGCGTCATACACACTTCCCTCCATTTCATCCTGCTTTAGGTATACTTGAATACGTTTTGTCCCGTCAAAAATATCCGCGAAAGTTAATGCGCCATGTGCGCGGAGCGACATCACTCTACCTGCGAGTGTAATAGTCGTACCTTGTTCCGCAAGTGACTCAAATTGAGCAAGAGCCCCTTCTATAGTATGCGTACTATGAGTCTCACTTGGGTAAGGATCAATACCTCGGCTACGGAGGAGCTCGAGCTTCTTAATACGTTCATTTCTAATTTCATCAATTGACGCCATGGTATCTAGAATAGCATTTTTGGTATTTTTTTACGAATTCAAAAACTTGAATACGATACGTGATATTTTTGGGTCAACAATATCAGAAACAGAAAGATGTCCTGTCTTCTTAAGCACATGCAAACGACACTTAATCTCCTTCGCGAATGCAATTACAGGGTCAAGCGTAACCACCGCGTCATGCGAGCCGTGGATCATACATATCTTTTGAGGGTCAAATCTTCTGGAATACGCAACGGGGTTATAAAAGCTCCCATTGAAAAGCTTACTCCAGTCACTCTCAAGAAAACGGTACCCTTCTCCAAATGCTTCGGTCATAAGGGTGTGAAATAATTCTTGTGGTTCCGCTTCACTCTCAATCCGCCAGTCAACCACACTCCCAAGTGCAACCACTTTTTTTACCCGCTTATCTAAACTTGCGAGTAGTACTGCAGGGCCCCCGAAACTAGAACCAATCAAATATACTTCTGGTTTACTGATAGCAAACATCGCCCCACTTACCACATCAGCAAATCCGCTCTGTAATACATCAATGATATCCAGTACATCTTTATGTGGAGAAACTTTGAGAAAAGAACCCCCGCTTTCCCAACTACCCCTATACCGAGGATTGAATACCGCATACCCCTTTTTAGCAAGCCAGAACATCAACTCTGTTCTTTCTGGATACCCAGGCGCTCCACCTGCAAGAATAATAACCTTACTGGTTTTTTTCTTTGGCAAGACAAATTCAGCAAGAATGTCCTTCTTTATACGAGTCCTGTTTGCGTACATAGGAACTTACTATACAAAAAAATGACCTTCTGTCCAAGAAAATCGTACAAACTTATTTTTTCAAAAACCTCCCTAAACAGGAATACTACTGAGCGAAACGCATGAGCACATCATATAGTAGTGCGAAGTTGCTTTCCCCGTAGTTAACTCCATCAATCATTTGAATTGATGCACTTGAGAGACAGAGTAGTAAAAACAGTAAGAAAAACCACACCGCAATTCTGGTAGTTTTCTTTGTATGAGTATATGTCTCATCGCGCAGAATAAAGCGTAACGGCAATACGACACACCACACTACAAGCAAAATAAATAAAAGTGCCCTCATTCCAAAATCAGGCACATGGATGCTATTGGCAATATACAACCCATACGCTATAAGAAACCAGAATATTCTATACAAGAGCAATTGGTGGTGGTGGTGGTCAGAAGTAATGTGTTTTACTGATTGCGTGTTGTTGAATATTTCGCGTGCATACTACACTGAGCATTCTCCCATGGTGTATGAGATTACCCGTTCCTCACTACACGCGCTACATCCATTACCATAGGTTTGGGGCACGGGGTCACATGGTGTGGTAATACATTCAACCTGAGTAAGTCCACACACTGGATTATATTCTTTAGTGCAAAATCTATTCCTCTGGTCTGGTGTACACGTAATAACTTGAGGTTCAACATCTATGATCTCTACAAAGAGTTCGCCTTCGTGACGACATTGGCGCGGATAACTTTCCATGACGGGATTACCGGCACTAACACATTCCTCAAAAGAGTTAACCGTGCGTTCAGTCGGAGCTTCAGCTGTTTTACTTCCTGCAACATATCCAACCACAAAAACAAAAAGGAGTACACCAATACTGAGAATATATTTTTTCATCATAATTTCATTGTACTACTCGTCATATTTTGTGCAAGAACGTACTATGTATTTAACCCTGACCCCTCTGGTGGGTGTACACACTCCACTGATACAGCACTATTGCCACTGACGTAGCAGCATTAAACGATTCACAGCGCCTATCCATAGGAATTGAAAGTAAAATATCACAAAGCTCATGAGTTGCCTTTCGAAGTCCCTCCCCTTCATTTCCAACCACGAACACTGCCGGTGCATCAAACTTTTCTTTCGGTAAGGACTGAGTTCCTTTTTCATCTAGCCCGTATACCCAAAACCCTTTATCTTTGAGGTCTCGCAGAGCATTGTTCAGACTCGTTACTGAAACAAGCGGAACTTGAAATATCATTCCTGCAGAAACTTTAGCAACCGTACTGGTAATAGGTGCCTGATTATGTTCAGGGATAAGTATTGCAGATATACCAAATCCAGCGCTGGATCGAATAATCGCACCTACATTTTGCGTATCAGAAAGCTCTCCTAACGCAACAATCCCCGTGCGATTGGTTACTGAGAGCGACCTGATAAACTCTTGGTACGGAATAATGAGGCGCTCAACTGCGATACTCGCGACGATACCTTGGTGCGCAACAGTATCATCAATCGTTTTGGGACATGTTTTTTGTGTAAGTACCTCAACAGGGACTGAGGCTTCGCGAAGAAGATGTAAAAATTTTGGGTCAGATACGTAGTCAGCAACCAAGACTCTTTTAATCACGTGAGGTTTTTTTGCGAGCGCTTCGCTCACCGTATGTCGTCCATAAATGTAAACCGTATCACTGCTCATCTCAAAAGTATACAACGCATATTGCGAACACGCACGCAACATGCTCTAATACCTGCATGAATCGCAAAAAGCCGGTAGGTAAAAAATTCTGGAATAAAGAGTATGGGAGCAACACCCACCTCGCTTTGTCTGATGAGCCAAGTGAAGATTTGCAAAAATTCGTCCGGTTTCTTATGCGTGAACACGGAAATAAGATACTTAACCCAACTGCAACCGCGCTTGATTTGGGCTGTGGAAATGGCCGAAACTTAATCTACTTGAGTGAGCATTTTGGAGTTCGGGGAGTTGGATTTGATATTTCAGGAGAGGCGATACGACAAGCACGTAAACGAAGCACCACTCTCCCTATTCAGTATGAAGTACGCTCTATAGCTGGTGAATTATCAATACCAAGCGAGAGCCAAACGCTCGTTCTTGATATGATGACGTCACACTTCCTTTCTGAAGCAGAAAGAAAAACATGCATCAATGAAATAGCGCGAGTACTCAAACCAGGCGGTTGGTTCTTTTGGAAAACTTTCCTTTTGGACGAAGATAAGCATGCATATCGTCTACTAGAGGAAAATCCAGGCAGCGAAAAGAATACCTATATCCACCCTGAAATTGGCGTTGCGGAACACGTGTTTACCGTAGAAGAAATGGAATCTCTCTTGGGTGAAAATTTTATCATTCACAAAGTTCTCAAGTCACACGGACATAAAAGAAAAAGTGGTGGAAAGCGAAGAAGTGTCTCCCTCTATGCAGAGCGAAGTTGGTAATACAGCTTTCTTTTGTCATTAAACTTAAAACTCCTCTCTTACGATATATCGTAAGAGAGGATGGTGCAGATATTCTCTATTAAACTGAGCTACTACACTCTTTTAAAGAGCTTACAAAAATACCATGCAATCCTAATCAAAAATAGTAAGCAGGTACGCATCAATCGCGCGTTGCTCTAGGTCATAGAAGTGTTTACCCGACTCAAAGAGATCAGTTGCAAGCTTCTTTCCTACAAACCTCCAGTGCCACGGTTCAAATATGTAATACGCATTATTCTCTGGATAAGAAAGGGTAAATCCATATTTATGAGCATTCTTCACAAGCCATGCATACGCGGGAGTATTTCCAAAACCTTCCAATCCTCCACCTATTCCTCGTGTGGTAAAGTCTACCGTCGTACCAAGCTGGTGCTCAGAATACCCTTGATCAGCAGAAAAATTATTCGCACCATTTCCATAACTAACCGTATACGTCGCCTTCAGTCCCGCCTGCTCATCAAATGAACGATATGCTGACCGCACCCACAAGGTAATCCCCTCCTTCTCAGCATCATCCTGCATTGCTTTCAAAAATGGAGCAACATTTGCGTGAATACTGTATTCCTTACTCTCATCATACGTATAGTACGGTGGTATGATACTCAACTCACTCGGGAGGTAGTGCTCATTTAGGAAATATACTTTTGAATACTTTTGCAACAGCTCTTTATCGGTCTCATTCAATTTTGTGAGAGTCGTTACCGCCCCTGTAAGTATTGTGACTTGTTCTGTTGCTATTTGTACACGCTCCTTTTCTGTTTGGAGGGCACTTGCAAGCGAATCACGGTCTGACTTGGTTAAATTATAATTCTGCTGTACCGTCTCTAGAACAGAACGAGTATCGGCCAAGTGTGATGAAGTGGTCGCATGAGCAGAAATCTCCTGATCAAGCATTGTCTCTAGAGTCAAAACCCGGTTAGTTGATGTAGCGAGCGCTGACTGTGTATTGGTAAGCTCTACCGTGAGTGTATTTGTCTTTAGTATAAAAAATAGAATAACACCCAACAGTGCTACTCCGGAAAAAATAAAAATATATAAGTGTTTATTTTCTTTTGCCATATTGCATTAGTGAATGTCTCTAGTATACGTTAAAAAGTAAATGAAAGAGAAACCTTGTCCCCAACAGTAATCTGCTCCCGTCTCCTAACATCACTCTTCAATGCAATGAAATACCCCGCATTATTCCCCAGTGGAAGTAGTGATGTCTTCCATTGTGTAGTACGAATGGAAACAGAAATCGGCACAAATCTCCAACCCTTCCCTGCGTGAGTCCCAACAGAAACACGAACTTTTGACTCTATCTTTTTTGGAACTTCCACGTACACCCAAGGCACACTTCCTGTAAATTGCTTTGCAACAGCAGTAAATGCGCAACGCATGCTACTCTTCTTGTTCAATAGAAACCTCCTCAGTCGTTGTTGCACGGACCAAAGTCGGCAACAAATCAAGTACTTGATCTCGCGTCTTGAATCCATAAAACGGTTTACGATCTATCACGAGCACCGGCAACTCACCTGATAAATCATAAATTGACTTTAGCACATCAATTACCGAAAGTCCGATATTGTAATCAAACGAATACACGTGCAGTGTTGGGTACTCTTCTCTGAGACTCGTAAGAACATAGCCCATCTTTTTACAATCATCACAATCGCCACTGTTTGAGTAAAAATAGATAATAGTTGCAGGAGACGTGCCACACAGACGTCCACGGTCACGTACAAAAAGATAATCTCGTATTTGAAGTAACGAATAATATTTTTTTAGAGAAATCACCTCATCATTGTCAGATCCTCGTTGTGCCTCCATCACATCCAATCTGCGCGCAAGTGTGTTTATCTCCTCAATTAAAAAAGGATTTGCAGCCCCCTCAACCTCACACGCACTATCTGAAAGTAGTCGGTACTGTATTTCACTTTCAAGCACGCTCCTACTAATCGTATCCTCAAGGGTTTTGATCTGCGCAACGCGCTCATTATAAAAAAACTCAGAAGCGAGATACATCACCCCGAACAAACCGAGAGTAATTAAAAAGACTAGTACGTATTTTTGTATGTTAAACGTTCTCATAATTACCGCCACTGCGCATTTCGAGCGACCAGGAGATTATACACAGATTTTGCCAACCAGAAAGGAGCCAATAATCCATACATAAGAATAAAGAAAATAATACCCCGAGAAAACACAAAACGCTGTTTTACCAACACTGTTCCCGCGACAATAAACAACAACGTAACAAACAACAAAAGGTAAATGAGTAAACGGTTAAATTCTACGTTAAGGGTGAACCACTCAATAGTCGGCATACCAAAGTTAAAATGAACACCAAGAGCAGTATACTCCACATACCGCTCATATATAGTTGTTGCGAGTGTTTGAACATACTGAAGCGAGAAAAAGAGTCCCGCAAAGATAGAGATAAGTGCAAATGGGAAAATCAAAAAGCCAAAGTCAC
Source organism: uncultured Candidatus Saccharibacteria bacterium (assembly GCA_964436015.1). Taxonomy (GTDB): domain Bacteria; phylum Patescibacteriota; class Minisyncoccia; order Phycocordibacterales; genus JBBDJV01. The sequence goes on along the minus strand of CAYTAR010000003.1, from coordinate 47,947 downwards.
CAAACTGCTTGTTAAAGAACATGTAACGGTAGCTGTGAAGTGCGTTCTTTAAAAAGCCCGATACCCACCTAACTCTCTGCTTATACAACACGGGTATAGTTCGCGGAGATACCGTATACACGAGCGCACCATGTGCGTTTTCTATACGCATATGGTGCGCTTGCATTCTCATCGCCATTTCCATGTCCTCAGTCCCATACCCATGCACAAAACCACCGATTTTCTCAAAAATATCCCGTCGGTAAAAAGAAAAAGGTCCAGGAGTAACATAGAGCGCGTGAATACGAGAAAGCACTTTTCGAGTGAACTGCCCCACCATGTACTCAACCGCTTGAATATGCTGAAGCCAGTTTTGTGGGGTATAGATTTGCACTGACGGAGTAACCGCCATCACCTCTTTATCAGTAAACTGCTCAACAATATTCATCAGCGCCTTAGGGTGCACAAACGAGTCCGCATCAAGACAGCCCACCAAGTCAGCATTAGAATGCTCAATTCCAAGGTTCATTGCGGTGTGTTTACCACCATTCGCTTTGGTAAATACGCGAATGTGCTTATATCGTTCAAACTCACGCGCAACCGCAAGTGTATTGTCTGTTGACCCGTCATTTACAATAAATATTGAAAGTTTCTTCTTAGGGTACTCAAGTGCGAGGAGCGACTGAATAGTCTTTGCGAGTGTCTTTTCCTCGTTCCACGCGGGCACGATGACAGTCACAGTTGGGTATGCGCCATGAGCGCGCTTGGCCACACGCTGGTGTTTAAAATGAGATCGCTCTTCAAAATACGTATACACCAAAAAAACCTCAAAATACAAGGTTGCAAACAATATACCGTATACCGGCACAGCCGTTAACCACTCCATTACACTTATACTAACGTATAATCAGCACCTTTCAAAATCAGACCGCCTATGTACAAATTAGTGATGTGTCTCTTTTACACGGATAGAAGTAGGAACACGCCCAGTCCCACCACATACACCACATTTGAAGATAAAAAGAAACCTTCCTCCACCTTTACACTTTTCACATGCCTTTAATTTTACTTCTTTTTCATTACTGGTTCCTCCACGACCCATTTCCATACCGCCCATCATAGTAGCACTTACTGAAAGAGTGTGCCTAAAACCCTCTGGCCTGTCCTCCTCTTCAAGTGACCCACCTCGGTCTTCTACATCATCTTCGTGCGATGCCTCAAGTTCAGCGCGCACACGCTCCAAGTTTTCTTTATCTTGAGCCGCTTGCTTTTCAACCTCTGCTTCAGCGGTCGCATCAGTGCGGTTTTCCCAATCTTCTTTTGACTCACCATCGCGTGCTTCCTCATTACCTTCAATACCAAGTTCATCAACCGCTTCTTGCGCCTCCTCAGGAGTTACTGGACCATCACTAAAATCTGTTTGCTCTGCTTCGGGAATATCACTGCGAGAACTTTCAGCTACTACTCCACCATCGACACTTTCTGGTATTTTTTCCATAAATTTAATTTTAGTATATATACACTAGTATACCACTGGGTATTTTTCATGCCTACTTTTTCCCTGTTAAAAAAGTGAAAACTTGGTACTTATGGCGCTACTTTACAGTGACAACCTCTTTCTTCCGCGTAACGAGTGCATAGATAAGAGAGAAGACTATAAATCCAAGAGAGATTGTTTGTGCCATCAAATTTCTGTGTATGCATACTAATGTGCCACATGTGCTTGGAACAAGACTCAGCAATATGGGTGCAACAATCACAACGGCATAGAGCGAGATACTCCAAAATCTCCTAAATGTGCGCAAAATTAAAAGAATTATCATACTTGAGAGTATTATGGAAGCAGAAAGTAACCACGCAGAATCGGCTATTTCTATAACGCGACGACTTGAATTGCTGACATCAACAAAAAAATTACTCCACACTAGTACCAAAACTGAAATAAAACCTAATAAATAATTAATTTTTTTCATCATATTCGTTAAAAATTTCTAATAATGTTAAAAGTGTCCTCATATCCCTTAGGTACTCTTCTTTCTTTTCTTTCTTTAAATCTTTTTCCAAGTTCTTTATCAGTCCTCTTATAAGTACATTTATTGTATCATTTCCTTCCTTTCCGTGCGTACGAAGTATGGTATCAATTTTGTTTTCTATCTGTTTTCTATATTTTAATGGCAATTCAAGAGTACCTACAATCCCCTTTACCATTTTCAAATATTCTATCTCATCAAAACCATCCATTGGTAACACATAATCATCAAAGACCCCATCATCGTTGTAGTCTAGCCACAATATTGTACTCGTACTTAAAATTTCCACCTTTACTTTCTGACCTTCAATGACCGGCAAATTTATAAATTGACTTGAAGTGGCAATATTATCACCCACAACACGATCCACTTCCACGCTATAGGTACCATGCTCATACGCAGACAGAGTTACGCTATGTAATCCATCATCAGGTAATCCTATATACTTACTCTCTCCGTCAAAGAATAAGTAACTATTTGATATGTCTTGAATCAATACCACCTCTCCGGTTTCAGTATTTGTGTATGAAGAGGTTGTACTTCCAAAACTGTCGGTAATAATAACATCAAGTGGAGAATGAATAACGATGCGCAACCTGTCATCAAGAGTGCTAGGTATTTTCTTCTCTTTTGTAAAAAACTGCGGTAGCGTATCTACTACTGTGTCTGAGGTAGTTGAGAAAACATAAATAAGAAATTCAAGAACTTGATCTATCTCTGTAATGTTTTTATGATCTCTATCACTATCCAACCTAGATGACTTATTTCTCTCCCAAATATCAACATAAACCGTTTCGGTAGAGCTCATCATATCAGCACTCTTATACACCACCGTCCCATCTCCTTCAACCGTAAACAACAGTTTTCTCCTTAAACAATCTATAAGTTTTTTCTCTGTAGTGGCTTTTTCTACACAACCTTCTGGTGAGTAGTATCGAACCCCTTTAATCGTATCAAGGCCCCATCCAACGATTTGTATTACCTGTACAGAATCCGGAAACTCATACTCATCAATCTCATTATGAAGCTCAATCGCTCTTTCAAGCATAGATTCATTTGCAACGAGAGGAATAGAAAGTTCATCAGAATCTGAATCTGGTCTGGTGTCAAAACGCCTTAACAGAAAATCATGAAGCGTCGTAGCGGTAGTAATGCTGTCTCCCCGTCCACCAAAACCAAATAGCTCTTCCAAACTATCATCAAATACAATTACCGGATCCTCGACCAAATCAAAGTATTTTTGAGTAGGAAGCAAACCATACCCACTGGGCATATTACGTACCAATTCCCGAGCGTCCGTTTTTGTCATTATCACACCACCACCAAGTGCCGCTTGGTCTCCGTGAAGAAGTGACGCTATTGCTTTCGGAGTACCCACTTGTGGAGATGCGACAAGCACCACCCTATCAAAAATATCTTCCGACAAGCCATCAAACTCTCCTGATTCAATCGCCCGCACAAGCACTTTTGCAAGCAAGCCTCCATTACTATGCGCCACAATACTCACTTTTCCGGTCGGCGACGTACTCAGTAAATCGCGAAGTGCAGTCACCACATACGGATCCGTACCAGAGGGAAGTGGGTCAGCATAACTCACTCCTCCGTGAGGCAACATTCTCCCCCTCCGGACAATATCCCGCGAATCATACCTCCAATCATATGCAACCGGCATCCATTCTGCGATTACCTCTTCGGCAACCAACTCATCCATTTTGTACACAAACGACTTATAGATATTAATTGTCTTTACGGTCTCCATTATTTCTTTTGTATAAATATCTTCTGCACTCTCCCCGGAGTTATTCATAAAAAGCTGCTCCACATCCCCACTACCCCAACCTGTGGGAGGCCATAACTGATCTTCTCCTACTAATCCATCTTTATAAAGTTCACTTGCGAGCAAGCCTGGAAGGAATAGTACGTTTGAGCAACACACTATTTCTTCATTATCTACTGGCATTGTAAGCACCGGCTCTGCTGTCAACCATGGAGAAATAGAAACATTTCCGTATACACGATCACCTTGTCCGCCTGTATTCTCAGCAGACGATGGACCAGTTGCATCTCCCCACCAATTGCTCCGTGCATCAATTAAAAAATCTGGATCAACTTGTAAATCTAAACCGGCGTTTATATTTCCTGAAAAATGAGAAGAAATGATAGTACCAACAAACGTGTCAGCAAATACAGGTGAGATAAATAATCTTGCAAAGCGACTTATAAAAGATTGATCTTCTTGTACCAATACTGGACCTTGCGGTCGTCGCACCTCAATGCCAACAAAATTATTTTTAAATGTTGAACTCGCAATTTCAAACCGAATATTTGGTGGTTCTGTCTTCACAGACAATCCGACATCGCACCCTTCAACGGTCACGTATTCAAGATTGAGCAGTGATTCACCGAGCTCCTGAATACACACACCCCCTCCCTGTATAATACTGTGACGCATATCAACGTTGGAATCTTCAACTGTAAGCGCGGTACTGGACGACAAGTAGACTGAGTACAATTCCCCATCACTGTCATAATAATACAGACCAGATCTACTATTACTTATCTCTGCATAACTTATATCGATGACACCCCCATGACCCACCACTCCCCACCACTCACGCGCACCGCTATGAGAAGTAAAAACCACCTCCTCATTTGGTAATCCATTTACAACAAGCCTCCCTGCCACCTGTATATATCTATTCGATTTAAACAACACCTCAACTCCTTCTTCAATAGTAAGGGTTGCACTTGGCGCAATAGTTATATTACCTTCCAGTACATATGGACTATCATTTTGAGTCCATACCACATCACCCGTAATAAACGTAGCAGGTACTGGAGTGAGTGCATACGAAACCTGCGGGTAGACCATGCTCGCGAATAGAAGCACTATGCTGAACAATACGCAATGTTCACGCATACGTATATCTACAGTACCACAACAAAAAACCTCTTGGTTATCCCAGGAGGTTTTAATTGTGGATAACGCTATCCCTTACAGAGCCTACTCTGAACGCGTGATAATTGACTGCTCAGTTGTTGTTGCAGTATTCCCTGCCATATCTTTTGATACTCCAACATAGTAATACGTCGTGCTTGCCATGAGGCCAGAAATCGTAAATGAGTGTCCAAGAGTAAATGCCGTGCTTGAAGCACTTGAGACACCGGTAGTTACTACTGGCGTACTAGTGCTTACCCACACAAAACCATTCGCAATTTCATTAGTTACCCATGTAGTCGTGATACTTGTGCTTGCAGTACTGGTTGCGGTAAAGAGTGAGATCACTGGAACTGTCGTATCTGGAGTAGTCGTTGCAGGGGTTGTGGTTGGATTCTCATACCCAGGCATTTTCTTTGCAATACCAGGAGGGAGTTTTTGACCTGGAAGTGGTCCTGCATTCTCTCCTATCTTATTCTTGAGACCTGGTGCAATCAAAAGCCCTGGAGGAACTTTTCCTGAATTACCCGCACCCTCTGAAAGAAGTTCGTTCAGTTTTGCGCGAGTCTTTGGACCCACATTTCCTACCTGCTCTATCCCATGCTTCTTCTGAAAATTTTTCACTGCTTTCTCAGTAAGTGGACCGTACATACCACTTACAATTCCCTCAGGGTAAATACTTGGATCTGTTGCAAGTATTTCTTGGAGCACTTTAACCTCTTCATCACTCATTCCACGACGCAACTCACGAGTGAGCGCAAGAGATTCTTTAATTTCTCCTCGTAGCACATTCTGCTGTCCCTGTAATGTCGCTATTTGTTGTTGTAGCCCATTGATAGTCTCAAGCAATGCTTGAATTTGTTGCACTAACGCCGACACATCTGTCGTCTGCGCAGAGGTGCGCAGTGGCGACAGAGCCATCATACACGTGGCAATAAAAAAACCCGAGATAACAATTTTATAATTCATATTTTTTATATTAGCCTGACACAAGCTGACACAAGTTTGCGCAGGTATGTTAAGTATACCATAATGGTAAATTCTCTATATTTTGCAACCTTTTATATACTGGTTACTTGAGATTTCTTCTCGAGTGCGCTCTCACGCAAGTACAAATAACACGGAAGTGCAAACGCGATACCCGAGAGAAATAAACCGACAAGTGGAACCCATACGTAGGAGACAGCAAGACGTTTTTGCTCATGAAGTACAAAGACCAATATGACCACCGCAGTCATAAGTGCATCGAGCGCGATACCTGACGCTATACCATTTGCAAACATGTCACGCACCATCCCTGAAATATTAAAACCATACATATTTGTCCACTGAACAAACTGTGTGTACGGCAACACAATACCTAGAATAGAAAGAGTCAGATAGATTTTTTTCATATCATTATTGTATCATGCAAAATAAAAACCGCTTACGCACAAATGTACGTAAGCGGAGTTAGTGAACAACAGTATTGTCCAGAACTGGTCAGCCTCTATGACCAATGCCCCGTCGTTGCCTTTCCGGCGGCCGGTATTTGGCAGAATGTGAGCTCTCACCAACCCAGATGTGCTCACGGAGTTTGGCCGCACAATATCGGCGCAATGCCGATGCGTCATAGGATAATGCGTGACGCAACGCAAGGCTGATAGGGGTTTTAAGAACAACACTTCACTGATGAGTAGTATACCACAGTCCACACTACTGTCAAGCTAATTCCCCCAAGGTTAAACCTTGGGGGAATCAATGGCTCAAAATATAACTATACTGTAAACACAATGTGTTTTTGACAGAGCAAAAAGTTAGGCAAAAAAATACCACTTGTCGCCCTGTGCGACAAGTGGTGTAGTTGAACGTGTAGGGCCAGTTCTGTTGCCTCAAACACAGGCCATCTATCGCCTAACAAATCTAGGAGGTAAGGGATACTAGAACCCCCGTCGTGGATTTGCTCATGTGTCGTGTATAACGGCAGACAGTATGCCGCCGAACATGATCTGACGTAATAGACTTTCGACCACGTTACTACCTAAAGTCAGCATAACAAAAAACCACCCTGTGTCAATACTCTCTACTCAAAAACTATTACAGACTATGTTAGCCCGCGAAGTTTTGACGTCTTATACTGCTCTTTCTTGTATGCATCAATGTATACATATGGAACATGTAGTTTCTCAAGTTCACTAGCTATCCCTTGTTGATCATAACCTAAAAAAACCACATCTGGTGGATACAGTGAAAAGATATTCCACGAACCCGCATGACTGTCACCCGCCACCACGACATAATCATTTCCAAACTCTTGAACTGCTCGCATTCTTTTTTCAAAAGAGTCTATTGGATCTTTTCCCTTAAACTCACGCACAATAGAATCAGGTGTTACAACCACGATCAATTTTTCACATTTGGAACGTGATTGAGTAAGAAAGTACTGGTGTCCAGAATGGAAAAGATCAAATACCCCAAACACTACCCCGCTCTTGTACATACCTTTTAATTTACACCGCACGTTTGTATGCATCAATGAACTGACGCATATCCTCCATTAAAATTGCATTCGGGTTACACGCGAGCACCATACCATCAAGGTACATGAGGCTACGGATAATCGCGAAAATACCCTTTTCAAACTTCATACCTGAAAGTACACCCAGTTTTATCGTCCGCATCATCTGTGATGTCAGCGACACCTCGGAGACCGTGCTGTGTGTATAGTTTGCATACAATGCCACAAACTCCTGTTCAAATTTCTTAAACCTCTCTCCAGAAATACCCTCCTCTGCCATTTCGTTCAAATAGCGGGCACACGCAGGGTAGTCATACTGTGAAAGTGCTTCAAAAAAATGAAACAGACCCTTCCGTATCCGGTCTCCCACAACCCCAACAAACGCAGTGTCAACAAAGTAAAACTTCTTACCATCATAGAGCACATTCGCAGGATGCATATCACCATGGAACTTGCCTGCAATAAAGATATAAAACCCTTGAATGTAAAAAAGTTTGAGCATGTCATCATAGGTAAATTTCCCTTCCTGCAAAAGCTCATCTACTGTCGGCGCAGACACATACTCAGAAACCAACAAATTTTCTCCTGAGAGCTCAGGGTACTCCCGTACAAATGTGAGCATGGAAAGGTCAAAGTCATTTTTGTATTTTTCGTACACCGCAAACAATTCTTCACGTCCGCGTGCTTCGTTGCGCAAATCCAATTCCGCGAGTGTATACTCTTCAATATCATTCAAGATACCCATGGGGTTACCTACACTGTTGAGTTTTGGTCTGAAAAATAGAACCAGCGAAAAAAAACGTCGGACCCGAGCAACATCCGCAACAAAACGCTTCTTGAAAGACGTCTTCAATACTTTAATTACCACAGGAGCTCCGCTGTTGAGCTGTGCACGATACACCTGTCCCACTGACGCAACTGCAAGCGGAGTTTTATCAATCTGTGAAAAATTCTTTTTAAAATCCTTTCCGCCCGCATTTTCAATGAGCACTTCAATATCTTCCTGCGCCACCGGTACATTACTTCGGTACAATTTGGAAAGTTCTTCACACTTTTCCCTACTCAAAAAATCAAGCCTGAGCGCGTGCATTTGTCCAATTTTTACTGCCAATAATCCGAGTGACTGGATACGTTTAATATCAGGAAGGCCTTTCTTCCAGTAAAGCTCCCATATGAACCACAAAGAATCAAAGATACTCACGGAGAATATTCTTCAGAAATTAAATCAGCAGCAATTCGCCCTGACTCAAGAATAGTTGGCAATCCACTCCCCGGGTGTGTTCCTCCACCCACAATAAAGAGTCCTGGGAGTTCCTCGAAACGATTATGGGGCCGCAAGTAGAGCATTTGTCCCAAGGTGTGCGCGAGGTTAAACACTGCACCTTTGTATATACCCATACTCTGCTCCCAATCTAAGGGAGTGATCACACGCTCCTCTTCAATCTGACTCTCAATATCACTCATCTCAGTACGCTCTGCTATCTTTTTCATAACTAAATCTCGGTACCGTTTCTTCTCTACATTCCAATCAACTCCCGCTCGCAGGTTAGGCACGGGCACGAGTACGTATACTGCAGACTTGCCCTGAGGAGCGAGTGTCGGATCAGTAACGGACGCATTTTGAATATAAAATGAAGGATCTTCAGGAAGTTTCATATCCTCAAAAATCTCCTCAATATTCTTCTTGTAATCAGATGCAAAGAAAATATTGTGGTGCTCAAAGTTATACATCTTCTTTAATCCAAGGTAGATCATAAATGTTGAACACGAAAGCGGACTCTTATCAATCTTCGCATCATTCCAACTCTTTCGGTATTCCTCCGGTACCATCTGCTTCATTCCCAACGCAAAGTCAGCATTCATAATGACAATATCCGCCTCATCAATGACTCCGTCGTTACGTTCCACTCCTGATACTCGGCCACCCTCAACACAAATCCTCTTTACTGGTGAACCCAAATTAATTTTCCCTCCCTCCTCTATCACAACCTTTGCCATCGCCTCGGGTATTTTATGCACTCCTCCAATGGGATGGAAAATTCCAAACTGATGCTCAATGTACGACAAAATGGAAAACGCACCAGGACACTGCCACGGCGACATACCAAGGTACTTTGCCTGGAACGTCATTGAAATCATCATGTCTTCATGCGTAAAATACTTACGCATCACATCATGAAGTGTTCTAAAATTATCCATGTATGGAAATGCCTTCAGAAGTTTCGGATTTAAGTAGCTGTACCACTTGTTGTATGAAATTTTTAGACACGGGTACATTTTCTCAAACTTCACTTTTTGATCACGTAGATACTTTGCATACCCAACCTCATCCCCAGGGAATATCCGTGCAATTTCCTGCGACAGTTTATCTTTATCAAAATGCACACGAAAATCTCTTCCGTCTCCAAAACGAAGCCGGTACAGCGGATCAATCAATTTCATATCGAGATAATCAGAAAGTTTTCGTCCAGTGAGACTAAACACTTCTTCAAATGCCTGGGGCAACATTACAAACGTTGGACCAAGTTCAAATGTAAATTCTCCTGCCTTCAAAGCAGATGTTCTTCCGCCAACATAATTCTGTTTCTCGTACACGGTAACATCAAACCCTCTACTTGCGAGCAACATCGCTGATGACAATCCGCCTGGACCTGCACCAATTACAATTACTTTTTTCTTCATATATATGCACTCAAATATATCATATGTACAAATTTTACCCACAAAAAAAGCGCGAGAATTTATGTTCTCGCGCTTTGTGAATTATTTTCGGCTACTTTAGCCTTTTCCACCAGGATAGTAAGGGTTCTCCCTCAAATCCTCCTCTTCCCATTCCGGGATGAGGTAGTACACCCCGGCCTGCATGCCAATGTTGGCAAATGTCCACTCAGGAGTCACTCTGACTGGATACCGTACCCAGTTACTGGTGCCGGCTTTTCTGACAAGGACACTCTTGAACCATTTCCCCTCGCTCGTATGGAACGCAGCGTGGAAAATTGATTTCTCCGTGGAAACAAATTCCACCGTGACATTTTGTCCAACTCCACCGTGAGTTTCAATCTCAAGGTTGAAGTTTTCATCTTCAACAGTGACGACTCCGTCAACCATCGCATTGATGGAAAGGTCATACTTTCCAGAATGAAGACGTCTTCCGTCTTCAGTACCCCAGTAGTGCATTCCACTGGACGACGTTGAAACTTGAACGATGGCGCTCGTGCCGGCGAGGTGCGTAGGAAAATAAATCTTCCCCCCCTGAACGGAGAGCGTCATGCTGTACTGGGTACTCCCATTCTCCGCCAGAACATTCACCTGTGCCCACTCCGCGTCGTCATACCGGATTGGTATGTTGTCGCTTAACCGCACTTTCATGTCCCCGTATCCTTTGGGGAGAATGTACATCCCGTTCTTGGATTCAAGCACAAAGTGCGTATATCCATAGAACAGTTGTTCTCCTTCAAAGTTAACGACGCTCGCGTACAACCAAATCCAGTCGTCCGGATTCACCACCTGCAGTGCCAATTGAGTAGACCGGATGGTCTCCTCTATCCCACGGGCGGTAGGACTCGACAAGCGAACACGCTTATGACTTCCACCCGTGATGTGGGTACTTGCCCCAACATCCACATTCACCGCCTGTTCCAGCGCATATGTGCGCAGAGCATCCTTCGAGCTGATCATGCCCAGATTCTGAACCTGTGCGTTCGCCAGCACTGGCGTGAAAACGACGATTAGAAGAGTGAACAAAACAAGAATTTTTTTCATAAGTTTGTCTTTCTGCCTTGACTGAGTTTGAGTTGTTGATTTTGATTTACTCCAACACTGGGTTGATCGTGAGTTCAATGGTCTGAGGCCGAGTCTGTTCGGCCTCCACCACACTCACCACTTCTTCGTTCGGTTCCTGTTGTTGAGGTTGGGGCGCCGTTTTCTGAACAGAGCCCATAATGAGGAAGGTTGTCACGATACACGCGACAACCCCAATGGTTATGGTTAGTTTTATCTTCTTCATGACAATTTACAGTTCAGAACTCATTATAGCACACAATATGCTAATTTGTCAAGCCCTTACATTTAATCAAACAAAGTAAGTAAATTCCGCTAATATTAAAGCAAAAAGACCATAAATACTCATTTCCGACCCAAAATACCCTCATCTGTGTTAAAATAAGTATATGAAAAAAATAATTTACATTCTCATAGTCTTGGTTCTTGTGTTTGGAGCAATAATGTATTTCCGTAGCGACAAAACAAGCTATACCGCTCCGGAAAATGAAGGCGTCTCTACCCTTCCTGAAAACAACGCATCCACAACAACCGAGCAAACAAATGCGACAACAACAGAAAATCTCCCTCCGATTGACGAAACTAAAACAATCATTGGTAGCTCAGTTGAAGGTAAACAAATTACCGCGTACCACTACGGCTCTGGTGATACTGAACTACTGTTTATTGGTGGAATACATGGTGGGTACTCGTGGAACACAGCACTTGTTGCGTATGAACTTATGGATTATTTAGAAAAGAATCCAAATGCGGTACCAGCAAGTATAAAAGTAACCGTTATACCCGTACTTAACCCAGATGGACTTTCAAAAGTAGTATCTCCAGTTGACTCCCTCTTCACCACACCATCAATTTCACGTGACTCTGCCCTACTCACCTCTGCACGCTTTAATGCAAACGAGGTTGACCTCAATCGTAACTTTGACTGTGAGTGGCAAAAAACAGGCACATGGAGAAACACTCCCGTCAGCGGCGGTACTTCTCCATTCTCAGAGCCAGAGAGTATTGCAATCCGTGACTATGTTGCAAGCAACCCACCAACAGCAGTAGTAGTGTGGTACAGCGCAGCAGGTGGAGTCTACGCCTCAAGTTGTAATAATGGAGTATCAGAGAGCACACAGAGCATCACCAACATCTACGCACAAGCATCAAAGTACCCTGCGTACAAAGAATTTGATTTCTACGCAATAACAGGAGACATGGTAAATTGGTTTGCACGAATTAATGTTCCTGCAATTAGCGTTCTCCTAACTAACCACACAGATACAGAATGGACAAAAAATAAAGCAGGTATTGAAGCATTACTCAACTACTTTGCACAGTAATGTCACGAAAAAAAGCAGTACTCCTGTTGGTTGTCGGTATTATCATTTTCTTTGTTGTTCGTACGGTCACCCGTGACGAGCCACTACCAACAGCAGTGATTGAAGAAACTCCTGAAGTGGTGGAATCAGGGACTCCTACAGTCATTGGAAATTCTGTTGAAGGTCGCGAAATTGTTGCGTACACATTTGGAAGTGGCGATACTCACCTCCTCTTTGTTGGCGGAGTACACGGAGGATACGAATGGAACAGCGTGTATCTCGCGCACGAGTTTATTGACTACTTTACTGAAAATCCAGACGCAATTCCTGCATCATTAAAAGTCTCGGTAATCCCCTCTGCAAACCCAGATGGACTTTTTGCAGTTATCAAAAAAGAAGGTCGCTTCGAGCTTAGTGATACACCCACAACTCCAAACACACTAGGCACAGGTCGTTTTAATGCAAACAACGTTGATCTCAATCGAAACTTTGATTGTAAATGGGAACCAACAAGCACCTGGAGAAGTAAAACGGTAAGTGCTGGAGATGCTCCCTTCTCAGAACCAGAAGCGGTTGCGATACGTGACTTTGTACTCACACACAACCCGCGCGCAGTTATTTTTTGGCACTCACAAGCAAACGCAGTGTACGCATCTGAATGTCACGAGGGAGTACTTCCTGAGACGCTTGCTATTATGAACGCATATGCTGACGCATCGGGGTACAAACCAGTCGCAACATTTGATGCGTACCCAGTTACAGGAGATGCCGAAGGATGGCTCGCGTCAATCAACATTCCCGCACTCACCGTTGAATTGAAATCTCACGAAACCATTGAGTGGCAGGAAAATCTTGCTGGTGTTAAATCGATGTTTTCTTACTACTTAAATAAAAATTAAAGAAAGTGTTTACAAAAAAAACACGGACGATTGTCCGTGTTTTTACTTCTTATCCTTCTTTGGTTTCTTTTTCTCTTTTTTCTGAGCGTTGTTTCCTTTCGCCATAGACATACATTACTTTATAATACGGTAATTATACCCTATATACAGAAAGACAACTGTGCGTATCCACGTCTTATCGAACGTTATTTATTGAGTTTTTTACCGTATCATGTTTTGACTCCAAAACCCCTTCAATTGCACTTGAAATTTCAATACCGAGCGTTGTTTTCTTTTTTCCGCTTGCCAAAAATGACCACCATGGATACTTCACTGATACTTCATTTGTAGCAGTAATCTCTACTTCCGCAGTAGCAGATACCGGAATGAAACCGAACAACTTGATACGCTCTACAACCTTTGTTTCTATCTTCTCTCGGCCCAACGCAACCCCTTCTGCTGGAATACCTTCTTCACGGAGTCCCGCAAGCACAATTTGAGCAACCTCTGAGCGTCTGTCTTCAGGTACCGCATCCTCTTCATCATCACTTCCCCCACCAAGTAGAATACTGAAATCAGGTGTAGTAGGTTGAGTATCATCTGCAATATCTATCTCGTCTGGTTCAACACCGGTGTCTTCAAGTTTCTCTCCCTCTTCAACCTTCCATCCATATTCTACATTTCCTTTTTTCCTTGCCTCCTCCTCGCTCTCTCCTTTTATATCACCTATTTTTATGTAGCCACCTGCACTCGCTTCATCATCATCCGTAGAAACATCTCTATCTCCTGATGTAGATGGACACGCTGCAAATTCGCACGCAGGAGCAACACGGCCAACGTATGAACCGTCAGGACACATTTTCGCATCCATAGTACACACCACCACGTCTCCCGACGCGCTTGTTTCGCTCGTTGCCCGGGTAGGACTCGCAGTTGTTTTTGACTCCATCTTTACTGATGCGTCTGCACTACTTGTTTCAGTTGATTCTCCTTTCACTCCTTCAATTTCAAGATAGTACACCGCCGTTGCAGAATTGTGTGGAATGAACGCTAACAGAAAAACAAATATACTTACGAAAGTAATTATTTTTTTCATTATACTGATATATTACATAGTAAACTTAATTTTATTATAGCAGAGAATATCAAAAATGTGCCAGATAGATGAAATTGACATCTTTAAGAGAATATTTTATGTTATCCGATAGACATGAACAACCTATTTCTTATCCATGAGCTCTCATTTGAAGAACCATCCCTACTTCAACAACAGTGGGTGGCCTCTAAGAAAACCAACGTTAATGTGAAGATCAGCGCACCGGGAAAAAAGGATCAGTTTGAGGAGATGATTCAACACCTGGTTCACCTCTTCACCTACACAAACAGTCCTATTTTAAACTCTGGAAATATCAAGGTGGACCTCTCCCCAAAAGAATACCAAATCTCCGGAGATATTGTCTCGTACAGCGACACTGCTACCCGCTCAACTCACGCAGTCATTGATAGCATGCGACTCATCCTTGCATCACGGTCTTTGAAGGAAGAGACGTCTCCCTTATATTCAGGAGAAATTGATATCACCATATCCCTGCTTGGTGCTTGGATTAATCCCCCTGATTGGACATTCCTTCCAATACAGCGCATCAAGGTCTCAAATAGAAAAGCATGCAAAATGCCCACATTTCTTGAGAGAGCTTTCGCTCCTGAACGTAACTGAAGTTGCACACGGACACCCCTAAGGTGTCCGTTTTTGTGAAAGCTTACCTGAAAATTGCAGATCCGCTATCGTATTTAATACCAAGTACCAATTCTCCTTTTGAGGTGAAATGAAAAGTCGCCGAATTCTCAAGAATAGACCGTATTTCATTCTCTTGCGAACCTTCACAGTACATCAACGTAGACATCATATTTGAAAACTCTATTCGCCCATCCGTAGTGCTATACTCTCCTCCTATACCATTACAATCGGTAGAAGCTGAAAATGTTCCATCAGCATTAAACGTAAGTGTAAATACTCCCTCTTTACTTGGACGAACTTCGCGCCCGTCGTTGTACAACGCATAGACCCAATTCCACGTCTTCATGCCAAGTGTCATACGAGACGGATCAGCCTCCCCGGTAAAATCTTTATCAACAATACCAAACTGAAGGCTTGTTGGGTCAAGAATCAACCACTCACTTTTACCAATAGAAGGAGGTGTGGTGAAGCTTTCATTCGGCGCACGGACTGCATAATTTACGACAATAATCTTTCCATTTCCTTTGTTTATATTTTGTGGCGCAATGCGGTCTCCGAGAAAATATGCTTGTGATCCCACATACCCACCCTCGGTTTGAAGTGCGGCCACAACATAAAAGAATGTACCACTTCCCCCTGTTTCCTCCGTGATCAAGAACACCACATCATCCCGCCCATCATTATTCAAATCAGTAAAAAGCTCATTGCCAAAATGTTTTACATTTCCTGCAAGCGTAACACGCCTATTTTCAATAACATATTCAGTATCTTTATAATCTCCCGTCGCGGTTGGTTGTTTCTTATCGTATATGTAATTATTTAAAGCAAAAAAGCCCACAATAATTCCCAAAAGTGAGAGTACTAGTAATAACCCAATTGCTCGTCCGACAAAAAATGTTTTTATGTTCATATATGGTAGTATACGCTCAAAAACAGACTTCGTAACTACACTTTTTTTATACGCGTTTATATATTGCCATACTCCGCGGAGGTAGTGTTACTTGTATCACCGAACGCTCACCTTGAAGAAAGGTAAGGTGGGTATGCTTCTTATTAAGGAGGTCAACCATAAGCGTTCCAGGAGGAGTCACTGCTTTATCAAGTGTAATCATGTTCGTCTCAACGTGCTCGTGAAAATTGAATACGACAAGTATCTCATCATTGTCATGCATGCGAGAAAACGCAAACAGGCCGGCTTCGCGTTCCGGATACCAAAATACATTCCCGTCGAGCGATACGTCCCGGAAGTAACACCGCCCGTACCGCAATGCCGCCTCTCTCGCACGAATTCCCGCAATCTTTGCAATCATACGGTATATGTAATTCTTCGTATCAAAAAAATGCATTCCTGTAGTTCCGAATGCTCCCCATACCCCACCGAACATACACTCACGAATATAATTATCACTGTACGGACCCACTCCTCCTCCATCAAACCCCTGTTCAGTGCCGTAGTAGACTGCGGGAATGCCAGGAGCGGTAAGTAAATACCCAACCCCAATCACTGCAAGCAGTGGATCGTTCACTCCATGGAGAAAACGGTAAAATGGTCGTGCAATTTGATCGTGGTTGTCCAAAAAAGTTATCAAACACCCTCCGTCATTTGCATGCTGGTAGACTGAAAGTGCCCGATCATGCCGATCACGAAGAAGCGACATGGGGGAACGCTCTTTTAACACGTCTTCAAGTACGAAGTAAAGAGGAAAATCAAGCGAGGCATCAAGCGCCTTGAGGTGGTTACCATTTGGATTCTGCAACCCGACATATGTCGCAATCACCGAATCATCTGCAACAATCTCTCCGAAAAGCAAAAAATTCCTTTTTCCAATACTCTCAGCAAATTCCTTTATTGCATTGAAGAAAGTAACCGCAGATTCAGTATCAATGTGCTTCACCGTATCAATTCTGTATCCATCAATATCAGTCTCTACAATCCAGTATTTATACACTGCGATCATGGTCTCAAGTACCGACTGGTTACTCAAATCAAGGTCCTTCAATCCAAAAAAATCACCTCGTCGCGCTTGCTCATCGTCATTCCAGTCAGTAATCGCGCCTCGCCTGGTATAACATTCAGGACTTTGTAGTTCAATCGGCCAAACCGCATCGTCAGGACCAAATGCTTCTTGCTCACTCTTTGATCTCCAGAAACCAAACGGAAACCGTGTTCCACTTTTATCAAAAAGAGGCTTAGAATCATTCTCGTACGCCCAGTTATCTCCCGTATGATTGATCACAATATCAAGAACAATTCGAATACCAAGCTCGTGCGCACTACTCACCAGTTTTTTAAAATCCGCAAGTGTCCCAAAATGCGGGTCAACAGAAAGAAAATCCTGTATCGCGTAGCCATGAATTGAATTACCGTCAACACGATTTTTTATTATCGGACTCAACCAAAGTGTCGTTATGCCTAAATTCTTTAAATACGTAAGTCTTCGCTTTATGCCTTTAATAGTACCACCGTGGATGATATCTCCCTTACGAGGATCAATCTGACCAGTTGCACGTACTCCATTATATATAGGCGACCGCTTTCCATTATCAAAACGGTCAACAAGTAAAAAATAGATAACATGGTCGCGCCAATCTTCAGGAGACGGATACACCGAACCCCGAACAGAAAAATCAATTTCAGTGATTGAGCGCAGTCGTTTTTCTGCCATAAAAAAAGTATACCACGTACCTACGTAACACAATAAAAAACCCCTCGCATACGCGAGGGGTGTACAATGCTATTCAGCAAGGGAGGTGTGTTTATTCGCATCCACACCCAAATTGGTAACCGCATCCAAAGTTTTGCACAAATCAAACAAAGACTCAAAGAAACGCAAATCGCCATTCATCGTCTCAGACAAAAATGCAAATAGGAGTTCAAAAAGTTCATCCAGAGGGTGCGCAGAATCCTTCCGTAAATCGTTCTCCCGCGTGATAACCAGAAACCCAGTCCGTATCCCAAGGTAGCCAGAATGCTCCCGCTCAAAGCACTCCCGTATCCGTCGCACGAACTCCATATTCACCGCTTCAAACTTCTCAAACGGCAACCGAAGCGACTCCGCCAAGCGAGTTAACTTTTGAAAGAAGGGTTGAAATTCAGCGTGTGTCATAGAATTTCCATCACTTCCCGAAAGGAGATTCAGCACATCAATCATTTGCTGTGCCATCTCCTCAAGTACTAAAAAATGTTGGTATCGAAACACCCACATTCTCTGCATGGATGGCTCAAGCGTACCAATGACATTCTCTTCACCAGTTAACACTTTGCACGTATGTGACCAATCTTCCCGTAAGTCAACGTCATCAAGTCCCGGAAATATATTTTCTGCGTACACGACCGGCCGTACCGTATTCATTGCATGTTCTCCTTTGTTGATTTTTACTTTTAGTTGGAACAAAATTCAAAAAATATAATACTACTATTCCTGTAGTTTGTCAAAAAACACGAACTCATCTTCACTCCAAGGGGACCCCTTGGAGTGAAGTGTGCAACAGAGAATTACACCGTATGCAAACGAGAAAGCTCGGTACGTAGCCGACGGTACTCGGGCAAGGTGCGAGCAACAAGCGCCCAAAAATCTTTTGAATGATTCATTTCTCCCAAGTGACACAGCTCATGCACGACAATATAGTCCACCAAATAATCAGGTAGAAAAACAATTTTATAATTGAAATTTAAATTACCTTTCTCAGAACAACTCCCCCACCGTGCTCTTTGTTTTTTAATAGTAATTTTATTAAATGTAAACTGGTAAAATTCATTCCACTTTTCTACCCGACTCTCCACGAGCGCACGTGCACGCTCTTTGTGTGCTAAAAATTCTGCCCTTTGATTTTCTCTAGACAAAGCTGGTTTGTACTGTTTAAAATGGTCAATTTTTGAGAGCAACCATGCACTTTTCCGTATTATAAACTTCTCAATCAACCACAAAGGAAACAAGCGTGGGGCCGTAACGGTAACCACGCCACCTCGCGCAACCGCGAGACGCACACTCCGCGTCTTGCGGTTGCGCACGGTGTATTCTACTCGAGTATCATTCAAGACTATGACCTGTTGCATCTGATAATCATACTACAAAAAAACCGACTTTCGTCGGTTTGTTTTTGTCTTACTTTTTGATAAACCCTTCCAGTGCGCGAAGTGCTTCAGTAGGTATCATAAATACAACGGTATTTGACTGGTCTGATGACATATCGTTCACCGATTGTAGTGTGCGGAGATGAAGTGCACCAGGAGTTGATGAGAGCATGTGTGCCGCCTTTGCGATGTTCTCGGACGCTGCAAGTTCCCCTTCTGAATTGATAATTACTGCGCGCTTCTCTCGTTCTGCTTCGGCCTGCTTTCCGATAGTTCTCTCCATTTCCGGAGGTAAACTTACATCTTTCAGTTCAACATTGTTCACCTGTAACCCCCACGCATCTGTTTCCTTATCAACAATCTCGCGAATCCGCTCTGCAATCTTATCCCTGCTTGAGAGGAGCTCGTCGAGCGTTACCTCGCCGACAATATTTCGCATCGTAGTTTGAGCATACTGTGAGATAGCATGTCTGAAATCTTCAACCTCCACCACCGCTTTTGCCGCGTCACTCACTCGATAATAAATCACCGCATTCACCCGCACCGAAACGTTATCACGTGTTATTGCATTCTGATCAGGCACATCAACCGCTTTCACACGAATATCAACTTTTTGATATCCTTGGATAATGGGAAGTACAATCCTCCACCCAGGCTCCATCACCGCGGTCAGTTTTCCAAAAGTAAAACGCAATCCCCGCTCATACTGGTTAATTTGTCGGATGCTGATAATAAGAATAAAGAGCGCAATGCCGAGCAGTGGAAATATACTCATAAAGGATACTGACTAGTTACTAATACCCCTATTGTACTGCGTTTGATACAAGATTGCACGCAACATACGACCGTAAAACTAACTTACGTCTATTTGAAAACTGTACATTCCCATTCCGCACACTCCCTGTATTTTCTCTCCTGATTTAGGTATACCCGCATCTATAATCTCTTCTCCTTCCGGTGATAATATTTTCTGAAAACCGAGCGAGCGAATAACAAGCGCTGCTGAACAGTCGTACGTGCCATCGGTCTTCACGATAAGTTTAGTTGGAAATCCTCCTTGGATCTGAGTAGTACGTGGTGAGTATCCACCCCTAGCAACAATGGTTACATACTGAACCCCATCCCGTATTTCAATATTTTGCCCCGGCTCACCAGATACACTTTCAGAATTTTCCCCTGGACCATTCATGAAAATAATACCAATACCTATCACTAATCCGAGTGTAAGAATTACTAATGGAATTTTATTCATACCTGTAATTATATACTAAATAACGGACTGATAATTCCCAAACCAGCAAGACCAGCAAGGAGTGAAAACAGCCCAAGACCTATCACAACCACTCCCGCTGACTTAAAGAACAGTGATGCATACTTTGAATGAGCAAAAGATGCTGAACCGAAAGAAAGCAAGAGGAGCATTGGAAGTGTCCCCAGTGCGAAAGTCAACATAATAAGCATTCCTGAGAAGAAAGATCCACTACTCAATGCAACAACTTGCATTGACTGCGTGAAGCCACAAGGCAGAAAGAATGTCGCGAATCCAAGAATGAGTGGAGTGAAGGTTGTGTGTTCAATCCTCTTGAAAAAATTGAATAGTCCTGCTGGTATAAACACCGTATTTTTCGTAAAAACTCCAACAAGATTCAACCCGAGCAACAACATCACCACAGAAGCAATAATCCCCAATACTGCAGTGAGTGTAAAATTGATACCAATCGCACCCCCTATCGCCCCAAGTGCGCCTCCCAATACCGCAAAACTCACGATTCTCCCTACATGGAAGAGAGTGAACGTTCTGGTGTCACTTATTTCATCTTGTGATACTTTTGCAGAAAGCGAGAGCACGAGACCTCCTACGAGTGCGAGACAGCTTGAAACAGAAGCAACGAGACCGATAATAAAACTAGTTACCAATGTCATTTGTCCACCAAGTCCGAAATTGAGAATACCTGATTTTTGTAGGAAAAAGAACAGAGCAAGAAATATGAGACCAACTGGCAAGGCTTGCCATATGACCGCTCCATCACCTCTCTCCGGTGCTTTTTGCTCAACTGAAAGCACATACCCATTGTGCTTTATCTTCTCGGTCAACATATGAGCAAGTACCTGCGGACTCTCTTCAAGCGTAGTGTTAAAAGAGACCGTTTCCTTTTGTAAGTCAACTGTTGTCTGCTCAATACCAGATTCTTCGTTCAAAGTATCCTCAATAAAAATCTTACATGAGGGACAATGAGTTCCTGATACGTACAATGTATATGTTTTCATATGATTATAATTTTTTAGCCTTTATACGAAGTGAGTTTGATACCACCGATACCGAAGACATTGCCATTGCAAAACCTGCAAACACTGGATTCAGTAACCATCCAAACAGTGGGTAGAATACGCCTGCTGCAAGTGGAATACCAACAACATTGTATATGAATGCCCAAAACAAATTTTGTTTAATCCCTCGCATGGTTATCTTTGAGAGTTTAATTGCCTTCACCAGTTTTGAGATATCGCCTCCCAAAAGAGTAATCCCTGCAGATTCAATCGCCACATCTGTTCCGGTCCCCATCGCAATTCCCACATCCGCCTGTGCAAGAGCAGGTGCATCGTTTACCCCGTCCCCCGCCATAGCTACAACGCGACCTTGTGTTTGAAGCTCTATAATCTTTGCACGTTTATCCTGCGGTAACACATGCGCAATCACTTCATCAATACCAACAAGTTTTGCAATATACTGCGCAGCCTTTTCGTCATCCCCGGTGAGCATTACCACTTTAATACCGTGCTTATGTAGATCAGCGACCGCTTGTTTTGATTCGGCTTTTATTTCATCTGACACTGAAAATAATCCAAGAACACGCTCTCTTGTCATGAGTAAAATTGGTGTTTTCCCTTGAGAAGTATATTCGTGTAGCTTCTGCGTATCAAACGAAAGCCCGAGATCGGTCGCCAAAGTTACGTTACCTGCAAAATATTCTATTCCCTTAATAGTACCTGTGACCCCTTTACCTTGCAGCCCTTCAAACCCAGAGATTTCTGATAATAAAACATTCTTCTCCTGTGCGTACGCTACGATTGCGTGTGCTATTGGATGTTCTGACTTCCGTTCAAGTGTGGCGAGAATACTCACAAGATCGGTATCAGTCACACTTGATATATTCTCAATATCAACGAGCGTTGGCTTACCCTTGGTTATCGTCCCCGTCTTATCTACTACAACCGTATTCACCTTATGAAGTTTTTCAAGTGTTTCTGCATCTTTAATAAGTATCCCTTCCCGTGCCCCTTTACCTACACCGACAATAATTGCAGTTGGTGTCGCAAGTCCAAGTGCGCACGGGCACGCAATCACGAGCACTCCTACAAATGATACGAGACCGAACGAAAGTGCTTGAGAAAAACCTATATACTGTGAACCAACAATGAGCCAGGTACCAAGGGAAAGAAACGCAATTACCAACACAGCAGGAACGAATACTGCCGAAATTTTATCGGCGAGCGCCTGTATCGGCGCTTTACTCCCCTGGGCCTCCTCAACCATATGTATAATGTGCGCAAGGAGTGTTTCTGAACCAACCTTTTCCGCTCGACAGATAAATGAACCATGTGTATTGAGTGTTCCAGAAACAACAGGATCGCCAACCTTTTTCTGCACTGGCATTGGCTCGCCCGTAACCATAGACTCATCAACAAAAGACTCTCCTTCGGTAATCACTCCATCTATAGGAATCTTTCCACCTGGCTTTACGATAATCAAATCCCCGCGCACCACTTCATTAACAGAAATTTCAACTTCCTTTCCTTCACGAATAACCAAAGCTGACTTTGCTTGCAGTGTGAGCAATTTTTCAATAGCGTCCCCTGTTTTGACCTTTGAGCGCGCCTCTAAATATTTACCCAGAGCAATGAATGCAATCACTACAATGGTTACGTCGTAATATTGGTAGTCCACATTAATAAAAGGCCGGAGTACTTCTTCAAACGCGCTTACCGCAAAACTGTACAGAAAAGCAGCGGTGGTACCGATACCTATCAGCGTATCCATATTTGCTTTACCAAAACGGAAAAATCGATACACTCCCCACAAGTATGGCTTACCCACCACAAATAAAACATATGTTGCGAGTATTGGAAGCACGTGGTGGAAAAAATTCTTAAGCGTCTCACCCATCATTGGTGCAATACTATACTCTGCCAACATATCCCATCCCATCACAAACGCTGCGAACAGCGCTATGGGGAGTGCGGTAAATGCTTTGGTACGCATATCAGCCACTTCTGCCAACTTCTCTTTTTTTGTCTGATTCACGCCGGTGTGCGCAGCATGTTCATCCGCTGTCATGTTCATCTCCTGAGCACTCGCTTCTGCTTCAAGCGTGTACCCAAGGGGTTCAGTGTGCTTTGACAAGTCATGGGGGTTTACTTTTGATGAGTCAAAAGAAACTTTTGCTTTCTCAGTACCATAGTTCACCTGTACTGAATGCACCCCATCAACTTTCTTAAGCGTTTTCTCAATTACCGAAGAACATGAGGCACAGTGCATTCCCTTAACCCGATAATTTTCTGTGTGCATATTATTTTCTTTTTAACTTATACACAGTAATAATCTCTTTTTTTGCTTTTGCGGTCTGCCCCGTTTTCATCTGATGATGAACGCAGTGATCGAGGTGATTCTCCAGAAGCAAATCTTCAACATTAGATAACCCCTGCTTAACTGCCGATGTTTGAGTGATCACATCTATACAGTAGGTATCTTTCTCTACCATTCGCTGAAGACCTCGCACTTGTCCCTCAAGTAACTTGAGACGACGTATTACCCGCGCTTTATTTTTTTCATCTATGTATGTCATAAACCAAGTATACCCCCCAGGGGGTATGGAGGTCAAGTGTGCATATGTACACACATACTATGTATGCAAAAACCACTTCAAAAGAAAAGTCTCTTGATTCCTTTCACTTGAATTCTTACCCCCCTAATCAACCTTTCTTAGCGTTTTATAGAGAGTGCCGGTAAATATAAGAACTAGTACCCCAATCAACATAAGAACAAGTGGGTGGTCATTAAAGAGGGCTATTTTATTTGCCCACAACTCAAAACCATACAAAACAGCAGCCACGCCAAAGGTAACCAAAAAGGTAAACAACAGAGGATATCTACGGAGAACTGGTTGTGTATAATTACCAGCCTTATCATGAATCTCCTGTACCATACGCTCAATTTTCTCTAATAGGTCTTTTTCTTCCATATATAAGTAAGTATATTACTTCTTCAACATCTGTGTCACTAACGCAACCATCTGCCCCATCTTTTTAGAATCACTCTCAGCAATAAGAAGTGTCAGTGCCGTGAGTGCGCTTGGGTTAATGTTACTTCTTCCCTTTACACGCTGTTTCCGTAGGAACCAGACAAAAGCAAACGCCCCGGAGCGCTTATTACCATCAATAAACGGATGATTTTTAACCATAAAATAAAGAAGGTGTGCTGCTTTCTCCTCAACTGTTTCGTATACTGGTTTATCCCCAAATGACTGCATTACGTTTCCAATAATTCCCTCTATACTCCCCGCATTTCTTTCTTGTGCAAAAATTTCTCCTGCCTCCCCCTTTCTCATCAATTCCGCTCTCAAGTTAGCAATTACCTCACGTAATTCAATACCGCTAATTGCAACTGATTTCTTCGTAACGCCAACGGGCTTCAAAGACTCCTTATCGTATGCATCAAGTGATACCCATGTACTTGAAAATTCCTTGATAAGTTCAAGTATTGATTTCGGATCAAGGGCGATATGTTCCGGCAACAACTGTTGAATTGATTCAACGGTTTTCAGAAATTCTTTATGATTCTTCTGAATCTGCTTACGATTGATTACGTAGCCCTTTGTAATATATTCCCGAAGCGTCTTTGTTGCCCATTTACGAAATTCAATGGCACGTTTTGAATTAGTTCTATAACCCACAGCCAAAATAACATCGAGATTATAGAATTGAACTTGGTAGGTTTTACCGTCCTCGGCAGTATGTGCAAATTTTGCACATACTGATTTCGCATCAAGTTCCTTATCATTCAAAATGTTTCTAATATGCTTTGTGACTACAGAACGGTTTGTCTCAAAAGCATTCGCTATTTGAGCCTGGGTCGCCCATACTGTCTCATGCCCAAAATCACCCCGAAGTTCAATCGCTCCGTTCTTTGCTTGGTAAATAACAATATTCTTCTGTGTATGCTTCTTTTTCATTGAATATGTCTTCTAAACTAGCTCGCGCATTGTTATTTCTATATTTTTATTATACTTCACCTACTGCATACAAGAAAAACACGCGGACCTACGGTCCGCGTGTTGTGTTTTCAAACAACGAATGTCACACCTTCGTTGCTTGCTTCTTCTCTTCAAACTTCCACAGGCGCACCGGCCCCTGCCCCTCCTGCACAAACACTTTGAAATTAAGGGAGAGTTGTTTCCGAGCGCGAGTGAATTCAGTAACCACCGCATGGTCGCACTTCCAAAGGTCCCGCAGAACACCATCAGCACAGAGCTTCTGTGGACAGGCATCTTCTTGCGGAAGACGTTCCGCGAGAAGGCGATTGGTCGTTACGCACCCACCGGGGTGAATGTACCACGTCGTGTCATTCATTCATTTTTCCTTTCGTATCTGATTTACTGCATTTTAACTACGAAAACAATATAATGAAATTAAGCATTAGTCAATCTCTCATTTACTTAGAAATACCAACGCTAATTTCTGCCGAGGTCGGACCTCGGCAGGATTATTACAACCAATCTTTTATTTTAGTATATGCAATTAGCATACCTTATGAAATTATTGTGTAAATTCCAAGATATTGAATCATTTCGTAATGTTGACATACTGACCTGTAATGCTTATATTTTGATTAGGTGTAAAGATTTACTTTACACAGTTGACGGTGAAACCTTAACTATTGGAAAGGAGACAACCATGAAGAATCCTAAAAAGTTCTCTTGGAAAGTCACTGCCAAAGACAAGCCTCTTCCTGGCACAGTTGTGTGTCAGGAACAGTGCAGTTCTGGTGGCGGCGGCAACGGCAAGTGCGGGAGCAAATGATGCTTCCTTTATAGGACGTAGTGACCAGTCAGTTGTCACTACGTCTTTTTATTTGTTAACAGCTACTAAAAATCTTTGTGAATCCATCTTCATTATTTCAGTCCAAGGTACATTGATATTATTTTTTAAAAATTCTTTAACCAACCAATACCCAACTGAGTAGCCTGTCCATCTTTTATACCTATCGTTTCCAAACAGAAATTCACCAATAACTTTCTTGTCTCTGGATTCAAGAATACCTTCTGATTCCTTTAATACTTTAAATGCCTCATCTTTATTTAATGCACCAGCCCACTTGCTAACTTCAGCATCAAAATACTGTTCTCTAAAATTTTCTGCCAAACCTTCTAATAATATTTCATCTAAAAGTGTATAGTTATTGAAATCATCATAATGATAGTAGTAGTAGATTGTATGATTCAGTTCGTGAGCAACGGTATTTTCGATAGATTTTTTTGAGTATTGATCTAAATTTATAAACAAATGAAAAACACAGCTGTAAACTGCCACAGCCATTACGCCGTCAAAAACCTTGTCATCTTCGGTGGTAAGGTAGGGATGAACAAAAATAAAATTCTTAGTTGGAACAGATAATTTTTCATTACACTTATCAATGGTTTCTGAAATAGTTTTTTCTATTTCCAACCTCTGCTCCTCAGAGATTTCTTTATATTGCTCAACACTTCCGTTTCCAATGTGGTCCAATAAACCCTGCTTTAACAAATCGACATCTGCATAGCCAGAATAATCAATACTTCCATTTTCTTTCATTAGAGAGACGATTGAGTCCCCTATTTCATTTTTGTCATTAAATTCTCCGCTTGGAAAATAAAATTCAATTTGTGACAAACCTTTATTCATTACTTTATACTAGCAAAATAAAAAAAAGACGGAAAGTTTTTAGCCTTCCGTCTTGGTATCACTCAAAAGGATGCGGGAACTTAGTTAGCTGACTGTAAGTCAATTTACCTCGTCCGAACCTCTCGGCGATTTCATACAGACGCTTCATTCCAGCAGGTTCCTGACGATTGCCAAAGGTCATCTGTATGGTGCCAGGAACGATCACTCTGACAATACTGAGATCACCGTTTCCTCCATAGTCATCAGAGAGCTCGAGAGGAACAACTAAATGTTTCCAACCCTTACCCTCGAAACAACCAAGGAGATTGTCCCAAGTTTTAGGAGCGTTGCCCCCTATCTCTTGGAACGGTACAGACCTTTGGCTTGCAACCAAGAAATCCGCACGGCGGAAGTATTGTTTTTGGCCGTAAAGACGACCGTGATCGTTAGGCCAAATGACCTTATCTGGACGGATCTTATCGGACACGCCATGTTGCAGACGATGAAGAATGGATGCCTCTACTTCCATGAGCGAATGACTGACAGCATGCTCAACATCAAAACTGGAGCAAGATGCACAGGTGGTAAAAGTATGCTTTTCACTTTGAGCCATGACAAATACCACAGGTGCCAAATCGAGCGAATGATCAACAACCCACACTTCAAACCCGACTTCCCTTAGCTCATAGATACGCTTTTGAATATCATCCGGTAGAGTATCTTCTGAAACTACTGGCATATCAAGTCTGCAGAAATACGAGTTGATAAATGCATCCCGTTCGATTAATTCAAGAGTTCCAGTCTTAATTGCCATCTGCTTATCAGGGTGCGCAGCGCATCCCGATGAGTTTGAAAAACAATAGTAAGGCGTTTCTGGAAAATATGGGAAATAAACATGATCGGCAAGAATATAAAATTCATTTCCACTCATGTCAAATCCTTTTGTCCAGTTGTACCTTATATTCTTATTAAACTGCGCAAACGGAAACCCCTTGATCCTGTACTGACTCTTGTGAAATCGAATGATTTCTCGAGGATCAATAACATTATCTAACTCACGATAAGTAGCACAAGTAAGCTCCGGAATACATCCACAAGAAGTCCATTCCTTGGTTTCAGAAATCGCTTTTTTAAAAGCCAACTCAGGAGAAGGATCTCTGCCGTGCGACCAACTTCGTTTTTCTGACAAGCGAGCCGATGCAATAGCAAAACCAGGAGCATACCCTTTGGCCGATGGGATAGCCCAATCAACTTGCAAGGTCGAAGGTTTTTTCAAATCAACTTGTTCAGACTCTTTACCAAAAGCAACGAGAGTAAGCGGTTGATAGTCATCAGGAAGTTCAATAGACTGAGCAACAAGCTCGTCCACAAAACCTCCAATTTCTAGCGTTGCAACACCTTGACGGGTAGCTTCTAGGAGAACGTTCTGAGCAGAGTGCCCAGCCTCCAAGGGAACGTACAGCATACTTCGGTTACCGTATTTTTGATTTGACACAGCGAATGATCCGCTAATGACAATGACTCCGTGAATTCCTTTCTGGATACTAACAGGATTCAAGAAAGACCTGGCAAACCTCAATGTATCAGTTGAAACATACTTAAAGCCGACAGAACCTTCTTGATCGTAAAGCACTCGATATACCCCCGGATCCAGATCGCCTGTTTTTTCAAATAGGCAAACATGAATGATTAGAGGATAAAGTGCTCCAGCAGATGGTACAGAGCGATGAGGTCGCCCGTCAGTTGTCAAACATTCCCCATACGCACTCCAAAGCAGATCAATGACAATTTGAAAATCGACGGTCTCTCCAGAAAAAATACGGACGGATTTGCGACGACTAACAATCTCAGAGAAATCACTTTTTGAAGGTCTGTAAACCTTCTCAGGTTTTTCTTTTCGGTGCCTTTCTGTAGCATGGAATACCAGACGCGCCACATTCTTATCGCTGATATTTGTTGGAAACCTCATCGGATTCGTAACATTTTTCCAGAACTCACCTTCGAGTGTTTTTCCATCAACAATCACTTGCTTTTTGAACAACTCCTCGATAAGCCCTTCGATTGATGTCCGGTCCCAATCCTGGGACAAAATATCAATTACTTCGCTCAGGATCCTACTTCCATTGCAGGCCTCCAATAGAGCAGCAATAACAGCCCGAGGGACTTCAACCACCACTTCTTTGCTGAAAGTGCTAAAAGTGGTCTTTCTGCTCGAAATAAAAACAGAAGCCCATACAACAGGTATACTTCCAAAGTTCATGATTTATCCTTTCGCTTATATTGTTTAAGAACTAGTTTATTTATCTTGACACTATACAAAATATATTACTTTGTCAACAAGATTTTCTATCTGCATTATTCAAATTTCTGCCGAGGTCCGACCTCGGCAGGATTTGGAGAATTCTTTTTACCCCTGTGGCGGAACCAGCGCGCCAATACCTCCAACAAGGTCGCGAATACGAGTTGAAAATTGAGGGAAAATATCAGCACGAGCACGAAATGAAACGATCAATGTCTTACCATTCCCGTCCATATAGTATGTATCCAGGACATCATTAGAAACTTTTTTTTCTATATGATATATCAACGTATTAGTTTCCATGGTTATCTGCAGATCACTCGCTCCATGCTTATTCAAAAGCACTTCCGTAATAACAATGTCTGAAGGTGCACTTTTAGCAATATTCATATCATAGAGCGTCATTGCATTAAACGCTTCGGTACTTGTCCCAACTTCAATAACTATATTTGAGAACTGCTCACTATCGTGACGAACTTTTGGTGCAAAAATAAGACCCAGACCTCCTTCAGGAGTTACATCAACCCAGTTTGCTACAAGCCAACTTGGTACATACCACCCAAACGCCCCTTCTCCAAAATGCCCCACAATATTACTTTCCTCGCTACTTCCCTTTTCAAATAAGTATGCATAATTAATCTGTGGAGATTCTTCTACAATTTCAACCTCTCGCAATGGTGAATTATTGTTTGTCTGTGGGACCAAATCTGTTTCAGCGGTTTCTTCTGACTCTATGATTAAATCAACCTCTTCATCAATATCAGAAACTGATTGCTTCATACCGTACCACACAAGGAGTACAACAATACCAAGTAGTACCACCAACCCAATCTTGTGTGTTTTTTTCATAGGTAAATAATACCACAGACATGTATGAGTCCGATCAAAAATAATCTAGCCTACTCATTACTTAGAATCACTTCGCAAAATCTTCTCCATCGCCCTCCCCTTCGCGAGTTCGTGAATCAGCTTATCCAAATAGCGAATTTCTCGCATCAGTGTCTCTTTTATTTCTTCTATCCGGACACCGCACACCACGCCAGTAATCATCTTGCGTGCAGGGTTCAATTTTGGCGCCTCTTTGAAAAAAGTATCAAAACTAACCTCTTTCTTCAATTGCACACCGAGCTCTTTCTGACTGTAGCCAGTAAGCCATTTAATAATTTCATCAACCTCTTTTTTCGTCCGCCCCTTCCTCTCCACTTTCGTAATATACAGTGGATAGACACGCGCGAAACTCATTGTGTAGATCCGATTTTTCTTTTGTGGTGAATTTTGTGACATTGTTGTGTTATGAGTAATCAGCGATCACAATTTTCTTCTGTTGCATCATAATAGAGAAGGCCTGAGGTTTTTTCATGAGTTCGTCCATGTTCGCCGGCACTACCTGCCAACTCAAACCAAACTTATCCTTGCACCAACCACATTGTTCATTTTCCGAGTGCGCAGAAAGCCTCTCCCAGTAGTAGTCAATTTCTTCCTGATTCTTACAGTAAATAGCAAAAGATACCGCTTCGGTAAACTGAAACTCTGGACCGGCGTTGATTGCGGTAAAATGCTGACCCTCAAGTTCAAACTCCACCGTCAGCGGCTTGCCTGCCATATCAAGCTGAAAATCAGCGAGACCTTCTTCGGCAGTCTTTGGATAATATGTGGTAGAAATTATTTTGCTATTAGGAAACACTGAAGTATAGTACTCGGCGGCTTCTTCAGCATTACCGTTAAACCATAGATTCGGTACAATTTTTTGCATAGTATTTTTTGTTAATTATTTATAATTTCTTCAATGTTATTCTTTGCTTTTACTATCTTAACCACTCTAACCACACTGATAATTACAAACAGCAACCCAAGTCCTTGCGCACCAGGACTATCGTCATATCCGCCAAATATAAATACAAATACACCGAACAGTATACCAAGTGTCCAACCAACCAACTTCATTTTATTACTAAGGGAAATCCTCACAGATTCATCACGGTAATACTCACCTGTAATACTGTCGCAAATACACCCCAGAGTAAGTACGGAATATTTGCGTATACAACAGAGCGCATATACGGCCACACCGCACACAGTGCCCAAACTAGAGTTCCGACTACCAGGAATATATCAATTGTGGCAAGAAAGTTATTCTGTAATCCAAATTGAATTGGAGTAAACGCAAAATTAAAAACAAGGTTAAGTGCAAACGGTATGGCAACTCTCAACGGAATCTGTTTCTTAAATGCTCTATAAAAGACCATTCCAAAAGTCACTGCAATAATCACATACAGTACTGTCCATACCGGACCAAAGAGCCATGACGGTGGTGCCCAAAAAGGTTTAATTAATGTTTGATACCACGTGTATGTATTCATAATGTTATCTTTATAAACCTACAGCACCGCAACTAATAAATAGAGTGAGAGAAGTGCTACTGTAACCATTGAAAAAGCGGGGAGCATTTTTATAAAAGGATCTTTCACTTTTACATGCATCGTGATCGCTCCAAGCATCAATATTACCAACACTCCTAGTGCGGGAACCGCAACAGTATCCCGCACATACGACACAAACAGTGATACCACCATGACCGTTGCAATAAGAAGTTTGAGAAATCCCACAACGTACAAAAACCATCCTGGCAAACCGTATACTGCAAACTCCTCTCGCATATTCTGAGCCCCCGCACCGCGAAACTTTGTCGCACGACCGGACCTTACAATCCATACATTTACCAAACCTAGCGCAATCAAGACCTGTAGTATTGAAACCGTCCACACGAGTAGTGTTTCTGACATAAAAATATTATATAGATAATCTTAATAGATTCATCTATATTCTATCACTTCCGTCTAAATTCAACACCTGCGCAAACCGAAGTCTCAAGTTATATAACTATCAAAGTAGATAGCATGACATGTGTACCCACCGGGATTTTTTTGGAGATAATCTTGGTGGTACTCCTCTGCTACATAAAATTTCTCCAAGGGTTCCAAACGAGTAACCACAGGATCCTTCCACCGTTTAGACGCATTCACAATGTCTATAAATCTCTCCGCCTCCCTTCGCTCCTCCTCATTTGCATAAAAAATTGCTGACCGATACGAGGTGCCAATATCATTTCCCTGTTGATTCAGTGTTGTTGGGTTATGAATCTGAAAAAAGAAATCAAGCAAATTTTTATAAGAGGTTTTGCGCTCATCATACTCAATCTCCACCGCTTCAGCATGACCCTCGTGGTTTTCATACGTTGGGTTAATCACCTTGCCACCGGTGTAACCAACCTGAGTACCAAGTACCCCAGGTTGCTTTCGCATCAAGTCCTGAAGTCCCCAGAAGCATCCACCTGCCACTACTATTTTCTTTGACATACACCTATTATCCCCTACATTCTTTATTCCCTCAAATGTATCCCTAGTCTCCAATCTCAAATCTCTTATCTCAAATCTCTGTTCTCAGCTCTCTAATCTCTGTTCTCTAATCTATAAAAAAGAGCCAGAAGTTTCCTTCTGGCTCTATCTGAGTGCGTCTCAGACATTAACGATTCCTTAAATTGCGATTCGTTGCAATTCCAATATTCGTGTACTCAAACTCGTCAGTCACGTTTCGTCTAACGGTGACAAAAGGTGGCAACTCAAGCTTCGGGGTACGGTCTGTACGCTCCACCTCCATAAGGGCAAGTCCTGAGATTGGTTCTTCAAAGAGATCAACTTCAAAAAACTGTTCTCTCCAAAAGAAACAAATCCTCCGTTTCTTGATGGTGTACTTCTCAGGATCGCGCAAACGCCGGAATGCCTCGTACTCACGATGTGTGATCATTCTTTCCTCCTCAGCTCGAACGCCCGGACTTATACTTCGTTTGACGGTATAGTAGTAAGACGCACCTCCCTCAGTATCAGTCCGAGCCCGTACTCGATGCTCCTCCCCCGTCTTCGGTGAGACCAAATAGTCCTGGACTATTTTACTCTCAATCCATTTGACCGGAATTACGGATGGATTAAACGGCCCAATCAGAAACTTATCTTCTTGCTCTAACGGAACCGGATCACCAAGTATCCCGCATACTTCAACAAACAAACGGTGAAGTTTTCCTTCCGCATCCGTACTGTTGTCTATGACCCGCGGATGTGAGTGTCGTGTCCACGCACCGAGCGTACGTTCATCAA
This sequence comes from uncultured Candidatus Saccharibacteria bacterium, assembly GCA_964436015.1. GTDB lineage: Bacteria > Patescibacteriota > Minisyncoccia > Phycocordibacterales > JBBDJV01. Next base: position 14,361 of record CAYTAR010000003.1, on the reverse strand, counting down.
GAACTTGCGCTTGGCATTCAGTTTCAGTCCGTGCCTTGTTATTGGCGAGCGTATAGAACTCAAGAGCCCCTATCGCCGCCGTACGCATATGGATAACCGCGTGATACCGTTCATCGCAGAGTTGTTTTCTCGTGAATCCAAGGCGACTGAGCATTTCACTGTACGTATCAATCTCAACATACGCCTCACCGTCCATCGCGCCACGATCACAGAGAACAACAACCTTGTGGCCTTTGTCCCGGTATCTCGTCGCAATAGAAAGTACCCGTTCCTCCTGTGCGAGCAAGTCCAAAAGAATTTCCTCCTGAAACTCAGCTGGTCCAAGTTCACCCGGCATCATCCCCGCAAGAATGAGCTTTGTGGCAGATTCAGGTGAAATGAGAACTTTGTAACCACGATCCGCAAGCATTTGCTTGAGTCGCGAGAGGCCCGTGGTCTTCAAACCGCACGGCCCGCCTGTCAGCGCAATGACCTTGATATTATCCCCAATAGTAAGGATATTGTATGGTTCTTTTCTGTTCATAGTCTGTAATCCTTTCTTTTCTGTCAGTAGTGGTAATTTTGGTTGTTCGGGAAGAACGGCATTCGCCAGTCTTTAAATCTGTGTTCCTTTTCTATGTATTTTTCAACGAGCTAGTGTTTTTGCAAGCCTTATCGCGATACTTTCTACGACATGCTTGCTTCTTATGTGGTTAAACTAGCACAATGACTATTCTTTGTCACGAGAGAAATAAATGTCTTCCATTATACCTATCCAAAATAAAAATAGCATCATCTGATGCTATTTTTATTTAAACTATCGATTTAAACTTTTTTAAAAATTAGACAAATTATATCTTTAGTTTAAGGACTTCCATAGCAACAGAATCGAAACAACTTCTCCACGTATCTTTGTGTTTACCTAATTTATTTGGATTACTAAACGTCTTTGCTTGATCTACAATTCTTTGAACTAAATCATCTTTAATGACATCACTAAAGAACTTGCTAGGATCTCTTTTCCAAGAACACTTAGCATTTTCAACATTAACTAAATTTCTAAATGAGGCAAGCACTGGATAGATGAATCCATCTGGAATTGAGTAGAATGATTCTGAATCAAGAAAAGGTAGCTCGATGGGATTTGCCTTTTTCTTATTTCTTAATGCCACAACTCCTGTTAGCAAACCAAATTTACCTTCAGCAACATTGTTATAAGTCTCTGGCATTTCTTTGTATATTTCATCCCTTAATCTGAGAATTTGGGGTAAGAGAGGAAGATATTTCTTAAGTCTATCCCTATTCTCTTTAACATGAGTAAGAACAGCACCTTTCCCACTGTAAGCAATTATAGGATGCTTCTTGCTGTCAAAAGCTTCGGCGTCAAAACATACAAGATAAGATAGTATTTCTTTTATATCAATGTCTTTCTTGCTTCCATCTTCTGTTAATTCAATTTCTTTATATGCTATACGATCCGCATATTTTTCATTCTTTAAAATTTCTTTTATCGAATCGAAATGACCTAATAAGTCTTCAATACTTTGATCTTTAACTTGTGTGGACGTATTTCTAGCTTCAACGATATCAACCACATCCTCAGGGTCTGAAAACCCCTCTAGAATTTCTAACCTTACATGAGCATCATCTAAATCTTTTTTTTCTAATTCATCCAAAGAATCTATTGTTTTTGTAATAATTTTATATGTATGACCTCCATCCAACATACCGTGTATACCTTCATCAGATAACTCGAGTGACAACTCTTTTGAATCATTATCAAAAGATACTCTTTCAACCAATAATGTAATTCCTCTATTTTTAAAGAAAAAACTTTTAGGTGCATCCTCAAATGATTTCGTTATTTTTTTCGCCACACCTGATGTTGTAGATGGATCTCTAGGGTTTATCTTTCTCCATTCATCAAGGTCTCTTGATAAATTCTTAGCTTGAATAACAGCTACATACATTTTTCTCCCTTCCTGCTCAAAAGGATTTTCAATCCTTCTATAAGATACAATTGGCATCTTTATTAGAGTTGTTTTCATAATATTACTTTACTATCAATTAATAATTTGCACTAAAAAAGTGCGTCCATACGCACCTAGTAACATTTCTTTTCTTCAATAAATTAGATGAAGTACCAGAAAAATTCTAGGCACCTTTCTGAGCAAAAGCTACAGACATCGCAGAGTGAGTAGCTGATTAACATTCACTCTACCGACGACTAATGCATATGGGCAATTAGTTAGGTATGTTTAATATAATATTCCTATCAGAATTTTTGTCAATATAAAAACTATCTAATTTTCTGAAATACAAACAAATGCTCATGCATTATCAATAAAAAATTTGACTCTTTGGACTTGGTAACCCAGAATCCTGTAGCCTTACAATTAAACTGTCGCTTAATTATATCCTCTTTAAGAAGCAATCCCGCTTTAAGAAAACGGTCCATTACCCTGTAGGCGAGAGGTTGATACATTTTCTTCCTTCTCGTATCCCCCATTAAAATAGCGCAAAATTTTCCAGGCTTTAGAACTCTGTAAAATTCTTTTGCAACTTTTTCCATTTCATCGCAAAAAGCATCAATGTCGCTAATGTTCGATAGATCGTCAACCAATTTCCCATCACTGTACTTGATAATATCGACATAAGGTGGATGTGTGAGTACAAAATCTATAGTTTTATCCTTAATTTTTGATAAATTGCGAGAGTCCCACTTAAAACCTCTCTGCCACGACTTATTATCTACTTTGAATGCCAGTGACTTCTGCGTGCGATCCAATGCATCTTTATTTACATCAGAATAAATAATATTTCTATTTAAAATCTTTGCTTCAATTGCTGTAGTGCCTCCACCTATCATTGAATCAAGTAAAACATCACCCTCTTTTGAATAGCGCAAAATGAGATTACGAGCTACCTCGGGTGACCAATTACCACGCCAGTCTGATGCATGTGTTGCCCAATTACCACGACGAGGAAAAGCCCAGACTGTGGTGCATTCTAATTCAAATTCTTCTGGATGGAGTTTTAATTCTTTTTTATTCATCCCAACAGCCATATGAAAATCCTATTTCTCTCAATATGTCTGTAAATCCTACATATTCAATGCCTTGCTCCTTATAGAAAGCCAGACTTTCTTGAAGTTCCTGTGTTTGATTATTTTTATCGAGCAAGTCACCAAATGCGAAACCTTCTTTTGCTTCATATTCTTGATAACCAACCAATATAATTTGTAGTGGTTTATGATAAAGTCTAGGCACCTCACCGTATTTCAACGGAACACCTAATACCTTTTCTCCGGCAGTTCCAGGAGTAGTCCAACTTCTGCCTTTAACCTCATAAACATATTCATCACATTCCAAGTCAGGATCATATTTTTTATTTCTAAGAGAACTTTTTTTTGAAGTTGTAGAGTGAACATTTTTCCTACCTAGTTTAATTAACGCCTCCATAACCAAATCCTGACAAAGCATTGTTGTCCATTGATTGCCTTCCCCTCCTATCACAGCACGTGCCCAATCTCTTTCAATATCATTAGCTTCTTTTAATTTAATAGCATTATTAGAGTTAACCAAAGAAACACCTGTTATAGGTTCATAACACCACTTAATTACTTCCTTATTGTTCAACAAATTTAAATTTTCTTTTTTCATCTAATTTTGTATTTAGTAATTTGTTATAAGAACTTCTGTAATCTTCCCCCTTCCTGTACCCCTTGAATTAATAGCTCTTCCAGCCTCAACCTTATTAATCCGTATTCCTTTTAAACCTGAATAAATCATATTGATGAATGGAGTATCAGAATTAGAAAGCATAACATAGCAATCTCGCTTAGAAAGCTCCATAAAAGTATCTCGAAGCTCTATTTGCTCTTTGTCGAGAAAAGTATCTGCATTATATGCAGTAAATGAGGCGGTCTTACTGACTGGATAATATGGAGGATCGAAATATACGAAGTCACCTTTCTTTGCATACTTGAGTACCGCTTTGTAGTCTTGATGTTTTATCTCTACACCTTTAAGTGCTTTTGAGACTTTATAAAGATTTTCAGCGTCACAAATGAGCGGGTTGTTATATTTACCAAATGGTACATTGAACTGCCCGCTACTATTTACTCTATACATTCCGTTAAATGCAGTGCGGTTGAGATATATAAATCTTGAAGCAATTTCTATACCACTGAGATTTTTCGGGTTCTTTGCGCGAATCTTCAAAAAATATTTTTTCTCATATTTATATTTTTTGAGTGACATTATAAGAGCATCGACATCATTCTTTATGACATTATAAGTAGTTACAAGTTCAGAGTTTAAATCAGAAAGGAATGCCTTCTCTGGAAGAAGATCAAAGAATACTGCCCCACCTCCAACAAATGGCTCAAAATATCTACCCATTCTCGCATTAAATAATTCAGGCGGATACAAATTTAACTTTCGAAACTGTCTAAGTAGTTGTCTCTTTCCACCAACCCATTTCACAAACGGCTTTGGTTTTTCGGCAATAATTTTTTCTACATCATCAAATAAATTATCCTTATTCGCAAGAGAATACACTCTGTATGCAAAAATAGCATTCACATCAAATCTCTCTTGTATTTCTTTTATAGCCTGATGTGTAGTCATATGATGTATCTCAATTTTACCCTAAAAATACACCTTAATAAAGTCATAATTACAATATGCTTGACCGTGTAGTCATAGTGCAACAAAAAAGACCTCGCGGTCTTCCTCTAGTCTCCAATCTCTTATCTCTATTCTCTGTTCTCTACCCTTTTTCCTATCTCCTATCTCCAATCTCTAGTCTCTAATCTCTACATTCGCGTTGCTACGCTCAGTACTTCCTCGTTCACCACTCGGTCGTGCGCGGTCGCCACTAAACATCGCACGTATTTCTCCCTATCGCTGCATAAAAACCACACCATGAAAAAATACTCTCAAAAAATGCAAAGCCGGAAATGAAGATAGGCAGAGGGTTCCAAGTTGTGCTTATCGCCCACAAGAGCAACACTACCCCTATCACGACACGGAACAGTCGGTCACCTGTAACGATATTCTTTGTTGCGCCACGAGGTGAATGCTGAGCAACTTTCTTCAAAACCGCACGGTACATCATCCCAAAAATTCCTGCCAACAGATACATGACAACAATCAGTCCCCATCCAAATGGAGATTTGATAAAGCCAACGGGTGATTTGTTAAAAAAGTTTTTCTTGAGTTCTGGAATGAGTGTCAGTGCATTGAAAGTCTCCTTAAAGTCAAAAGCTTCTATCTCGCCAATAGCAAGTGAGTACTTGCTATCATTGTTGCTACTCCACACACGTATCTCATACTTCCCTGCTTCGGCGCGCGCTTTGTACTCCGGACCCATCCAATACGTATCGGCTCCGAATGGCTCATAGAACTGTGTCCATTCAAAATTAGACCCATCCAGTACTGTGAGCGGATTGTCTGTGTCGTTATCTTTAATAACCACCGCAGATACATCTTTCTTCTGTCCTGCAATATCTGGCACCAGCACATTAACATAGAGATCAAATGGCTCGGTCGCTTCAATCACATACACATCTGGCTCACCGGCAAGTTCTCCATAATACGCCTTTGAAATTTCGGGTTCTGGTACTTGTGTAAACGTACTTTCAGAAATAAGAGGCTGATGTGCTGAGACAAGAAAAGGAACTAGGAAAAATACAAGCAAAGCATATGATGTAGTAATTTTTGAGTAAGTCATATATGACTTATTTATAGCACACGTAACCCTGTTATCATAATACAAAAACCCCCTCCGCGTTCATTTTATATTTATAAATCATAAAAAAGACCGCTGAGTTTTTAGACTCAGCGGTTTCTGTTTCATCGACCGTCTTTCAAGGACAAGTGATGAAAGTGTATTGTCGCTCAGGACTGAGGAGAGCTGTAGCTTCAGCCATCTGCTCAAGCCTGACTTTGTGTAACTCGTCCCACTCTTCCTGCATAGGAACAATTCGATGATCCGACACCAGATCGTCTGCTACTTCATCGGCAAGATCTGACCCCGAAAGATCAATCATGAGACACTTCTGCTTGCACGACTCAAGCTTCTGGTGGAACAGGTCGCGTCTTGATGGAACCATCGAGATACACTTACAAACGAGCTCGTCGATGTACGTAGTAGCGTCAGGATTGATACTTCCGCCAATCTCATACTCATACACATCATGAAAGCCCGTGCAGTCGGTGCCGATTATGTAGGCGAGGCCGCGCTTCTTGCGAATCTCGTCAAACAGAATCTTGTTAAGCATTTGGTCAAACACCCTACGTGCCTGTCGATTAAAATCAGCGGGGAAAGCCCATGTCGCTTTGTATCCCGTCTGATCAACTTTGAAGCTAACGTGATCGGAAAGCTTAACAGTCTTCGCCTGTTCCTCAGGAATCGGAATTTGATTAAACGGCTGAGGGATTGGATTCCTCATACCACTTTTTTGCATCCCGAACGGACTCTTTTCGAGCTCTGTGAGCACTTCTTCGATCGGAAGGCCGCCGATAATCACCAAGCTGATGTTCGCAGGAACATAGTGCTTGTCGTAGAAGTCTTGAAGGTCAGCTTTCGTTGCTGAAAGAAAACCCTCTGGCCGACCAAGCGGTCGATTCCATGTTTCAAGACGATGTCCCTTAAACAGCGCATTGCGAATGCCCATATCCCACTCCAATTTTTCAAGGAACGGGTATCTTCCATTAAATTCGCGAAAGATTACCTTGCGTTCACGCTCAACGCTCTTCTCGATTCGAGCTCCGAGGAGCATTGATCCAAAAATTACGAGAGCTTCACGAAAAATAACAGGTTTAGCAGGAACGCCGAACTTGTATCGAGTCGAGAGGTAGTTTGTACTACCAAACTCAACCCGACCACCACAAGTTTCAAAGAATTCCCTTGCTTGATCAAACTCCCGATCGGGAATATTCTGACTCACGACATGCTCCACGAAGTGGGCGAGTCCTGGCATCACTACCGGGTCTTCTCGTCCACCGCTGTGAATGATGATTTCCATTTTGATCCAGGGACGATCCAAGAATACAAAATGGACTTCAAGCCCGTTCGATAGAACGCGCTTGGTGAACTCAGCATAAGGGTCGTACATCTGTAAATCTCCTTCTATTTTGAATTGTGAATGTGTTGTTTGCTACTCTAAAATCCTTAAACTATAATAACACATTTATCAATAATTAGCAAGGTTAAGCCAGCATAGTCTCTTTATCTATTCTCTAATCTCTAATCTCTTATCTAATCTCCAATCTCTACCTTTTTCCTTTTTCCTCTTTCCTATTTTCTAATCTCCAATCTCTAATCTCTATTCTCTATTCTCACCAATGAATGCCAACTTTTTCTTCCTCGTCCAACCTTTAATTTCTGACTCGCGTTTTAGTGCGGAAGATCTGTCAGGAAGCTGTTCCGTATATACAACACTCACTGCTTCCTTTGAGCTCGTGTAGCGACTGCCGATTCCTTTTTTATGCTCTTCAAAACGACGCGCAACATCTGTGGTGATGCCGGTATACAGAGACCCATCACTGCATTGTAGAATATACACAAAATACATTATTTTATTCTCTTCCTCTATTTTCTAATCTCTAGTCTCTAATCTCTCCTCTCTACCTTTTTCCTATTTTCTAATCTCTAATCTCAAATCTCTTATCTCTAATCTCTACTCCCCCACATGCTCCCCCGCTACATACCCAGTGGACCAACACAACTGAAGAGAAAATCCTCCTGACGGCCGGTTGATGTGGAGCAAATCGCCCGTCACATACAGGTTCGGCACTTTCTTTGAACGCATGGTTCGCATATCTATCTCTTCTAGGGCTACCCCACCATCTGCAATCACTGCCCTATCAAACTCCATGAGACCAGTAACAGTGAGAGGAAGCGCCTTACACAACTGTACAATCTGCTTACGTTCCTCTTTACTTACCAAATTCACCTGCTTCATCACATCCATCAAGGGTTCAATGAGAGCAAGAATTCCCCGATGCATCCCTTCTGGAGTAAATTCCTTTACAATATTTTTAAATGTCTTGTTTTTATTCGCATCAAAAACAGCAATCACCCGTTTCTCTATCTCACCGAGATTCTCCTTCGGATACATATCTACTACAGCAGTCACCAACCCCTCGTGAAGCAAGTCTGCAATTCTGTGTGCGCAGTTTAAAATGAGAGGACCTGAAACCCCAAAATGTGTAAACAATATACTTCCCGTTTCTGAGAATGCTTTTTTACCTTCAACATAGAAACTAATCTTCATGTTTGCGAGCGTGGTGCCAGCAAGCTTTTTACTCCACTCATCCTTCACCGCTATCGGCACGATGGTGGGAGTCGGCGGAAGCACGGTGTGTCCAACTTCCGTAAGCCACTTAAATCCATCTCCTGTAGAGCCGGTTTCTGGGTGAGAAACACTCCCGGTCGCAAAAATGTAGTTCTTCGCGACATACGTTTCCGCGCCTGACTCTACGCTGACTATTTCTCCGTTTGCTATGTTTACCTTTGTTACCGCCGATTCTGTCTGGATAAGTACCTTACCCTTCTTCACGTATTCCTCAAGAACGTTAAGCACATCCAAAGCTTTCTCAGTTTTCGGGAACGCACGCTTACGCGCTTCAACCATGAGGGGCAACCCACGCGACTCAAAAAACGAGAATGTATCTTTCACTCCAAACTGAGAAAAAAGTGAGTAGAGAAATTGTTCGGCCTTTCCATATGCACGAAGAAGCACGCGCGGGTCTTCCTCCGCGTTCGTAATGTTACAGCGCCCGCCGCCCGAGATGCGAAGTTTTTCACCAAGCCTTTTATTTTTCTCCAAGAGAAGCACCGACAGCCCTCGTTCTGCTGCGCGCCCAGTAGCCATAAGGCCGGAGGCACCGCCCCCTATCACAATCAAATCAAATGTTCTTTCATTCATGGTGTTTCTTGGGAATTGAAATTTTCGATTAGTTATATGTGAGACACTCAATCACTAATTACCACTCATTGAATCTTTTAAAAAAAAATTATATCCTTGGATCGACACTGCGAAATTTAAATGAAATTCTCAAACCAGCGATAAGATCTTCATACGCTGCACGAAGTCCAATTAAGTATACGCATGCATATATGAAGAACATAATGTTTAAACCAGAAAATATTGCGTGTTCAAGACGCCCTGTTGAAATATCAAAAAAGAGGGCAAATGCCATATAGACCGTAAGTCCAAATTCAGCGACTATGAATCCTACTGAAGCAGCTGTGCGACCAGCAACCTTGGGGGTTCGTCCAAATGGTAACTTCTTCTTTGTAATGAGTTGTTGAACTGATTTAAGTGTACCAGCAACATTTACCGGAATAAGGAGTAAATTGAGAGCGTATACGCGAAATAGATCACTGTAGTTATACCCCAACTGCTTTAGATCAAGTCCGTACATCCCAAAATAAAGAAGTGCAATGGTGACAAGCGGACCAATATGTAATTCTCCGTCAAAAGGATACAAAATCATCAAAAGAACGCCGGTACTGACAAATGCTGTTGAGAGTAAATAGTGTGTCCGTACAAATGTTTCAATGAGTCTACGCTTAAGAGGTGTACTTCCTGAGAACAAATACGACACAAGCTTAGGGAATATGATAATTCCACCATTCGCCCAGCGTCGCCTTTGAATGATAAGACTCCCAAAATCAGGAGGGGTTGCACTATATGCAAGTTGCTCCAAATAATTATGTATCTCCCAACCTTTTGCCACAAGATCAATCGATGATTCTGTATCCTCTATAACAGTTCGGTCCTGTACATAACGAAAAATAGTGTACCCTCTCTCTTTATCTACTTCCTTAATATCATCAAGGGCAGAAAAACGAATAAGAGCATTTGCCCCCACCCAAAAACTTGCCTGATACGTTTCAAAACCTTGGTGTACATTGTGTTGAATATCCGTAGTTGCACCTGCAATTCTTTCAAGATCAACAAAAGGACTACGGAATGTGTTGTATGGTGTTTGTACTACAGCGACCCGCGTGTGCTCCGGCTGTTCCATAAAATACACAAGTCTACGTGCATACGAAACGGACAAAACACTATCGGCATCAAGTGTAATGAGATATGCGCACTTATCGATACTAAAATCAGCGTTACTATTTACTTCTTCAAGGAAGTATTTTCCATCTAAAAGCACTTCCTTCCACTGTTTTCCGATAAGACCAATGTAACTATTTAAGTTCATTGCCTTGTTCGGTTCATGTGAAAGATTCTGGTAACGCTTTCTTTGGAAAAACGACAACTTTACATTGAATGTAGAAGCTGCTTTCTTGTAGTACTTTTCAATGAAGTCTTTTGTGATAATTTCTGATTTATCCCTCAGGGCGTACAACTCCTCACATATACCCTTTACACGGTCGCGTCCCGCAGCAAATTTAAAATCAACAAAAAAATGTTCAGTATTATTTGTTGGCTTAAAAGACACACGTCTAGCTTCATACCATTCTTTCTGGTAGGTAAAAGCCTGTATCAAGCTATCAATCTCACTTTGAGGATTCCATTTTTTTGTAGCTATTCGTTCAGTAAACGCAGCGTAGTGCCCTTCTACTACGGCCTGCACCTCACGCAACTCTGTTTCAATTTTTTTAGGAAGAATAAAAGTCTCATTGAGTATCTTCTGATCATTTGGATTTTTATAAGAAACAGGATCGTCAATAAGTAATACAATATTCTTATTTGGGTATTCCTGAAGGGCAGCTGAAAGCAAAGTCATTTCAATAACGCGAGCCTCTTCTTTATACGAGGGGATGAGTATGGTAAGGGGTGGTACCGACCTACTAGATAGTGAATGATAAAAGGTATCGAGTTCTGCTGGTGTCGGATGTACGGTTGTCTGTTCACGCTTCAATCGTGCAAGTCGAGTGAGTATGTAAATAACAGCACCATATATGATAGAGAGACCGATAGTCAAAAACACTGTCTGTTCAAAAGCTTGAAAAATGTCTTCTCTCACAACAACAATTATTTCGCGCACCATAAGATACACCCACCACAAAGATGTGGCAAAGACTAATATCAGCGTTACGGTCGTAATAAATATACCCAAACTGTAATTTTTCACCTACGTACTATAACCTTTATTCTGAAAAAAGCTATCTTGTTTTTCTTGAAAAATACGGTGTTCTTCGTACAGCTTCATGTGTGGAACCATCTCTGAATCTGCTGGTGGTAAGCTTTCTATAAGAGCATCCCAAACTTCTTTCCACTGAGCAAGTCTCATGGGGCCATCTCCCGTTGGGTGCAAGGCAATCGTTGTCCTATCATCAAAGTGTTCTACTTTTACCTCAATTGATAGACCTTGAAGGTACGTTAACATATCCGCTGGAATAGAGATATTTTTATTGTAAAAATCCATGAATTGATCCCTATCAGTTTTTTCCTTAAATCCAGATTGAAACGTAATGTATCCCTTTTTGTAAGCAGAAAAAACGGCATCCCTAACCTGCGACTCAAGGGTGTCTGAGTATACCCCCAGTGAATATTCTTCATCTGTAGCGAGACGATCTTCTGACATATACTCTCTCCGACGTTTATGCACGTCTTGAAGTTCATATAATTTCTCCATCCGTTCTACAAACCACTGTGGGTTCTCGGTAAAATTTTCTACATCCTGTACATAATCAGACTGACCTTCATCACTTTTCTTTCCTAATACAGCAATTAACTCTTGTTCAGTTTCGGAACGTTCAGAGTAATAACTGATAATACGAGCTCTCAGCGGATCTTCCTCATCTAGGTATCGCTCTGCCGCACGAACATACATATCTATAATTTTCTTCACCAACTCCCTGCGTTGATCAAAACCCGCCTCAGTGTTGTCTTGTGGGAATGTTTCCATTTATAAATTGTAACGTATATGCGTCAGTAACGACAGGCGTTTAGAAATTCAGGGCGACCTAGGCAATAGCCAAGGTCGCCCTTTCTCTTTCCACGAGGTCCAACCTCGGTATAAAGCCTAAATGAAATATACACTTATTTTTTAACACTTATGAACAAATGTTGTGTCGGCACACTGTATAAACCATTCTCATTAAAATGCTGATCCATCACCTGTCTAAACAGAAGGTCTCGCTCTTTTTTTTCCGCATCGTTTTGCCAAAACCTATGGCCAAAAAGCTCTTTTAAATCATCTACTTCTTGCGTAGTGACGTAACTATTCACTTTCTCTACGCGAATCTGGCCAAAAGTACCTAATATCCGCATCATTTCCATGTAACGCAAATCTGCACTTCCTTTCTTTCCTGTAATACTTTCCGCAAGTCTAATAACAGGATCATCATCTGAACCTTTAAAAGTTATAATAAGTAGTGTCCCCTTTACACAAACTAGATGCCAAGCCTTAGTCAAGAATGATTCATATAAAAAAATATCTCCTTCAGGTATTGAGTGCGAGGAAAGAACCATATCAAAACACTCAGGTAGAACTGCGTCAGGAAAACTAGTATTAACAACATCAAGACCAAGAACCGTAAGTTTTTCAACTGATTCTCTATTTTCTTCTAACGCTAAATAACGCGACACCTCTTTTGCTAAATGAACAGAGACCGCGCCATCACCTGCACCAATATCTAAAAGTGACTTAATTGTATTATTTCTAATATATCGAAGAATATTCTCTGCAAGAACTTCTTTTTGGTTATATTTAAACGAAGTAGATAATCTTAAATTCATACCTTTCACCAACTCCCTGCGTTGATCAAAACCCGCCTCAGTGTTGTCTTGTGCGAATGTTTCCATTTATAAATTGTAACGTATATTGTGAATTAGCGAAAAAAACAGGTAGAAGGTTTGAATTTAATTCAAACCTGATATGATTTAAATACAACCTTATGTCAAAAAACATACACAGAAGCATCTCTATCATTTTGGCAATTATATTTTTTCTTCAAGCTATCACTCACTTTTCATTTATTCCCCTTGAGAAAGTTCTAGATTTCTTGGGAATAGGAGATGGGGTGTTTGAGATTGTGATGGCGATTTTTTATTTTGCACTTGTTATTATTGGAGTTAGTATTGTGCTGTCTTTTTTAAAACACAGGAAAATAGTTAACAGACTAACAAAAAATACAATTATACTTAATTTGATTTCAAAGATATTTATAATGTTTATTATCTTTTTTCCAACCTGGATTTCATTTCAATTACTTGGTTATTGGGGAGTTTTTGGAGAAGAAATCAAAGTGGGTCTAAAATATGGGAAAGCATTATCGGACTTGGATCAAGTAACTTTTTTGAATCTTTATCTTTTCTGGTATTTCCTGATTACCACATTCATCAAACCAGAGATAGATCCAAGTTAAGGTGCAAATAAGAGAAAATAAGCATAAGTACTTTTTTCATACATATGTGTCATTATTTTTATCTTTCTGCCTAAAAACAACATACAATGTTTTGCTATATATGATAAATAGTATGCCACAATTTAAAGTTTAAATTGTACGCATCTCCTTTTCTTCTTATGCCGGTCAGGGACTCGAAACTTACAGTTTCAGTACCCGTTGTCACGATTTTTCATTCTTCAAAATCGTAGGCAACGGCTGCGAGTCTCAAATAGGAACTATGCCGGTCGGACTCGCTCCTTGCACGAAGTACCCCGATTGGATTTTTTATTCGCCTTACAGGCTCAAAAAAATACTCAATCAGGCTTCGAGTCCCTGAAAAAAATGCTGCCGAACAGGTACTTGGAAACACCACAAGAGTACTTCCGTTTACTAACATCAATAAATATAAAAAACTGGTCGCCCACGGTTTTCCAACGAGCAAAACTCTGCCTTCCTTCACGGGAAAGAACTTTCTCTCCCGACCCCTCTCTTCTGACCAGCATCAAAAACTTCGTTTTTGATGCTGGTCAGGGACTCGGTCACAAGTATTTTTCTTTTAGAAAAATCTCGCGACCCCGACTCGGCTACGACATGAGTACATGTCGGCTTCGCAGCCTCCGTCTTTCGAGTCCCTAATAAGAACTATGCCGGTCGGACTCGCTCCTTACAGGAGCAGTACCCCAATTGGATTTTTTCCTCACCTTTCAGGCTCAAAAAAATGCTCAATCGGGCTTCGAGTCCCTGACGGAGTGCTCCCCAGCACTCCTACCGGCAGCATCTCGCTACGCTCGTTGCTGCCGGTCAGGGACTCGGTCACAAGTATTTTTCTTTTGAAAAATCTCGCGACCCCGACTCGGCTACGACATGAGTACATGTCGGCTTCGCAGCCTCCGTCTTTCGAGTCCCTGACGGCAAAGACCAGTTGCGTTTCGGCGCTTCGCACCGAAGCCGAAACTGTTCTAGCTGCCGGTCAGGGACTCGAACCCCAATACCTGCCTCCAAAGGGCAGTGTCCTAC
>CAYTAR010000002.1:0-140670 GCA_964436015.1 uncultured Candidatus Saccharibacteria bacterium | reverse complement strand
CGTTCTCAAGAATCGCTGAACCTACTGTTGTTGCTACAGAGAATGTCATTTGTTGCACTGAGAGAGCTTCTCCCTTTACATCAATTTCAAATCCTCCCAATGGTTGATTTGGAACATTGATTGCAATGTTCTGAGCTGGTACAGTGTTTGACTTTCCGATAGTTGTAACTGAACCTCCTTGTACTGTAACTGCTGCTCCGTCAAACCATGGTGTTCCTGCTGTGAACGCTGAAGTTGCATCAGATGCAGCTCCTGCTCCAGCCGGAATAGTGATACCAAAGTTGAAAGTCTCACCAGTAATGTGAACATCAGTGTTTCGGTTGATGTCAAAGATTACGGTTCGTCCTGCAGCGTTTCCTCCAATGATATCAGCTTTGAAGTCAATATCCTTTGAGAAACCTTTGTCAATGACGATTCCACCTCCGAAGAGTGCTGTGTAGTACTTACCATCAGATGAAACTGTTGTTGGGTATGCTACACCATCTACTACTACCTGAACGTTTGCGAGATCACCTGTTCCTGCTGAACCGGTCTGGTTAAGTCGGATTGAGTGAAGTCGGATAGCTTCTGCTGATCCTGCAGTTACGCGGAATCCGCCGAATGTGTAGGCTGTTGTTCCAATTTCCTTTGTTGAAGAAGTGATTGGGTCAACCGTTACTGAAGCTGAACCGATTGAAAGTGTTGCGTTGATTGTGTGTGCTGCTCCAGTAATAGGAAGTGATCCTGATACTGTTGCTGAAGTGTTGATTCCAACAACTGAAAGCGCAGCAACCTGTCCTGCATATGATCCCAAAGATGAGTTCATGTTTCCAGCAATCGTTACTGTCTTTGAAGTTCCTGCTGGGATTGTGAATGGCTCACCCACCATTGCTTGGTGGTTTGAGTTCAATGTCTTTTGGATTCCAATCTGGAGTCCATTTTCATCAACGAGAACGAGACCTGCGAATACTGCATCATTTGCAAATCCGGTTCGCTCTACAGTGATTGAGTTAACCGTGACTGGACCATCTGATCCTGCAGTCAAAGTAACTTTAGTGAATGGAACACGTGAAGCGCTTTGTGGAGCGATTCCGTTTGCAGGCTGTGCAGCTGAAGAGACCATAAGGCCTGTTCCAGTTGTTCCTGTACCTGTTCCAGTCCCTGTACCTGTTCCAGTCCCAGTAGTTGGAGGAGTAACAACTGCGGTCATAGCATTAAGCTTTGCTCGAGTTGAAGCGCCTACGAACCCTGTTCCCGCGTTTAGACCAACTGGTGCCAAGATCTCAGAAGAATACATGTTCTGGAACTTGATAACCGCTGCCTTTGTGAGAGCACCGAAGTAAGAACTCTCACTTCCAGGAGATCCAGCTCCACTTGCCGCTACCTGAGTAGTTGGGTTCATGTTGAGGACCTTCTGAAGTTCCATGACATCGTTTCCGGTGTCACCTTGTGAAAGGTTTCTAGTAAAAGTAAATCCTGAAGATGGAGCTGAAGTAGATCCGCCTCCCTGGATAGTTGCGAGTTGGCTCTGGAGCGATGTGATCGTCGCGAGCAAACTTGCGATTTGAGCTGTAAGAGCTTCAACTGATTGAGCTTGTGCAGGAGCGATAGCGCCACCGAACACAAAACTTGCAATCATTGAGAATCCTACAATCCCTGAAACTACTTTCGTAGTAATTGATTTTTTCAATGAATTCATAATTTAATTTTCTAAATTGAGTAATATCGCACACATTCGTCATATATCAAGAGTCTTGAATGAATACGAATTTACTTTTTGTGACAGCCAGTAACCTCTCGACGAAAGTCATTGGTGTACACACGCACACTGATGCACCGACAGGTTGTTTGTCGCTACACCATCAACTAATCCTACGCGCATCGGTTTCGACACCGCTGTACGTACGAGTAGCATGTAAGGTTTTAAAGAATTTCTTTCGTTAATCTAACGTAACGGAACAAAGTCATTCAGTAGTACATTCCACGTATTGTTTAATGGAATGTATGTAATTTGAGGTATTAAATTTTCAATGTTCTCATCACTTCACCCGTTCTGTAAACAGTAGGCTTCACAAAACATTGTTGTGAGAGCGTTACCGTATGCAACCATTTCAAAAAATTCAGAGTACATGAATAGTGTACCACAAACACAAAAAGTGTTCAGACACTACTACTCCTGTAAATTATATTCTCTGCAGATAGAGCCTGCAAAGATATAATGTGGATAACTTGACACACCCCCTTACGGTAGGTGTAACAAACAATACCCACTACCGAGCTATACTCTCATAAATGAAGAATAAAGTCAAAGGAAATACCGGTTCGAAGACTTCAAAATATGCACACTAAATCTTCAATTAACCAGATCAAACTCGACCTACAAACACTCCATAATACAGCTCTTAATCTAAGACGAATTATAAAGGCATATGTAACAAAAAACGTCGTTTACGACGGGGTCGAATACACGCTCCACCTTCGTTCACCCTTTTTAGAAATAACCCCCTCAGAAATAAGCGCCATGAGTTCGCGCTGAATGGTTTTCTCACTACAATCAGTTATTACAAGCGATATGTCTTTTATTGAAACAAGACCTTTTTCCTTAACAATTTTCAGAACAGCATCCCTTCTTGAGTGTTGTGTCCTTTTAATGTCCTTTTGAATTACCTTAGTGTCTTTTACAGCACCTACCCCTCTATTTGCAATTTTATTCAAAGACACCCCATCGCTTGTGTGGTGAGTATGCGGAGATCTCTCACCTCCTTCTGAAATTGCTCCGAGCGACTCTACCAGTGGAGCCTTAAGCAAAGTAAAGGATTCGTCGAAACTACTGCTACTTAATTTTAATAACTCGTGTGACAATTTTTTAAATGCAGAGCATAGTATGTTTCCATTCATTTCAGAGATAAGAAAACTTTCTTGCCCAACCCGTATCAAAGAGTTTACCGACTCAATAAGGACAACGGCGGTGTTGATGTCTGATAGTTCGATACTAGACGTCTGTGCCGTGTTTATGTGTCCATGAACCCGAAGAGCTGTGTCCCTTATTTTTGTCTTTAATGGTTCACTGTCATTGAGTAGTGAAGTAACCAAATACAGTGCTGTAAGTATCCTTTCAGAACTTGCTCTGATTTTATTTCTAGTATAGGACATTGTGTCGTTTTGATTCATTGACTTTGAACTTAGTATTGGACAAGAACACCCGTCTTTTACTTGTCTTTTATATAGATTGACTCACAGACACAGTCTATCTAGGACTTACCTAAAAGTCAAAGGTTTGTCTTTGTTTTACACAGTTGATACGTATTCTTTTTCTCTTACTGTTTTTGAATATGCACCTCAAAAAACACTATCTCTTTTCTACACGCAATCCCCTCTCGCATGTTACAATTGTGCCTATGGGACGCAAGAAAAAAGAAGAACCTCGTGTATCGTTTTTTAGTGAATTAACAGAGGGTACTCGCCACATGGTGTATGCAACACTTTTTCTTTTACTTGCGATAATTCTTTTTCTTGCCCCGCTCAATATCGCCGGAGTTGTAGGAGCGAAAACATTTGAATGGTTTACCGCACTCCTCGGTATCGGTTACTACCTCCTTCCTTCTACTGCTCTATTTTTCTCAATCGCCTACTTCAGAGCACTCCATACAAAACTACCGACATCTCGCTTTGTGGGTATTATTTTATTCTTCCTCACATCACTTGGTCTTGTAGCGCGCGCAACAAACAATGGTGCAGGATTCGTTGGGGAGTTGATTGAAAAACCTCTTGTCTCACTCTTTGGAGATATCCCGAGCACACTCTCTCTCATCGCACTTCTTTTTATTTCAATTTTAATTACCCTCAATTCAGAGCTTCACTTTGATAGACTCTTTTTCTGGAAACGAATGTTTGCTTCAAAAGACACACCTGATGCTGAGCCTGTCATTACTGGTATTGTCCCTGACACTGAAAGTGCTACTGAGGAACCAGAAGTAGACGAAGTTCCCCTAGCAGAAGAGGACGAAGAGATTGAAGAGGAAGACGAAGAGGTAGAGGAAGAAAAAGAGGTGCAGAGTAAACGAAGGAAGTCCGCACCTGTAGCAGATGACGCGCTCATTATGTCGCCTCATGAATCTTACGTCGGACGACCATATGCAACCCCTCCCCTCTCCCTCCTTGCTCACGACAAAGGAAAGCCTGATTCAGGAGATGTGAAGGCAAGTTCAAATATTATCAAAAGGACGCTACAGAACTTCGGTATCAATGTAGAGATGGATGAAATAAATATCGGACCTTCTGTAACACGCTTCTCACTCAAGCCAGCGGAGGGTGTAAAACTCTCCCGAATTGTCGGTCTTCAGAATGATCTCGCGCTATCTCTCGCGGCCCACCCGATACGTATAGAAGCACCGATTCCAGGCAAGTCGCTCGTGGGTATTGAAATACCAAATAGCACCAAGACCAAAGTAGGGCTTGGAACCCTGCTTGAAAGTGAAGAATTCCAAAAATCTCCAAAACAACTCTTGGTATCTCTCGGAAAAGGAATCTCAGGTACCCCTCACTTTGCAAACCTTGCAAAAATGCCCCACCTGCTCGTTGCAGGAGCAACTGGTTCTGGAAAGTCCGTTACCATCCATAACCTACTCATTTCACTTCTCTATAGAAACTCTCCCGAGACAATGAAATTCATCATGGTTGACCCAAAACGAGTAGAGCTCACCATGTACAACAAAATCCCTCATCTCTGTACCCCAGTTATCACTGACCCAAAGCTCTGTATACAAGCACTCAAATGGGCAATTAATGAGATGACTCGCCGGTATGATGTTCTGGAAGCAGAACAGGTGCGAGATATTGATTCGTATCACGAAAATGTTAGAAACCCGCTTCTAGAAGAATACAAAAAGGAAAAAGCGAGATTTGACGGACTCACTGATGCTCAAAAGGAAAAAACTACTGAACCGGTTCCTCCTGATATGATGCCATACATTGTATTTATCATTGACGAGCTTGCAGATATTATGCAAATGTATCCAAGAGAACTTGAAGCAGGTATTGTACGTCTTGCGCAAATGAGTCGTGCGGTCGGTATCCACCTCATTCTCTCCACTCAGCGCCCTTCAGTCAACGTTATCACCGGCCTTATTAAAGCAAACGTACCAGCCCGTATCGCTCTCCAAGTAGCTTCACAGATAGATTCTCGAACAATCCTTGATAGTGCCGGTGCAGAAAAACTCCTTGGGTCAGGAGATATGCTCTATATTTCGGGAGAAATGTCTAAACCTCAACGTATACAAGCATCATTTATTTCAGAAACAGAGGTTAAGGCGGTCGTTAAATACTTAAAAGATTCATACGCTGATGAACTCAACTACCAAATTGACCTCTCCGAAGTAAAGGATAAAAACCTCACGTTCAGCAGTGGCAGTCTTGATGACTCTGATTCATCTGAAGATTCGGCGTATGATGATGCGTATGAGTTGGTACTACGCACCGGCCAAGCCTCCACCTCATTTATCCAACGCAAACTGGGAGTTGGGTACTCACGTGCAGCAAAACTAGTAGACATGCTTGAGGAACGTGGGGTTATTGGTCCTAAAAACGGCTCAAAGGCACGGGAAGTATACATGCGTGAGGGAGACACTGAACAGGAAGCCGAAGAAACCCCTTCTTTGGAAGAACAAGCCGGTTCTGAAGAAAAGTAGTATGGAAACTGATATTATCACCTACATAAAGAGAGCTTTCATTTTTATCGCTCTCATCGCAATTGGTGCCTATTCATACTATCAAGCACGGCCCCTTATTGCAGGACCGCTACTACTCATTCATACACCACAGAACAATGCGACTATTGCAACCACCTCTGTAACGGTTACCGGCGTAAGTAAGCGTATTAACACTCTCACCTTTAACGACAGAGAGATATTTATTGACGAAGAAGGTAATTTTAGCGAAAAATTGCTCCTCCCCCTGGGCTATACTATAATTGAGGTGACAGCACGAGACCGGTTTAATCGATCCGTTTCTCAAACATTACAATTAGTACGCATTCCGTAAGTTATGGCGAAAAAAAATACAAAAGAAACTGAACAAACTGAACGTCCAAATATTGACGCGACTATCGCACAAATAAAAACTAAGTTTGGAGATGAGGCGATCATGACACTTGGGAGCAAACCACACGTAGATGTGGACGCTATCTCAACTGGCTCCATTGGACTGGACGACGCACTCGGCGTAGGAGGACTTCCCCGAGGACGTATTATTGAGATATTTGGTCCTGAATCTTCAGGAAAAACAACCCTCTCGCTTCATGTTATTGCTGAAGCACAAAAAAAGAGTGGTATCTGTGCTTTTATTGATGCTGAACATGCCATGGATCCTGAATACGCAGGACGTTTGGGGGTAAAAATTGATGAATTACTTATTTCACAACCAGATACCGGAGAACAAGCGCTTGAAATTACAGAAAGCTTGGTGCGGTCTGGAAAAATTGATGTTATTGTGATTGACTCAGTCGCAGCACTTACTCCAAAGGACGAGATAGAGGGAGAAATGGGCGCACACCACGTAGGAAAACAGGCCCGTCTCATGAGTCAGGCGCTTCGTAAACTAACCAGTATCGTCGCAAAGTCAAAAACAATTGTCATCTTCATCAACCAGATCCGTATGCAAATCGGAGTTATGTTCGGAAATCCTGAAACTACCCCAGGCGGAAAAGCACTTAAATTTTACACCTCAGTACGTATAGATATTAGAAGAATTGCGCAGATTAAAAAAGGCGAAGAAGTTATGGGCGGACGCGTTCGCGCGAAGGTGGTGAAAAATAAAGTAGCTGCTCCATTTAGAACCACAGAGTTTGACCTTATGTACAACGAGGGTATCTCACATGAAGGAGAACTTATTGCACTCGGAGAAAAGTACGGGATTATCCAGAAAAGCGGTTCTTCCTACTCATATGGGGAGACAAAACTTGGACGAGGGTATGATGCAACTCGCCAAATACTCAAATCAGAGAAAAAAATAGCTGATGCAATTCTAAAAGAAATTCGAGCTAAATTGAAAGAGGAAAAACTTGCACAATCACAACGCGTATAACTCCTTTCTATTTCTTCTCTTTACCCATTAATAATCTCTGTCTGAGTGGACATTTTATGTATGCTAGGATAGACTCTTGTATTATTAGTCGTTAATACACCTGAGCTTACACTTATTATGGCAATGCTTGAATACAATGAAATCCGAGAGCGAAAATACATTATTATGAATAATGAGCCTTTTGAAGTGCTCACGAGCCATGTATTCAGAAAACAACAGCGTAAACCAGTAAATGCAACTAAGCTCAAAAGCCTCCTTAATGGTCGTGTGATGGAATATTCTTTCCATGTATCAGAGAAAGTACACGAAGCAGAAATTGATACTAAAGAAATCAAATACCTCTACAACAATAAAAATGAATGGTGGTTCTGCGAATCAAACAACCCTGGAAATCGATTCAAACTTGATGATGCAATACTTGGAAATGCGAAACTGTACTTACTCCCTAACGCGCTCGTGAACGCACTTCTCTTTGATGAAAAAGTCATTGGTATTGAACTTCCTCCGAAAGTAGACCTGAAAGTAACCGAAGCTCCACCGAATGTAAAAGGTAGTACTGCTCAAGGCGGAAACAAGCTCGTAACGCTTGAAACAGGCGCAACCGTAACTGTACCTATGTTTATTAATGAAGGAGAGGTGCTCCGAATAAGTACTGCAACCGGCGAATACGTAGAGCGAGTACAAAAGTAATAATAAAAAAACAGCAGGACGCAAGTCCTGCTGTTTTAGCATTCACCTACCGAAGCAGATGCATCCACATGACGGCAAGAGCTATTATAAACCCAAACCCCCAAGAGATAATCAGTCCTACAAGCATCAGTAGCGCTTGAGCAAACATGAAGCTATCAAGCGAGCCAAAGTTCTTGAGGATTTCTTGCTCCATACCATGGGAACATCTCTTCATTAACCGCGGGAGTATGGTGAGTGCAAATACACACCCAATAGCACACACGCACCCCAAAACAAAAAGGACTGTTCCGACAATAACGAGATTAGTATTCATATAATGTTCGGTTCTTGTATAAACATACTGTTTCTTAATTTGAGTGTCAACAAAAAAGCGCCCTTCCGGGCGCTTTTTTGTTTAACGAGTTACGTACGGGAGTAATCCCATGTATCGTGCTCGTTTTATCGCAAGAGCGAGCTTGCGTTGATTTTTCGCACTAACGCCAGTTCGCTTTCTTGATTGCATTCTTGAGTGAGGATTAATGAACTTCTTTAAAAGCTCAAGGTCCTTGTAATCAATATGCTTTATTCCATTTTGAGTAAAATAGCACTGTGCCATATTGTATGTGGTTAAAACGGTATATCATCCGGATTAATATCTTCTTCCGGATATTCAATTGCATCCATTGGCTCTTCCTTTGAGTCCTTAGCAGTCGCCTGCTTCTTTGAAGTAGAGGAAGACGATGAAGTAGGAGACGAAGCGTCTCCGCCTCGTGGACCAAACTGTACGCGGTCTGCGACAATTTCAGTCCGATACTTCTTCCCTCCCTCAGCGTCCCAACTTCGTGTCTGCATTCTCCCTTCAACAAATACCCCGCTTCCTTTGCGAAGATATTTTGAAGCGGTTTCCGCTTGTCGTCCGAACACCACAATGTTGTGGTAATCAACTGACTCCTGGCGAGCTCCATTTTTATCTTTCCAAACGCGATTGGTTGCGACTGAGAAGCTTGCAACCTGAATTCCTGATGGAAGTGCCCGCATCTCCGGATCACGAGTTAAATTGCCGTATACGAATGCTTTATTGAGATACATACCGTTTTTTCGGTTAATGAATAAGTAGCCTTATAGTGTATAGTACTACTCAATAACAAGATCATCAATGGTCTTGTCCAAGTCCTCCTCTGACAACGGATCTTTATCAACTTTCTTGCTTTTCGCAAGTAAATCTCCCTCCGCGCTTGATTGAGGAGCTTTCTCACCTACCGGATCTCCCTTCTTTACTTCGGTTACCCGTCGTTGAGACATGGTATTCTCTTTTACGGTACGAATGAGAATGTACCTGAATATAAGCACATTGTTCTTCAAGAAGTTTTCAGCTTCTTTAACCTTGTCCGGAGTAAGTTCAAACTTAATCCATCCAAAGTAACCCTTTGAGAACACGGTATTCTTGTGTTCCACTGAGTGGGTAATCGGGTATGCAAGCGCACGATCTTGGGGAAATTCTTCTCCAATAACCTGTGCCCCTGCGGTATCCAACATATCCTTAATCTCAGTGACATGCTGCCCGACACGTTCCTCGGCAATGAGCGGAGAAAGCCAGTATCCTATTTCGTATACTTTGCTCTCCGGCATATCATCATGCATTTTTTCTGTCATAATGTGTTGTTAATTTACTTTTCCAAAAATCCTTGGAAATACGCGACTACCCGACTAGTAGCAACGTCCCGCTAGAGTACCACATAATGGCTTCTTTGGGCAAGTGGGGCGCTATACGCACTATCTATACGAACCTTAGAGAAAACCCATCAAAGTGAGAACACCCGACGAGCATTAACAAGCATCTGTTCTCGTACCTCTTCAAATGGAAGTTGCTTGATTTCGGCAATTTTCTTTACCACTTCAACCACAAAAGTAGGCTCATTTCGCGAACCTCGATATGGAGTAGGAGTTACATATGGACTGTCAGTTTCAGACAGTAAATATTCAAGCGGGGTATTCAAAATCACCTCGTGATAGTCTTTGGTAAACGTAATGACACCTGTAAACGACAAGGTATAGTTCATATTCAAAAACCATTTAGCCTCTTCCCACGTTCCTGCAAAAAAATGAAGGTTTCCTGTTACGTCAGGATATCGCTGTAGATGCTCTCGCACATCACTGTATACTCTCCTCCCTTCGCCCTTAGACGGCCGAGTGTGCAACATCACCGGTTTTTTTACTTCTTTTGCAAGCATGAGTTGCGCATCAAAATTCTCTCCCTGAACTGAAAGTGTGCCGTCTCCTAACCTAAAGTAATCGAGTCCACACTCACCAATCCCCACAACCTGTGGGTGTTGCGCAAGTGATTTGTAATACTCGTAATCAAATACCTCTCCGCGTGATGTAAACTCGGTGTTTCCTTCTCCCAGTTCATGCGCGTCATGAAAACTCGCTTCTGTGTGTATTGGATGCAAGCCAACAATTGCGTACATAGATTCGTACTTCTCCGCAAGCGTAACCGCCATAAGAGAAGTATCTTTTTGCGTTCCCACATTAATAACCGCAACCTCCTCTTTATTCATACGCTCAACCACAGCGTCCCTGTCAGCATCATAAGCTGCAAAATTCAAATGTGCATGAACATCAATGTAGCGCATACTAGTCTTTTCGAGGAAACAACGGTTCAGAAAAAGAACGACCTTCGGTGATATGGAGAATAATTTTCTTACTCGCTTCCGGTAGAAGTGGTTCAAGCATGTACGCAATATCACGCAACCTCATTACCATGCCCAATATGAGCTCTTTCCCCTTCTCCTCATCAACCTTAACCACCTTAAACGGCTCTGTTTCCTGAATATATTTGTCCAACACTCCAATATAGTGCCATACAATTTGCGCCACACGTTGTATGTTATAGTTCTCAAAATTCTCTCTATAATCTGAAGGAAAATCATTCTTCTCTCCAGACACCACTACTCCATACTTCTCCACGAGCTTCATGATACGGGAAGCAAGATTTCCAATACCATTCGCAAGGTTCGCATTGTAGGCAGTTTTAAACCGTTCAAGAGAAAAACCACTGTCCTCAAATGAAGAAAGTTCAAGAAGCAAAAAAGAGCGAAGCGCATCAACTCCAAATTCTGACACGATATCAAACGGGTTAATTACATTCCCGAGCGACTTGCTCATCTTCCTACCATCCTCGCCGGTAATAAAGCCGTTGATAATAATGTGCGCCGTTGGTGAAATTTCTGCTGAAAGCAACATCGCTTGCCACATTGCCGACTGCTGACGGAGATTATCTTTCCCAGCATACTGTATCGTTATGCCTTCTTCCCAGAATTTTTTGTAATTCCCCAAAGCGTCCTTTGGCCATCCTAATGTAGAAATATAGTTCACCAGTGCATCAAACCACACATACATTACTTGAGTATCATCGCCAGGGACCGGAACTCCCCACGGCATTCTCGCGCGAGAACGTGAAATACTGAAGTCTTCCAACCCGCGATCGCAAAACGCTTTTATTTCATTAAATCTGAAATCAGGAATTACAAACCTCGGATTTGCTTCATAGTATGAACGTAAGCGGTCCTGAAATGCGCTAAACTTAAAAAAATAATTTTCTTCTTCCAGTAACACTGGCGCACGATCTGGATGATGCGGACACTTTCCATCCACCATATCTTTCTCGGTTAAAAACAATTCGCACCCCACGCAGTATAAACCTGTGTATGATTTTTTATAGATGTATCCGTTTTGTTCAACACGCTTCCAAAATTCCTGTGCAGACGCAACATGATCTGTATCTGTTGTTCTAATAAAACGGTCATATGAGAGGTGCAGAGTTTCTTTCAATTGCTTGAAACGACTTGCATACCTGTCTACATAGTCTTGCGTATCTTCTCCCGCTTCTTTCGCCTTTTCATAAATCTTCGTTCCGTGTTCATCTGTTCCCGTATTAAAGAATACCTCATGCCCGCATAGTCTAAAGTATCGAGCAAGCGCGTCTGCACGGACAATCTCCATTGCAAATCCAATATGTGGATCTGCATTTACATATGGAAGTGTAGTAGTAATATATACAGGCTTTTTCTCCATAGCTCTAACCTTACGTGTTTAACCCTTCATTCGCAAGAGCCTCGCCTTCTTTTTTCCTATCAGACTCCACATCTGACAAATATTCACGAAGTGCCGCAGCGATTGGCACCGAGAGTAAAATTCCCAAAAATCCTCCCAATTTTGCACCAACGAGAAGCGCTAAAATCACAAGCAGTGGCGGAACCCCAACCACCTTTCGTACCACCAAAGGATATATCAAATGGTTTTCAAACTGTTGAATAATGACGTACAAACCAACTACTAACAATACCGCAGTAATCCCTCCGTCACTCATAGCAATACCAACTGCAGGAATCGCAGCGATGATCGGACCAAAGAGTGGAATAAGCTCCAAGACCGCTGCAAGAAGCGCGAGTAGGAACGCATATTCAACACCAAGAATAGATAGACCCAGGTAGACAAGTACGCCAATAATAACTCCAAGAAGCATCTGTCCTTGCATCCACTGCCCTATTTTCATTTGAGATCGTCTCCACAAATCAATAATGTACCGCTCGTTCTTGAGTGGAGTAACAATACGCAAGAAAGATTCCACCCCGTTACTCTGTACCGAAAGATAAAATGAAAGTACGACAATCATTGCAAAACTCACAATACCTCCAAAGAAGGTACTCGCGGTCTGAATAAATCCCGCAGAGAGATTTGATATTGTTGATTGCACTCCTCCTAATAAATCTTTTGTTGAGAA
Source organism: uncultured Candidatus Saccharibacteria bacterium (assembly GCA_964436015.1). GTDB lineage: Bacteria > Patescibacteriota > Minisyncoccia > Phycocordibacterales > JBBDJV01. Next base: position 128,159 of record CAYTAR010000002.1, on the reverse strand, counting down.
AGAATCGTGAAGTCCTTGGAATGTATTTCCAAGCTCTACAAGCGCATTGCCGGTACCAGTTGGTGCCCATAGCTCAGTTGATTCAAGGTAACTTGGGAGCGCTCTAAGAAGCCCGGCTGACTCATCAAGAAGTGGTGGTAAAAAAAGGTAAAAGAACCCTATTGCGCACAGCGCGACTGTTCCGTAAATTGTGAGTACACCTGGCAACCTTCTTAATCCCCGTTTTTCAAACCACACTGTCCATGGCTCTATCGCAGAGGCAATCACAACAGAAGTAAGAACCACTAAAACCACATCTTTCAACACAAAAAATAAATACACCGCCAATAAAAGCAATAGTATTTTGACAATGGTTCCCGACGTTATTGATATGAGTAGCGGTCTATCGTTCATAGTGTCTACCCATAATAACACAGACCTTAAAAGGCAAGGAGGGGTTGAATGTGTGACTCATCAATACCATTGCCAATTATTGCCAAATTGAGGCGGTTATTTTTCATCACTGAACGTGCAACACGCATAATATCCTTTGCGGTCACGGCTTTAACCTGAGCAATAGTATGCTCTACTTTTTTTACTTCATGTCTAAGACATTCTTCAAAACCAAAATTCTGTGCAACGGCATCACTTGTCTCCATACCAAGCAAAAATCTTCCAACTAAATATTCTTTCACTTTCAACAACTCATCACTTGAAACTTCTTCCGTAGTGAGACGACGCAATTCATTCATAAGTTCACGTACCACTTCTTGTAAACGAGTTTTATCAACCCCTGCTGAAATCGCAAGTACGCCATGGTCGGTATACGCATCGTGTTGGGCACGAATGTAGTAGCACACGCCGAGTTCCTCACGCATTTTTTGGAACAATCGCGAACTCATACCACCAGAAAGAACTCCCGCCATCACCGAAAGCACGGTGTCATCTTTGTGCATCATTGGGTACGTTCGCACGCCGAGCACAAGGTGTGTTTGATCAGTTTTTTTATTTTTCACTAAAAGCTCAGGAACCTGCTGATTTTCTTTCACTTTCTTTTTTGCTCCTTTCTTTGCGGGCTTCATTGAACCAAAATACTTTTTCGCAAGTTTGAGTGCGTGTGGCGCAGTTATCGCCCCTGCAATAACCACTGTTGTTGCCTCTGGAACATAGTGATTCTTGTGGTACTTCTTAAACTGATGTGGAGCAAGTGAGCGAATCACCTCTTTAGTGCCGGCAATACTCCACCCCGCAGGTTGGTCTTTATACAAGAGTCTCATAAACTCATCATGCACCTGACGATGTGGGAGGTCTTCGTACATATTTATCTCCTCAATAATCACCCCTCGTTCACGATCTAGTTCTATTTCAGGGAACGTTGGGTTAAGAAAAATATCAGAAACGACATCAATAATTTTTTCAGCGTGTTTTCCATTTGCCTTTGCGTAGTACCCAGTAAACTCCTGGGAAGTAAACGCATTGTACTCAGCACCAAGGGCATCTAACTCGCGACTGATATCAAGAGCCTTGGGTCGCTTGGTTGTCCCCTTGAACATCATATGCTCAAGGAAATGAGATATTCCACTCTCCTCTTTCTTCTCATACTTAGAGCCTGCCTCAACCAACACAAGCGCAGTAACAGTTGGATTATCCTCCATGGGAGCGACAATCAGGCGAATACCATTAGATAATATGCTTTTTTTGAACTTCATAGTATGAGCAGTGTATCAAATAAAATGAGTTCTGAAAACAAAAAACGCCCTACAGGCGTTTTTGCAATTCAGAGAGAATATTTTCACAAGATAAACGCTCCTGTTCCCCTGTATCACGGTTACGCACGGTAACCGTATCGTCTTTCTCAAGGGTATCAAAGTCAACAGTCACACAAAATGGGGTGCCGATTTCATCCTGTCTGCGATACCGCTTTCCAATATTCCCATTATCATCAAACTTTGCGCGTATGCCACTCTGTTTCAGAATACTGTACACTTCGCGAGCCTTCGCAACGAGCTCCGGTTTGTTTTTCAATAAAGGAAACACCGCAACTTGTACCGGCGCAATACGAGGAGTGAATTTTAAGTACACTCGCTTCTCACCACCGAGTTCATCCTCTGTGTACGCACTCGCAAGAATTGCGAGCACCGTTCTGTCTACTCCCAAAGATGGTTCAATCACATGCGGAATATACTTTTCACGAGTCTCCTGTTCAAAATACTCAAGAGACACCCCGCTGTGTTCTTGGTGTTTTCGTAAATCATAATCAGTACGGTACGCAAGACCGTATAACTCTTTTCTTCCAAACGGATACTCAAATTCAAAATCAATTGTCCGTTTTGAATAGTGCGCGCGGTCACTATCAGGAACCTCAAGTTCATGAACGCGCTCTTGCGGAAGTCCAATGTCACTCATAAACGCATGCATCTCCCCTCTCCACTCCTCAAACGCTCGTTCCCAGTCATTCGGATGCACAAAATACTCAACCTCCATTTGCTCAAACTCCCGAGTTCTAAAAATAAAATCCCTCGGAGCAATTTCATTCCTGAAAGCTTTACCGATTTGACCCAATCCGAAAGGTATTTTCGGACTGAATGAATCCATGACATTTTTAAAATTCACAAACATACCCTGCGCAGTTTCAGGACGGAGGTATGATATCGCATTTTCATCAACTGTCGCACCAACATGTGTTTTAAACATCATGTTAAATTGACGAACCTCTCCCAACGCATTACCTTCGGGACTTTTTATATTTTTCTCCACAATACACGCATTCATATCCGCAAGGGTCATACCTGCAGGATTAATTCCATTTTCTTCAAGCAGATGATCCGCACGATACCGCCTTTTTGTTTTAACATCATCCACAAGAGGATCATTAAACCCCCCCACGTGTCCGCTCGCTTTCCATACATTCTGATTCATTAAAATAGCTGCATCCACACCGTACATATCATCACGCGACTCAACAAAACGCTTCCACCATAGCTGTTTAATATTCTGCTTTAGTAGTACCCCAAGCGGTCCGTAGTCCCACGTACCAGCAAGACCATCATAAATTTCTGATCCTTGATATATAAAACCGCGTCGCTTCGCAAGCGACACAATTAATTCCATTGTATTTTGTGATTCGTTTTTCATATTTACTGAACAACTTCTCCCTTACTAAAACCATACAGTGGATCGCTTGTAAGACGCGTCGTAACCTCACGAGCCGTTGCTTGAAGCGAGGTTTCGGTAAACACATCAAACCCGGTGAGTGTCGTTGCTCCAATAATATTTGGTTCGGTCCCCAATTGACTTAAACTAGGCAAAATTGCAACCTGGAACGCCACCTCACGTGGAGTAGACAATAACCCACTTCCTGCTGGAATACTTCCAACATCCCACACAATTTGTCCTCCAACTTGATTATACGTAACACGCTCGTTCGGAGGACTCACTTGACCAACCCATCGCGCATAGAAAGGCAAAGAGGCGGACACACGAGCACCGGACACGTCATTTGTCGTATTGGTTATTGTCCAGTAGACCGTATACGTTGTTTCAAGCTCAGCTCGTGGTGGAACTGGTCCAGTATTCACAAAAGGACCATCTGAATATACCACTCTCGGCTGTACTGACAAGTTTGAAGCAAGAACCACCTTTCCCTCCGTACTTGAAACAATAGATTCAGGTACATTTGATTCAGATACTCGTGTACCTCGGACACTCACTACGAAATTCATTTCCGGATTTCCGTACAGTGACAATGTTCCCGGTGTTATAGCCAAAGGAGACACACTGAAACTCACCGTTCCTCGCTCCCCAGGATTAAGTGACGCAAGTGAAGCGTTTCTGCTCTTCTCCCACACAATCGTATCGTCAATGGAGCGATAGAAACCGTTTCCTGCAGATACTGAACGCCTATCAAGAATAGTTCCTCCGAGCTTAACCTCAATTTCAACGTTAGTAACTTGCGTAGGAAGATTATTTACATACGAAATATCCCCTCGAACCGTACCGCCGGCATTTATAATCGCCGTGCCATCACTCTTTCCATTCAATGCGAGAGTCGTGCCAATAAACGGACGTGCGATACGCACCGTCTCTTGTTGAGAAAGAAGCGTAATTCCAATTCGTTTTTCATTTTGAGTATCTTGATTACCAACGGAAAAATTGAACGCGCGGTTTGAACCGTCTTCACCTGTAAGCACTCCGCGTATGACAATTTCCTTCTTCTGCTCTGGACGTAAGTCACCAATTCTCCACACACTATCATCAAAGGTTGGTTCAGGAGTTGCGCTCACAAACTCGTACCCAAACGGATACTCAGCCTTCAGTAACACATCTTCAATTGTTGAACCAGAGTTTGAGGCAACCGTCACTGTCATGGTAAATTCCTTACCAGAATTTGTCTCCTTAATCGGCGTTATAGACATGATTACTGGAGACGAACTAATTGTCGGCTCATAAAACTTTTCTTTGTACAATCGCGCGCTTGAGTCGGGCACACGATACTCAACCGACACCACAATCCGTTTGATACTATTTTCTTCACCAAAAAGAACTGCATTCACAGTATGATTCACATCTCCCCCAGCCTCCACTTTCCCTAAATCATACGTATATCGAACCAACGCTTCTCCAGAAGACTCTCCAGAGCGTGTTCCTTCTGGAAATTCAAGAGTAAGTAGGGCAGATTCAAGTGGAATAGAATTTCGGTTACTGACCACCAACTGAATAGGAAGAGGTTCCCCTCCCGCCACGGTAACGGGCGCAATAATTGTAATATCAACATTCTGAGATGAAATAGTATTTAATCCGCCAAAATATAAGTATGAAAAAATGCCGACAGCAACAGCAAAAAACACCCCTGCAACCACCAACAGTTTTTTTAGCAACGAGTGATCATGTAATTTTCTTCGCGCCATACTATAGTCAACATCTTTACCACCAACAGAAACATTTTCATCTGACTGCCACCCTTCCGGCACCTCAAAAGATTGCTTGTGTAGCTCTACTGTCTTTTCGTGTTGAATTGAAGCACCGTCTACCGAGTACAGTTTCCGTTTGGTTCGCTCTATAATATCCTCTGGCCGTTCCTTCTCCATTGTGTGCAGTATACCACAAAATTATTTATAACTGTGTTACCTTGAGTGACGTATTAATTGACGAAATCAACTGCGAGCGCACGGTGAGAACCTTTGAAATTATGGCATCACTCACCCCTTCTTCAATAATTGAAACAATATCATCAGTCTTTGATACATATCCCAAATGATACAGCACACGGAGCACCAGTATTATTTCAAGCGCGGAAATAACTTCACGCGTGTTGCTCCTATCTGCAAGCAAATGCATAACCTCGGTGAACGCATCAAACAAAGCTTCATTTCCCTCTTCTCCTTGCACTAAGCGTCCCAATAACTTACTACTGTTCACTACCACACGTAAGCGCTCCTCATCATTCTTTGTGCATGCAAAAAGTGAAGTACACCCACCCACTGAAACCACCCTCCACCACTCACGTCCACGAACGAGCGAAACACGAACGCGTGAGTATTCTTGCAGTGAAGGATTAAGTTTTGAAACGCCCTTTCTTACCCCCTGAGCCACCGCTTGTATGCGTCCGAACTCGCGTGTAAAAAGCGTTATGAGCGCATTCGCTTCTCCGTGCGGATTTCGCTCTAAAATATACGCATCAGTCGTATGTACGTGGTACATATACCGTTACAATTTCTTCACCGAAAAAGAGAAAGAGAAACTACCCAGTACGAGAGAACTATCTTCACCTGGCCCCTTGTATTCAAAACGCGCAACCTGCGCCACGCGCCCAAGCTCGTGCTCAATTGCTGAAATAAAAGCGTGCGTATTACTATCCCCCTCAATCATGAGTACTATTTTATCACTCGTCTGTAGCCCCGCTTCTTTTCTCTTTTCCTGCACATGACGAATAACGTCACGCTGATACCCTTCGGTAACAAGTACGGGGGTAAGTGTCGTATCAAGCAATACAGAATCTTCTTTGGTATCTCCAACAATAACCTCTTTCACATTTACTTCATCGGCAATTTGATCAAGAAATTCTGCTGGAAGTTTCTCTTTTATGGTGAGCAATGCGAGGGGTTGGCGAACTTTTATTTTTGCTTTTGTGCGCGCATCAAACCCAAATGACACCAACTCTCGCGCAGTATTCATGTATGAAAGAAGAGTTTCGTCCACCACTCCTGCTACTGGCCACTCTGAGAGATGTACACTCTCGGGGTCGCTTTCTTCTCTCACGGCCCTGTACACATGCTCAGCGGTAAATGGAATCAGTGGAGCACTTACTCGCGCAAGAATAGAAAGTGTTTCTCTGAGCGTCTTACGTGCACATGCCACATCACTCAAGTCCTCCCCTTTAAAACGGTCACGCGAACGTCTGACATACCAGGTTGAAAGATCCTCAATAAACTCCGCTACAGCCCGTACCGCGCGATCAAACTGGTACGCATTAAGCGATGCAGATACAGAAATAATTAACTGGTTTCTTTTACTTACCATCCACCGGTCCAAGACGTGTTCACTCTCCCCACGTACTTCTTCCCCTTCCTTAAACATCTCAAAAAATGAGACCACGTTATCAAGTCGCCCGATATTCTTTTTCATTATTTCATCAACACTCTTCTCCGAAAAGCAAACATCTTCAGCTTTTACCAAAGGTGAACCGAGTAAATATAAACGCAATGCATCCATTCCATATTTTTCAACAACGTGCATCGGGTCAGGATAATTTTTGAGACGTTTACTCATTTTTTGTCCATCTTCACCAAGTACAATTCCATTCACCACCACATTCTTATACGGCGACTCTCCGAAGAGCGCCACGCCAAGCACGATGAGTGAGTAAAACCACCCACGTGTCTGGTCCTGTCCTTCTGCAATGAAATCAGCAGGAAAACCAACATTGTTTTGTGGATCAAAATGCGGGAGCGGGCTACCTATGTACCCATGAGATGCAAACGGCATGGAACCTGACTCTACCCAACAATCAAATACTTCAGGTACTCGCTTCATCGGAGCGCCATCCTTTGTTGTCAGCACCACTTCGTCAATGTATGGACGATGCAAGTCAGTCACAAACTGTTCATTCACCGGAAGTGGCGCGAAGGTGATCTCGCTCACGCTTCCCGTTTTAACGAAATCATCTCTTCCGTCTTTTGCTTTGATTGATCCACGTTCATCCCACCCTTCCGCAACCGAGTACAACTGCCAGATTGGATACTCATGCGTGATAATGAGAATAGTTTTACCTTCATATCGCTTGTCAATCTCGTACAAAAATTCACCCACGCGCGTACGTACATCACGCAAACTCTCGCCATTAGGGGCACGTTTTGAAAACTTTTCAGTGGTGCTCTCAAAGTACGCCCGATACTCCTCAATCGGCTTGTTATTAAAATCACCTGTATCTATCTCAGCAATTCTATCCTCAGTAACTATCTGACTATCGTTTAAGCCTAATGCTTTTTGTACCATATGTGCCGTTTCTTGTGTGCGCACAAAAGGCGATACAAAAACCATATCAATAGCTCTTCCTTGTAACTCAAGAATTGCTTGTTCAACCTCCTTTTTCCCTTTCTCTGTTATATGGTGCGGGTTATCCTTTTTCCCACTTAAAATATTCTGTGCATTACTCTCCGCTTCACCGTGACGCATAACCACGTACGTATTTCTAAACCCGATTCGCTCCTTGAGTTCTTTAACCGAAGCGGGAATAAAGACTTCTTTCCCGTCCGTATCCCTCCACACTGGAAGCGGAGCTCCCCAAAAACGAGAGCGTGAGATAGCCCAGTCGCGCGCCCCTTCAAGCCACTTCCCAAAACGACCCTCACCCATCTCTTTTGGTACCCACTGTACCTTTTTATTTTCCTCAACGAGTTTATCCTTAATCGCAGTTACCGTAATAAACCACGAGCTTGATGCATAGTTCAAAAGTGGAGTATCACAACGCCAACAGTGAGGGTATGAGTGAATAATTTTTTCTTTCGCAAAAAGCACTCCCTTGTGAGCAAGATATTTTATTATCGCAACATCACCCGATTGGTGGTCATCTTTTGGTTTTACGTACACCCCCGCAAAATCACGTACCTCAGGCTTGAAAATTCCACCAGTAGTAACGTGCTGAACAAATGGCAGACCTTCCTTTTTCCCGAGCGTCATGTCGTCATCTCCAAATGCTGGAGCAATGTGAACAATTCCGGTTCCATCTTCGGTAGTTACAAAATCCGCACCATATACCTTCCACCCCTTCTCTCTTCCTTCTAGCGTCGTATCTTCTGCGTAGTATGGAAATACGGGTTTGTATGATTTGCCAATAAGCTCAGAGCCTTTTATCTTGTTACCAACGACTGCAGTCTCACCCTCAAGCGTAAACCTCTTTGCAACAAGATCTTCCGCGAGGATATAACGCTTCCCATCTTTCTCAACTGTAGAGTATGCAACGGCTGGATTAACCGCAAGAGCAACATTCCCTGGGAGCGTCCATGGTGTTGTCGTCCATGCCAGCAAAAAAGTATTCGGCTCGTTCTCAAGCTCAAAAGCGACATACACGGAAATATCTGTAATATCTTTATACCCCTGATTGACCTCAAAGTTTGAAAGTGTAGTTTCGCAATGAGGGCACAAATGCATTGACTTATACCCCTCAGAAATTAAATTTTTATCATGGAGCGTTTTGAACATCCACCAGATAGATTCCGTGTATGAAAGATCCATGGTGCGATAGTCATCAACCATATCAACCCACCGTCCCCACTTTGGGACCGCACGCCTCCAATCGTCTGCGTAGCGAAGCACGCTCTTTTTGGCTTCATCATTAAAGTTCCCAATACCGAATCGCAAAATATCCTGCTTGTCTTTGAGTCCCAACTCCTTTTCAATCAAGTTTTCCACCGGCAACCCGTGACAGTCCCACCCCCACCTTCTTCGCACCCGATACCCCTGCATTGTTTTAAAGCGAGGAATGACATCCTTCATGGTCGCAGGAAGTATGTGTCCGTAGTGAGGAAGTCCAGTTGCAAATGGAGGACCGTCATAGAACACAAAATCACCCTTGGGTGAGGATTTTTCAAGCGTTTTCTTAAAAATATCGTTCTTTTGCCAGAAATCTAGTATCTTCTCTTCGGTTTCTGCAACTTTACTCTTCGGTGGTTTCTCTCCTTCATTCATCAATCCATTTTAACATTTTTATGGTAAAAAACTATTTCTAATATAATTTTCCAACTTCCTTGTATTTCCATGCTTCAGTAACCCGAGATACGACTGTACAGTTTCTTTTTTAGCTTCTTTTGCTATCAAATTCCTAAACATTCTCTTTTTGGTACTCGTCCTCAATACCCTATGATCTGGAAAATGGACCCAACCTAAAAAATCAACTCCCGATGATAACGACTTTATAAAAACCTTATCAGGATGCAAGGAAAGCTTTAATCTCTCATTCAAAAACTTAGATATCTGAGGGATCAATTTCTTTAAAAAATCCCTATCCCTGCTCATAATAATAAAATCATCAGCATACCTTATGTAGTATTTAGTTTTTATTTCATGCTTCATAAACTGGTCAAATTCGTTCATGTAGACATTAACTAGGAGCTGTGATGTAAGGTTGCCGAGGGGTAAACCCTTTCCTGGACCAGTACTCTTAAAACTCTCCACTACCCTACTAACAAGGCTTATAATATTGGAGTCAAAAATATGCTTTTTAAGTATCGTCATGAGTACCACATGATCCACTGAAGCAAAGAACTTTCGCACATCACACTTCAACACCCAACAAGTGCACTTGTTACTCTTTGAAACCTTGCGGCCAAATTGCATGAAGCGGTCCAGTGCCCGATGAGTTCCCTTGAAATCACGACAGGAATAGGAATCATAAATAAATTTTTGATCAAAGTATGGATAGAGCTGTCGATAGAGAGCATGATGAAGCAAGCGGTCTCGTACACTCGCTTTATGAATACTGCGAGGTTTCGGATCATTAACTGCAAATGCTTCATACGGTCCGTGGACATATATTTTATTTTTCAAATCAATATGGAGTTTATAGGTGTTCTCTGATAGTTTGAGCAGAAATTCTGCTACATCTTTTTTATATTTTTTACCAGACACAAATTCACACCATGCTTCGTGGATATTTTTGAGAGATATGATATGGTTGTACGTAACTCCCTTATTTTTCATAAAAAAATGACTATGACATACCCCCCCCCGCAGTTCTCCAGTGGTAATTCTAAAGGAAAAGGAGGTATACCAATCCTGGTTAGCTATTCATAGAAACTTCCCGAGAGTCGAACGTCTCGGTATTGGGCAAAAGATCGAGAACCTATTCTTAGATACTTTGGAATTCAGTTTTGCCTGCATCTATCTGCCACCTGAAGCCAAGATAGTTATGCTTGGCCGAACCATAACGAAGGTAGATACTCTTAAATTCTTTTATCAACTAGCATGGGAAAACAAGCTAATTCCTACCGATAAATATACCGAGCTTTCCGAAAAGTTAGAAGAAATAGGACGAATGCTTGGCGGATGGCGCAAAGGCCTCCAAAGTCCCTCTACCAAATCAACACTCAACAAAACTCTCACCAAATAATGATGAGAGAAATGACAGTTTCGGGACTACGATGCGATGACGGTTCTCGGCGTTCCAGACGTTGTCGTTCGAGAAGCGGTTCACGTTGACCTTGAGCTGCCTGTCGTCGTTGAAGTTCACGTTCGCAACGAAGATAATGTGCAGCGAACCATCCGGCACACCACCAGCCCAATCAGGACAGGTTGAATAGTATTCGGGACATTGAAGTCCTCCAGTTCGCTACACCAACTGATTATTTTTTGTTTAGATAAAAATACACCCACTCTTCCGCAAAACATGTCCGGCAGAATTCTCGAATGTATTTTTTCACAAGCGTGGCACGGGAGCCATAGCCACCGTACATTCATGCGTGCCGTTTCAGTATACAAAAATCCCCCTGATTTGCCAAAATAAATTTTGACAAGGGTCAGAGGGACTGAGAGACAAAGGCTCAAGGCTAATTTGCAAGTGCCAGTTGCGGGACCACGACGCGAAGACGGCGCCCGGCGCGCCAGACGCGGCCGCACGAGAAGCGGCGCACGCGGACCTCGAGCCGCCCGTCGTCGCGGAAGCGCACGTACGCAACGAAGAGCTCATTTCCAACCTTGAAGAGGAAGAAGTTCCCACACCCTTCCGTGCGGAGCCACTTGCGGTGTTTCTGCACGAACTGAATGATCTGCGGTTGAGTCATAACGAGTTTGTTCAAGTCGTCACTCATGCCGTTAAAGATCTGGGCGAAGGTGCCGTCCTTGATCATCTCGTGGACGGAAACCTGTACCTTTTTGGTAGGTTCCGATTTTACATCGCAACCGTATTCCTTGAAGTCGGAATCAATCCAGCCAGGAAAGGTATCCTTCGCTTTCGCAATGGTTGCATTCCCATCCGTTTCGTCGAGTTCAAGGGTTTCCGCGCCGGAGATGAGCTTGACGATACCAGCGATATTTTCGGCGATTTCTGCAAACTTTTCCTTCACGATCCTCGTGATCTCGGCGACCACCTCGTTACCGCGCGCTCGCACACGTTCAATGTTCTGTTTGTTGAGAACACCGTTCTTGACAAGTTCGCGGAGTGCGGCGCCTGTCCCTTTGCGCGTAGCATCGGTGACCAAAGTCACGCAGGTTTCGATTTGACCATCACTGACTTCACTGTCTGATGCAATCGATGGATTTTTCATCGTTGTCACCCTTTCTTGGTTAGTATCCTTTCAGGGATATTGGTTAGTTTGCTGGACTCTTCGCCACAGCGGAGAAAACCTTAATATTTAAGGTACTTTCTGCTGTAGCGAACTCGCAATTTCTATCAAAGAACTTTATTATAAATTATACACCTAAATATAGTGATTGTCAATATTTCGTGGTAATATGCACACACTATACCGAGGTTTTATAGCGAGGTTAAACCTTGATAAAGCTTTGGTAAAAAATAAAAACGCTCGGTGTACCACCGAGCGTTTAGAGACTTACCCTTTATTAAAGATACTCGTCACGTATCCCGTTCACGATGAAGCTTCATGAGGCGCTGATACACCAGCACACATTGACATATTCCCCACCTCACGTCTGCGAAGTCGTCATACGCCCAATCGTGCAGTCCGTAGCACCTCCACGTAGAGAGTACATCATCAATGGTAATGTAGCGCGAGTTGATATCTTCAAACAACAAGCAGAGCTCCACAATCGCCCGAGTGGATAATTGATGGCGGTCAATAAACCCCTGCACGAGCTTAATTCCATCGGGAGAAAGTGTGCCCGGATTAAGAAACATCTCCACCGGTTGCATATGTCTCACCTCCTTTCTTGAATACACGGTTATGAAATACACGTACCGCAGTACAATCACCTTCCAAACTGACCACAATTCGCGCAATGACTTCTTTGTCTGCCCCTACTACGAGCAGTTGTTTTACATCCTCCAAACGTTTACGCATTGGAGAAAGAATTTCCTTGTATGCGCACTCATTCTCATAAGTGAGCTGAACGTGTAGGTAAAACCCATCTGCACTGGTGAGCGAAAGTGCATCACGGATAATTCCCGCCTGCTCCTCGCTCATCCTGTGAGTCCTCACTGCATACGCAAGGCGTGATAAAGTCGTCCGGTGAATTACCTCCCAATTTGGAGCAAATAACTTTTTCTTTTTCATGGTACTCTGAAGAGAGATATACCATAAAAAATATATTTTGTCTACATCTTGTCGGGAACTCGTATACCAAGAAGTTTGAGCGCATGCGTGAGTGTTCTCTCCGTAACAAAAACAAGCGCGAGGCGAGAAGATGCCTCGGGAGTATGTAGTATCTTATTATTTGAATAAAAAGCATTAAAAGCACTCGCGAGCTCTATCGCGAAAGTGGCAATGTAATGTGGCTGAAACTCTCTCTGTGAGCGCGTTACTACTTCCTCATACCTATCAAGTAAAAGGTGGAGAGTCCTCTCACTCTCCCTATACTCTGGCACGTACACTCCTGGGTATAGAGAGTGCGCCTTTTGAAGCAGTGAGCGAGCACGCACAGCTGTGTACTGTAAGTAAGGACCAGAATCTCCCTCAAAAGAAATAGAACGGTCAAAATCAAATGCAATGTCACTGCTTGTTTTAGCGCGGAGAATTGAATACTTTACCGCACCCACTGCTACGTATTCTGCAACCCGTTTTTTTTCTTCCTCACTCATCTCCCGCTCTTTGAGCTTCTCATATACGAGTGCTTTTACCTCTTCAATAAGCGACACACCGGTGAGTGCCGTTCCTTTTCGGGAAGAGAGCTTGCTTCCGTCTGGTCCCTGCATCATACCGTGTGTGATGTGAACCATTTTTTTTGCGACTTTTGGATCAATGTCACCGATTGCTGCCATAAGTACCTTGTAGTACTCTCTCTGCTCATCCGCAGTCACTACAATTGACCGCGTGAGATCATACCCCTCTTCCTTAGTCCAGGTGAGACCAATATCTTTCGCATCATACGTGGGAAGGCCTTGGGAATTAATAAATACCCTCGTATGGAGTCCATGTTTTTCACCACGGTAAATAATCGCACCGTTACTTTCTTCAAATACACTCCCCATATTTGCACGAACGATAGATACACCTTTTTCTGCGACTTCACTTTCAAAATAGTAGCGGTCAAAAGTAGTTCCAAGGAGCACGTATACTTCCTCAAAATGCTCCAAACTCCACGAACGCCCTTTATCGTAATATACATTGGTATCATCATTTTCTCGTGAGTACACCTCTCGGTTAATGACATCAATTTCTTTTTTTGCCAGTTCATCTTCTTCGTACCGTGAAGCACCCAATACGTACGCATCACTCACAAAACGCATCTTTGTATGTAAATCGTCTGTATCATGTGGAAACGCGAGTTTGTTTTGTCGCATGCCCCATATTGCTTTTGCTACATGCAGTCCTACATCCCCTTGGTAGTTTGCCCGTACCACCTCCGCACCACCTGCTTCCGTTACGCATGCGAGCGACTCGCCAATTGCATTATTCATCAGGTGCCCTATATGAAAAACTTTGAATGGATTTGGATCAGTATACTCAACCATTACCTTCTCACCTTGGTATACATCAGTGTTTCCAAATGAATCCCCCTCGGCAAGCAAACTACTCAAACGCGCATTATAGTACGCAGGTTCTAACATGATATTGATAAACCCCGGCCCTGCAACTGAAATGCTTTTTACATTTGAGATTTTTCTTTCAGTGAGCGCTTCTACAATTTCGCGCGCGAATACTGCTGGAATTTTTTTAACTTGTTTTGCATAGACGAGCGCAACATTAGTAGCCCAGTCCCCATGCATTATGTCTTGGGGTCGTTCAAGTACGACAGCACCAACATCACCCACTCCGAGCGACACTAATACTTCTGTAATATGTTGTATAAGCTCTTTCTTCATTTTCCCGTACTACCAAACCCTCCTTCTCCTCGTGATGAATCAGAGAGTGTATCTGACTCAACAATACTAGCCGATACAACCGGCTGAATCAACATCTGGGCTATTTTATGCCCCTTCTCAAAAACATATGGTGTATCCGAAAGATTCATAATACCTACTGATATCTCTCCACGGTATCCGGCATCCACTACCCCACCAAATGTTTTCAGTCCATGCTTGTGTGAAAGCCCGCTTTTATCCCAAATGAGCCCGACATACCCCTCTGGTATTTCAAACGCAATACCTGTGCGTATAGATACTTGCGTATGTGGTAGCAGCACCGTTTCTTCAAGTGCAAACAAATCCATACCCGCATCTCCTTTGTGCGCGTACAGAGGCAGGCGTGCATCAGTATCTAATTTTTTAACCCGTAATTGCATACTAAAGAATTGCGGTTATTTCTTTGATGAAACTCTCCTTCACTTCTTCTTGTGTTTTATTTGCATTTATAACGATACTTGGTACTTGCGTCAAAAACTCTTTAAATCCATTCCGTACCGAAGTATGGAATGCTAAGTTTCGTTCATCAAAATGAGTCCGGTCATCTTTTCTTCCCTTTACTCGTTCAATACCAACCGACGGGTCCACATCAAAGAAGACATACATGTCGGGAACTAAATCCCCCAAATACACATCTCGCGTCGTCCAGAAATATTCTTTCAGGTGAGATCCTCCTTGCCCGTGTATCTGGTACGCGTACGTAGAAGAATCAAACCGGTCACACACCACATGCATTCCACGTGCGAGTGCAGGTTTAACTGTCTTCATCAAATGATCATGTCGAGCCCCCCACACGAGTCCGAACTGTGTCTCGGCACTTGCATCTTTTGCCTCTGGAGACAACATGAGTGAGCGAATCTGTTCAGCAAAGGGAGACCCTCCTGGTTCACGAGTAAAAAGAAACTTGGTATCCGAAAAGTGAGTTTTTAATACCTCAATCATTGAGCTCTTTCCTGCCCCTTCGCACCCATCTATGACGATAAATAAACCTTTTTTCATCCCTTTATAGTACCACACTCAGAACAAATGAATTCTTATCTTAAAAATGATAGAATTACAGTATGAAAATCTACAACGATGTACTTGCGCGCATTCTTGAGGAAGGTCACGACCGACAAACGAGAAATGCTATGACTCGAGCATTATTCGCCATCCAAATGCGTTTTAATTTAGAGGACGGTTTCCCCGCAGTAACCACCAAAAAACTAGCGTTCAAAGGAGTAAAAAGCGAGCTACTGTGGTTCCTTCAAGCAGGGGGAGATAAAGACCGCATGAATGACAATGACCTGAAGAAGCTCGTTGGTAAAGACACAACCATCTGGACTGCAAATGCAGAATCAGACTATTGGAAGCCAAAAGCTCAGTCTGAGGGGGATTTAGGTCGAGTGTATGGTGTTCAGTGGAGAAAATGGAAGAAACCTGACGGAACAACAGTTGACCAGATTGCGAATGTTATTAACAAAATAAAAACAGACCCGTACGACCGAAGACTTCTCGTTACCGCATTCAACCCAGGAGAGATGGACGATATGGCACTCCCCCCATGCCACATGATGTTTCAGTTTTTTGTTGATGGAGACAAACTCTCGCTCCACATGATACAGAGAAGTTGTGATATGTTCTTGGGAGTTCCATTCAATATCGCTTCTTACGCACTCCTACTCGCAATGGTAGCGCAGGTAACCGGGAAAAAAGCACATGAATGCATTCTCACTCTAAACGACGCTCACATCTACCATGAACACTTTGACGCGGTAAAAGAGCAGTTGTCCCGAAAACCATACCCACCTCCGACACTCTGGCTCAATCCAGAGATTACTGACATAGATGCGTTCACAATGGATGACATCAAGCTTGAAAACTACCAGCACCACGAACCAATTAAAGCAGAGATGATTGTGTGAACGGACTCTAAGGATCCTGTTCAGTTTTTTCTCTTACAAAGACCCCGTTGGTAAGTTTGTACTTACGTTTTTTATTTATTTCAACCTTTTTTACTAATTCGTCTTCAAGATCATACCCAAGCATTTCTGCCATGCCAAGTAGAAAAATTGCCACATCAGCAAGCTCCTCAGCAACCCCTTCTTCTTTTTGATTGTACTTTTTAAATGCTTCAGAGAGCTCTTCATGCGCACGACAAAACTCAAGCGCAACATCAGTAGTATTGAAACCTTTATCAATCTTATTTTGAAAAACTTCCTTCTGTAGTTTTTTTATATCTATCATATCTTATTGATTTTCATACGTTTCCATTCCCCCTTCAACTATTTCAAAATCAATACCGGCTTCCTTGAAAATTTCCTTACTTCTCTCCCCTGCATGGTAGTCAGTCCGAACAATCACTCTCACAATTCCAGCATTGATAATCACTTTTGCGCACGCATAGCACGGTGTCATGTTGCAATAAAGTGTCGCACCATCTAACATAACGCCGTTACGTGCCGCGAGCGCTATTGCATTTGCCTCCGCATGACTCGTGCGAATGCAATGTTGAGATTGCTTCCCGTTCGGATGTGTCACTGAATGCATTTCATGACCAACCTCATCACAATCCTTGCACCCAGCCGGAGCTCCAACGTACCCAGTTGAAAGAATTCTTCGGTCACGAGTAACAACACAACCTGATCTTCCACGATCACACGTTGCTCGCGAACCCACCTCTTTTACCAATCTCATGAAATACTCATCCCATGAAGGCCGTTTGTACTTTTCTGTACTCATGCGTTACTATTACAAAATGAATACACCCATTATAAGCGCTATTGTCGCACTCGGCAAAGAAACTCGCGCAATCGGGAAAAATAACGAGCTTATCTGGCGCATTCCGTCCGACTTAAAACGATTCAAAGAACTTACCATGGGCCACCCCATAATTATGGGACGTAAAACATTTGAGTCTATTGGCAAAGCCCTTCCAGGACGCACTTCTATTGTTATCACCCGTAACGCAAATTTCGCTCACGAACAAGTAATGGTTGCCCGCACACCCGAAGAGGCACTAACACTTGCCTGTACTCTTGATTCCGATGAAGTATTTATCATTGGAGGAGCACAAATTTATACCGAACTTCTCCCACACACACAAAGGCTTTACCTCACCCTCATTGAAAGCAATGAAAACGGAGATGCTCACTTCCCTCCCTATACTAATTTTAAAAGAATAATTACTGAAGAAAAACATACTGAACATACCCCTACCTTTTCTTGGGTAACGCTTGAGCGATAAAAACCCGCGCTTTAGGCGCGGGGTTTTTCAAAGAAGCTTGGGAACATTCTGAATGATAATCTTTCCTGCGCTCTGCATACTGATTCGCTCGTACGTTTTGCACACAAGACGAGGATAATCATTAATACCTTTGATAAGGCGTGTAACCATGGAGTTTCTTTGCCACATCAGTAGCACTGGCTTGTTACACCTCCACACCGCCGCACCAAGTTCAAGCCCAAGACCAGTTGAGGGATAATCAGCAAACGCCACGAACACATCCGCACCTCCAACCCCACACCGAATATCCTCATGGTACACATCCTGCGGGTTGCCGGCAGTAAGTCCGAGGAACTCTTTCACTCTGAAATGATTACCCAAATGAAGCTTCAGCTGTGCCACCTGATCATGGTACTCCTGCGGAGCGTGCGTCAGCGCGCATCCAACATATATACTTGTCTTCATAGATTTACCTTTCTCTCTGTAAGAAAGCATAAAAAAACACCGTCCGCAAGGCGAACGGTGTTTTTTATGAATATTATGCTACAACCTCAATTCCCATTGAACGGCAACTTCCCTCAATTATCTTCATTGCTGCTTCAATATCATTTGCATTCAAATCTGGCATCTTCTTCTCTGCAACGGCACGAATTTGTGCTTTTGTAATTTTACCCACCTTTTGTGCAACGTTTTTACCTGAACCTTTCTCAACACCTATCGCTTTGAGAATAAGGTTGGTTGCAGGAGGAGTCTTCAAAATAAAATCGTAACTTCTATCCTCGTATACGGTAATAACTACAGGAACAACATCTCCACGCATTGCCTGAGTCGCATCATTAAACTTCTTTACGAAGTCTCCAATGTTAATACCTGCCTGCCCCAAAGCAGGACCAATTGGAGGAGCTGGGTTTGCTGCGCCTCCAGGAATTTGTAATTTAAGCTGTTTGAGTACCTTTTTTGCCATAAAATGTTAGTTGGTTAACGATACCAGAATAAAAGTGCAAGTCAAGCTATATTTTTTTAATCTGAAGAAAATCAAGCTCAACCGGAGTCTCTCGACCGAACATAGATACAAGCACCTTCACTTTTCCTCGAGCTGGATCAACCTCGCTTACTTTACCATCTAGATCTTTAAATGGACCATCAACAATAGTAACCGCATCATTGATAGTAAGGTCAATTGCGTGCTTTACGGTATCGGTCTTCATTTTATTAAGAAGCATATCAACCTCTTTCTGATCGAGCGGTACCGGATGAACACCAGAACCAACGAAGCCGGTAACTCGGGGTGTGTTTCGCACTACGAACCATGAATCATCAGTCACGATCATATCAACGAGAACATACCCAGGGTACACCTTCTCCTCTTCTTCAACACGTTTGTTGCCCTTAATTTTAAAAGTCTTCTCAGTTGGAACAAGCACGTTAAAAATTTTATCTTCCATGCCAAGAGATTCAATTCTCTGCTTCAAATTTCGCACCACCGCATTCTCATATCCAGCATAGGTATGAATTGCATACCAGTGACGTTCATTGTTTGTTGATTGTTTTGACATAGTATTATTCTATAGTTACTGGAACCACTTCAGCGCCTTCGACTGATACATCAATTTCTCCTGTTGATTCAATGTTATTTCCCTCAGATCCAGCAGGAGCTACCTCGGTCACTTCAGAGGACGCTGGAGCTGACACCGCATCTACTCCCAACACTTGTCCAATCAATTTATCAGTAAAAATATAATCAAATAACCCCAAATACACTGCGGTAAGAATTGAAACACCAACCACCAAAGACGTATAAATCACCGTCTGTTTTCGAGTTGGCCAACTCACATGTCGCATTTCTCCTCTCGTTTCATTTATGTATTCAAATAATCCCATATATTTCCTATTAAAAACCGCCCGTCAGGGCTTTAATACTTATATAATACTAGAAAGTCATGCATTTTGTCAACTACCCACCACACAGGCATTTTTTGAGCAGGCATGAAGACCAAACCTCCAAAAAAGGAATTATAGGAACATAATCCTCACAGTCAGTAAGAAATAAAAAACAGCCCGAGCGGGCTGTTTTTTATTTCTTATCTCTCTTCCCAATTTCCTCTTTCCAATCTCTAATCTCTAATCTCTAATCTCTAATCTCTAATCTCTGTTAATTATCGTATCTCGTACGTAATAGTTACATTTGAATGGTATTCATTCTCACCTGCTGGCAATTCAGGAACTCCTCCGCCAAGTCCAGCATCGGCACTAAAGGCCATTTCTGTCTTTGCGTAATATGGAGCATACCCCCCTTCATTGAAATTCACAATTCTCACTATTTTTACCCCGAGTTGCTTTGCAAGAGTACGCGCTTTCTGTTCCGCGTCATCAATTGCCTCTTTCCGCGCTTCTGCCATCACCGCACTTTCATCTTCAACAATAAAAGATACTCCTCCTACAGAATCTACTCCGAGTGTTCCCACTCCCGAAAGAAGTGTTCCTACTGTGTCTAGGTTACGTACTTTCACCGTAATTGACTGGCTAACTTCATACCCATCAAGTTCACGTGGAGGCTGTGGACATGGATAACTAATACAACGAATTTCTGGATATGAGTACTGCGGATAAATATTGTACCCTGTTGTCTTTATATCCTTTTCAGCAATTCCTTGTTCCCGAAGATATGCAAGTATTGCGTTACTCCTATCTGTAGTGTTTTTTTGCGCCTCAGCAACAGTGTCTTTCAGATCACGAACTGAGAGCGAAAATTGAGCTATATTTGCGGTTGCATATGCAGTACCTTCTCCACTCACACTTATCACCGACTGTGGAACAATATCTGCGCCAATGGTAAAGTACCATTTTATTGCACCGAACACTGCTACTATTCCAAGAATAGTCACTATCGTGATAAAAAACCCTAGTCGCTGTGCGACTTTTTCCCATGTATTCATATATGTATTGTTATTATTAATATGCTGTTCCATACACTATAAGACGGACGTCTTCATCTTTTGTAACACTACTTTCGATGTGCAACAATTTGCTCAAGAGCAAGACCTCCAGTAACACTTCCTGCGAGTACAACCAAAAATATAACCGAGAGGAGCGTCACATTTTGTATAAATGGTGCAATGAGGTTTGTCGCAAAGAGCGCATACCAAGCGACCGCACTCACTATTCCTGTAATGAATACTCGTTGGTGAAGTTGTGAGCGGACTGTTGAAGGTGGCTCCCCATCAACTGCAATTGCCTGCATGAACTGTGGAACTATCGCAAATTGAGTGAACCACAACGTCATAGTCATAAGTAACGCAATACACATTTTTAACAAAAACAAACCAGAGACCAATTCATCACCAGGTAATAGTATATGCAAACCGGCACCAGTGATAACGAACGCACCCAAGGCAATCCACACCACATGGTTAATTGTTTTCAAAATCTCATACTCTCCTATGGTTACCACATAGTCACTCACAAACTTAAACAAGAAAATAATATTTATCGTGATTGCACCAACACCCAATGCAATTGATAGCGAATGTATTGCAGTCAGAAGAGTCAAATTATTAGTGATAAGTTCACTAATCATATTCATATTTCCCACGAGGGTACAGAAAAAAATCAATGTTGAGAGACTGGCCGAAAACAAACACCATGTACACCAGTACCTAATTACAAATGCCTGAATGGAGGTTAGATACACCGAAAAAGCAAAACCTCCCACCGTAAGGGTAATGAGAAGTAACTGAGCAAGCGGTGGAAAGAGTTCAGGGAAAAGCAAAAGCGTGCTGTATGAAATGACGATTACCCCATAATACAACATTCCCCAATACTCAAGATTAATCCCAAGGAATGTTGAATATTCGCTATGCACCACTGCATCACAGTTCGCCCCCACTGGACACACTAAACGGGTATTGTGAGCTTTTTTATAATAAATGTAGTACGCAAGGAAAAAACCAGTTATTCCTGCAGTTACAATAATTCCGTATAGCATGCCTATCATTGCTTACTATTATACCCCACAAATACTCTTGGTTTAATCCACATATCCAATAAATGGAAGTGGGAACGAGCCATGTACCTCCACACCCACTATGTGTTCCTTTTCATGCGGGCGATATCCAGAGGCGAGCATAATTGAGTCACTTCCATATTTCTTAAGTATCGTATCTACTGTTGCATATAGACGTTTATGCGTTGTGTCTGCTTCGAATAATGAGAGTCCTTGAAAATGTACCGGTGTAATACTGAGCGCGGTAACTCCAGCTGAACGATATAACCCTTGAGATTGATACATGTTTTTTAATAATGGTCTTATATGCCGCACGATCTCATGTGTCGCGTTTGTGGGAATATCAAATGTAATTTTTTGAGTGTGGTACTCAGATTGATGTGTTTTTATGAAAAATGAAAAACTTCCACAAACCGCTTGAAAGCTCCTTAATCGAAAGGCAACCGTTTCAGTATGAAGTGCTAACTCCTGCATAAGTGTACTCAATGAAGATGTTCTCTTAGAAAACGTTCTTGTGCTACTTATTGACTGTGGAATTGACTCGTGCGTGATAATTGAAAACACCGGTATGCCCGCAAGCTCACTCCAAATTTCTCGTACGTGCTTATCTCCAATATTCATAATTACAGACTCCTTCGTGTGCATGAAGTCTGCAAGGGTTACAATCCCTTGTGCTTGCAAAAACTGAGCAGTACTCTTTCCAATTCCCCATACGGACCCAACAGGAATGACCGCTCGCGAGGAATCACACACATCTCGTTCAAACACCGTACACCCAAACGGTTTTTGAAACTTTGAGGCAATCTTTGCCCGCACCTTTGTCTTTCCGATACCAACTGAAAAAGAAACTCCTAGTTCACTCATGAGCACTTCTTGAATTTTTCGTCCTAGCGAATAGAGTGATTGATTTGAATTACCAGTTACATATGCAAAGCACTCATCAATACTGTACGCTTCTACTTGAGAAGAAGAACGACCTACAATACTCCGCATTCTTCGTGAGAATTCCATGTATAAACGGTAATTTCCAGAAACAATAATCGCGTCTGGAAACATTTTTTGTACATGATGGATAGGCATACCTCTCAAGATTCCACATTTCTTTGCCTCATAACTTACCGCGGTTGCAATACCCCGTTCTCTGCCTACAACCACCTTCTTGCCCCTAAGCGACACATTAACCGCCATTTCACAACCCGCAAAAAAGCCATCCCCATCAATGTGTAGTATATATTGATCTGCTCTCATATATTACTGGTACTTTCTAATAACGCTTCGCACAACCGCAACAATGACCAAAGAATTTTTTGGACGAATAGACTTGTACTTTTTGTTTGCAGGCTCAAGAAAACGTACCCCACTCTTCTCCCGTAAATATTTCATTGTATACTCACGATCAACCTCAGCAACCACAATATCTCCCACACGGGCATGATTGGTACGTTCTACGATTACATAATCTCCTGGGCAAATACCAGCCCCAATCATTGAATCCCCCTTCACTTTAAGCATATAACTTGATTCGCGTTTTTCTATAAGAAACTCGTCCAGAGTAACAGTATCTAAATCTGCCTCTTCCGCGTGACTTGGAAAACCCGCCTCTACGAAACCAAGAAAGTGTATCCCTTGCATATGTGCTCCCAATACTAACTTTCCTTGTTCATTACGAGCAAAAAATCCTCGGGCAACCAAACGTGTTACTAATCGACTCACTGCATTAGTGGACGCAAACCCGCACAACTCTCCAAGCTTCCGATACGTCGGAACCCTCCCTTCTTTCTCTACATACTCTCGTATCTTTTTTTCATACACAGTATCCATGCATACAGTATATGTGAACATATGTTCACATACCATACCTTTTCTGTGGAAAAGAAAAAACATGGTATACATGAATTATCTCAGAAAGAAATTATATATGCTCAATACACGTCATCCAAAAAACCTTTAGGATAAACCCACAAAAAAACGCCTGCTACCGCAGGCGTTTTTAAGAACTACTTACCCTTCAATACCTTCTCAATATCTTCAATTTCTTTCGCTACTGTCTTTTCGGCAAGTGTTAAATTCTTCTTAAGATTAAGAAGAATATCTTTCTCTTCAGCGGTAAGTTTTCGCTTTTCAGAAAGAGCTTCAAGCATTTTCACTTGTTTTTCTGCGCCCTTCTGAAGGGTAACGAATGCTTTGTGAAGCGCAACCTCAGCTTCTAATACCTCTTTATTTAATTTTCTACGGAGAAGAACTATTTTGTGTCTTGTATACCAGAACAAGAATACGAGAAGCGCAACTAGACCTACCAAAGGAACAATGAGGGAAAGAATACTTAGCGCGAGCGAACCGACTCTAATATACCCAGGATCACGAACGCCAATTTTAATTTCACTGCTTGACTCACTCTGTGCGCCTCGCGTATCTATTGCGGTAGCCCAAAGTGTATATACCCCTTTTTCAAGTTCTGTCTCGGTAATAAAAGTAAATACCCCTTCAGCATTAGTAGTTATCGTAAATGGTTTCGGTTCTTCACCAGTCTTACGCATCCACACCGTAACCGTGCTATCTGGGATTGCAGTACCACGAACGACCAAAATTGAACCTGAAGTAATAGTATCAGGATACTCAGTGAATGTTGGGGCACCAAGGGCGATTATAGTAATTGTTTTCGTCTGCACTATCACATTGTCAGCACCGTCAAACGCCTTAACTATGATGGTGTGTTTTCCTGCAGGAAGTGTGGGAAGCGTATACAGTCCATCTCCTTTCTCATCTACCCAGACAATCGGATCTTGCCCTCCTATTTGTATCTCATACCGAGCAATTCCGGAAACTGCATCTTTCGCATCAAAGATAAGTTGCGTGTTTGGACTCGTTGGATCTCTATTTTCTGGCTCTCGTATTTCAAACGAACTCGGTGCTTCTGTATCAACGCCGATTCTGAAGTGACGAACTTTACCCCACCCTTCAGCATTTCTAAATTGAGCGTGGAAATACCACTCACCATTTTCAAGATCTGAAACAACCCGTTCGCTAATTGGAGGACTATAAAATACAGTAGGTATGGTAAATCTCTCTTGATCTACAAGTAAACGCACCGCGCTTACTCCATCTGGTACTTCCCACATAAGAGTTGCTTCTGTCGCGTTATACCAACGAGTTTCGTCAGGGTGCGTGCTAGATTTTACATTTGGGGCGCTCGGTGAATTATCGGGAACCACAATTTCTGGAGGTGGTGTTTGACGTTGTGATTGCAACGTATATGACCCAGAAGATAGAGCTCCGATTATGTTGGTACCTTTGCCATCTGCTGCAAGAATTGAACCTGATGAGAACCGCACTGTCGCGGTAGTTTCTTTCAGTGCACGAAATGTTACCGAAAGAACCGTTCCCGCGCTGCCTGTGTAACCCTTTGGACTACCACCGCCAAAAGAAATAGTTCCCGCTTGATTTGAAAAAGTAGGCTCAACGGTCCACAAGTTAAAAATGGATCCCGCTTGGGATACGCTCACTACTACAAGCTCGCTTGGATTAAATGTTATTTCCCCTTCTGCAGCATTTATTGCTGATCCGTCCGTATTTACAAGCACCCTCACCGTAAATGTACTTCCTGCAGTGTACACACCTGTTGGAGGTGAGAGCACGAGCGAGCCCGCGGCATATGCAGTATGAGAAAACAACGTCATGCCTAACAGCAAAAACAATGACATGAACAATGCATTACATGTTTTAAATAAAGTACTCATACTATGGTTGATTATGCACGTCTCCTTCTACTTCCTCACGAAGTGGTGGAAGTTTCTTTCGACGAACCTTACTAATAAATAGCACTCCTCCGATAATTACTATAATGCCAACAATTCCTGCATATAGCACGCCCGTTACACTCTGTTCTTTAGGAATACTTCGCTCACTGTCATTTGGAACATACACAGAAATTCTTTCATTCCCTGCTTTATCAATAGCTTTAATCCGAATAATACTATTCAGCGTCTGGTCCTTCAATACATACGGACTCGATGCGCGCTCCCAAATTGCTGGAGTATTTTTCTTCCACTCATTCATTCCAGGATTATTTCTTGACTCTTCCATTATCTCATAACTGTCTATTCCACTCTGTTTATCTGTGGTAGAAAAAACCACAAAGTATCGTCCGTTTTTAATATCACTTTTTGAGGCTAAAGTAACCGTAAAACTTTCCGGTGGAATGCGGTCATTACGAAGAACATCAAACCATGCGCTTTCATCAATCAGTGGTGCGTTTGGGTCAATACGATAGACTCCGCCTTGAAAGGTAAGATCTGCGGGCGTTCCTCTTCCGTCATTACGCAACACCTCACTCACATCTTCATTGAAATCTACACGTATATCGCTTACCCCCGATCCTCCGCCGACACTCAACCCTCCTTGCTTTCTAAAAATGATTTCACCTATTACGTTAGTATTACCCGGATCACCATCAATACGGCCACAATATCCATTTGGAATGCCCCCTTGAAAATGTATTTGACCATTCACTTGGTCAATACGCGGAGGTTCAACCCATAATGATAAAATTGAGCGACTTTGAGATACATCAAATACAGTAATCTCATCCTTCGGATACGTCACTACCGCATTCACCGCATTAACACATTCCCCTTCGGGATCAAGACGCACCGTAACGACAAACGTGCTTCCTTTTTGATATGAACCACCTGTTGGATCTAAGTAGAGAAGTGATGCCTGGGACTGAGAAGGTAGCAATAAAATAGCAAGAGTCGCCACTCCGAATAATGCACTGACACACCTGCTACATTTTACCGCCATAGTTGTATTGAGTATACCATGCAGAATTTATTTGCTTCGAATATTTTATGCACAGGGTTAACCAGTCCAGTTAAAAATCATGATAGAGAAGTCGGTCAAATTCACTCTACCATCGCCATTAATATCCGCTGAGGGACTAGAGGCACGTCCGTCAGTTCCCCAGTGAAAAAGCATGATAGAGAAATCAACAATATTTACTTTTCCATCCACGTTAAGGTCAGATGGTCCAGCCTCAGGTTGTGCATCTACCCCCACAAAAAAAGAGAGAGCTTGGCTGTACCCACTTTCTGAAAACAAATTTCCCACCACCGTACGAAATGATGACTTTGCGGTATACGCACTATTTGGAAGAGGTTGTGTGTTGTAGGGCAATTCCCATTCTCCGAACGTATCTGACACCGCTTCAAGTTTAGTTACCGGATTAGTATTTATCTCAGTGACTACCGTTGCTCCTGGTATAGTGGTACCACGAAACACAATCTCCTCTCCGCGGTTAAGTGAACGTGGTGCGAGTTCAAGAGTGGGTGGCAGGTTTACACCTGAGACTGTCGTAATTGCACTTTGAATAACCTCAAATGTTGTGGTGTACGTAATGGAACGCCTCCCCTTACCATCAAGAGCCCAAAACCCGAATGTTGCCGTCCCTGGTGTTATTCCACTTGCAGTGAAAAGAAAGTTCGCGTCACTGTCTGCGGTAACCGACCCAATTGATACTCCATCTTTCAGTATAGTAACACTTGCGCTCGGGTACGCTTTTCCATTTACAGTTACTTGTGCGTTTGAAGGCGGAATAAAAGAGCCTCCTGGAAATATACCCGCCCCTCCTCCACCACCCCCTCCTCCGCCTGTGGGAATAATAATCTCTTCAGCCAAACACTCTGCAGAACAAAAATCTTTTGAGACGTTGTTACCATCATCACACTCTTCCCCAAAACTAGTCTGCACTACCGAATCACCGCAGTACGGGGCCCACTGGCAAAATGCATTACATTCCCTCCCTGCGATACTCGTACTATAATTCCCCGATCCAGGAGGGTCACAATCTTCTCCATCATTTACTATCGCATCCCCGCAAATAGAGACGCGTATTGTAGTCGATGACACACCTATTGAAAGCGCTTCCGTTTCTAACGGAAAAAGAAACCCGAACACTGTGCAAACAATGGCAAGTGTGGCACGAATATACATATAACTTACGCTCGCCTTCGTCCTCGCTTTCGCGATTTCAAAAGAATTAAAAATACGAGCAGAGCAACGATTCCAATAGGAAGTATAATTGTTAGTTTATGTGGCAAAGACAAACCACTGAACCCGTAGCCAGAATTTGCTATCGTGCCATATGGAACTATGGAAAGATTGAGTTCTCCTGACTGTTTTATTTCCTCATTGTTGTATACCGCGTAACGAACAAGGTAACTGCCAGTCGTGAGTTTTGTAGGCAATTCTGCAATCACCTCTTTCGTCTCAAACGGTTTTACTTTCTCAATTTTATTCTTACTCTCCGTAGTTTCAAGCAAAGTCTCTCCGTTAAAATCAAAAATATCAAACACCACTCGTGATGGCGAAACATCAACATTCCCTGTATTTTCAAGGGTCACCTTAAAGCGAATTTTACCTGGGAAGTACAACCACCCCAACGTGTGACCTTCTGCTACATCATCAAGTCCGATTCTTCTTACCTTAAAGTCAAATATTTTTTTATCAATAATATCAAAATCAACATCAACCTGTGCTCCGAGTGCGATTGAAACCGCACCTCCGCCACTCCTCCCCCCGTCAGCGGGAGAAGTTCTAATACGAATATTGCCTTTATACTTTTGAAACGCAGCAGAATCTGGAACTTTCACTGTTACATACATAGGCACTTTCTGTTCTCCTTTAGGGAGAAGGAAGGTTGTACCTTTATCAATGGTAATCCACTCATTCGCACCTGGAACGTCAATGATGAGCTCTGCCTTGAGATCCCCAATCGGATCTCCTCTCACCAAGGTGATTTTCTGGGTAAACTGAGAATTTCGTGTAAGTGTTGAATTTTTTACGTAGGGAGGAGTAATACCGAAACTAGCATGCACAAAAAGAGGGACGCTCACTATCGCCGCCAAAAATAAACAGTACGATATTGTTCTAAATTTTTTCATTAACAGACAAGCCTAAACCAACCATGCACGAAATGCCTGGTTCTATTTATGATACCGCGTAAATCCTTTTACGCAACAATAGAGGTGTATATACTGGGGAAAATACTAGTTACCCCAGAACGCAGAATCAGAAGTTACTACCTGAAACGTGTTCTCTCCCTCATAGTCTCCGGCAAATGTGATTGTAGAAGGAACTTGAATACCCCAGTAAATACTACTTGTTGCAAATGATGAGGTGCTTGTCGTCTTAACTAATCTCAATTCAAGCAGATCTGGAGTTGATGACGAAAGACTGAACGCTTCGGTTAAACTCGTATACTCTGCTGTTGACGTACCATACTTCTGATACTCTGCATGAATTGACGATGTTGCAATAGGAACTTGCCATGGACAGCTCCCTGGACCAGTGTACCCTGGACACATGTGAGTTCCATACAAATTTTGGTTTACACCAACATTTCCATTTGCAGCAATAGTAGTGGTTGCAATGAGATCTCCAGTACTTTGTCCCGGCTCAAGATCTCCATACTCTATATCAGATGTATTTAAAACGAATGAAGTAAGTTGAAGGACATCTCTTCCGCCAGCACTTTCGGTTGGCGTACTTGTTGCATAATTATCATCGTACGCGGTAATAGTCGCCCTCCAATCTTCCCCTTCATAAAAACTATCTAAATCTGTTGCGTCAGCAACGAACCAGAGTGGGAACGTACAGTTCCATACAGTGTCTGTATCATTGGGACCGCCACAGGATGTGTTGTCTCTCGTACAAACTAAATTCCATACGCCGGTTCCCACTGCGCCAGGGTAACAGTTGTTAGGATCATAGTCTCCCGATGCATTACAACTTGCTGCAGTGACACCAGATCGATAAAAGTCTGCGGTGGTTGTCGCAATCTCATACGTGGTAGATGCATTTGCAACACAACTATTTGCATCAGTAACCGTAAATGCGAGAGTAAAGCCTGTCGTCTCTCCTCCAGCGATTGTCAATTCAAGATCCGTATTTCCATTTATGGTGATTGTTCCTGATCCAACTGTAGGGGTTGCATTTGCTACAATCAACACCGAATCAGCACCCTGCTGTCCTCCAGTCGCAGCATGCCCGTGGTTATCAACAATGTATCCATACGCCTCATAAATTCCATCTTGTGTTGGGACAGATATAGTTGTGGTTGCAGATGCATCTTCTGTCAGTGAATATGAAATACTGGTTGATGCCCAAAATCCTCCGGGGCCACACTCAGTTCCTGTAAAATCAGCTTCTCTACAGACATGCAAAGTTAGGGTATCTGCACCGCCTGCAGAATCAGAATCGGTGGAGGTTGAATACCACGTTACCGTTGCCCCTGGAAGAGTCGGTGAATTATCTAGAAAAATACTGAACGTTGGACGATGGTTCACAATAAACGGTGATGCGGTTGAGCCGCTTCCCTGTCTGTGCCCAGCATTACATCGAGGAGTTCCAATATTGTCATCACACACATAGGCATACCACGCATTGCTTTCTGCCCACGCCTCAAGAGTGGTAGTTGAAACTGTTGCTTGCGTACCGCTAAGCGTTGAGGTAGATACCGCCCACTGAGTACCACCGGTACAATTTGGCGCCGCTCCAGAATTCGCTTGAGGGGTGGAAGATGCGTTACATATCAAAAGGTAATATGGTTCTCCATTTGAGTCTGTAGCGGTTGCTACCCACGTTACCACGCTTCCTGAGTTTGTTGGGTTGGTTACAGAAGACTCTACAGATTCCTCGGCGTCAACCGTCCATGCAGGTGGAGTATTAAGTACTCGAACCGATGTGGTTGCATTGTCCTGCGCCTCAGCAATTTCTACCGCCCGCTCATCCAGATTAAAAAAATACAAAAAGGAAAACACCGTAATACCAGCAAGAATGGTTACAATTGTTATTTTGCCTGCAGTACGTTGATTATGTGTAAAACGATACATATGTTATATGATTTTGAACGGCACACTCATGCCTTTCAACTATTATACATGACTTAGTTTGCAAAAACACAACTACCTGTGTACAACAATTACTTATATCTGATAGCGTCAAGCGGATTAAGCGCAGCAGCTCGACGGGCTGGAAATACCCCCGTCATAAATCCTACAATACCGGAGAAACTTGAAATGAAAATGAGAAACCATATTGGAAAACGGAACATCTTCACCGCAACTCCTCCATACTGTGACGCAAGAAAATTAATACCTGTATTTAAGGTAATTCCTATACCCATCCCTATCGCAATTCCCATAACCCCACCCAAAAAACCTACTATCACCGCTTCAGAAACGAAAAGAATCTTAATATCAATTGATGAAGCGCCGATGGTTCGCATAATTCCAATCTCCCCCGTTCTTTCAAGCAATGTAACGGTCATAGTGTTGAACATTCCGATAGCAGATACAATAAGTGCGATACCACCAAATGATGCAAGTACCGCCTGTACTCCTTGAAAAATCTTGGTCGCCTGCTCTACCGTTTTTGACAACGCGGTTACATTAAAACCTTTTTCAATGATTGCATCAGTTACTTGATTTAGAAACTCACTTTTTGAAACACGGACCTGAACTCGATCATAATTAGTTACTGCGACATATTGTTCAAGTTCTTCAGTCAGCATTTGAGCTGAGAGTGAGGTTGCATCATTCGTTACTCCCTTCACAATATATTTATTTGGCAGTATTACCTCACGCAACTCTGTCTTATCAGTTCCTTCAAGGAAAATTCTGAACGTTACCTCCTTACCTACAATTTCATCAGGAACCTCGACTCCGAACAATTTCAATACTGATTGAGCCAAAAGCACACTCCTTTGGTCGTCTTCTCGCGTATCATCAGTGAAAATCTCACCCGCATCAGGCTGAACACCAGTGTACCGCAAGTATGCAGGATTCAAGCCTTCCAAAAATACGTTTCCGGTCAAGTCACCGTACGTAACAAGTGCTGCAAAACTTGAACGAGGAGAGACGTCAATCACATTCTCTATCGTGAAAAAATCGTCTATCGCTTGCTTATCCAACTTAACCACATCAGAAGAAGGACTTGAGACGTTAAGTGAAAGAAGTGTTTCTCCGAATACGATCTGCTCGAGCATAATACCTTGTAACCCAAATCCTAAACCCACCAACACCACCACCGCTCCAGTTCCTACACCCATGCCTAAAATCGTGAGCCAAGTACGAGCAGGGTTTGTTTTGAACATACGAGTAGAAAGTTTTGCAAGGTCAATTATTTGCATACTAGTGTTTTGCGATAATATACTGTACACCCTGTGCCAGTAGTTTCTCCATGTGCCTAGAAATCATTGCTGATGCTTTTTTATTCAACCCAATTCCACCCTTCTTAAACGGCTTGTCAAGCATAAGTAAAAACTCATGTCTCCTTAATAGCCCTGTCATTCTATCAGAAATTAGCTCATCCATTCGCTTCTCTTGTTCCTTACTAAACTTTAATTTAACTTCAGAGAGAATGTACTTCTTTAGGCGAGCGATGAATCGTGTCTGGTAATAGTATCCCAAGTCCATATCAATCGTCGTCCTGAAGCGAGTAATGTCTTTTGATTCATCCATTATAGTAAAAATCTTTTTTGTTACCATTTCTGCTCGTGCCTTACTGAATCCAACCCCACCCTCACCTACTGTTTTATGTAAAATAGTAAAAAAGTGATTGTCACCTAACCTTCCCTTAATCACCTCCTCAATTGCTTTTTCAAGAATAACCAACTGATCAAATTCAATATCTTGAGTCAAATAATTAGCTAAGCTTTTTACGCGCAATTCCTCAATTGAAGAATAAGGGTACATACGTGCAAGCTTTTCAATTTCCGTGGTGATAGTTTTCCCTGCTTCAATTTTCTTTATCTGTTTCTTCTCAGGATTAGGAACCTCTCGTTCATTTCTTCCATCACGGAGGTAGTACACGCGATGCGCGTATGGGAGATACTTTGCATCGTGAGTAACAAGAATAATAGTCTTTTTATCATTTATGTTGATTTGTTCAAGCGTATCCATAACTTGTGCCGATGAGATACTGTCCAAGTTTCCAACCGGCTCGTCACCAAGGAGTATTTCTGGATCATTCACGAGCGACCTTGCCACAGCCACTCTCTGCATCTGCCCTCCAGACAGATTTGTTGGTAGCTTATTTGCAATATGATCTACCCCGAATCGCTTAAGTAAATCTCTTCCGCGGTTATCTCTACGGACCTTGTCTATCGACGCAAAAATCTGCGGAAGTACTACGTTATCAAGCACTGAAATAGAAGGTATGAGGTTAAATGACTGGTAAATAATACCAATAACATTTCTCTGAAAATTAACTAAATCTTCTTGCGAATACTTGTAAATATCATCACCTTTAATTACCATCTCACCGCTCGATGGAGGAAGTGCTCCAAGTATTGAATACAACAATGTGGATTTCCCACATCCGGAAGGACCGAACAAAATAATGTATTCACCAGCGTAGATTTCCACATTCAAGTCCCGTGAGGCTTTGAACTCATTTGATTTACCTTTATTGTATGTCACCTCAAGGTTTCGAGCGATGATTTGTGGTTTTGCCATATTATCCAGTGATATCTTTTACCCAACCAAACGTTCCTTCAAAGTTTTCAAGAATTATATCAATAATGTTCTTCTCTTTCTGTGGAGTAAAAAGCACGAAGTCTTCTGAACGAGCGTTGTTTTGCGAAGGATCATCACATGTTACCCAAAATTTGTACACGGTTGAAGGGGTAAAATCTACGACCACAATAACGTGTTCCTGTTTATAATTCTCATCTTTGCGAGGAATATTTTGCTCTGCAGTAACCCCGGGCACCAATCCTTGGTGGAAGTAAAAATTACATACCGCAGGTTCGTCAGTTTGCCAACTAATGATAGTCTGAATTTTTGCTTCGGAACCAGGGAAAATTGTTGACTCATTGGTTACTTTTGAGATAACCGGAGGCAACTCATCTTTCACCGTAACAAAAGTAATAGGGTCACTCCTCACCCGTTCTCCTCCGGCATTTTCAGCAGTAATAACTGCTCGATACTGCGTTCCCAACGTTAAATCAGAGAGACGGAGTGAGTGGCTTGTTGCGAAACTAGGACTACCAATAGATAGCAATTCACCAGTTTCTAAATTTTCATACTCAATCAAGGAAGATGACGGAACCGTCGTATTCCAGGTGATAGTCGCGCCAGTTTCTTCTACCTTATCCAAATTTATATTTGTAATCTGAGGCAACACTGACTTCGTGGTGAATGTAATATCTACACTTCTGCCAGTAATTCCAAAAGAATCCTTAGAAGAAACCTGTAGGTGGTACTCAGTAAACGGCTCAAGTCCTATAATTTCCACCCGGTGATTAGTTACGTTTGTGTCGTTACTACTCTGAGAGAAAATATATGGATTAGCATTTTGAGGATTATACTGACTTGCAGGCACGAAAGATGCGGTTGAGTCTGAGGGACGGTTCGTAGTCCACGTAACTACCGCGGTTGTCGTCTGTGGAACAACAGTTGGTATACCTATGATGGTCAAGTCATCCGTAATTCCCGAAGCAACCTGTTGGACTTTATTAATAATAATATCAAGTGCTTCTATATCGGTGATTTTATCAATCTGTGCAACTGCTTGTTCAACAATCGCTCGTTGCTCAGTTGATTCAACTCGTTCAATATCTTCCACATCCACTATCCCCTTTGTGGTAAATCTAAAATCTCCTGAAATACTTTGGTTTCCTGAAGCATCAGAAGACAATACACGAAAATGATACGTCGTTGAAGGCTCTAATTCTTCTATCACCAACTCATGCTCGGTTCTATTGGAAATAGGATCTCGTACAATTCCGTACTGTTTGTTCAAACCGTAATTTATCATTGAATCAGCATCCTCGTCAGTTTCCCACAGTATACGAACCTCCGTTTCATTTATCTCTGCGATATTTATACCTGATATTGTTGGTGCCCTCCCATCATTAACCTGCGCTGATATACCCCTATTAAAGGAAAAAATACTTACCACGACACAGATACACACCAAGAATATATTTCGGTTTACTATTTTCCCACTAAAAAAATTCTTGTGCAGTCGCATCAAGTACAGTATATCACGCAAGGTATTTCATAACGTGATTCGCTGTAGATAAAATACAAGCTATATTCCAGCAGCTTCAAATGTGGTCTGTCCGTAATGAGGAACCCCAGCAGTGCCAAGTGGAACTTGAATTCCCCAATATATATCAGTTTCAATTGGAGTATATGATGTCGGCTTAATGAGGTTTACTCCAACAGGTACTGGATTGCTATCAAGAAAAGGACAGAAGGCGCACGCGGTATATGAGAAAGTTGATGTAGCAAACTTCTGATTATCAACTGTAATAGTACTTGCATTTCCCACTAGGTCGGTTCCGTACACGTCAACATCAATATAATCATTTCCTTTATTTATTACCGTACTTGTTGCATTCGTCGCTCCTGTATCACTCGCCACTTCAAGTTCCCCATAATCGATTTCATTTTCAACAGCAAGTGCTCGCAGTGTTCCCAACTCAACTCCCATGGTCACCCCTGTATCCCTATAGCCGCTTTGATCCACGATCGTAATCTGTGCCTCCCATTCTTCACCTATAAACGCACCACCATCAGTTGGATCTGCAAAAAATGCAATATCTGCGCCACAAATTACCTCACAACTATTTCCGGAACAGTTGGTAAATGAACATGAAGTACTTGCAATCTGATAGCATGAATTATCATTAGGAGTACATGACGGACCTACTCCTGTTCTGTATATGGTAGATGTCGCAAATAGGAAATCTGAAAAACCATTCAAATCAATAGCGGTTCCTGTTGCATACACTGTTGTAGTTGTGCCATTCAAAAGCTCAATTGCTTGTGTGTTATTGAGGTTAAAGTTTGTTATTGTTGGTGGGAATATTAAACTTATTTCTGCAACATGTGCGTAATTATCAAGGGGGACACCCGAATCAGTTGTTCGGAAACAATATGCTGAATCAATTGCATAATTTGTCAGACCAAATATATACTCTATTTCAGTATATTCATTTGTATCAATATCAATCGCACTTGTTTGGTTTGATGGGCTTTCAACAAAATTACCTTGAATAAATGATGAGTTTTCTGGAACTGAAAGAAGTTGAGACGTCAACGCACCATCAACCACCTCGCTTGAAGTAGACATACACGCGGCTGAATTGCCACAACTACCGCTCACCGGAACATCTTCATATAAATTGTATGGAACTGAAGCACAGCTACCATATCCTGTTTTCGGTGCAATTTGTAACCTAAAGTTTTGATCTGTAATTCCAGGTCCTGAATTTTTCACGAGGAATCTAAGTCTAATGTCCTCATCAGTGGTTTGTCCGGTAAGTGGTGTGTTTTCAGCACTACTCCATGTGGCCCCACCTCCAACTTGCTCTAAACCAAAAGAGTATGTAAGCGGAATTGCTATGTAGTATTGTGCGCTCACATAATCCCAACCACCATATTGAAGCCAATAACCAAATCCATAACCTCCCGAACTATAACTCGCATCGTTTGTACTTACTTCTGAGAAAAGCGCTCCACTGTCATCGTACACACGCACTGCAATGATACCACTTGTTAACCAATCAATTTCAACCGTATACCAACCACTTGAAAAACCTACAGACGTATCACTTGCGAGCGTTGTTCCAGAACTATCGTTTGAAGAAACGTCCTTAGCAATAACAACAGAATCTCCGAACACATCCAAACACGCAGCATAATTTTGATTGTTTGAACCTGGTGTCTGAACCCCAAACAACATACACGGTTCATCTTGAAAACCAAGAGAAGTATCGATATACTGAGCAAATTGAATTGTCTGACCTTGCGATATCGTGCTACCAGCTCCGGTACGATATATACCATCCGTGGTCCTTTGATCTTCGTTTCCTGGTGACGAAGTTAGTCCATAATTTCCCTCAAAATCAAATGTTGCTGAGACTGCAAACATAGAAGTATCACCGGAATACTCGCTAATATTATTATCTTCAAAGCCGTCATAGACCACAAACGTTGATGTGGCAACTCCAGTTGTGGTGAGTGTTGCAACAGTATCATAGTATGCGTAGATATATGTAGATTCTTCAGCAGGAATATACGGAACCTCTACCCATACGGTGGAAGTAGATGTGGTGTAACGTTCAATCCAGTAATCAATAGTGGTTGTTCCAGAGCTATCAGTAAAACGCAAATCACCGTAATCACTTTGCATGCTCGCAGCCTTAGGTAACTCTATCAGTATTTGTTGGTTGGTAAGCGCGGAAGTGGATGCATTTGAAATGTGCACCCCTACACGCTTACCCCAGTCTGCATCAAACCACTCATCCACCGGAACTCCTTCCCCACCATTATCATTTCTAAATCGATACGCATCTTGGCTCACGAAGAGACACACACTGTCACTCCAACGTATATATCCGCACGCATCTCCCCCATCATCGTCATATGATTCGCCGTCAAAATTTCCACTATGTCCTGCAAATGTCCACGCGTTTATTGGGGTGCCTATGCGCGTAACGTTAAAGCCACTAGTAATTCCGGTGCTGGTTGCAAAACGAACCGCACTTATAGTGAGTGTTGGATTAAAATCAATCGTGGTAGAAGAAACGGAAATCATTGTCCCTCCCTCATTACTGAGCTCATAATCTCCATTTGAAAGACTTGTCACGGTTGGTGTACCACTCAACGTCAATCCAGAACTATCAATATTTCTAATTTGATACCTATTTGCATTGAGTGTTCCTCCGGTAATGCGTAGCGCGTACGTACCAGTAGACTGTCTGTCTATGGTAGTTGTTGCAGTTGATGTTCCCACAATCTGCAAACTTCCACCTGAAAGAGTAGTGGTTGCATTTGGTGCGAAACGGACATTCACCTGTCGTTCATTTCCTCCAGTGAGACTTGTTCCGTCAAAATCAGTTGCGTAGCTCCAGTAGTCAGTTCCCGTAGTTCTCGCGTAGTCTCCCCAAATGTAGAGGCTTCCATCTACACCACTGTGGTCTTGTGAGTAGAGTGATGCGGTAGACGCCACGGTAGTGGTTCCTGCGGATGATGACCACATGCGGATATCAGTTCCATTAGTTACCTCAAGAATTCCATATGTATCTCCAGAACTTGTTGCGCTGTTTATACTGAAACTTCCTCCTCCATTTAAACGCAACACAGAACCTGACCAGGTAGTCCCGGAACCTAACACTGAATTTTCAAACACACCACCTACGGTAAGAGTTACACCATCCGCCAAAGTAAAACTTGAGCTGGACGCAAGAATAAATGCACCAGTTGTGGTGGCATTTTCAGTAACCGTCCACCCACCGAGTGAATTGTTAAGCACCACCGTGCCGAAAGATGAAGCACCAGCTGATATGTTCTCTCCGGTATTAGAAGCATTAAACCGCACCGTACCAGATGAGTGCGTAAATGTTCCATTATTTTCATAACTTCCCGCAATTACCAAATCAGAACTATTGGAAGCAATAAAGGTCGCTCCGTCTGAAATAGTAAAGTTATTTGCTACTGAAATTATTGGGTCGTTGGTATTTGCATTAACAGAAACCGCATCTGTGCCATTCCCTACGGTAATATTGTAGGCTGAAATATTTCCCGAAGCGGTAGTATATGTAGGAGAGCCTGACTGTGGAGCAAAAGATACATTGTAATAATCTTCAGCAGAAATTGCAGTTGCACTAGTACCGGTGTAGATAAAAGATGAAGTGCTTGCATTCAATGTTCCGGTTGTAACAAGCGGAGCTCCTGATCCTGAAAGTGTCCACGTGTCGTCTCCTGCATCTAATACATGATTAGCACCCACCGTAAGCGTACGTGCTGAAATGGTATTATTTCCATATTTGGTGGTTGTTGCTACTGTAGCACCATTGCCAAGCGTAAGACCTGCAAACAGCCACGGCTGACTTCCACCAAACTGCCCTGCTCCGCTTAACGTAAATATTCCATCTGTAAAAGCGAGTTCACCGTCTCCAGTAATATCTCCACTTGTAACTGCCACATTTGATACCCCAGACACAACGCCTGCATCGAGTACAAAATCGCCGGTAATAGTTGATGTACCGAGGATCCATCCGCCCCCTGACCCGAGGAAAGACACATTATACAAACTTGAACCGTTCGGGGTAATAATTTTTCCTGATGTGGTTGCGGTAAAGGCTAGTGTAGAACTTGCAATAGTTGCGGTGGCATTAGTACCAACTATAAAACTTCCTCCAATAGCATGACTCTGTCCATTCGCAAGTGTAAGACGAGCACTTGGACCGAGTTCAAGAGTTCCGTCTATCGAACCAACTCCTCCTGAAGAAAGAGTGATATTCCCTCCCGGCGCAAATGTTTTACCAGAAGGAATATACACACCAAACTCAGGAGACAGTGTCAATGTATCAGGAGAGCTATCCTCTGCAGTATAGAAAATATCACCATCGTTGTTTGAATCGAATGTAGTTAAATCAAGAATGGTTACTGGACCTACGTCTTCATTTCTCACTGTAAGCCAATTTTGATACAACGCAAGATCAGTAACATTAGCACTCGGTGTTTTAAGTACGGTTACCGCTTTTGCTCCACCATTGGTGTCTAAGTACACAGTCATCAACACATCCCCATTGAATGAGACATCTGGAATACTGAATGCTCCCGTTCCACTATTACAACTTGCAGTAAATGTCCCACTATTTGGAACGTATACTGTAACAATTTCAGTACTTCCGTTACACGTTGGTCCACCAAGCGGAGTTATTCTATCCTCTTCATACACGATGCCTGAAATAGTAATAGTTAAATTACTGTCATCCCACCAAATGTCTCCTGGATTTCCACCTGGGTCACTGTCATGCGCTTCTCCATCATAGTTACCATAGTGTTCTCTAAACCACCAATATGAAGTCGGTGTTCCTGTTGCCGTTACGTTGAAACCACTCGTTACACCAGTTGATGTCGCAAAGCGTGTTCTGAATACTTGAAGTACTGGATTTATACCAATAGTAGAAGATGAGACTGTGAGCATGCTACCCCCATCTACACCTAATTCAAAGTCTCCATCAGAGAGTGAAGTAACTACTGAATTTCCTGTGATAACAAAACCGTCAGTATTAGTATTACGTACCGCATAGTACTCAGCAGTGGTTGTTCCATTGATCACTCGCAAACCATACGTTCCACTTCCTTGGTTGGTGATAGTTGTTGTTGCGCTCTCTTCCCCCACTACAGAAAGCGTTGCGTTTGATATTGTTCCTGTAGCATTTGGTGCAAAAGCAACCGTAACAGAACGCTCATTTCCTCCAGTTAAACTCGTACCATCAAAATCAGTTGCATACGACCAGTGTTCAGTACCACTAGTGCGAACATAATCACCAAAAATTGCTAGACTTCCATTCACGCTTGCATGATCTTGGGAGTAGAGAGAACTATTTGTGTTTGTAATAACCGCAACTGCGTCAGAATTCCACATGGACGCACGGGTGCCACTTCCAACCAAAAGGGTGCCGTACGTATCACCTGAAGATGTTTTTGTATTGAGGGAAACACTTCCTCCTGAATTTAGTTTAAGTGTTGACCCGGTCCACGTTGTTGAAGAGGACGCAATACTATGTGAAAATATTCCTAAAATATCAATTGTCACTCCTGATTGTACCGTAAATGAAGCAGCATTTGTTAAATTCCATGCCACCGTTGCGGTTGCGTTTTCTGCAACCGTCCACCCTCCGCCACTACTACTAAACGTAATGGTTGAAAATGGAGAATCTCCAGATTCTACAATTTCGCCCGTATCAGATGAGTTAAACAATACGGTACCATTGGAATGATTAAATGTTCCCAATAGTGAGTCCACATACCACGAACCTCCAACCGAAAGAGTACCTGCTGTTCCAGTAGCTATTCCTGAAATAATAGTGAAATCACCAAGCACAGTTACGTTTGACGCTGGTGGTAAACTCCATCCGCCTCCTACTCCATCAAAAATAATATTGTTAATTGAAGAGGACCCGGGATTCACGCTTCTTCCTTGTGAACTTGAGAAGAAACGAAGTGTTCCGCTGTTGTGAGTAAAGGTACTACTATTGG
Source organism: uncultured Candidatus Saccharibacteria bacterium (assembly GCA_964436015.1). Taxonomy (GTDB): domain Bacteria; phylum Patescibacteriota; class Minisyncoccia; order Phycocordibacterales; genus JBBDJV01. Next base: position 87,399 of record CAYTAR010000002.1, on the reverse strand, counting down.
TAAACGATCCTCCAATTGCGAACACGCCAGAGGGCGCAGAAACTGAACCAGCGGTAACCCTAACATTGTTTGTTGTTGTTGCGTGTGTTTCTGTAAATGACCACGCCCCACTTCCGGTGAATGAAAGATTATAGAAATCTGAACCATTCTGACTGATTGTTTTTCCAGATCCTGTTCCAGCAAAAGCGACCGTGCCGGTATTACTTATAAATGAACCACTGCCGGTAACTGAAAATGAACCATTAACCGTTGTCGTCCCACTAGGGAGTGTTACTGCTCCATTAGAAACACTAAAGTCGTTCGTCACGGTAACTGTAGTTGGGGTAAACAACCAAGAGCCTGTACCACTAAATGAAAGATTGTAGAATGATGATGATCCGGACTGAATAGGGGTATTTGTTACAGAACCGGAAAAATTTACACCTCCTTGACGTGAGAGAAAGACATTGTTGTTTGTCCACGAACCTTCAACAAATACCGTATAGTTCCCTGTGGTTACATCAAACGTATCATTCGAACCAATAATAATATTTGTAGCTCGCACATTTGAACCGAGAGTTACTGTCTTGCTTGTTCCATCAACTACCACAATTCCCAAATCTTGTTTTGAAGCAGATAAATCTGTCCAACTACTACTACCTGTTCCGTTGAATGTTGTTGTGGCACTTCCTTTTGTGAATATTCCATTCACGCCAAGCGCAAGATTACCCCCCAGTAAAAGAGGTTGTGTCCCTGGAGAAAGCGTTCCATAATCTATTGCTGTATTGTTTGTAACAACCAAAGGTGTTTCAAGTGCCCATGTTGCACTTCCTGTTGTCTGCCCAAATGTAACTCTATAGAAATCATTCACACTTGCCCCTGTTCCATCAAGAGATTCAGCTCCAGTAGTTGCGGTGAAGATTACGTGACTCGTTCCCGCAGTAAATGTTCCACTATTTACCCAAGAACCCGAAAGTGAAATAGTATTTCCATTTCCCACGAAAGTCCCCTCGACTACAATATCGTGAGTAGCGACATCACCACTGGACGCACTATCTGGCTGATATGTTGCACCAGTACCAATGAAGAGCACCACATCATTGAACCCTGCTCCAGTTGAAGTTGCAAAAAAGTTATTTGAAGCATCAACCGTATGGAACAAGTCATTTCCCGCAACCTCCCTATCAAAAAGTCCCAGATCGGCATTCGTAATAAGAGGAGCATCATTTGAACCTATAGTTACGTGTCGTTCAAACAATTGCATACCAGTTACATCCCCTGATCCATCATATTTTGTCACTCCAACCGCTTTATTTTCATCAGTTGCTCCACTTACGAACACCGTAACGACATCATTTTCAAAAAGTGTTACGTTTGCAATACTCCAAGTACCATCGCCCTGAATTGTGCCAGTTTTCCCGGTTTGCAATACACCATTAACTGCAACTGAAACAGTTCCACTTGTTACATTAGTCGCCTCATCGTACTCCGCAATTGTACCCGAGATAGTTGCTCCTTCGGCCCATGTCAGTGTCCAATCATTCAACGTAGGACAATTCGCTCCATCACAGGTAAGTGTTGCGCGCAAACGGAGTGTGCCGTATGTTTCAATATCAAGGCCAGTTAGATCAATTGGACCAGACGTAAAACCAGTTGAGTTTCCAGTAAGTGCGCCATCTGGAATAAGCGCGTAGGTGGTACCTGTTGCATACTGTACTTGATATACGATATTACTCGATCCGGGTGTAGTATGATTGAAGGTAATTTCTCCCCAATACGGACCAGTGCCCTCAGTAAACACAATACCCGGTGAAACCGCAACAACTCCACTCGTTGCGGGACCCCTCGCGGCCATCATGAACGGCTCCTTAAACGGAGCAGAGCTTACTGAAGGACTCGCTTCAAGCGTTTGTGCAGTTGACCACGCTGAACCATTCCAATATGAAAAATCATACTGACCGTTAACGTGATCAAAAAATGTACCGAGGATTAAACCATTTCCAGTACGCTCAAGTTGAATTGTTGCCGATCTACCAATCGTACTAATGCTCGCCTCAGTTGACCATGTACCACTGAACACACTAAATCTAGCCGCAGTGGCATCACTATATGCAACCATTACATTCCCATCTCTACCACTTGTTACTTCATATACACAATCAACTGGACGATCATCCTTCCCGTGCGCTACCGCATCAAGTTGGACTTGCGTTCCCCACGCAGTTCCGTTCCATGGAATAGTCTGAATGGTAGTTGCGTCATTAACAAAACAGAGGTTCATGTTGTTTGTACCATCATCTCCAACCAAACTTCCCTGTTCAAAATACCCAACGTTCGTATTTGTAGTACCGCTCCAAAATGAACCATTCCATGTTCGTGATGACATACGGCTCGGAGGTGAAGCACCGTCGTTGTTTACAGTAACAACCGCTAGTGCTCCATTTGGTTGATACGCAACACCGATACCTTCATTTGCCTCACTCATTCCTCCCCACGTAACTGCATTCCCCCACACAGAACCGTTCCATACTTGTGCTTCATATTGAGCTCCACCCCCAGGAAGCGTTACCATAATTATTTCATCTGACACTGGATTTGATGCAAGCCGTATCCACTCACAGCTACTTCCAGTTGCAGTAGTAATTGTGCCTGGACTTGACCATGAAGAACCGTTCCACACGTAGAATGTCGGATTTGAATCTCCATCGCACGTTACCACCATTGCATCCCCAGACAACGACTCATACGCAATATCAAAACCTCTTTTATTTGCATTACTGATACTCGGGGTTACCTCAAAAAGATTACCCCAGACTCCTTCACTGTAAATTTGAACATTAACATCGCTATCTGTCCCAAGTGTTCCTAAAATATACTCCTCTCGTGTTGGTGCTTCTTTCAGAACAACCCAATTTATCTGCGCGCCAACGGTTAGCGCACTTCCCTCCGTTGACCATGACGCACCATCCCATATTCTGTAGCGTGGAGTTGTTACCGCCGCCTCTCCATACGCAATCATCGCCTCTATTGAGGTTGTAGCAACCGTGAGTGCGTCACTTCCTGTAATTCTAGTTCCTGAAAGTACGTTTGTACTAAACTGTTCATCGGTAGTTTGGAACCATGTAGAAACAATATCATTGTAATTATGTGTAAAACTCTTTGGTTCTGACCAATCGGAAAAAGAATTGCCTCCATTTGGATCTTTAGCACGCGCTCTCCACCAATACGTTGTCGAAGCAGTTAGTGCATCAGCAGGTTGAATTGTAAACGCAACCACATCTCCTGAATTGAAAGGGTTTGTATCTCCTGCATTTTCACTATTCCTAAACCCACTATGGTTAAGTGAATTACGTGTCGTCGATGACGTAAAAGTATTGTCTGTAGACCATGATATTTCATACTGCAAATCATCAGATTGGGGATCAGTAGTTACAAACGTAAATGTTGGAGTTGTTGTCGGAAAACGTTCATTTGCGAAAGGGAGAAGATGTGTTGGAGCGTCAATTTTAGTCCCCCATGTGAGCGTCCAATCAAGCAACCGTGGGCTTCCTCCGCTGTTTGTAAAGTTCGCAACAATACGAAGGGTGTCGTATAACTCTGGATCTACTCCCGCAAGACTCACTGGAGATGTTCCAAAACCAGTACTATTCCCTGGAAGAACACTGTTAGGAATAAGCGCAGTGCCGGTTGCCGTTTGGTATTCAATTTGGTAACTAATTGAACCAGTTGTTTCTACATCATTAAAAGAAAATTCTTCCCAAATATTTCCATAGGTACCACTTGAAAATTCAATTAATGATGAATACATAGCTCCCGTCGTTGAACCCACATTTAATTCAACCGCATCAATTCCCGGTGTGTACACACCTGAAAGCGTATTCGTATCAAACTGCTCTTCTGTCGTCTGGAACCATGTAGACTCAACCACAGTTACATCAACGGTAAAACTCTGAGGATTTGACCATTCACTATAATTAGTAGAACCTGTAGGGTCCCATGCCCGAACTCTCCACCAATAGGTAGTGTTGTTGGTTAATGACACATCTGGAATAAACCGAACAGTGTTACCTTGTGTATACGGCTCTTTTTGAGTAGGACTAACAAGGTTGGTGAAAAGACTGCCATGTGCCTGTGAGTTTTTATCCACCACTGTTGACGCAAAATCTGGAGCCTCATCTATTTGTATTTGGTAGTAAAGCGTATTATTCTCATCATCAGTTGATACAAACCAGAAATGTGGAGTTGTTGAAGCAACTTTCTCATTATCAAAAAGACGGGTCAGTGTTGATGTCTCTGGAGCAGAGTTGGTTTGTAATTTCGGGTACGTGGAGTACGTCAAAAAAGGAGTACCGTCACCTTCAACCATTCTAAAACAATACTCAACACCACTTGTTGCATTGTTGTGCTGGAGGACCCAATCAAACTCAATGTACTCTCCGACCCCTGCTTCATTTGGTGTCGTTGTTGAGTTATTTTCTTCTTCATACGAACCAAACACAGTTGAAAGGGAGAGTGTTGTTGAAGAAAGAGTTGCGCCATCAAGAACAGAGGCGTTATTATACCCCCTCCATGGGGTTGAACTACTTATTTCACCAACATCACTCCATGTAGCAACAGCCCCACATGAGGACCCTTGTCCGTATTGCAACTTGAAATCAACCGAACCCGCAGTTGATGTTGCATTACTTACACCAACGGACATACGGAGACGAACGACATCATTCGGTTTTAGTGGAGTAGATGTAGAAGTAATTGGTTCATTCTCAATAATATTTAAGGTTCCCCCACTCGGCCACGCATCAGTAGGTGTTTCTGCATTTGTATTTGTGTACCATCTAAATAGCGCTTGAGAAAAAACGGGATCGGTACCCAAAAATTCAGCAATCACCACGTTAATATATGGCGGGAGGTGGTTTTGAGATGAATAGTTTGTCAAACTAACAATATGAGTATGATCTGCCGAAGAAACATTACCAACAGCTCGCGCAGTGGTTACCTGAGCAGGTACGCTACTCACAATATCTTGATTAGCGTGTGAGTGAGTAGAAGTTCCACCAGTTGTTCCATATGTCGCGGAAGGAAGAATAAATCGTTGATAAAATGGATCTCCAGATTCTGACATATGGTTCCACCCTACAGGAACATCTTCATCCCACATTGCCAGCATACCAATAGGAAGTGAGCCTTCGGCATTAATCTTTCCCAGAATAGTTTCTATGTAAGGAGGTACATTTGTTCCTGCATTAGTTGTTCCAGATACAGTGTGAGTATGATTAGCTTGCGCAACATCAGCACGAGTTTGACCACTCTGAGTTCCATAGGTATCACCACTCGCAGCTCCAGTGGTACCTGATATTGCATGTGTGTGAGTATTTGAACCACCGGTTGTGGTAACGGTGTTTTCTCCACGTACAAATCGTCCATCCTGAGCACTGTAGCGAGTCCAACCCGCTGGTACCGTATCAGTGAAAAAAACAATAGCTCCCGCTGGAAGAGTTGCAGGAGTTCCCGCACTAGTTGAACGCAATACCCGTAGTTGCCGATATTCAGGCAGATTGCTTCCTGTACCAATTGTTGGGGTCAAAGTGTGAGTGTGACCTGAACCTGAAACAGTAGTACCTCCTGGTGTCTGTCCGGTACTAGCTGAAGGACCTCCTATAGCAGTAGATACAGTATGTGTATGTGTCGCACTTCCACCAGTCGCTCCATAAGTTGCCTCTCCTCTGATAAATCGCTGGTAGAATGGATCTCCTCCTGTACAAGAAACACATTCCCACCCACTCGGTGCAGCCCCACCGTCCCACAAAATAAGCATTCTACCCACTGCATCTGAAGCTATTTTCCACGTTCTAATTTCCTCAAACACAATTTCATCTTCCCCAAACTGTACACAATTTTCTTCTATACAGTCAGGAGTATCCTGCATAACAATAGAGACCCCTTGTTTTTTAAAGACTAACGGGCCAAGTTCAAATATATATGGACTTATATCTGGTGCATCAAATTGATAAGATTTTTCCACATACTCACCTGCTCTGACAGACACAGGCCATGAAATTTCTACAGCATTTTCTGTTATAGAAACAATTCCTCCATCACTTTCTTCTACCACAAACCCCTTTGGCAATGTCTCGGTTACAATCCCACTGAAAGATTCATATGCGGTAAATGAAAGCTTCATAGTGTACGGCGCGGGAGGGTAAATACGGGTCGGACCAGTTCGCTCCACATCAAACGAAACAAACTCTTTCACTTGAAATATATCATGTGTTTGAATCACCAAAGATCCTAACTCATCATACCGTTCAAGCAATACCGAATACTCGCCTACACCACCAACACTCATTTCGCCAAAATAATCAGGGACGTCTACAACATTATTCCCATCACACAAACCTGATTGCTGTACAGGCACACTAACTTCACTTCCCTCAGGATCAAGCACTGTTAAGCGGAGGTCAGCGTCACACATTGTGTGTCCATTATCAGTAAGAGCTGCCATTGAAAACTGTACAGTCTCACCTTCTACATAAATACTTTTATTGGTATTTACAGTTAATACACCCCAATAAAACTCAAAAGAATCAGTGAAGGTTTTACTTCCCTCGTGTATTGTTACAGAAACCTCATACTTACCAGGATGCATTGAAGCTTGGTTCTTCTCTATCAAAAGTCGCCAACGCTCATCCCCTCCGTACCGCACAGAAATAGGCATGTGTACTCCCTGGCCTGATGCGGTTTTTACTTCAATTAGACCAACTCGATACTTTGGGCCATCAGTGAAAAGCCCTCTCACAAAACGTGATAATTTTGACCGTTGCAGTGTGTACTCAAACTCAAACTCAGGACTTTCACTAACCTCAAAAAATGATTTCCCCTTAATCACTGAATTGAGTTTTGGACTTTTTACTCTTTTCGCAATCTCTATTTTCTTCGCCTCCTCCTTTGTCACCCGACCATCCTCACCACCGCTCCCTTCACCGGAAAAAATTTCAACCCATATGCTGTCAATGTATACTTCTCCTTCAAGGGTTTTAGGGTGATCATATCTAACACGAACTCTAAAATCAGACAGCGCATCCCACGACTCAAAAATGGGAAGTGCATAGAGGAAATAACCACCATTCAGTGCATTGGAGACCTCTTCATCAAGAATAATTGAGCCAGCATCAATCCAAGAATCTTCATAGAAATACTGAATGTTAAGTTTAAGTGGTTTTGTTTCTTCATCTCTGTAATACACTTTTCCTCCCGCTGATATTCGTAGTTGCGCAGTCTCAATAGCGCCACTAAACGCGTCAGCTCCTACGCCAAAACCGCCAACCTCAAGCACATTAGAGGTACACATATCTCCTTCTATGCAAGTAAATGTTTCTTGCGCATCAGAAACCACCATTTCAAGCACCTCATCAGTATTATCAGGTTCAATTCCTACATACACCATTCGAACTGCATTACCCACATTTCCCGCCTGATCGGTTGCTTGATACATAATTCTGTACTTTCCTGGGGTAGTTGTATCAATTGAAACGCTCCTCTTAACTTCTTCATTATCTAAAAATACTTTTACCCCTAAATTGTTATTTACATTATCGGTGACTGATGCACCTAAATCATTGTATGTAGCCCCTAAAGGAATGACTGCAGGGTTATTACCAAGAACGGTTACTACAGGAGGAACCGAATCAACAGCTACACGTTCAACTGGGGGAATTACACGCTCTGGTACTTTTATCTCGTTGAATATTTGCGTTACCTCCGTTACCACCGATGCAGTGCTACTGCTTTCACCAAAAACAGAGAGGTCCGATAGTACTTCTAGGGTGCTCGTCTGCGTTGTTGTGCTTATTTCATCCGCAAAGACCGCGTCAGGTATTAAAGAAAACAGAACTCTCTTTACTGCATCAAAAAAACGAGTTACTGGGGCAGGAGCAGACTCCTCTACTCCACTCTCCTCCTCAGACGGAAGAGAAGTTTCTCCACTTTCTATTTGCTCAAAATCACTTACGGTGGATGTGTTAATAGTTTCTTCTGCCTCCTCCAGCACCTCTTCACTCAGAAGATTATTTATATCAATATTTTGCGTGGTGCTTGAAGTTGTATTCTCTTGGTCAACATATTCTTCACCAGAAACCTCTACAACCGTATCGCTTGTACTTGTTGACACTAGTGTCTCAACCTCACCCATTACTTCCGTGCTCGTTGCGTATGGTATAGACTCATCCTCTATTTCATTTACCTCTACACTTTTACCTCCCCCCTCTTCTTCATTATTTTCAGTAACCACTTCTGTAACTACATTTAATTCCTCCACGCTTGGCAAAACCTCTTCCTCTTTGTACGCGCCGTTTTTAAAAATAATAAATGAAGAATTTTTTACATTAAAAGAACTGAACAGGGCATCACCCGATACATCCTGCGTTCCAATAGTGGAGATGTTCTGCCAACCAGAACCACTCACTTCGGTTGGCAATAAATATACACTTCCTTCAACAACTGGTTCAGCATTGGCACTTCTCAAGTACATACTGCCAGTCAATACGAAGAGTGAGAGGGACAACGCCCCACTTATCACCGCTACCTTTTTTGTTACATTAAATAATCTCATTTACCGTTAACATCCACTGTAAAAAGCCCCCAATATTTTTTGGATGTATACTGTAATTATATCAAATTATTACTAGTTTTTTTGTTCTTTTGTGTATAGCTACTTCAAGACTTTTTCAACATCAGAAATCTCTTTGTCAATAAACTCCTCTGAGATATCAAGAGCTTCACGTAATTTGACCAATACTCGTTTTTCACCATCGGTCAGACGTGCTTTTGTGCTTAATTGGCGAACCTGATCTTCAACCTCATCTCGAAGAGTTGAGAAGATAATTTCCATTTTAGCTTCAGCCTCTCTTGCCTCTTCTATTGCCCGTCTTTTCTCAGCATTATGCTTCTGTTTGAGGAAGAAGATAGTAATTGAAAGTGCAATAATGATTGATATCAGAAGTATTATAAATATAACATTTCCATATTTCTCCAAAAATGATGGACCTTCCTCTTGAAACACCACCGGACCACGCGCCTGAGTCTGTAGTTCCTCTTCGATAGAAAGAACTGTTTCTGCACTACTCGTGTTTCCAGCTTTATCAAAAGCAGTAACTGTTACCGCGTATTCCCCTTTATTCTGTGGAGGAATCGTGAATGAACCAGAAACTAATTCATCTGGTAAAACAACGATCGGACTTCCTCCTCCAATAACAACTTCGTATTTCTCAATACCTGAAAGCTCATCAGTGGTCTCAAAGACAAGCGTTGGTGTTGAACTCGTTGCTCCTTCTGGCTCCACAGTAACAACAAATTCAGCTGGTGGTGTGAGATCAATTTGAACCTTTCTATGAGTTATCTCCCCCCATCCTCGTCCATTTCTTACTTGAACATGGAAGTACCATACCCCTTCTTCAAAATCATCAATGGTTTTAGTTGCTATTGGAGGATCGTATTCAACAGTTGGGGTTGCATCTGCTATTTTTCCTATCAAAAGTCTGGTGGCAATAGCATCAATAGGGAGTGTCCATTCAAACTCACCCACTACCTTGTTATACCAACCTTCTGGGTCTGGGTGAGTCACTGAAGTAACTGCTGGTGCACGGGGAATTGTCCCGCCCGTAGCAGAAGCACTCTCAGGTGGCGCAACAGGTGGTGTAATTGTGTAGGTTGCTTTTCCGAGAATTCCCAAAATATCAGTTCCTTTACCATCAGCAGCGAGAACTGACCCTTGTACAAACTCTACAACTGCTTCTCCCTCAGCAATCGGCCTAAAGGTAATAACTGCAAGACGAGCTGTTCCACTAAATGGCGTCGGACTTCCTCCACCAAACGTTATCGTGCCGTCGGCATTTGAAAAAGTCGGTTCGGTTGTCCAGAGCGTAAACGCTGAGCCGTCTTTGGTGATATTGACCACCGATAATTTTGCCTTATCATACGAAATTCGAGCCTCAACAGCGTTCATGGATGAACCTCCTCCGTCAACCTGTATTACTACACTAAAATTCTCACCGACCGCCTTACTTTGTACATTTGGATTTAGATTGAGATTGGCTGCGGCTAAAACAGCTGCTGGATTAACAAAAAGACCCGCAAAAAAACAACAAAAAACCACAGTTACAAGGGCTAATCTTGCATGTATGGTATTACTACTCATTCTTCATTATTAGTTATCTTTACCTTTACCGCACTCGTATGTGTTGCACGCAACAACGGAAGGACGAGGACGAGAACCCCGTTCCGCAAACGCGCCTCCATTTTATCTATATCAACCTCTTCCGGTAATATAATCTGCCTAAAAAATTCACCCCACACAATTTCTTCAGCATAATAGTTGCCTTCCTTCTCACCCTTAGGGTATGCAAGTGAAATTGGACGCTCTTTTTTCCCCCGAATTGTCACAACGTCATTGTCCCCCTCAATACTCACATCAATCATTTCTATCTCACAACTTGGAACAAGTGCGTACAGCACAATCTCATCTTTAGATTGGAATACATCAACATCAAGTTGAACAACCCCCGCATCTGAATCAGGTTTAGTACTTAATGCCCCTTCGGACTTTGCTATTCCTTCACCTCGTAATTTTCGTAAAAAAGAAACCATAGGATGTTCACCCTTACTACTCTCTCATTATATCCTCTCTCACTACCCAGTCCAGTGGAAAATCATAATTGAAAAGTCTGTAAGATTTACACGTGCATCATTATTTAAGTCAGCGGTTGGGTTTGACTGTGATCCATCACTACCCCAATGGAAAAGTAAAATTGAAAAATCAACAATATTAACCTTTCCATCTACATTAAGATCCCCAATTAACCCTTCCGTTGCCTCAGGTGCAGGAGCAACTCCTACACCGACGTGTTTATACGCGCTAAAATCACTCGTTTTTTGTGTAGCTGTGCTCCAACGAGCTTTAATTTGATACGTACCATTTGGATTACCGCTGGTACTAATAGTAGTGGTAAACAAACCATTTGCATCTGCAGCAACCTGACGCTTAACGATGTCGTTATCTAGAACCACACTTTTTTGTTGATGGTACCACACGTCCACCACCGATTCAGCGGGCGCATACCCACTAATTACAACAGACTCTCCTGCAGTATACGTAACCTTGTCAGTTGTTATAGAAGGAGGAATATGAATATCAGTAACACTTGATACCGTGTTACCAATAACTGTTAGCGTACTGTTGTATTTCGACGACGCAATACCATTTGGACCGGTTGCATACACTCCAAATGTATGAGTACCTCTGGTTAGATCGCTAACTAAAATATTAAACTCTCCATTAGAACCAACCGGGGTACTTACGTTTTCCCTGAGTACTCCATCTTGAATCACCGAAATAGTACTGAATGGAAACCCAATACCTACCAATCGTACAGAAGCGTATGTTGTAGGAAATGGTGTTCCTCCAGAAATCGGACTTGATCCACCTCCTCCACCTCCACCACCTCCACCACTTGAAGAACCACTTCCTGAAGATGTTCCTCCAGTACCCGTACCAGAACCTGTTCCTCCGGTCCCTCCAGTGTTCTCCCCTGTACCACCACCAGTATCACCAGCAATAGCGCCCGCTCCTGGTTGCGCAGCAATGGCAAATGCAATCAAATAGTCATCAATGTTTACATTGTCAGCATAATCTCGGCAACGAATGTAAATGTTATACGCCTCACCATTTACCGTAACAAAATTACGGGAGTGCGTACTGGTTGTTGCCACCGTAAAAAAATCCGGCATATCAGCAAACGAAACATCAGACGTGGTTGCAAACTTACACAAAGCAAGTTCATTTGTTCTAAATGTTACCTCAACATTGGTGGTATTAGGTGCCAAATTACCCATAGGGGCGCCGTTAAATCTAAAGGGGGGTGTCACATCGACATAGTACAGACTTGTGGTTATGGGTTGTATAATAACCGCCAACATTTCCTTAATATTAATCCGGTTATTCAGCACATCTTGCGTCTCAATCACATAATCAAACGAGCCTACGCTACTTGGATTTACATATTGCACATTCCCTGTGTGTTGGTATGTAGCATTCGTTCCAATACGAACCTGTATCTGGTTTCCCGCAGAAAGACCTTCGGTTGCATTAAGTGTAATAGTAATGACCGAGCTTGTACTCGTGGTTGAAATCAACCCGCTCACTGATACTCCGTCCTCAGTCGCGCTCGGTGCAGGAGCGAGTAATCGTTGAGTAAATACATCCGCGCTCGTTGCATACAAAAAATCTATATCAGTGTAATCAAATGTATTCAAAATTGAGAACTCTCCTTCCGTGGGAGTGATAACCACCTTACCTCCGGGTGGGACCGAATTAGTGAGTGTTGCGGTAATAATATGATTGGCAGGAGCGTTTGGTGCTGAATCAGTCAATCGCACACTGCCCGAAAGCATATCCGCAGCACCCACATCACTGCTTCCGCATGCCAATACAAAAAAACAGATGAAAAAAATACGCACAAAATATTTCATTACCTTATTCTACTACACGTGCACACCTGAAACCTACTGCGCTACCCACAAATGTTGATTGTGCTTCCGTATACAAACTAAAACGACCCCCATCCTCCCCACTTCCATAAAATCCTCCACGCATCACCGCGGTAAGGGGTAACTTTGAAGCCCAGAAATAATCATTTCCATATAATGTATTTGGTGAGGTACTGGATATAAAAGGAAAACCAGCGCTCGTAACTCCGTCAACGTATCCACTTTGTGGAAGTTGTATTCCATCAACGGAATTTGCCACCACATCATCAGCTACCCACTCCCACACATTTCCTGCCATATCGTGTACCCCAAAAGAAGAGACGCACTTCTCTCCACTCCCCGTGAGTCCGATACCGTCTCCCCAGTTCGTATACAAATTACACCCAGAAGATACTGGTTCATGAAGGATGTCTTCTGTTCCAAGGGATGCGTAGTACCACTCGCGAGATGAGGGGAGATGCTTTCCAACACGAGCACATAATTCAATTGCGCTATCCCTTGTTACAAACACCCATGGTTCTCCTCCCTTAACGCTTTCTGGAAAACAATTACTCTGAGAAATATTTACTTGAGAATCGGGTTCATTTCGCACTTTGGTTTGTAAACAGTCTTCCCCGGGACTTGCTTCAAATATGTCCATACAAAAAGCTCCGAAAGGTGAGCTAATAAGTGTCATGTCTTCTCCACATGGAGTAGAAGGTATTGCGCGAGAAAATACACGACTCAGGAAGAAGGAGGGGTCAGTCGACAGAGTATCGCTTGCACGCAATACCACGGTTGCAAGAACACTCGCCAGCACCACAACAGATACACTCATTATCAGTACTCTCATAGCTCTAGCATACCACGCTTAAAACGCACACCTAAAACCAACACCGCTGCTTGAAAACGTAGGAAGTACTTCAATATTCATTGAAAATACACCCCCATCCTCCCCACTTCCATAAAATCCTCCACGCATCACCGCGGTAAGGGGTAACTTTGAAGCCCAGAAATAATCATTTCCATATAATGTATTTGGTGAGGTACTGGATATAAAAGGAAAACCAGCGCTCGTAACTCCGTCAACGTATCCACTTTGTGGAAGTTGTATTCCATCAACGGAATTTGCCACCACATCATCAGCTACCCACTCCCACACATTTCCTGCCATATCGTGTACCCCAAAAGAAGAGACGCACTTCTCTCCACTCCCCGTGAGTCCGATACCGTCTCCCCAGTTCGTATACAAATTACACCCAGAAGATACTGGTTCATGAAGGATGTCTTCTGTTCCAAGGGATGCGTAGTACCACTCGCGAGATGAGGGGAGTCGTAACCCCGACTTCGCACATAACTGTAATGCTTGAACTCGTGTCACATTTACCCATGGAATACGTCCCCTTACAGACTCACTTTCACATTCCATAATCTGAATATTTTGTCCCGTTTGAATACTATTTTCAGGAGTATCATACACACAACGAGAACCAGCTGACCGCTCGAATATATCAATGCAAAACCCTCCCTGCTCTGTTGGTACATAGGTCATACCACGCTTGCACATAGTGCTAATTGAATGCACGTTCGCGGTTAATCCTCTGCTAGATACATACTCGGTGGCACGCACTACAAGACTTGTGACTACCACTGATGCAATTATCACCACCAGAGTTATACCAAAGGCCCTCATACACTCTGTCTAGGAATTTTTCTTCCTTTCCAATCTTGGTAGAAATTAATTCCTACAAGAATAAAGAGAAGAAGAAGCGCACCCGCAAAAGCATAATTTGCAATCACACCCCTCTCATTCCCTTTACGAAGTAGTGCATTGAGCGCTCGCTCACGATCCGCAATTTCAGCTTCGCGAGCACTCAATTCCTTATCTTTTTCATCAAACTGTTGTGCGAGTCTACTTAATTCATTCGGGGGAATCTGAGCAGTAACACCAACTACATTTCCCACCAAAGTAGACGCTCCTGGCATGCTTGTATCAACCCGATACACAAGGGAGGTAAGCGACAGCACGGTCGCTCCAATCGCTAGTGCATACCTGATATTATGTTCTATTTTGTTACTCTTTCGTCTCATTTTATGCGAAAAAGATAAACACTCCTAGCAGGAAAAGAATTGTAAACGCAAGTACTGCGACAGCAATGAAAGTCAATTTTGACAACGGCGCCTCATCATGAACAAATCGTGCATGAGTTCTCTCTACAGTACGTAACTTATTTCTGACATGTATCCGAATACTGATATAAATTACAAACACAAGGAAAAGCAGTCCGCCAAGAAAAGGCGTGATAATTTTCATAGGAAGAACCCAGATAAATAAATTACTTTCAATATTCTGTCTTCCATAATCTCCAAACACCAGACCTGCATGTACTTGATATCTTCCAAAAGAGAGACTATCCCCCTCCCACTCCACTGAAAATCTACGTTCCGCTTTTGGTAACACCGCACCTGCTCGTTCATTAATCTTAAGCTGAGCAACCCGCTCGCCAAACATATTAGTTATTTCTATAAACCCTTGTGGTCTAATCAGAATATTTCCCTCATTTTCTACACTTACGGTAAATTCTGCTTTCGGGGTACTGTATATGTTTTTATCAGAAGAAAACTCTCTGATACGCGCAGTTTCAATTACATCTCCCCCTATTTTCATACTAAGAATACTGACTACTTGAATACCCACTCCTGCTCCAGTCTCACGTAGTCGTGGAGGGGTCCGTGTCACAAATATTCCTCCTATATGACTCCCCGGAGACGCATCTTTCGGTACCACAACACTAAAAGGAATCTGTGCGGTTTCACCAGGCAGAACGGTCGCACTGTCTGCTGAAAGAGTAACCCATGAAGCAACTTCAAGCCCAGTGACTTCACCTTCATCTGCAAACACTGGAGCATTATCATTACCAGTTAATCCTTTTATATTCCTCACACTTACATAGTATGTTTCCTCAACATCACTCTCATTTTTTATCTGAAGTATTTCACTGTACGTATCCCCCGGATTAACCGCCTCTTCAATAAACGAAGGCTGCACTCTAATACCTGAGCTTGACTGCCCAAACACTGAAGTGGGCAAGCAAGCAAGCCCAATAATACTCAGTACAAAAAATAATAGTATATTGAATAGTGTGCGATCGTTTCGTAGTATAAATGTCATGAACGTAGTATTGGTTAGTAACACATCAATAATACCACTCTCTTCAGTCCTCGCAAAAGAATTACACCCGCATTCGCGGGTGTAATTCTTGTATATAGTTTTGTATATAAGCGCACTAGAACGTCGGCGTTGCAATGTACGTCAGTGTGTTCGTGTAGTCCGTACCAGCTTCCTGAAGTGAAGTAATTTCAATCTGGAAACCGACTCGGGTAGAACCACTGTTTGGTGTTGTACCATTTGACGGTGCATTGTGTGAGAAGACTTGCCGAGGTGTAGTTGACGCTGCAACCCACAAATCGGATCCGAATTCATCAGTGTTTAAATCAGCATCTTCTGATGTTAAACCCCAGTGACCGTATGTCCACTCTTGTCCAAGGGACCCTGATGGTTGTACCCATGCAGCTGGAGTGTTTGTATACGCCCCATCAATGAACCCATCAATATCTGCATTCGTTGCGGAACGAAGATTTTGATCTTGCTGTACTGTTACTACGAAGCCGTTTGCTGCGTTAGTGGTTACTGAAAGATCTTGCGCAAGAGTTTTTGACTGAAGCGCGTTAAGTGTTCCGAACGGAAGCGATGTTGATGTGGTTGTATCTGCAGTGGTTGTTGGACTTCCGTTAACTGATGCACCACTCGCTACTCCAGTGATGGAGAAGAGGAAGGTGGTGTTAACTGAAGCAGTGACCACAACATCATCAATGATGTAGACGCGGGTAGAACCTGAATCCTGCATTGTCCCTCCAACTGCAATAATATATGTACCTGGAGTTGCGTGGTTTGTAATTTGGTTTGTTCCTGTTCCACTATCAACCGC
Source organism: uncultured Candidatus Saccharibacteria bacterium (assembly GCA_964436015.1). Taxonomy (GTDB): domain Bacteria; phylum Patescibacteriota; class Minisyncoccia; order Phycocordibacterales; genus JBBDJV01. Next base: position 70,912 of record CAYTAR010000002.1, on the reverse strand, counting down.
ATTCGTTCCAATTCTAATTACCACCGCAGTAGAAGACGCAATGTCCCCTCCATCTCCGGAGCAAATATCAATCGTAATAATTTGTCCTGAAATACCAACCCCAGCCTCCTCACTTCCCGAACAATCCGCTGCAGTAGTGAGCGGAGTTCCTGCACTATCAATGTCAACATCATCCTCAGTTATAGACCCAAGACCAAAACCTCCTGGGAAGGTAACAGTAATAGTCTGTCCTGCATCAACCCCATTTGGAGTAGTGAACGCAATTGTGTGGTTACTTAACGCCCCCACATCAGAATCAGTGAGTGTATCACTGAAGTTGGTGAGTGCTGCTGCTTGTGCAACATTCATCCATGCCGGCGCACCGACTGACCACGCAAGAAGCGCGATTAGGAGCACTGCTCCTACCGCCTTGCCTCCTCGCATATGGTGTAAAATAAAATATGTACTCATACTAATAAACTATATACTTGATAATCTATGTGCTACTGATGACCCTCAGTCTCACAACCACTCACCTTATGTGTAAAAGACACACGCCAGTAATATGTACAGTATAATTGACTTTTATCAAAAATTCTTTTCTGGTTGTGGATAACGAACATAAAAGACAACCTTAACTTCAAGGACACACTGTCTCAGACAAACAAAAATCCGCTTTACAGCGGATTTTTGCGTGCTCTAAGTACGTCTAGAACGTCGGCGTTGCAATGTACGTCAGTGTGTTCGTGTAGTCCGTACCAGCTTCCTGAAGTGAAGTAATTTCAATCTGGAAACCGACTCGGGTAGAACCACTGTTTGGTGTTGTACCATTTGACGGTGCATTGTGTGAGAAGACTTGCCGAGGTGTAGTTGACGCTGCAACCCACAAATCGGATCCGAATTCATCAGTGTTTAAATCAGCATCTTCTGATGTTAAACCCCAGTGACCGTATGTCCACTCTTGTCCAAGGGACCCTGATGGTTGTACCCATGCAGCTGGAGTGTTTGTATACGCCCCATCAATGAACCCATCAATATCTGCATTCGTTGCGGAACGAAGATTTTGATCTTGCTGTACTGTTACTACGAAGCCGTTTGCTGCGTTAGTGGTTACTGAAAGATCTTGCGCAAGAGTTTTTGACTGAAGCGCGTTAAGTGTTCCGAACGGAAGCGATGTTGATGTGGTTGTATCTGCAGTGGTTGTTGGACTTCCGTTAACTGATGCACCACTCGCTACTCCAGTGATGGAGAAGAGGAAGGTGGTGTTAACTGAAGCAGTGACCACAACATCATCAATGATGTAGACGCGGGTATCCGCAGAATCAATTCCTGATCCCGATGACACGTTGATAATTTGCGTGCCAGGTGACCCTGGATTAATAATCTGTGTATCCCCCGTTGCACCAGCTGTTGCATGTGTACCTATCTCAATCACGACTGCAGTACTTGACGCAATAGTGTCTGTTCCTGAAGTGAACGTAATAGTGGTTGACGTTGTCGCAACCCCCCACGTTGCACCTGAAGGTGAAGACCCAAGTGTTCGTTCCGATCCTGCATATAAGTCAATGTCGTTAAACGACAAATCACTTAAGTTAAACCCTGCAGGAAACGTAATCACAATCGTCTCTCCTGCCGAGACACCGTTTGGTGTCGTATAGGCAATCGTGTGATTAGATGGTGCACTCACGTCCGAATCAGTGAGTGTATCACTGAAGTTGGTGAGTGCTGCTGCTTGCGCCATGGGTGCCCACGCAGGCAAGCCGACTGACCACATTAAGAGTCCCGCTAACACAATGAGTGCTAGATACTTATGGGTCTTGATGTGCTCAAATACGTATGTGCTATTCATATAATGCTTTCTAAGAACTAGCGGTAGGTGGCACTACTACCTACTGATAATATAAGATACCGAGGAAAAATTCCTCTCTATCCTACGACGTCATAGGACACACATCCTGGCACGATTCACCAAGCGGTGAAAAGGACATGGTCCTTACTGTAATTATAGTTGATATTTTAAAATGCCCTCCCTACTATTTGTGGATAGCCTACTTTGAAATAATAAAAACAAGAGTGTTTGTTGCTTGACCTTGAGTGTACCCTGAATCAATCTGCGTAAAAACTTTATCGGTAATATTTTCAACATCTTGAATGACTTCTACAATAAGTGGATCAGTAAAATTACCGTACACCCGATTTTCTTCCATTTCTTCATTACTATTACCGACCTTCTGAATCCTGTATCCATTCTGTTCAAGTAGTACTGCAATCTCAGCACCCCTGCCTGGAATTCCCGTGTTATTTAATAATTCAATAGTAATCCTTTGAACCTCGCCAGAAGCAATATTAGAAGAAACCTCTTCTTGACTTGAATTAAAATAATTATTCTGCTCATCTAGCTTATCCTTAATGAGCTCCTCCGAACTAATAGATACCTCACCATCTTCCTTATTCAAGGTAATATCAAATGCACGCTCGGGAACGAGAACGTGAGTAAAGAAAAACATAAAAATAAACACAACCATTGTGAGTCCTGCCACACTCACAAAGAAACGCTTGTACTTCTTAAAGAAATCTTTATATGTCATAGAGGCAGGCTCTACAATATCTTTCTTATGTCTAAGAGAATCACGAAAAGTAGCTGAACGTAAATCCATAACTCCTTCCACAACAGGGTTTACCAGCATCTTCATATCCACCTTTGACGTGTTCATATGTGGAGACAAAAAATCATCAGGATTCATGTATATACCTCGGAGCTCAAGAGCGCGTCTGATATACAACTTAACCATCCATGATACAAAAACAATAATTCCAAAAATTGAAGCGAGGACAATCAGCACCGGTATCACGGGTATCACCCAAAAGTACGTATTTGCATACACACTTTTTCTTTCCTCCTGCCCATAGGTAAGAATCGCTACAGCTGAAAACCTTCCTACTTCAAGAGGATTTTGCTCCCCCGCCCAAGTAAAATCAAATTTTCGTATGGACCGAGGAAGTACGTTTCCAAAATCTGTTTTTTGATTTATCGGAATTACTCCTCTCTCCTTTCCCCACATGTTGTAAATGGTGATTTCACCTTGTGGCAACAAGTGAACATTCCCTGTATTTTCAAACCGTAATGAAAAAGAAGTTTCTGGCTTTTGATAAAAAAGAGAATCTGCTGAAAATTCTCTAATAGAACCTGTTTCAACAACATCACCCGCAATACGAACAAATAACAAAGAGGAGACAAAAGATGACACTCCGACTTGCGGACCTGCTCCCGCTTCTTTTACAGATTTATTCCCAATGAGTATCGCCGCATAGTGCCCTCCTGGAGGAGCGTCCTGTGGTATACGTACTGAAAATGGAACTACCGCACTTTGCTCAGGTGGAATAGTTAACTCAATTTCTTCTAGAGTAATCCAATCCGCAAGTGTGCTACCTTCACCTTCTGTGCCAAGTACAGGTAAAAATTTAGCATTACCACTTTCCCCACTCGCATCAAACCTAACCACTTCAGCAACAATGGTTAATGGATATGAATTGGCATTGATGACTTTTATACTGCTCGCCCAATACTCTCCTGGAGCAGTAGTGAGTTGGAACAAAGGAGGGGTGACACTTAATGAGAGCGACGCGGGTGCCTGGGCGTGCGTGTAAGAAGAAAAAAATCCAATACTACACACTAAAACTAATACAATTCCTACCCTTATAAACCAACTGTTGTGTGCCGACTTAATCCTCATATTGTTTGAGATTAATCACACCAACCCCTGGGACCGGAGGCGTTACTGGACGAGATACACGGTTGAATTGAACCTGTTTTTTTCTCTTTTGAAAAAATTTATCGTGAATCACATGCATAACATACACCGTAAAGAACATAAGTACAGTAAACAACAGTAATAACTGCTTCCATGGCAACATAAAAAAGTAGGTGGTATCAGTCAAGTTTTTCTTCTGTGCACCATACACTGCACTCAAGTACGCCTTGTGCCGACCGAGACTATATTCACCGCTCCATGTTGAAACAAACTCCTTTTCTTCCCCTGGCAAGATACTCTCTCCCTGTCCGTTAACGCGCATTGCACCAATCTCAATTCCACGCCTATCATAAAGCAAGATTTCTCCATCAGGGATAATTACCTCATCACCATTATTCTGAAGGGTGTATGTGAACTCCGCATCAGTTCCTGAAAAAAATAAATTCCCCGCGGTAAATTTTTTCACCTGAAGGAGCTCTCTTGTATTTTTCACTACTGACCCAACAACCATCACCGATGACTCTCGTGTAAGGCGCTGTTCAGCCTCATCTCTATTGGTTCCAGTTCCGAAAGAAATCAATGCATGATAATCGCCTGGAGTAGCCTCATGGTGCACTTTAATAATAAATTCAATTTCTTTTTCTTCTCCTGGCATCAATTCAATCACTCCGCGTGAAATCTCAATCCAGTTTGCCAACGACTTTTGTTTTTCTGATTGTTGATAATCAAGAAATGCCTCAATACCCCCCTCCGTTCCAGAAGTAACATTGTTAACAAATGTATACACATTTAACTTTGCAGGAGAGGTGTTCTTCAGTACCACTTGTTCACGGATAATATCACGAGCTTGCAAATCTTTATTTATTACAATAGGTGATACTTGTATGTACTTTGCAAATGCAATTTCTGGCGTAATAAAAAATGCACTCACAAAACATATGAATCCTAGAACAAATAATCTCATACCTCTAGTATACCAAATAGACATATATAGTATTAAAATACAGGGACAATAATATACACCACACTACTCTCATAAAGCCCTCCAGGCTGATCTGCATTTACCCACGTTTTAAAGATCACGTCAGTTGATTCGTTTATAACCGGACGCGAGCTGTAAATAATCTCCTGGGGTGACGTAGTCAAACGAGCGTACGTATCGTCTGCTGAAAATCTAACCGACCCACCTGCAAGAGTATCGTCTCCTGTATGATATCCGAAACAACCAGTTACAGAACCAGTATCGCACCCAAGAGACCACCCCAAAGGGTTTGAGTTAAGTGAAGTAATTGGAGTAATTTCTTCCGTATCATACAACAATCCTTGCCTTGCAAACATAAATACTTGGTATCCTTCGGTTGCGTTAGTGGTGACGGTGAGGCGTTGCGCCACTTCAACCTCCGTATTTAAAGGAAGCGTGCCAAATGAAATATGGTATGGAGTTGTTGCATTATCAGTGGTGATACCTTCAGTTATTACACCCGAAGAAACACCACTTAATGTAAACGTAAGTCCAGCGCCCTCAGTAACTAAGCTTGGGTACGTTTTTGTAGTGCTTGCACTCACATATCTATCATTGGTTACATCATATATCCTGAAGAAATAGACTGTATTCGCACGCGCTCCTACATGTCGAATGGTAAACGCAAACTCTGTGTTTGCATTGGGTTGATGAGTAAATAAACTACTCGTTGTAGCAAGCTCATTGTGCGTTCCGCATCCATCACCAACTTCAGATACGCACGAATCTGCATTGGTCAAAACTGCGGTCGTTATGGTTGCATTATCAACTCCTCCACCGTCTGCATAACACCAGAGAGATAGTCCTTCTGCACAATCAAGCGCATTCGAGACGAACTGCGGATTGGTAAAACTTGCCGACTCATCAAACTGAAGACGGAGTTTTAATTGAGGTCCAGTTTTTCCTGCAATTTCATGTAGTAACACTCTCAACTGTACGGTAGTATCATAGTCTACTCCAATAGGTGCAGAATTTTCTGGAGAAAGAGCTGATAGAGGAGTCTCATTTTCAGCATCATCAAACCAACGCCAGTCTTCGCTCACCGCCTCATACCCAGCGGTAAATACTGTTGGGTGGTAAGCGTAGTCATCAAGCATCAAACCATTTGCTTCAACCATACGGAAACAGTACGGTGTCAATTCCAAAGCTCCATTATTTTCAACAACCCAATCATACTCAACATCTTCTCCCGCGAATACCGGAAATGGATTCACCGCGGAATTATTTGACTCCTCATACGTACCAGCTCTATCAGAAACTGATAGTACCAAATCTCCTCCATTTGGAGGATCGCTTGAGAGCGTTGCCCCATCTGTGACGCTGCCGTTATTGTATCCGCGCCATAATGCAGTTGTGCTTCCCACTTGTCCTACATCGCGCCACACACTTACCGCGGAACATGTTGTTTCGCGTTCACCAAACTGCAAACGAAATGATTGATAGTTCACCGGTAAATTCCCCTGTTCAACCAACACCGACATACGTATACGAATAACATCTCCACTATCAATAGGCACATCATTGAGTGAAAGTACTGTATTTTCCCCGATTGATGATGCTCCTTGCGGCCACACATCAGACGGAAGTAGTGTGTCTTGATTCACGTATATTCGGTAATAGTTTTGGGTTATCTTTCTTGGCGCAGTTGGCCACTCAACCACCTCAGTTTGATAGGTTACCGTCCCACCTGTATCACTAATCCAAAATTGATACTGTGTACGGGAAATTAAATACACGGCGAGTATCGGTCTTGGGAATGCAGTATTTGTGCCATTCACTCGAGAATTAGTAAATACAGAAGTTGTATCCATACTAACCACCGTAGTGCCAATATCAATTGATGCAACGCTGGGCTCCGCTCCTCCACTTTGAGTACCGCTTGACTGTATTACATTCATTGGAGTTCCATTAACTTGCGTATTCTCAATCACCCATGCAACCGAGCGGTGTGCGGTTGGTGTGGTTACACCGCTTTGTAATTGAAATGAAATTTCATTAACCCCAGAAATCCAAACCGTATGCCCAAATTCGTCCAGGCCCTGCTCACCCACACCAGCAAGTTTCTGAGTATGCAAAAATGCACGAGAAACACTGTTAAGTGAAGAGGGTATTGTCTCCGTCTCTGCGCCAACAGCAGACGAGTAATTATGCGCAACTCGTTGCACACGCCAATGTCTTCCAGTAAATTCAACCACCGCATAACTGAGAGTGATAGTGTCTCCTGACTCACCTCGCTCAAACACCGCACTCTGACTTTGAACATCCCACGATGATACTGCCTGCATCATATTGTAATCAGCGGTACCAGTATCAGGAGTCATTGCTCCAGTAATAAACACGACTACATCACTGTCGCTACTCACCCCACTTATTGGTGATGTGGTAGCAAATAAACCTGTCATGGATATATTTCCCTGTTCGCGTACGACCATTTCATTACCTCCACCTGGGTAGCCTTGATACTCAACTATTTCCCACGCTACTCCAGTATTTATTGTCGCTGCCGCTGGTCGCGCAATGGTAATACTGGTAGCGATATCCTGAGGATTCAGTATGTACGCGGTTACATCATCAGCATTCTGAGTTCCTCCCCCATCATCGTCCCCTGCGCCTGTGTGATGCGTATTAGTGATACGTACAAACGCACGACCACCCAACCGTGGCGGAGTGTAATCTATTCCCGCGTATAAAATAGTACTGGTACCACTCACAATCTCAAAACCGCGTTGTATGAAAAAATCTTGATTTGGAGCAATACTTACTTCTGCATACACTGAATACACATTAAGTGGAGTGCCTTGGTTCGTTACCCGAAAACAGTATTCACCCTCTGCTGTTGAACTAGCAGTTGCGAACACTGAATACTCAAGTTCTACATACTCATTTGGAGCCAACGTAAATGGAGCAGTTTGAGAGGAAGTATCCTTTACCCCACCATTCACATCAAGAAAATCTACCCCCTCATTACTCACCCCACCAATACCAAGTACGATATCCGTAGTATTGTCTCCATCAGTAAGAAATGTTGAATCATACATGTCCCAATCCCCCTCAGTGGCACCGACATCTTGCCATACAGAAACCGCGCTACACGAACTCACCTTCACCCCATACTCAAGACGAAGTGCCAAGGAAGATGCCCCCACTCCTCCGCTATTAGCGACCTGCAACCTTAGACGTATTGGTGTGTTTTTTCTCAAATCAGTCACCGGCGTATCCTCAACTCCTCCTGTAGCTGACGTTGCATCACCCTCCCCTCCGTCATTATTTCTAAAATGGAAATGAGTCATATCTAATACAGAGCTATTTATGGTTGTTGTATCCGCTAAACGAACAAAGGTAGTTGGTGAAATTGATGGATTATCACTTACCACAACATCAGTACTTGCATTTGGAATTTCTATTTCAAGAGTCTCGCCGTCACTCGCTCCACTCGCAATATCAAGCACTACATACAAACATAATGACTGATCAGTATCGATGCCTACTGACCCATTAAAAGTTGCGGTCCCATCTGCGGAGGAAAAACTGGTACTTGTGGCGCCATACTGCAACTCACCTCCCCCATATGACTCACTACTACAATCATATGGAAATGTCGTATCAAGATCGTAGTATAAGCGTATGTTTTCTATATTACTTCCAGCATCTACGGTTCCCTGTTCGGCAATGGTAATACTCGTAACAGAATGCCCTCCTATTCCATCAGTTATCACAAAAGCTCCACCCACATAAAAATTATTAGTTCCTGCATTGACTGATGTCACCTGACTACCGATAGTTGATACTTCTACTGAAGCAGCCATAGTTATCTGTGGATACACACTATAACTATCAATCACCGACCCTGCATCGGTTATCCTAAAACAGTATGTTGTTCCCTCATTTGAGTCACCTGTCGCGGTAATTGAATACTCAAGGTCAGTATACTCATCAGGACCAAGCGTTATGGCACTGGTCTGTGAATTTGTATCTCGAACACCACCGTTTGGACTTACGAAATAAGATTCATTAGTACTCACACCTCCTAACGCAATCGCAATATCTGTAGTATCTCCTCCCTCTGTTAAGTTTGCAATTGGATTCATATTGAAAGCTCCTCCAGAACTTCCAACATCAGTCCAGCCTGTACTTACTTCACAACTCGCGCCTTTTTCCGCGTACTCAAGACGATACTGAATTGGACTTGATGTGCTTAACCCTCTATTTTCAACTCCAATACGCATACGTATTGTGGTGGTTGGAAATACACCAAAAAGATTTGTATCCTCAACCCCTCCTGTAGCTGACGTTGCATCATCCTCTCCTCCGTTATCATTTCTGAAATGAAAATGCGCCTGAGTAACAATTGGTGGACGCGATGGGGTAATAAGTTCAGGAATTACAGAGTATGATTCAAGCGTGCTACCGTCCGCATACACCACTCTGAAGCAGTACCGGGTTTCTTCAGGTGAAGAAATATCGATTAAAGAAAAATCCCATAGGCCGTCGCTACTCGTTGCGATACTTCCATACGTATTAGTAAATGTCCCACCTTCAATATATGACTGGTAAGAAAAAGAACCTTCACTCGGAATAGGTTCGTTCGCAGACACCGTCGCTTGTACCCCAGAGGCAACACCAGTATTATCATAAAATCTCACTGCCCCACTTGAAGTAAGAACATCAGTGTACGTTTCCCCGGTAAAAGAAATATCGCAAATCCCACTCCGCTCTGCATATTGAAGTTTAAAAGAGAGAGAACTGGAAGCAATTTTTGAATCGTCTATATCGAGAGCGATACGGAGACGAAATGGCGTACCCCTCTCTGTTGACGTTGCGGTCGTGTTTGCATTTGCAAGAGGTGCACCTGGAGCAGTACTTGTCGCAGATTCGTACCATCGATATGAGTACTGCTCAAGCGCAGGCGGAGAAAGATTAACTACAGTCTCTCCAAACAAATCATCGCCCGATATGTTTTTCCATGTAACATATGCACGCTCAGTACTCATTAAGTTATTGTGTCCCGCACCAAACAAGTTGCCTGAGACGGTATTTACCTGTACCTCACTGCTCCACGAAACCATACCGTCAGTTGAATATTTATAGTACACATTACCAGTTGTCGCACTATTTGGAGTGGTGAGTGCGGAATAGGTAACATACACATCTCCAGAATTCTGGTCAAAAAATATTTTAGCGTCTCGTATACCTTTTGTATCATTAGTAAGCACATTACCCATCACACTCCACGTACCGTTATGGTGGTTGTAGTATGCGGTACGAATATCGTCATCGGTTCCCAACGTCGCATTATCAGTTACCCCAACAAAGTACACATCCCCTGTTCTCTTATCTATCGTTGCCCCAAAATGAGCATCAAAAGTTGCATTCTCACCCGCGGTTGTTAAGATAGTTGTCCATCCACTCCATATAGAACCATTCCAAATGTTATAGTCATAATCATTTCCTGATAAATCCATTCGTATGGTCATTATGTTTCCATTCAAAAGCGGCACAAGAAGTGGCCAATCATTCTGTAATTCGTACGGATTAGCAATTTCTGACCAATTACCCGCACTCGTACAGGTGCCCGTACACCGAACTATCCAACTGTCCGATGCATCATTTGCAGCCATGTACAAGTTTCCATCACCACCTTTCGTAATTGAATGATAGTTAGTACCCGCAGCAAATGTACCCGCCTGATTTGTCGCGATCACTGTTGTGGAAAGTTGATTAGTTACGGTATTAAGTGATGTATAGAAAATATCATCATCGCCCGTATCGAGAGTTGCAATATGTATCACCGTACCGGTATCATCTCCAGGAGTCCATTGGTCATACCACACCGCGACACGAAAACAATCTGTCGTATTAACCGAGTCAACGGTGTATGCCAGACTCCATGTAGCCCCCGCATCTGTTGTTGAGGCATACCTACACGCATTTCCATTATCTACAAAAAAAGTATACCCAACCGTATCACTGATAAAAACGGTTGTGGGTGAAGTATTCAACATGGAGTCATCTACTATGGTGAGTGTATCCTCAATCAAAACAGGTGCAGCTTCAGCTCTGAAAATAGTACCCCATGGTATACGAATAAACTGTGAGATATCAGAAAACAAAAAAGTGAACACAATAAAAACCGCCACCGTGCGTGCTCCCCATTTTTTTTTATTCACCCAAATTCTTCTCAATGCGCGTAGGGTCATAATGTATCATCTACTCCACCCTCATCGTCTTTCGGAGCTCTAACCTCCTGCACCACAGGAAGCACGGTTGGCTCCGTTTGTGCCGGATTTTCTGGAATCTCTTGCGTAGCCCTTCGCTCTGCACCAAGTGGAAATGTTTCTTTCGTAGTAATGTCATACCCATAAGTCTCTACATCACCATTCGTAAGTCTGTTTTCAACTAAAATAACGAATCGGGGATTCTCAATACTTCCCCCAGCAGGAACAGCCACCTCGGATATTTCTTTCGTACGGATATCATAGATAAACACTTTCCATGCATCATTTACTCGTGACTGCCAGGTGACAATATCTCCCTTTACCTGTGGAAACATATCGTTCCACACATTACGCGTTACCGGCTCTAGAGTGTCTTCTGCTTTCCGTGTCGCATCAGCAACAAATATTTCCCAGTTATTATTTACCCACCCTTGCCACACCACAGTCGTTCCCTGCACATGAGGGTTGCTGTTGTTATATGGAGTATTAGTAATCTCCACCTCAACTCCCGTTACGGTATTGTAGGATACTATTTGCAAACGATCGCCTCGGAGTGATTGCCACACAATGATACCAGTAATTGCATCATACACGGGTCGATCATCATCAAAGTCATTGTTAGTGATCTGTACAAGTGATTCTCCATTATTGAAATATATTTCTTTATTCCCTTGGTCTGATTTTTTTGCAAACACTACTGGAGAAGTGTTGTTTGTTGTCTTTGTTCTTGCATCCTCAGAGGTTACGCAGTAAAACTCACCGTTCCCCACTACCACACAATCAGATTCAGAAAACACATGTTTATTCAAAAGATTAAACTCAATATTTTGTTGGGGTACAAAATCATGGTTTTCTTCAAAAACCACATCAACGGTATCTGTAGTTGAAGAAGCCCTTCCTCCCGCAACACCATTTTCCATTAACACGCCTTCCCCTATACTACTTTCTGCGATACCAACAAATACCGTTCGGACTGCCACTGCTGTATTTCCATCTTGATCTACCGCCACATAAGTTATTGCGTATTCACTGGTGGTACTTGTATCAAGCGTTACCGTATCAACCTCTATACCATTTACACGAATTGTGTGGCCCAAGTTATTGCTTTTGTTGTCATTTACAAGGACTCCTTGATCAACATACTGCACACCAACAGCCACAAACGCCGGGTTATTGCCAACAATAGTAATATCAGGAGGTATAAGGTCTGCCGGATCAACAGTTAACATGGGCGAGCTTGTTCCGCTCGCGCCCGCAGTATTACCTTCTTCCGTAAGTTTATTAGAACTTGTTGCCACTCCCTCATCCTCTGAAATTTCTATTTCATTTTTTGTTGTACTCGCTACGAGTGTTGTTGTGGAAGTACTAACTGTAGTAGTACCAACTTGAGACTCCTCATTCATTATTATTGGAGTTGAGGTTGCGGGGGTACTAGTAGCACTTACATCCTCAACAGACAACGTTGAGCTTGCAATTTCTATCAGCTGGATTTCTTCCTCTATTACACTTTCCTTAACATCACCTTCTTCTATCTCCTCATGTTCTATACTAGAATCATTAATCTCAACACCACTCTCTTCTGACACATTTTCCTCAACACCCCCTTCATCTGAATCATCTACAGGAACGATGGTTTCTTCTGCTTTTGAATCAACCTTAGCAACAGGATCTACGTCCACTTGCACGATAGACTCTTTGGTTGAAGTGCTTACTGTAGCTACTGGTATCTCGTCAGCATATACAAAAACGGGAATCACTGAGGGAGCTAACACCGAGAGTAGTAAAAGACTCCCGAGCCCGCGATACATAAAACTTGTTCTGAATGAATTACTTAATATGCGATACACCGAAAAACTTCTCATATTTATAGTGAGAGCATCTTCTACTGTTTTCAGCTGTTTTGGTCTATCGATTATCATTTACTGCAATATGTGTGAAGAAAATGAAACAAAACGCTCATTCGTATCTTGGGCAAACTCAGTAACGATACGTTCTTCAACTTCTGTTTGAATAGCAGACTGGAGTCGTGCATCAATACTTACTGATGTCATGTAAAACAGAAATAAACTGAACATTCCTCCTATCACAATAACTAACCAGAGTGCGCACATGTATGCACCCCTCAATATGCGCAATAACAGATCTTCCGAGTTTCTCTGTGTTTTTCTCTTACTCCCCTCCATATACTCAAGCACAGCTTCAGGTGTCGTTACCCAGGCAACGTTTGAATACACCTGCTGTCCTGGAAGTTTTCCTTTTCGGATTAATTGACCAATATAGTCCGAACTGTATCCTGATAATTCACCAGCTTCCTTGAGTGTTATGAATCTGTCTGACATTTTTTTCATTTTTCTTTATTTAAGCCATATCTCGAGGGTCGAGATACGACAAATACCGAACCTCGGGGGTCGATATATCTATTGTATCCCCTTACCTATATCTTGACAGTCTTCCATGTGGATAGCATTACACTATTCCTTTACCAAAAAAGGGACGCTATGGTATGCTTTGGAGAATATGAAATGCCTTATTCTTGCCGCCGGGTATGCAACACGTCTCTATCCGTTAACCCTTAACACCCCAAAACCCCTTCTCCCTGTTGGAAATAAACCTCTCCTTGAACACATCCTGGATAAACTTCCAAAAGACATTTCTGATATTTACATAATAACCAATGACAAATTCTACACTCATTTTCTTGAGTGGAAGGAGCACTCACCTCGAAAGGTGGAAATAATCAATGATGGCACCAAAACAAATGAAACACGGCTTGGAGCGGTAGGTTCAATTGCGTTTGCATCGAAAATTTTTGGTACTGATGACGACGTAATGGTCATTGCAGGAGACAACCTTTTTGAATTCTCACTTACTGAACTAATTCAGGTATTTGAAAAAACAAATGCTTCTGTTGTGGCATCACGGGATCTTGAGAAAAAAGAAGCAGTTGCAAAGAAATTCGGCGTTGTTGAGCTAGATTCTGACAACAAAGTTATCGGATTTGAAGAAAAACCCGAACATCCGAAATCAACCCTCGCGAGCACTGCGTGCTACATTTTCAAAAAAGAAGATGTGCGAGACATTCCCCTTATGATGCAAGAATATTCAGCACACGACAATTTAGGTGATTTTATTCGCTGGCTTGTTGAAAAGCGAAGTGTGTATGCATACCCTTTTACTGAACGCTGGTTTGACATCGGAAGCAAAGAGCAACTTGAGGAAGTTTCTAATCTCTATTCTCACGAATAACTAGCTACAAAAAAAACCGAAGATAGTATCTTCGGTTTTTTTGTACTTTGTATACTTTTATTTCTTTGCTACAAGCGTAATATCAAGAGTGAAGTTGTCATTTATGACATTATCTCCGAGATTATCAAAGAATGACTCGGAACCGAACCGTACATCCCACAAACTTCTATCAAGTGTAATCTTAGCGGTTCCTGTAACCACACCGTTCACAAGCGATACTGTTGCGGGAAAGGTAACCGAGTTTGTCTTTCCTTTGATGGTAACATCTCCAGTGATTGAATACTCATTTGCACCATTTGTCTTTTCAACCTTTGTCATGACAATGGTTGCAGTTGGATGCACTGCAACATCAAAGAAATCTGCTGATTTCAAATGGCCTTCCAATCCAGAATTCTTAGTATTATCATTTTGACCATTTGAGGTTGCGACAATACTGCTCATATCAATCACCACCTCACCACCCGCAAGCGATCCGTCAACTAAACCAAGGGTTCCACTCAACACATTGATAGTTCCTCGGTCAAAATAGTTGAGAATAATCTTTTTGCTTCCCTCCCACTTAATGCTACTTTCGGTAGCTACCACCCCAAACTGGTCTGTGGTAGAAAGATCAATAGGTGCTTGTATTTCTCCGCCAGGAGTAACTATCGCAGCACCCGTTAATTCTTGTTCTGATCCAGAAGTTAAGAATGAGTATGCAACATACCCGAGAATAAGGAGCACAGCAATGATAATAAATTTTTTCATACTACGATAATAACTATATTAATAACTCAGATAGTATACAAGGTTACACTGAGTGATGCCACTAATTTGTATTTTTTAGATGATCACGAATTTCTCTCAATAATAACACCTCTTCAGGGGGCACAACCGTTTTCTCTGATTCTTTCTTTTCTTCCTTTTTCTTAAACCTATTCACCTGCTTTACTGCCAAGAAAATACAAAAAGCAATAATAACAAAATCAATGGTTGCGGTTATAAATGAGCCATATTTGATAACAATATCACTCCCATCTCTGCCTACCCCAATGACCAATGAGAGGGTGCTAAAATCAACCCCACTCGTAATTTTCCCAATAATTGGACTGATGATGTCAGAGACGAGTGAGGTGACTATTTTCCCAAATGCGCCTCCAATCACTACCCCAATTGCTAGATCAAACACATTTCCCCGAAGTGCAAACTCTTTAAACTCATGAAGTAACGACATGCTTTTGTACATATTAATAAATAACACTCTCAGTATAACAAAAAACCGCCCGAAGGCGGTTTTTTAACTACATGTTTTAAGTATAATTGGCTCTAATGATATGTCCGTCGCAAACTCGCTCTGTCCGTTTGCCCCGCTCACAATCACACTATACTCCCCATCAGGCAACTCTTCCCCTTGAATACTCATACCAGCATCCCATAAAAATTCACTCGGCTTTCCTGTCTGTACAGGAACACTTCCTATCTGCACCCCTTTACTTTTCTCTTTTACAACCGATACCCCCACCTCTCTTAATCCAGAATTTATCCACGCAATAGACATTTTATCCCCTCTACACACATCCTTGCTGTCTACTGGAGAAATGATTGATATCTCAACAGGTCCATCATTATACGCAAGTTGTGAATCATTTTTTGCAGTTGATTTCGTTGCATTCTGAACTTCATACTGCAACTGCATCACCTCGGATCGAAGTGAACCCAGTTTTGCATCGAGTGACACCGTATGCACAATACCCATACTTGAAACAGTACCAAGAAAGGCAAATGACAATATAAAAACAATACTTGTGTATCTCATGCATATATTATACATGAGATTTAAGCACTCAAATACTCTCCTGTGTACAATTGCTACTCAATCTTTTTTATTAAAAAACTGGAACTTGTTGCTGAAAAAAGAAAAGCTGAACTTGTCGCATCACAATCACTAAGTACGCACACCTCACCGTCATACGCATCAATTACGAAATAATATTCCCCCTCCTCAATCTTTTCCCGCTCACCTCCACCAATACTCTGTCCCGTATTCCACATAAACTCACCCAACTCAATTACTTCCTTTCTTACCACCCCCACAGGCCAAGAATATGTAGCGTCAGACGATACTAACCTAATCACCGCAACTGGTGGTGTTTTTGTTGCTAATTCCCATGAAAGTGCAAAGCGAGTTCCTAAGACAGCTTCTCTAATAGGTCGAACGATGGACAGTGTAATCGGTGGCGGTGGGTACGTGCAAGTGAGTGAACACCCACCATCAAACACGCACTCTCGATTGCCTGTACTGGTAATTTCACAAAAAGAAGGCCCGCACTCATTGAAAACTCCCCCATCTGATTCGCAGTACATGCGAGCATCGGCAACCACCCCTCCACTTACAAGCGTTAAGACACTAGTTTGTTCATATGAACTACTCACAATAACTAATGGCGCGCGTTCTATTTCTCTCCCAAATATAAAAAGTAACACCGCGATGACGGCAAGAATGACCAATATGAAAAACACAAATACACCCCTATATTCTCGCATTCCTATAGTATAGCAACACATACTGCCACATGATATAGTACTCTCATGCTCATACAAAGCATCATCGCATCAGTAATAACTGTTTTGGGCGCACTCGGGAGCATCATTATATGCTCACGCATCAACCTACTCCAAAAATACGTGCGCTATGTTGTAAGTATCTCCATTGGTGTACTCATAGGACTCGTATTCTTTGACCTGATCCCCGAAACACTTGAACAAGCGCCTCGAGCTGGTATGTATGCGCTCATATTGGGATTTTTGTTCTTTATCATCCTATCACGAGTACTTAAACAGTATCACCACCACCATGAAAATGATGAGTGTGCGCATACTCACGTATCAGATGGAAAATTTATTGTACTAGGAGACGCGATCCATAACATGGTTGATGGAATCATTATTATCACCGCATTCAGCGTAAGCACAGAGGTTGGTATTGCCGCAACTATTGGAATATTTTTACATGAATTACCACAAGAAATTGCGGAATACTTTATCCTTATCAATGCAGGCTATACTAAATTCAAAGCCATTTTCTACAATGCCCTTTCCGCCTCAACCATACTTATCGGTGTCGGAATTGGATACCTCTTCCTTGAATCAGCAACGGCAGTTTCAGGAATTCTACTAGGCATTGCATCAGGAAATATTCTGTACGTTATACTTTCAGACCTTGTTCCTCGCTTTCTCACTAAATCACAACCTCGTAAGAAACTATTCATAGAACTTATGCTGGTATGTATCGGTGTGTTGCTTATGGTAGGAATAATTGAAACATACGGACACGGTCATGAAGATGAAAGAAACGTAATAGATGTAGAGCGCCACATTGGACAATCTACTCCCCAAGCACTACTGGCGGAGTAATTTCTTTTCTTATACACACAATAAGCGTAATAAGGTACACCAAAGCCATTACTTGTAGTGGAACAGAAATACCAGCAAAAAATCCTACTACAGAGAGAGTGTACGCAGGGGTGAGTGCATACATTGCAGAAAGATATTTCTGTTTTGCTGAAAGAGAAATACCACGCATCCCTGCAACCAAAACAACTAGCACAAATCCGAAAAGCGCACTCAGAGCAACCAGTATTATACCCACGAACGGAGACAGTATAATCAAAAGAGCCACAATCCCAATACTAGCAAGGCGTATCGTATTCTCATGTTCCTGTATCCAATTTGTAACACTCTCCAGCGTAAACTCCGCATCTTCTGCATCTGCAAGTGGGTATAAGGTAATCGTTCCGTCACCAAAATTTCTCATCGCAAACGTATCATGAGTAAGAACACTCAAAGTTCTGTACTCTTGAAATAACCTAGTGATATCCTGTTCCCCCTCAACCGCAATGACGGTTACCCACTCATATCCATCTTCGTGTATGTACGCATCTGGCCAACGTACAGGAGAAACCACACTCGTGTTCGCGTATGCCTTACCGTCAATAATAGAAATTACAACATCCGCAGGAAATGTTTTAATTACTGTATCAAGTATTGGGTTCAACTGCATAAGCATAATCGCGAGCAGTATTCCCCAAAAAAGAGCCCCTACAAAAAGAGAAAATGTGCCGAAGTAACGGAGTGCATGCCAAAGGGATCCATCCGCAAGCGATGCGTAAAAAGAGCGACTGTACCAAGACTGTTTAAATGTGGTATATAACGATTTCATATTTCTGTTTGATTATAAGGGTATTGAGGTGTTTTAACAAACAGTCGGTAATCCGAAGAAAAACAATCGAAATACTTTCGCGTATTCGATTGATCGATTTGGGCGAAAAACACGGAATCGGTCACAAATTACTAAGTATTTTATTCGCGACTACGCTCTAAAATCCTAAGTACTCGCGACCCCGACTCGGCTACGACATGAGTACATGTCGGCTTCGCGCCTCCGTCTTTCGATTCCCGATAGACGCTCCAAACACCAACACCCCATACACAAACGTGACAGGGTGGGTGTATCGGGAATCTCCTTTGACTCATATTTTCTCGTCAGAAAATATGGTCTCGGCACCGGCTCGTAGTTGCTCGAAACTCGCAACATACTCCGCCGTTCGATTCCCGAACGGAAGCAAAGCAGTTTGCTTTCTTAGACGCCCCAAAATAAAAACCCCTTTATTGGGGTTTCTATTTTGGGGCGAAGAAATATAGAAATGGAATCGGTCACAAGTTACTAAGTCTTTTATTCGCGAGTACGCTCTAAAACCCTAAGTACTCGCGACCCCGACTCGGCTACGACATGAGTACATGTCGGCTTCGCGCCTCCGTCTTTCGATTCCCGATAGACGCTCCAAACACCAACACCCCATACACAAACGTGACAGGGTGGGTGTATCGGGAATCTCCTTTGACTCATATTTTCTCGTCAGAAAATATGGTCTCGGCACCGGCTCGTAGTTGCTCGAAACTCGCAACATACTCCGCCGTTCGATTCCCGAACGGAAGCAAAGCAGTTTGCTTTCTTAGACGCCCCAAAATAAAAACCCCTTTATTGGGGTTTCTATTTTGGGGCGACTATCGGGAATCGAACCCGAATCGCAGGATCCACAGACCTGAGTGTTAACCGTTACACCATAGTCGCCATATTGCTCAAATAAATTAGTACTTGAGTTGAATTGTTATATCATTCTATTCACCCTGCGTCTAGTTTCCTAACCCTTCAGAAAATTTCCGGGTAAATAAATCCCTCATCACACCCTCAAGCAATATGCTATTGGCTGGAGGTATAACCGAGCGAGAAGAACCATATTCTTGAGCGAATATATCAACCACCAGCGCAATATCTCCTGCAACACCGAGCACTCCTTCCAGTTTCAGTCGCTCCTCTTCGGGTAGTTTGAAAATTATCTCAGTTCGTATTCTTCGCACCAACTTATCATTAGCCCCAATCCACACTTCATTCTTTTGGCTCACAATATGTTCATTAAGCGCTTCCTGTTGGGGTATCGTATTATCTATAAGAGCATCTGTCCCGTAAGTACGCAATACTATTTCTTGAACATGATTTTGTAGTAATTGAAGATTCTCATAATCAGTTTCTACTTCAAAGCGATAGGTTGCTTCAGAATTAATCGTTTCCTTCGTAATTGGGCCAACTACAGAAACCAACGGGTACTTCAAAATTCCTTCCCATATTTCATCGCGAACCTCTTCAAATGCAAACTCATCATACACACCTTCGTCTAAACGTAATCCCCCATACGTTTCTGGAACCTCCCTTAGATTGATTGCTACCCATTGATTTTCAAGGAACCCGAGGCCAAACACTGGTGGTAATCCATTTGGCTGTATGTACACCTCTTTACCAATTACCCGTATAGGAACCACGCCGTCCATCGTAACAAGCGCGCGACTCCTTGGTTCCCTCATTAGCACCTCCCCTTTCAATTCAACATCTGCAAGTGTATTTTCTGTATCAGAGAAATCAAAAAAACCTTTGATTCCAAGACTGGCCGAAAACTCATCGTACCCCACAACCGTGGTAGTAATTGAGCCATCAACCACAAAAGACCGAACATCCCTCATTCCTTCCACAACTTCCGCCCACGGCAGGGTACTTGGTTTTGAAAAAACAGTAAGGTATGCAAACACTCCACCCGCGCCAAGGAGAAGTCCTAAAATAATCAACACAAACGGAATTATGGAGTGTGTTCGTTGTTCTCTCACACCCCCCTCTTGTGAATCCAACTTTTGCGCACTCACTTCTTGTTGTCGAGGAGGCGGTGGCGCGAGAGGGGTTGATTGTGTTACAGAAACCGCTCCCAAATCACCATCAGACCTCCGTAAGTGTTCTGGGATCACCAAACTTGATTTAAATGTCTGCGCCGGAGAGGGCGACTCGCTTACACCTCCCCCTTCTTGCTTCTGTATTCGCTCCTTTTTCATTCGCTCTATAAACTCAAGTACAGTTTCTTGAGGTTCTATTTGCTTTGGATTTGGTATAGACTCACGCGGAGTAATTCGTGTTTCTTTATGCTCTGTAACACTTACAGGCGACTGTTGACTAAATACCGGGGCCTCTGGCGTGACAGTGGTTGGTGGTAATTCATGAAGCACATTATTTACTATCACCTCTTTAGGCACAGCTCCATGTGCGTACTCCTCAGGGAAGCCATGTGACTCTTCTTCTATCACCTCATTATTCTCAGATAATGAAACAGGTGAGACTCTGCTCTCCGCCTGAATGACAGGTTGCGCAGACTCTTGCTTCGGCTCAACAGTATTTCCTCCACCATCAACCAAAGGAACTCTCTCTTGTGATGCAACAGGTTGCCACGGAGCTGTCTTCTCCGGTCTGATGTTTCCAATTGCACTCCCTACATTCCCTTTAAATACTGGAGTGGTACCAAAAAAAGGCTTCTTTTCGTGGGGGGCCAATGTTTCTTTTAAGATTTTTACGGCCTGATCAAGATCTTCCGTATTCCACCCACCCGCACGGAGCGTATTCCTAATATTAATCAAGGAATACCCTTTTTCGTGCTGTAGTTTTATGTATTCAAGTAGTTCTTTGGTAACCATATGTGCAGTCTTCACATAATACCACTGAAGTATGAAAAATTTTGTGTACAAAACATACCACACCTTGATACAATACGAGAATGTTCAAAGAAACAGAAAGTGGCAATTGGTTGGATCCAAAAGAAACGGACGCTCTTACAGAAAACACTCCGGAGACAAAAGAGAGAATTACCGAGGAACATATTGAAACACTGATTCGGGCACGAATTGACCTCATGCTTCAAAAAAAAGAAACCCTCCTCGGGACTGGTGGGACAGCTGAGGCCCATGCACATGAAGAGAATCCACTGCTCTGCTTCAAAGTTACAACTGAGCGTAGCGCGTACGGTCAAAATATACCCGAGCCAAACATCATACTTACCTCTCGTGACAACCGAACGCCGGTGGAGAGGTACCACAATGGTCCAGAAAAAGAAGGCAACTTTCTCTCTGAGCTTGAAGGTGTAGATGACTCAGTGATAATCCCCACACCGTATGCTTGGGCAACATATGAAGACGAATACGAAACGGCAGAATATTTTTCTAAGGAAAAAATTCATGTCCTTGTTATGGAATCACTCGACGCAATAACTTTTAAATCTATTCTTGAGGGAGAGAATGAAATACCTTCCGGATTTAATGAAGAAACCTTTTTTAACAACATTCGTTCTTTTTTGAACACGATGCACCAGCGCGGCATATATCACCGAGACTTACACGAAGGAAACATTATGATTGACAACAAAACCGGAAAACCTTGCATTATTGATTTTGGAAGAAGTGCAAAGGGCTCTGAAAGTGATGTGTACGAATTTAGCTTTGCCGAAAAAGGCAAAGTACAGAAAGGAGTTTTCACCCGTGATGAAGAATACATTGATAGTATTGAACGAAAGTACCACCTCTGGAAGAATGAGCGTGATTTGACAAAATAATTTTATTATATTATAATATATAGATATGAAGTTGTTCCGTTCATTACAAGAGGTAACAAAGGAAATGTCAGAAAAGGGCGAAAAAGCAAGGATTCTTGAGAACAACACCGTTCTCGCCTTCACGGATTCACCTGAGGCCCAAGCGCGACTTGCGCGAGGGACCGATATTCTCGCCTCCGTAAAAGAAGGCGAGCAGGAGGTCATTCTCTTTGTTGCCTGACGTACAAGAGGCGCTGCTCAAAGAGCAGCGCCTCTTTTTTTGGAGAGGACTTGGTCACAAGTTACTAAGTTTTTTGCTTCAAGTGTTCGCAAAAAACAAAGTACTGCTGGACGCGGCTCGGTAACGCCCTCCTTTCAGTCAAGCGGCTTCGCGACCTCCGCCGTTCAAGTCCGCACGACGCTTTTTTAGGAAAAAAGCTGTGCCCCGCGCACAGCTTTTCGCTTCGCTCAAATCTTTGTGCGCGGGAGAGGAGAAGGACTTGGTCACAAGTTACTAAGTATTTTTCGGCAGAAGCCAGAAAAATCCTAAGTACTTGCTACCCCGACTCGCCTACGACATGGGTACATGTCGGCTTCGCAGGCTCCGTCTTTCAAGTCCTCTCCCGCGCTACAAAATGAAAAACCTGGAACAACTCTCGTTCCAGGTTAACATTTTGTGCGCGGGAGAGGACTTGAACCTCCATGCCTTGCGGCACACGCACCTCAAGCGTGCTTGTCTACCAGTTTCAACACCCGCGCATACTCTAAATCAGAGTTTCCCCATTATGCAGTAAAGCGAAGGGAATTTCAAGCAAAATAAAAAGAGGGGGTTCCCTCTTTTTATTTTGCTTCCTCAGTTATCTCTTTTGTCGCTGATTCGTTTGTTTCTGTTGGATTTGTATTTTCAGTTTCTTCCGTGGGCATTTCGTCACTAGTCTCAATCCCCATCATCTGCATCTTTCTCATTTGGCGCTTGATCTCACGAGTTACCTTATCGCGAATGAAATAAAGTTTACCTCGACGAACTTTGCTTCTACGAAGCACTTCTATCTTATCAATTACTGGAGAATAGAGAAGAAAAACACGCTCTACCCCAACCCCACTTGCAGTCCTTCGTACAGTAAATGTAGCTCCTGCCTCACTCCCGTGTTTTCGGGCAAGTACAAGTCCCTCAAAAGCCTGAAGTCGAGTTTTTCCTTTTTCTTGAACCTTTACCCATACACGCACCGTATCACCTGCGCGCATATCAAGCTTTTTTCTGTCTTCAATATGAACCGGTGAAATAATCATCTTTCCACCGTGCATTGCCTTGGTTACAGCCATAGTACGGAGAACTTTAGCACAATGTTATCTAGTGCGCAAGGGTCTCTTGTTACCAGTCCTGAATCATCTTTTCTGCGGTAATGAAATCATGAGGAAGGGGGGCGGTAAAAAGAAAGGTTTCTCCTTTCAAACCCTCAATCTTTACGGTATGAGCATGAAGCGCTAACCTGCTAAAACCAAGCAGTGCCTCTTTGCCGTTTGCGTATAGTGAATCACAAATTACGGGATGATGTATTGCTTTCAAATGCACCCGGATCTGATGTGTTCTGCCCGTCTGCGGTCGAAGTTCAAGGTAGCTTGCGTTTCTAGTCTGGATGAGTGTTTTGTAGTACGTCACCGCATCTCGTTCAAGCCCAGACCTTCCCTTCTGAGCGGTCCACCTTCTGTGGTCCGTCTTACTACGTGCAATCGGCCTATCAATTACTCCTCGCTCCTCGGTGACACTCCCATATACAAACGCTCGGTATACTTTTTGGACAGAGCGTTCTAAAAATTGCTTCTTCAAATGTAGATACATTTCCTGTGTCTTCGCGAGAATCAATACCCCCGAAGTATCTCTGTCTAACCTATGCACCACTCCTCTTCTATCCATCGAATCACCCCCTTCCTCTTGTGGCTCACCAATATATAGCATATGAGGAACATGTGACTTCAGCCAATCAACAACACTTGCTTCCTGTGTTCGTCCGTCACTATGAACAATAAGCCCCGCGGGTTTATTAATAACAACCAGTGCTTCATCTTCATGTAATACCTCAATATTCATGCATGGACTATACCGCACTTTCTATATATTGAAAAATATACGGTGTGTGATACACTAGCCACACACCTATAGTTTGGGCGATTAGCTCAGTTGGTAGAGCAGTTCGTTTACACCGAAAAGGTCGGGGGTTCAAATCCCTCATCGCCCACTGTTCGCTTAAAAAACACCGAAAGGTGTTTTTTAATTTGCGACAGTGCGGTGATGAGGGATTTGAACGGCGGAGGTCGCGAAGCCGACCGGTACTCCGGTCGTGACCGAGCCGCGTCCAGCAGTACTTTGTTTTTTGCTTCCTGCCTTCAAAAGGCGAGAAGCAAAAAACTTAGTAACTGCGGGACAAGTCCCTTATCGTGTAGTGCGTGAGGGATTTGAAAGCCGGAGCGCCGGGTCCCCATGTACTCATGGGGTCGCGAGGCGGGTGAGAAGTGAATACTTGGAACTTCGCAAGACCTTTTGAGCTGTTTTATGAGTGAAGCGAAATAAAAGAGCCAAAAGGTGTACAGAGTCTGTAAGATTCGCGAACACTTTATATTTTACGAGTTTGCGAAGTAAAATACTTAGTAACTTGTGACCAAATCCCTGCCTCTCTACAAACCAACAAGTAATACCTCATCCCTCCTCCTCTCTACACATGCATGAACAACTGCAATATAAAAAATAGGTACAGGATCAAAAACATTGCCCCTTCCCACATAGAAATCTTCTTTGAAATACCTGAAATAACAAATAAGAATGTTGTCAGTACCAAAGCTGGGAGACCGAGTTTGAGCGTTTGAGGATCCAAAGGAAGTGTTGCAAATAAACCAGGAAACCCGACTACAAAGAAAATATTGAATGCATTTGACCCAAATATATTCCCCAACGCCATTTCAGACTCGCCTTTTATTGCTGCTTTAACTGACACTACGAGCTCGGGCAGTGATGTTCCAACCGCAACTACTGTAATCGCAATCAACCCTGCACTGATACCAAGCAAGCTAGCAAGCGACACCACTGAATCAATCGTAAACTTTGATGCAACTGCGAGACCAAGAATACCAAGCGCTATTGCGAAAATATCCCACGGTAATACCTTCTCCCTTTTCTCTACTTCAAGAACCCCCTCTTCAAAACCATTGCTTTCACCCGTATCTGAAAGAGCCAATGACTCTGTCCTGACCACTACCTCCTCTTTGTAATACAACACATACAACAAATGAACCACAAAACCAGCAAGAAGTAACACCGACTCACCAAGTACAATTTTTCCATCCCACGCAACACCCAAGAAAAGCACGGTACCTATGGAGAGCATAGGTAGATCAATATCAATAAGATTCTTCGTTACTGTGAGTGACCGTCCAACAAGCGCCGCGATACCCACAATCAAAAGAATATTTGCAATATTTGACCCAATGGCATTCGCGGGCACAATTTCAGGAACTCCTTTAATCACCGCTGCGAGCGAAGACACGAGCTCGGGCAGTGAAGTTCCTATACCCACGATAATAATACCAACCAAAAATGGAGAGACTTTTAATGCCACTCCCACCTTGCCTGCTCCAGTAAGCAGTACATCCGCACTCTTAACAAGTGCGTAGAGCGAAATAAGTAGAATAAAAGCAGGTATGAAGATTTGAGCAAACATCACGACATTATACCCTATTTGCTTGTGTAATATAACGTATGGGACTCGATTGGATTTTTCTTCGCCTTTCAGGCTCAAGAAAATGCTCAAATCTATGTGGTCACAAGTTACTAAGCATAATTGTTCGCTTTGCTCCAATTCTGCAAAGTACTTGCGACCCCGGCTCGTGGTTGCGCGTCGTGGCGCTCCGCGCAACATCACTGCGCCCGGCACACGAGTACGCATGCAAAGCAGTTTGCTTGCTAACACAAAAAACATCTCCCATATATGGGAGATATTTTTTGTGTTACTCGTGTGCCCCCGGTAAGAATCGGTCACGAGTTACTAAGGATTTTATTCGTGAGTACACTCTAAAATCCAAAGTACTCTCGACCCCGCCTCACTGTCGCAAAGCGACATGTTCCGGCTTTCGATTCTTAACGCAGTGTGCGCAGGCACACCGCTCCGTTTGCACATGCCCAAACAAAAACCACTCAGAAATGAGTGGTTTTTGTTTGGGTGTGCCCCCGGTAAGAATCGAACCACTTGGAAACCCACGGTTTTCCAACGCTCGCTCGCAGACTCCCTCACTGCCTTCCTCCACGGGAAACCGACAGGTTTCCCGACCCCTTCCTTGTTCGATTCTTACAAAAAGCATGTACAAAAAACCTCACAAAAAGTGAGGTTTTTTGTACGTGTGCCCCCGGTAAGAATCGAACTTACATTAACGGCTTAGAAGTCCGCGGTTCTATCCATTGAACTACGGGGGCAGTGAGACACCATACTAGCAGGTATTAGTAAGAAGGGTCAACACTTACAATCGGTTGTCTAATTAAACCAGAGTATCGAATGGTTCGTTCTTGAATTGATGCAGTCATGGTTTCAAGAGCCGCAACATTTAGAGGAGTTCGTACCGGTGTCGTATTTTCGGGCTGGAAAAAATCCTCCTTTAAATTTATTTCTTGATAATAGTTAATATTGAGGACCATGACAAATGCATTAAAAGCAATAAATACAAACAACATAATTCTCCAATCCCGATCAGGATTAATACCATTCAAAGTTCGTGGAGAACGTAGGCTATTTTTAAATCGTGTGAGAGATATTTTCATACTATTTTCGTTCTACTAATGCAGAGAAAACAAACACTCCCCTCCACAACCGTGGTCCACTTGAATCACTTAACCCTGTCTCCCCATACCCTAATTCAAATGAATCAACGGTGATATACCGTTCATATGACTCAACCAAGGAAAGAAACTGGACCGTATTACTCCACGTGCCTTCAGTTTTTACGGTAACATGCAGAAAAGTATACGGAGTTTTATTCTTTGGGTCACTCACGCTTGGATCAACGGTACGTAATTCATGCTCATATGCAATATTGCTTCTCTTTCCAAGAGACTCGAGTGCAATCGCAAAATCAACCTCTTTACCTGCATCAATAAATTGGCGATCTATCTTTTCCTGATCCGATTCTCGTTCACGTAAAATAGTCTGAATAAGTGCCAAATTTGTACGTTCAGTAATTTGCTCTTGTACCACAACCGACTGCTCATCCACATACGCCTTTTTTCCTTGAATTGAAAATATAAAATAAACATAAAAACCACCCGCAACCACATTGAGTATTCCGAGAATGAGAAGTGCTTTTTTTATACTGCTAAATCCGTGCATATACGTTATTCTGTTGGTTCACTACGCCCCTCAACGGTTATTGAAAAATCCAAATTACGCTCTTTCGCTAAATACTCTATAGGAAGTACCACTGTACCTACCCAAGAGACACCCCGTATCCCACTCTCAAACTCCCGCAGAGCTTCCCGCGTATTACTCACTCCGGTAATTCTAAATACGCGCTTCCCTTCTTTTCCATCGTAAGAAATTCGTTCCATACGCACCCCTTGCGGTTTGGCACTGAGAATATCAAGCATGTCAGTACTTGGGTATGTCATGGTTGAAATATTTTTTAACGTATTCATTTTCACCTTGATATCCGCAAGCTGTGCCTCGGGCGTAACACCATCATGTTCTGAAACTTTAATACTTACGTCTTGAATTCTCTGCTCTACAACCGCTACGCGTGACTTCATTAACACATCAGCAGGAATAAGAAATGCGGTTGCAATAAGTATGGTAATAAACAAAAAGACCAACGCCACAACTGCAAGTTGCATCCTGTACACTCCTTTTATCCTCTTTCGCTCTTCTGCGGGGAGAAAATTTAGCATACTACTGTACGTTTACCCTATCTTGAAGCGCTAATCCGACTGCCGTTGCGTACCCTAAAGACTCACCAAACGGTATTTCAGGAATTGCGGTATTAAATGAAAACGCATTAGTCCACACATTTGCCTGTTTAACAGGAAGTGACATTGCTTCACTCAAGTATTCAGAAAGTCCCGGGAGGTGTGCTTCGCTTCCACAAAGAATCAGAGAAGTAATTGAGCCATTTGAACGCAAGTGTACTCCCGCATGTGTATGCCAATAGACAAAATGCTTATTAATTTCGTCTTTGAGCGCTCCAATAGTTGCAAGCATACTCTCATACAATTCCCTATTGTTTTTACTCTTCACAAATCCTCGATCATGTTTTATCTTCTCGGCTTCTTCTGTGGTTACAGAAAAATATTTCTCAATCGCCCGGGTAATTGCTCCTCCCCCAATTTCAAGTGTAGTCGTAAAGCTCACCACTCCCTCATGAACGACTGAAAGCCCCGTTCGAGAACGACCCATATCAAGAATCATGAGTGTTTCTGTATTTCTCTCCGGCACCACTGAACGAGCAATAGCTTGCGCTTCAATCTCAAAAGAAAGTGGAATCATTCCCGCTGAATGAAAAAGATCAATGTATTCATCTATAACCGCCTGCGGAAATACCGTAACACTCACGTCACGCTCTTTCTCATTTCCACGTTTTGGTACAACGGTAAAATCAATCACTGCTTCTGCGGGCTTAAGTGGAACATTCTCTTCCAACTTAAACTGAATAGCCTCTTCCATTTCTGACTCATCCATATCAGGAATCTGTGTTTTAAATAGGTACGCCTTCTCTTCTGGGAGTGACGCACGAATGAAGCGTATATTATGCTTTTTTCTAAACTCACTCAAAATGCTCCGTAATTCTTCTTTCCGCTTAATATCCCCTGACACCAAAATCCCCTCAGGAATTTCTTGGTATGCCCACGCGACCAACTCATACTCTTTAGACTTGCGGGACAGCTCAACAAACCGAATTGCGTGCGCCGAAAAATCAACACCGACCATAGGCATAACCAAAAACGCAGGCGTAGGAAATAAATCGCCGACCTTCCATGAACGAGGTGTAAATTCAAGTGCTACCATTGTCAAAATTATAGCACAGAGAAAAACGTACGTATGTGAGAAACGCTAAATGACAACTACAGAAACTGACTCACTATGTATACGAGCACTACACACGCAAGCCCAATACCAAGCGTATTGAAATACTTAAAGAGTAATGTTCCAAAACGCGCACCGTGTCGATTAAAAATGTACCCCACAATCAAGAACCTCAGTCCTCGCCCGAGCAGTGACGAAATGAGGAATATGAGTAGATTTACTTGAAACAAACCTCCTGCAAGAGTGAATATTTTATATGGAATAGGGGTAAAAGCCGCAATAAACATAGTCCAGAACAAATTTCCTTGGAACAACTCCGATACTTTTTCCAATTCGTGCTCAAGACTATATGTAGACACGACCCACGCCCCAAAGAGGTCAAAGGCGAAGTACCCGAGCACATAGCCGAACAATCCACCAAGAACAGACGAAATAGTTACAATTGATGCAAGACGCACCCAGCGCTTTGACCCGGCAACCAGCATGGTAACCAAAAGAAAGTCGGGAGGTATCGGCTGAAAAGAAGCCTCCGTAAAAGAAAAAAGTGCAAGCCAAAGCTCCGCATACTTACTCTTCGCGCGAGAGACCATGTAATCACGGATCCGCTCTCGCACCTCAACATGTTTTTCAAAAATATCCATACACTATTTACCCTACACGCGTTCCTGCAGGAACTGCACTTGTCTCAAGAAGTGAAAATGCTTCACCCGAATGTGCTGCGAGTATCATCCCCTGACTCTCAAGGCCACGAATGGTTCGTGGCTCAAGGTTGGTAACAAACGGAACACACTTCCCCACAAGTACGCTTATATCAGGAAAAAAGAGAGCGATACCGGAAACAATTTGTCGTTTTCCTAACTCACCGAAACTCACTTCCAAACGAAGAAGCTTATCCGTATCTGGAACTTTTTCTACTGAAAGTATTTCACCCACCGTTATCTCTATTTCCTTAAATTGATCAATGCTTACCATACTGTTTATCTAAATAACTTTGTAAAATTAACGCCGCAGCTGATGCATCAAGTTTATCATGTGTCCCCTGTTGCCGCACCGCCTGTGCCGAGGTAAAAAATTCAGGTTCAAACACCACTGGAAGTTTGAGGTCCTCTGTCACCTTCTCGGAAAATATCTGAATATCACCCTGTACTGGATTCTTTACCCCCATTAAATCCCGTGACTCTCCGATAACCACACGTTCAACCGTCTCTTTGCTCACAATATGAGCTAGCTCTTGCATGAGTGAATCATTATTCTGCAAAACTTGATACGGCATCGCAAATTGCTTACCCTCATCTGAAAGAGCAACTCCGACCCGCTTTGTTCCATAATCTATTCCCAATATTCGCATACCACCCCATTGTACATGAGCACTGCCGTCACACAAACACTACGCGTTGCAAAAGTGGTATTTTCTGTGTATGATGTCGCTACTGAAGATCACTGGAGAGGTGGCAGAGTGGTCGAATGCACCGGTCTTGAAAACCGGAAGGCTGGCAACGGTCTCGGGAGTTCGAATCTCCCCCTCTCCGCAATGATTCACAAGGATGGATGGGAACCATCCGAGTGAATTATCATTTCGTGAGTAAGGGGATGATTCGAAAGACGGAGGCGGTACACAAGACGAGCGAGAGCGAGGACTTGTCGCCGAGTCCGGGGAGGAAGTTCTTAGCGAGTCTTCGAGCTTAGAAACTTGACCCCGAATCTCCCTTTCACTGGATACTTAAACTCGAAAGGCGGAGCTATGTTTTTTTCAGCAGAAAAAACAAGCGAGCCAGGGTCGTGAAAATTTTAGAGTGACGACGAGAAAATTATTCCTGACCGAATCTCCTCAATAATTTTGAAAAATGCTAAAATATAAAAATCTTTAGAGAACTCAAACTTAATATTTATGAATCCAGATAATGTAGAAAATAACCAATCGTTACTTCAATTGTCTCCTTGGGATTTTGATCAATCCCCAAATGGATGGAGAAAATTTAGTGCCCCTAACGAACGACTCCATGCAGCTAATCTTATTCGTGAGTATATTGCGAAAAATAGGTATAAAATAACGAACCCTAACAAAGACGAAAAAACTGTTAGTGTGGAACTAATGTATTTCCATGTTGGTCAGCTTTTGGCCCTAGAAGGACAAGAACATTGGGCAGAGTCCATAAAAGCATTCGATCAATCATTCCAAAAAGATAGGGAGTGTTGGAATGCTTACGTATCTGCGACAGTTGGATTCTTGGAAAACGACACAAAGAAAGTAGAAGACGCTCTTAACACAATAGAATCATCACAGGAAATAGATAAAAGGAGTGGTAATCTAAGTATTATAAAAAATTTTAAGAAAGCACTACAAATAGGAGAACGGGACTATGAAAAAGTCTATTCATGGTCAAGAAACTAATTTGACACCAAGCAACATTAAGCTCCCGCCCCCCCCACTCCGTTCCAGATGGGGTTTCATAGGAAATAAAAACACCGCACATTATGTGCGGTGTCAGTCAACATTGGTTCAATGATTGTATTGATCAATACGGATGATATGTGAATCTTCCACTGTAGAGTCAAGTGACAGCAGAAGCAATTCAGAGTTTCCGAAGTGGAACATGGTAAGAACATCCATCCACGATAAGTTGTAGTATGCGGCGTAAAGATGCCAAAAATTAACAACTAAGTCAATTCACTCAACTCAAGTTCTCCCCCTTGCCTCTAATTAAACTATAATTAACAGTATGCCCAACTGGTATCAAACAAAGATTGTCCCACGCCTTCTCAACTCTGAAATGGGTTCGGAGGAATTAAAAAAAATACGAAGTGAAGTTATCACAGACGCATCAGGAATAGTTTTAGAAATTGGTGTTGGTCCCGGCTATAATTTTTCTATATATAACAACATTTCAAAACTGTACGCATTAGAACCCTCAAAAGAACTCGTGGAAATTGCTAAAACGCGCACAAGCTCACTGTCATTTCCTATTCAATTTTTACACACTGGAGCAGAAAATATTCCTCTCTCAACACACTCCGTAGACACGGTCGTTTCAACATGGACACTCTGTAGTGTCTCTGACCCAGAAAAAGTACTTCAAGAAATAAAGCGCGTTCTTAAGCCTGAAGGAAAATTCATCTTTGTTGACCATGGCGCCTCTCCAAACGCAGGAATTAGAATTATTCAAAACATATCAACATTACTCACTAAGTATTTCACTGGCAACTGTCATCATAATCGTCAATTAGAAAAACTTATTTGGGAAGCAGGTTTTTCCTTTATAAAAATGAAGCACCCAACCCACCGATTTAAACCACTAATCTATAATTACCAAGGAATTGCAAAAGTTTCTTAAAAAACATACTGTGTGCAATATACTTAATCCATGGCTGAAATAAAAACAAAACCAACAAAACATTCTGTAACAACCTTTCTCAAAACTGTTACGGAAAAGCAAAAACGAGAGGATTCCTTGGTACTCCTACACATCTTTACCGAAATAACTAGTTTTAAACCGATACTGTGGGGTACAAGTATGATTGGTTTTGGGAGTTACCATTACAAATCAGAACGCTCTGCACAGGAGGGTAATTGGCCACTTACTGGATTCTCTCCTCGTGCATCAGGGATCACTATCTACATCATGCCTGGATTCAACGAATACACGGAGCTACTTAAGAAAATAGGAAAACATAAAATAAGTGGTGGTTCCTGTTTATACATAAAAAAACTCAGTGACGTACACCTACCAACACTCAAACTACTCATCAAAAAATCTGTCACGAGTATGAAAAAAACTTACAAGGGGTAAGTGATTCTTTTCTTTTTATAAAAAACTGGTATACTTTTTGTACAATAAAATAGTTATCCAGAGTGCGGGGAGAGAACTAGCTCTATGAACCGCCAGCAACTCTTCGTAAGAAGTAAGTGCTCAATCTAGCCCGTAAGGGAAAGATAATATATCTATATGATTTAAAATCTCTTCTTTACGGAAGAGCTTTTTGTTTTTATAAGTCATAAAAACAAAAGATAATTATGAAGAATAGATACAAAAAAGAGTGGTCCTTTTCAACAAAACTAGTCCACAGCGGAGAGAAGCCTGACAAAGAAACTGGTGCGGTTGCGCCTATACTGGTGCGAACAAAAACATTTGCGCAAAAGGAGTTTGGTATTGAAAGTGAATTCCAGTATTCTCGTGGGAAAAATCCAACACGACAAAAACTTGAAGAAAAACTGGTTCAATTGGAAGGAGGAGGTAATGCAACCGTCTACTCATCAGGACTCGCAGCCGAAACAGCCTTTTTTTCTACACTCGCACCAGGTGACCACGTACTCTGTTGCCAAGAAGTATATGGCGGAACATTTCGCTTACTCGATCAGTACTTTTCGCGCTTCAGGATAACCTTTGATTGTGTTGATTTCAGCACTGAAGAATCTATCCATAACAGCATTACGCCTTCTACAAAATATTTTTTTGTGGAAACCCCAACAAACCCATCACTGCATGTCATTGACCTATCGCTTGTTGCAAAAGTATCTAAAGAAACGGGAATTCCATTCGTGGTTGATGCAACATTTTCTCCACCGTGCGCACTACAATCGTTTGAATTCGGAGCAGAAACTGTAATTCATAGCTTAAGTAAATATATTGCCGGTCACAACGATATTATTGGAGGAGCGATTATTACTCGGAATAAAAAGCTTCATGCACAACTCGTTTTTTTACACCGCACACTGGGTGCAATCCTCTCACCTGATGAATGCTACCGTGTCCTCCAAGAAGTAAAAACGCTTGAATTACGCTGGAAGCGAGTAAGTGAAACAGCGCTCACTGTGGCAACATTTTTAGAAAGAAATAATCACATAGAAAAAGTACTCTATCCCGGACTCTCTTTTCATCCAAATCACGCTGTGGCACAAAGGCAAAGCAAAGGAGGGTATGGTGGTGTTGTGTCATTCATCCTTAAAAATAAAAACAACCGTGTACTTAAAAAATTCGTTGACTTATTGCGAAAAAACAGCCCCATTGTATACGGTGAGAGCTTGGCGAGTCCGGAAACAATAATTGCCTATCCCCCGCTCATGAGTCATAGGAGTATTCCAAAAGATATTCGGGAATCGTTGGGAATAACTGATGGTTTTTTTCGCCTGTCAGTCGGATTTGAAGATCCTAAAGATATTATTCTTGGTCTTGATTGTGCTTTAAAAGGTATGCAATAAATTGCGTATTAAAACCGCCTCTTGCGAAAGCAAGAGGCGGTTTTAATAAAAAAATCAAACCATTCTCCCAAGATGATGCGGATCTCCAAACTCTTTACAGGTTAGTTTTTTCATATTTTGAGTAAAAAAAACACTGCAAACAATATGTATTCAAGAATCACATACAACTTGGTTCCAGCAACAGAAACCGCCATGCCTCTTTTTACACGAAACCATACTAAATACTGAAATCCCAGAACATAAGAAGCAATAAACACTATTGGGAAAAGAAAATATAGTACTGAAGGGGATGATATGCCATATGTCACAGTAATTAAAAGTAAAGACAGTAACAAAGTAAGGAAAGACGCGTGACACAACAACAAGAAAGAGTCCTTGAATAAAAGCCGATACCTGATAACAAATCCATCTACAATAAGAAAAAGAAAGAGTTGCATAACAACTGCAATAGGAATCGCGAAGAAGAATAAGAGCGGATTAGTAACAAAATGAAATAGCGCAATAAGAAATATTATTCCTAATTTCGCTTTTCCGTAACTATAATACTCATTAGTGTTTTTAAAACTGCCCAGCGTTCCGTTTTGTTCTTTTGTAATCTCAGCAAACTCCCTTACTCGGGAAGATTTTTTATTTATAGTAACCAGTACTATGCCAAAAATAATCATGAGCGCATATCCCACAACAAGCACATACGCCACCCATGACGAAATAGTTTGATTAAGCCATGTATAAAGTTCTACCCCGAGCGCATGCACCATCAACAACATGTAGACCAGAGCAGCATTCTTTATTATTGTAATAATTGTACTCTTTCCAGATGATAAACTAATCATTTGAATAGTATAGCATTACTCTCCAAAAATCCTTGTAGTATATAGTATAGTACATACCATATATGCTATACTACCCTCATGGATACCATACTTCACAAAGCACAGGATCGTGGGTCGGCGGACCATGACTGGCTCAACGCACACCACTCATTCAGTTTCGCGAACTACCACAACCCAGACCGAATGGGTTTTGGGGTGCTTCGAGTACTTAACGACGACATCATCTCCCCTGGATACGGTTTTGATGAGCATCCCCACCGAAACATGGAAATTATTACCATTCCGCTTTCAGGAATACTCACCCACAAAGACTCACTCGGACACGAGGAAACGCTTGGTAAAAATGAAGTGCAGGTAATGAGTGCGGGAAGCGGAGTGCTTCATTCAGAAAAGAACCTCGGGAAAAACCCGCTCTCTCTACTCCAACTCTGGATTACTCCCAAAGAAAATAATATTGCTCCCCAATACGCACAGAAAAAATTTTCGCCGTTGAGCAGAAAAAATATGTGGGAATGTATTGTGTCCCCAAAATACAACCCGAAGAGTGACCTCGTAAGCGCACAAGACTCCTATATTTCATGGGGTGAATTTGAAACACCAACAACTGAATACACTCTTCACAATTCCAAAAATGGAGTATTTCTTTTTGTAATCCATGGAGTAGTGTGTATAGAAAAAGAAGTGTTAACCGACAGAGATGCACTCGCAATTAGCACTACCGACTCATGTGCTATTTCTCTCACCAAACCAAGTTTCCTACTAGCAATTGAAGTACCTCTCGGGTAGTAAGTAACAAATAAAAAAAGCCGGTAATTACTTACCGGCCATTGAAACGCCAATCTTCAATATGTGGCAACCATGACTCTACGTCTGATATACGATGGTTCGGCTTTCCGTACGTGCCATAGTAAATCATACGGAGTCCAATGTACTCAAGAAGCAACTCCTGCGCCTCGGGATGTGAAATGCTTTCAAACGGATGCTGATCAAGCCAGTCAAACAAACGGCCGAGGACTTTTGAGGTCTCAATAAGAATTTCTTGCTCCTCATCCATCACCCGCTTCTGTGCCTTCCACCAATACGCAACGGAATCATTGTGGCGCCTGAGTTCCCTCCTGATGTACCGTGGTAAATTGACGGCAATGTAAATAATGCCAGTCAAAATGAGCGTGAGGAACAATTTTTCAAACATAATACAGTCTCCTTTTGGCACTATACCGAACACACACACTCTGCGCAAGTTTCATCCCCACATATAAAAGTCATGATACAATATTGCAATGATTACAGACCCTCTCATCTGGAAAGATTATGAGTACATCCATGTAAAAAAAACAGCCGATTGGTACTGGGCGGTGGGTATCATTTCTGTCGCGCTGGTAATAGTTCCACTTCTTTTTAATAACATCATGCTGGCACTTCTGGTTGCAATCAGTGCATTTAGTTTGATGCTTATGGCAAGCAAGCCTGCAAAACTCGTGGAATTTGAAATAAACAATACGGGAATCAGAATCGGAACACAACTATTTCCTTTTGACACACTAGATGCATACTTCATTTCTGATGAGAGTGTTACCCCAACACTCCTCCTCCAATCACAGAGTATGTTCATGCCCCTGCTCTCAATTCCAATACAAGAGGTGGGAGAAGATGTGGTGGAATCACTTCTTTCATCCCGTCTCACTAAACGGCAACTCCGCGAACCTCTCCCACAAAAAATTTTAGAGTATTTTGGATTTTAACGCCTTTGTGGTAGTCTGTTTTTGCTAAAGCCAATTGATATGCTCTCGTCGTTCAATGGATAGGACGCAAGCTTGCGGAGCTTGCAATGTAGGTTCGATTCCTACCGAGAGCACAAAAAGAAGGACCCGAAAGGGTTCTTCTTTTTGTGCTCGAGAGAAAGCGTGGGGACGCTTTCGTGTAGGAATCGAAGCCCGATTGAGTATTTTTTGGAGTAGTATTCTGCGAACAAAAAATCCAATTGGGATACTGCTCCTGTAAGGAGAGATTCCTACCGAAATAATCCTTAGTAACTCGTGACCGATTCTACTGAGAACAATGTACGTTTTCCAAATACCTCCTTCCTCCCCCAAACTCTTTCCAAAATTAAAAAGCACCCCTGTGGGTGCTTTTTGCCTCTCACTATCCAATACGTGGCGGACCACTGAAGTCATGAGGTGCTTTTTTGTGCTCATACATCCAATCCTCAATTCTGCGTAACCGCTCTTCTGTTGGGAGCATGGCACAAACATCAAGATATTTTCTCTTCTTTTCCTCATCCATCTCCTTTTGGCATTCGGGACAAACTAGCGTTTCGCCTTCATCAGAATGACCGAATGTATTCCCGCAGTTAGTACAGGTACTATACACAAGATACATACATTATCCTTTCGTTTTTATTTCCTTTTGTACTGTACCACTCCCGAGTAAATAAAACCACCAGAGGTCAAAGACGTGGTGGTTTGGATTCAACTTGTTGCGATATCGCGCTCGTGGGCAATTGCTCTGCGCTTCATCACATTCTCAAAATATGCATCACGCTCCTCCTGAGAAAGACGACTCGCATAATCCGCATCAAGATTAAGAGAAGGGTGAAACTCATCCTTTCTAACCCACTGTTTTGCCCACCAAAAACGAAGAGGTCTGGGCAACGAACAACAAAACCATCGATCAAGCCGATAGCAAAAGCGAATCGGCAGATTGAGCAAAAATAATAGTATTTTCATATCAAGCCTTACTCTAAAGCTAAGGTTAGCAATTCAAACCTTTTGTTGCAATACGTGACACAAAGACAGACTCTACAAAAACAAAAAACCGCTCATGGCGGTCTTTTGTTTATTTTGCGAGTTCTGCTTTTTTAACAAATGCGGACAAGCGAGATTTTTTGCGAGAAGCGGTATTTTTCTTAATAGTGTTACCCTTAGTTGCTTTATCGATCGCTTTATAGACCGTTGAGAGTAACTCTTTTGCCTCTTTAACCTTCTTATCCTGTACAAGCTTTACAAACTGCTTAACTGCGGACTTCATTGCATTGCTCCGACGCGCATTAAATACACGCTTTCGCGCTGAATTCCTGAGTGCTTTCTTTGCTGATGATGTAATTGGCATACTATATCTCTTTTTAAGTCTTGACACTCTACCAGAAGATGTGAAATCGCGCAATACCTGACAATAGCGCACATCCGCTATTGTGGTTACCTGCCACAACAGAGTATCATAGAGGAATGATAGGACAACTTACTGGCACTATTGCCCACACTGAAGAAAAAACTATTATCCTCTCGGTTTCCGGGGTTGGCTACCGTATATTTGCCACCGGTGAGACAATCTCACAAGTCTCAGTCGGAGAAACACGCACATTCTGGACCCACCTGGTTGTACGAGAAGCGGTGCTTGATCTCTATGGATTTCTTTCGCTACGAGAAAAAGATTTTTTTGAACTACTTATCTCCGTTTCAGGAGTCGGACCAAAAACGGCGCTCTCAATACTCAACATCGCAGGAATAGAGACACTTCACACCGCAATCAGTACTGGAGACACAAGCTATCTCACTAAAATATCAGGTATCGGAAAAAAGAATGCGGAGAAAATTGTACTGGAACTTAAAGATTCATTTGAACACATGTCACACAACGCACAATCTTCAAACGAAGAGATTGACGCTCTGGAAGCACTCCTCGCACTCGGCTTTTCCCGAAATGAAGCAAGAGACGCACTCAAAAATACCGCTCAAGAAGGAGTAAGTAGTAGCGAACGAGTAACGCGTGCATTAAAACACCTTGGAAAATGATTGAATCCTTTTTTCGCACCATAAAAAAAGTAATCCCGAAACCAGTGTTTGCGTTTTTTCAGCCAGCGTACCACTGCCTCCTCGCTACCCTCTCTGCGTGCGTATACCGCTTCCCAGCACGACACATCCGTATTGTTGCGGTTACGGGAACCAAAGGCAAAAGCTCGGTCGTTGAGCTTGTCTCTTCCATCCTTGAAGCGTCGGGCGAAAAAACTGCACTCCTCAACACTATTCGCTTCAAAATAGGAGACGTGAGTACGCCCAACCTCTATAAAATGAGCGTACCGGGAAGGTTTTTTGTACAACATTTTATTCGAAAAGCGGTACGCGCAGGGTGTACATGGGTGGTACTTGAAATGACCTCAGAAGGAGCAAAACAATTTCGTCACAAATACCTCTCGCTTGATAGTCTTATCTTTACCAACTTAACTCCAGAGCACATTGAATCACACGGATCTTTTGAAAAGTACCGATCCGCAAAACTATCTATTGCTCGCGAGCTCAAACGGAGTAGAAAAAAAGATAAACTACTCGTGGTAAATGGAGACAGTCCAGAATCACACCACTTTACCGCACTCGCTATTGATAAAACAGTTTCTTACTCAAAAAAGGATGCCGAGCATATGTTAATCAGTGACTCCGGTATTGAATGTATGTATAAAGGAGTACCGATTCACTCATCACTTCGTGGAGAGTTCAACCTTGAAAATATCCTAGGCGCGGTTACTTGGGCACGTGTGCGAAATATTCAAGCACAGAGTATCGCAGAAGGAGTCGCTCGCGTCTCTACGATTGACGGACGGTTGCAGAAAATTGAATGCGGACAATCATTTGAGGTGTACGTTGACTACGCACACACACCGGAATCTCTTGAAGCGGTATATAAAACATTTTCTAAAAAAAGAAAAATTTGCGTACTTGGGTCAGCGGGTGGAGGTCGCGACACCTCTCGGCGAGAAAAAATGGGGGCATTAGCTGATACCTACTGCGACCATATTATTGTTACCGATGAAGACCCGTATGATGACAGTCCTCAAAATATTATTGATGATGTAGCGCGAGGAGTTACTAAACACACACCAGAGAAAATACTTGATCGTAGAGTCGCTATTGCTCGGGCACTTTCTCTTGCAGGACACCATGATGTGGTGCTTATCACTGGGAAAGGAACTGACCCCTACATAATGCGAAGCAACGGCACCAAAGAGCCGTGGAGTGATGCAGAGGTATCCCGAGAAGAGCTCTCCAAGCTTTTGACAGTACCGAAAAACTAGCAGAGAATATACATACCTATGGCAGATAAAAAAGCTCCTCCCGCTTTCCCACTTACCGGACTCATTATCGGTATTGTGGTTATTGGAGCGATAGTAAATGGTTTTAGTGGAGGAAGTGGAAACAACGCATCAAGCACCCCTTTTCGCCTCTTCAACCCTCCGCAACGCACCCCTAAAACTGCTCCGGTTAAAACTCCCGAACAAATCAAAGCGGAAGAAACAAAAGCCATCAGTAAAGAAGTAACGAGTGTATCAAAAGAAGTAAAAGTGGTTGAAAAGCAGGTTGCGGAATACATAACCAACCTTGACCGCTCCCCCTACGCTGACTTGGTAACCTGGAAGACGCTCAGAAAATCAACGCGTGATGACCCTAATTCGGAATACATCATCCTCTCGGTAAGCTCTAAAGCAACAACGTCAATCCCTGTAACTGGCTGGACGATACAAAGCACGGTAAATAAAGTTACTGCTACAGTTGGAGAGGCGGTCTATCTACCCTTCTTAGGACAAATAAACGCCACCAACCAAGTGCTAGCAAGCCCAGGAAGTAGTATTGTTATCAATACAGGAAAATCTCCAAATACCATGTCATTCCGCACAAACCTGTGCACTGGTTTTTTTGAGCAACACCAAAACTTTACCCCTTCACTTCCCAAAGAGTGTCCATATCCGAAAAACTTTCCACAACCAGAGCCCCCGAACCATTTTAATGATGCATGTAGAGAGTACATCAACCGACTTCCTCGATGTACGGTGTTTACCTCTGTGCCAACCATCCTCTCACAGGAGTGCCAAAAGTTTGTTAAGGAAGAAATTAACTACACTGAGTGTGTAAATATCAACAAAAACCTTCCTGGATTTACTAAAAATACTTGGTATTTGTATCTCAACCGAACACAACCCCTCTACAAACAAAAGTATGAGCACATAGAGATACGCGACCAATCAGGAAAACTCATTGCTGAGAAAAAATACTAGAACCTATCTTTGTTGAATGTTGAAAAGAATAATTCCTGCTGTTACTGAAACATTGAGTGACTCCTTTTCTCCGTACTGGGGAATCTCAAGCACCACATCCGCGTGTTCAAGAATTTCTTTTTGAATTCCTCCTACCTCATTACCAAAAATACACGCAATTTTTTGAGGGTACGTATATGTTGTAAACGGCGTACTGTGCGAATCCTGTTCAATAGCAACAATCGTAAAACCCTCTGCTTTAAGGGTAGAAATGGAACCTACCACATCAAGAGAATACTCCCATGGCACAAAATCTTCCGCACCGAGAGCAACCTTGGCAAAATCTTTTCGCTTTTTCCCAAAACGATCAAAAGGTGTGGGAGTGTATCCTGAAAGAATAATTTTTGAAACCCCTGCCCCATCCGCAGTTCTAAATATTGAACCAACATTATGTACACTTCTGATGTCAGGTAGGATTACGATGATTTCTTTTTTCACGTGGACACTATACCGTGGAGGGTGGATATGGACAAGTTCCGTTTTTTTTGTTACTTTTCTTTGGTATCCGTCCATAGCTCAGTCGGTAGAGCACCTGCCTTTTAAGCAGAGGGTCGTAGGTTCGATTCCTACTGGACGGACTTGAGTAAGCGAAGCGAACGAAAGTTCGGCCAAGCAGACACGGGGGTGTCTGCGGGTAGGAATCGAAGCCCTATTGAGTATTTTTTCGAGTAGTACTCTACGAAGAAAAAATCCAATTGGGGTACTGTTCCTGTAGGGAGCGATTCCTAGGTATGATTTAAATCTGGCTTTGTTACTATGCTTTTTTCGTGTTATAATATATCTAATGCAAAATTTTATACATTCTAAAATATCTTCATTACTGATATCAGGTATGTTAATTTCTTTGGTTTCTTTATTGACAATGCAATGTATAAATGATATAATTGGTAAACCAATTATATCATTTATACATTAAGCTACTCTGATTATGGCCTCCTTAAAAAATACTGGTTGTTAATTTTATTTATATGTTTACTCTACTCTATCACCTTATGGGTAATTGTATTTCGAGTAGAAACTATCAAAAAGAATTGTTACGCGCAGAATTATAGTATTTTTTCAAAAGTCATTAAGGAAAACAGTTCTTTGAAAGAAAAATATAGTGGCGAGCTAGCACTTATGACTAGTGAGGAAGGCTATATATATTTTGAGAACCTTTATAACGTTTGTTTGGCTAAAAGGGGCATTCTTTAATCCCCCTTACACCCCCAACACAAACCGCTCAAGCGCAATACTTAAATCATACTTACCCTTATGTGCGTTGTGGTACATATCTATAAGCGTGTCATAGATATGAGTTATCTCTATGAGAGAGTAATTTTGAGCAAACCGCTTCGCTTTTTTGTATGAAAAATCCTTCATCCCCGCATCTTGTGCGGAGTCTGTCTTGTACGTCGCGATAATGCCTTTCACCTGCCACAATAAAATACCATGTATCTCCTCTGGGGGGATGTGCGCACGAATGCACTGCGTATATAGCACCCAAAAATTTCTCTTATCTTTATTCCCAAAAGCATCTGCCAGCCCAAATACATTGATTCTTTGTTCTTCTTTTTTTTCTGTGTACTCTTCAAACGTATATGCGTGTTTCTGACATTTCTTCTTTTGTGCAGAAGAAAGTTTCTCTTCCAAGACCACAAACGCGTTTTCCGACTCAGCACACTCTTCTATGAGTGATTCAAACTCCTCTGCTTTAAGCTTAGTATCAAGTGCATAGGTAATTCGCACAATATATTTTTTTTCAAACAATCCCTGCGCACCCACGAGCGCTTTCATTTTCTCCACATCCCATGAATCAGCATCAAAAAGTATCACTTCCGCTTCTTTGCGTTTTAAAATGAGGGCAGAAAACGCCTTCTCTGCGGACGCGCGAGCAGATTCCCTATCATTTCCTAAAAACACTTGTAACATATACTTTTATACTCTTTTTAGTGCACCCCAGTTACTCCCCACTGACGCCTCAGTCTTACACACCACCCCTTCGGTTTGACTAGGATCAATTACCCCCTCCATCGATTCTTTTAATTTTGGAATAATTGTTGCAACCAAATCACTTTTTACCTCAAACACTAGTTCATCATGCACCTGAAGCAATAGCCGAACATCATCTGTATTCTTAAGGGTTCGTATGAACGCGTCACTCGCAATCATTGCGAGCTTGGTAATATCAGCCCCAGTACCTTGTATCGGTGCATTGATCGCCATGCGCTCTGCAGATGCACGAATAAAAGGAATCTTTGAACGAATTCCCTCAAAGTACCTCCTTCGCCCAAAAAAAGTCGTGGTGTAACCTAAACGGTGCGCTGACTCTTTTACTTTTTCCAAATACTCTGCCAACCCGTTAAACGTATTAAA
Organism: uncultured Candidatus Saccharibacteria bacterium; assembly: GCA_964436015.1. GTDB lineage: Bacteria > Patescibacteriota > Minisyncoccia > Phycocordibacterales > JBBDJV01. The sequence goes on along the minus strand of CAYTAR010000002.1, from coordinate 27,240 downwards.
ATATGCTTCATAAAACGCTTGCGCTTCAGCACGGTCACACCCAAGATTTTGTTTAAGTGCGTTTACTCCCATACCGTAAATAATCCCGAAATTAATTACCTTCGCCCTTCGTCTCATCTCGGAATCAACCTCGCTCTCTTTTACTTTAAACACTTGGGACGCTACCGCGGTATGTACATCTTCATTGTTCTTAAAAATTGAAATAAGTTTTTCATCTTTTGAGAGAAACGCGGCAATCCGAAGTTCTATTTGCGAGTAATCAATCGCGACAAGTGCGTATCCAGACTCCGCAACAAACCCGCCTCGTATTGCTCTCCCTAATTCAGTTTTATTCGGAATATTTTGTAAATTAGGATCGCGAGATGCCATACGTCCAGTTGCTGCTCCACACTGATCAAATGTGGTATGAATACGATCACTCGCATCAGCAAGTGTTGGAAGCACATCCACGTACGTACCAATAAGCTTTGCTAACTCTCGGTACTCAAGTACGCTTCCGATAATCGGATGCATGTCGCGCATTTTCTCCAACTCTGACTCCTTGGTAGAAAGCGCACCACCTGCGGTCTTTTTTTGGTTTTTCCCTTTCAAACCCAACCTTTCAAAAAGAATTTCACCGAGTTGTTTTGGTGAAGCTATATTAAATGAAACTCCCGCGTCAGCATGAATGGTTTTCTCTAGTACGGAGAGCTTGTGGTGATAATCCTCACCAAGTTTTGCGAAGTACGAACGATCAATCATGATGCCCTTCTCCTGCATTTTTGTAATTATGGGAATAAGTGGCTTCTCTATCTCTTCATACACACGATATGAATCTTCAGCATGCAACCTGTCATTAATTATTTTTTCTGCATCATTGAGTGTTGTCGTTTTTGTGTATGCATACACATCATCTACCGTCGCGTGGCTATGATTTGAATCCAAAACCCACAATTTCAGCTGAACCCTCGCGGTGTCATCTGGGTTTTCTGTTACCTGTGAAGTATTTTTTTGAGTCTGTTCCTCTTCTTTTGTTATACCGAGCACGTGACGCAACCGCGGACCAAGTGTTCTAAACTCAAACTCTCGAAAAAAGGCGTCTGCTTTCTCCAAATCAAGCATATCTTTAAACTTCTCTTTTGGTAGCGTGAAGGTAATAGGCGCATCTCGTCTGATGGTCGCAAGCATCTTGCTAAACAATGCCTCCTCTTCATGTTCTACAAGTAACCCAACCATACGCTCTTTAATTCCCTCTTTAATGAGAGCATCGGGGTTTTTCTTTGTTACTTTGTACAGAGACTCCAACGTGCCGAATTTCATAATAAGCTCGGTGGCGGTCTTCTCTCCAATACCTCGCACTCCAACAATATTGTCCGACGGGTCACCACGCAACCCTTTATAATCTGGGAGTAATTCAGGACCAAAACCAAACCGCTCTTTTACCTTATCCTCGTCATACAAAATAGTATCTTTAATGCCTTTTTTAAGCGTGTATACTTGTACCTTTTTATCATCTACAAGCTGGAGTGTGTCCATATCACCCGATGCAATAATTATTTCCAAATCCTTCTGCTTTTTTGTCTGTTCAACAATAGTTCCCAACATATCATCCGCTTCAAACCCCTCACAGCTGTACATGGGAATATGAAGTGCATCAAAAATCTTATGTGAATTTTGAATTTGCACCACCAGCTCATCATCAGACTTTACCCTTCCCGCTTTGTACTCTTTGTATACCTCGTGGCGGTACGTTGGTTTTGGTAAGTCATAACACGCAATAATGTAGTCGGGTGAAAAATCTTCAATCAATTTTAACAACATGAGAGACACTCCGTAGAGGCCCCCAGTTGGAATACCGCCCGAAGTAGAGAAGTCGGGAAGCGCATGGTACGCACGATGCAAAATTGCATGTACATCAAGAAGAATTATTCTTGTTTTATCTGTTTTTTTACTCATATGACACTATTCGACTACCCTCATTTTTATGCGTAAAAGTAATAGTCTGCGCATTATCAGGAATACACTCGGACACCCGTTCAGGCCACTCCAGAACCACAAGCGACCCCGCGTCCTTGAGTATTTCTTCCCAACCTAACTTTTGTAGTTCGCTACTACTGTTAAGCCGGTATGCGTCTATATGGATCAGAGTATCAAACGCTTGCTTACTCAGAGGATACCGTTTGAGAATAACAAACGTCGGACTAGTGATGGTTACATTCGTACCAAGTGACCGCGCAAGTCCTTGTACAAATGTGGTTTTCCCCGCCCCCAAATCACCTGACAGCGCAAGAACGGTTGCAGTAGAACCTCTGGTGAGCTTTTGTACCACCTTGCTCGCAAACGTTCGCATTTCCTCAACACTCCCTATCTCTCTCATACACGCATTCTAGCACACACAAACCCGACAATAAAAAAACCAGCGCGTAGCGCTGGTTTATGTGTGGGTTGCTCTATCGGCTATTCACCTTCACTCCGCCTCGGGCGGTGAATCCGTAATTTGCACTACGGAACGAAGCCCTAAAAGGCGTATTCGGAATAGTGTACTTCCGATGTGGGGATTCAATGAAGAATCCCGAGATCTGCTCCTCAAGAGCCCGGCGAGCGTACCTACTCGCCTGCTCTTCGTGCCGGTAATAATCGGCACGCGCCTTCGCCTCCTTTGAGGCAGCGAGATAAAAATCTCGCTGTTGCTCAATTTCAGGAAACTGAGCAACTTTTGCATGAACAGGCTGACTCTGCGCCTGCACTTTCTTGAGCTCGGTGCGAGCTTTCTCAAGAGCTACTTGCTCCTTGAGATTCTTAATTTCCGCTTGAACAGGGGAGATTTCGTTGGTGACAACCGTCGGCGGAGTCACCAACTTCTGCTTTTGGGCGCGAAGTTTTTCAAGCTCCAACTCAGCTTTCGCAAGCTGAATTTGGAGCTTCATTTCGGCGATCTCCGCTTGAACCGCGGAGAGTTGGTTTGTGTCCGTCGCCGTCACCGGCAAAAGAAACAGAACACCCATCATCAACACAATGACAAATTTCATAAAGCCCTTTCTATCAGTTATCAAGGGAAACTGACAAACCCATACCTAAATACAGTATAGCATACTTTTTTATAAATGTCAATGTCTCCTCCCTTCCAAAAACCTTTGGTACACAAGACTTTTTTCGTCTTTACGTGGCTCCACGGTATAATAATTCAATGATTCAATTTGATGATGAAAAGCAAAATAAGCGTCTCGCGGAACTCCGCGCGCGAGAACAAGAAGATCTAGCGCAAATACTTTCAAACCGCTACAGTATTCCCTACATAGACCTCTCAAAAATGTCCATTAATGGAGATGCGCTTCGTGCAGTTCCTGAAAAAGTGGCGCGAGAAAACCGCTTTTCTCCATTCAGTCTTATTGGAAGGAAAATAGGTATTGCAACGGAGGATCCTAGCAACGAAAAATTAAAAGAGGTTAAGGCGGACTTGGAACGAAAAGGGTTTGAAGTACTCATGTTTGTTGCGTCAGAGCAGAGCTTGGAGCGAGCATGGGGTAGGTACGCCGACATTTCACTTACCGTTGAGAGTAAAGAAGGTGTTCTTGATATTGCAAATGATGAGATTGGAGCAATGATCAATGAGGTTTCTTCTATTGCTGATATTACTACCCGTGTTACTGATGTGATACAGGCAAAAAAGGGCTACAAAATATCAAAAGTGTTTGAAATGATAATTGCGGGTGCGCTTGCGCTCAAAGCGTCAGACATCCACCTTGAACCGGAAGAAGAGTATGTCCGTCTTCGTTACCGACTGGATGGTGTACTCACAGAAATTGTGCATATTGATAACAATACCTATCGACTCGTCCTTTCTCGTATTAAACTCATCTCTGGTGTTATGTTAAATGTAAAAAATTCCGCACAAGATGGGCGATTCAGTATTAAAGTAAATGACTCAGAAATCCAAATTCGTACCTCAACCCTCCCTGGAGCATACAACGAATCAGTGGTGATGCGTATCTTGGATCCAAAATCAATTCAAGTAACCATTGAGTCTCTCGGTATTGAACCCCACCTCTTTGAGGTGCTTATGCGTGAAATTGAACGACCTAACGGACTTATACTTACCACTGGTCCCACTGGTTCAGGTAAAACAACTACACTCTACTCATTCCTACGAAAAGTGCACACACCAGATATTAAAATCCTGACCGTTGAAGACCCTATTGAATATCACCTCCCTGGAATCGTTCAAACACAAACTGAAAAAGATAAGTATACATTCGCCACAGGTCTCCGTGCGGCGCTCCGCCAAGACCCGGATATTATCATGGTTGGAGAAATTAGAGACAAAGAAACTGCGGAAATGGCGATCAACGCTGCGCTGACGGGTCACTTAGTGTTTTCAACACTGCACACCAACACCGCCGCAGGTGCCTTCCCCCGTTTAATTGATATGGGAATTAACCCAAAAGTTATTGGTTCTGCGGTAACCACAACCATGGCACAACGCCTTATCCGTAAGGTTAATAAAGAGAATGCGGTTGAAGTTCCTCTTGAAGGTAAAGACAAGGAGGTGCTAACGCTGATATTAAAAACTATAACAAACCGTCCGGACTTGGCTAATATTCAAACACAAACAATATGGAAAGAAAAAGAAGACCTTGAATCTGAACATTTGGCATACAAAGGACGTGTGGGAGTGTACGAAGCGATTCTAATGGATGAGGAAATTGAAAAGATTGTACGAGAAAACCCGAGTGAACGAGAAATTCGCGCAGCAGCACTCAAACAAGGTATTCTTACTATGGAACAAGACGCTGCGGTAAAAGTTCTTCAAGGGGTAACTACTTTGAAGGAGGTACGTCGCGTTATTGACATTGATGCCGCCGCGAGTACTGGTGTTATTTAGAGAAGTCAAGACTTTTTCTTTTTTTTCTACGTGCTAGAATGGCACTAGAGTTCATAAAAAAATCCAGCGCACAAATCTCTAAGCAATACTTTTAATACGGACGACTAAAAGTGAGGCAAGTCTTTAAGGATAGCTCCAGTACACAGCATTACGCTGTAACCAGCACGTCCTCGTGGATATGCCCTAATAATCCCAAAGGGATCAATTGCTTAGAGATTTGTACTCTGGATAGTGTTCCAAAATAAAAACCGTCTCTGTTCGCGGTTTTTTAATCTGTTAACGAGCGTTTATGTAGCTGGTGAGTATCTTATCATGTATTGGTAATCTTGTCAAGTACCCTTACTTCCGCGTTTACCAACTCACCTTTTCTACCCTCTCTCTAAAAATGGTAGAATGGCACTATACACTATGAAAAAAAATACGCAAGACCCCATAAAAGAAGAGCGTTTTCTTGACCAAACACTTCGTCCTCACCTCTGGGATGAGTATATTGGGCAAAAAACAATCAAAGAAAACCTTCGTATTCTACTCTCTGCAGCCAAAGAGCGAAACCACCCACCTGAGCACATACTTTTTTATGGTCCGCCAGGCCTTGGGAAAACAACCTTAGCGCACCTCATTGCACGCGAATTGAACGCAAACATTAAAATTACTTCGGGGCCCGTTATTGAAAAGGTGGGCGACCTTGCATCAATACTCACTAACCTAGCACCAGGAGATGTTCTTTTTATTGATGAGATACACCGCCTTAATAAAGCGATAGAAGAAGTACTGTACCCCGCCATGGAGTCTGGGTCTCTTGATATTATTATCGGTAAAGGACCTTCCGCACGAACCGTACAATTAGAACTTCCTCCTTTCACACTTATTGCAGCAACAACACGCATCGCACTCCTTTCTGCCCCACTTCGTTCTCGTTTCTCTGGCGGTGTGTTTCGTTTGGAATTTTATACAACAGAAGAAATAAGTTCTATTATTGAACGATCTTCGCGTATTCTTGGTATTTCTGCTGAGTCAGAAGGAATTACTGAGATTGCTTCACGGAGCAGATTTACTCCACGAATAGCAAACTACCTACTGAAGCGCTGTCGCGACTACGCACAAGTACTTAAATCTCCTTTAACCAAAAAAACAGTCAAAGACGCTCTCGCTCTTCTTGAAATAGACGAACGCGGACTTAATGCGTCTGACCGTACTATCCTTGAAACTATCATTTCTAAATTTAACGGGGGGCCAGTTGGGGTAAGTACCATCGCAGCTGCAACAAGTGAAGAAATCGCCACGATTGAAGAGGTGTATGAGCCATACCTCATACAAAACGGCCTCCTTGAACGAACACCAAAGGGACGTATCGCAACAAAGAGAGCATACGAGCACTTAGGATTCACTATCCCTGAGTCATTACAAGATAAGTTACTCTAGGTATGTCAGGACATAATAAATGGTCAAAAATAAAACACAAAAAAGCAGCGAGTGATGCGAAGAGAAGCATGGTGTTTTCAAAACTCCTTCGAGCAATCACCACAGAAGCAAAAATAGCAGGAGGAAACACTGAATCTCCGAACTTACGATCTGCTATTGAACGGGCACGTAAAGAGAATGTTCCAAATGACAACATAGAGCGTGCGGTTAAAAAAGGACTGTCCCCTGATACGACTCACATGGAAACTATACAGTACGAAGCATATGGACCTGGTGGTGTGGGCATTATTATTGAAGCTCTTACGAGCAATAGAAATAAAGCAGCTCAGGAAGTTAAATATATTCTTTCAAAGCACAACTGTGCACTTGGAGCGATTGGTTCGGTTACGTGGGCATTTAAGAAAAATGGTTCCGAGTGGACTCCGGTAAATACGGTTTCTATTACCGAGGAAGATGGAGAAAAACTCTCTCTTCTTATTGATGATCTTGAAGATAATGAGGAGGTGCAACACGTGTATACCAATGCAATCTAGTGCACCCATCTTAATTCTTGGTATTGACCCTGGATATGACCGCCTTGGGATATGTGTTCTTGAGAAAAAATCACATACCAGCAAAGAAAAAGTATTACACTCAGACTGCATTACCTCTGATAAAAAGGAACCGTTTGAAAAAAGACTATACACAGTGTGCGCGGAAATTGAATCCCAACTTGCAGAGTTTCCAATCACTGCGATTGCGCTAGAAAAGGTTTTTTTCCAAAAAAACCAAAAAACTGCAACAAAAGTAGCTGAAATTCGAGGCGCGCTTATGTATATCGCTCAAAAAAATTCTATTCCTCTCTTTGAATACACCCCAAACCAAATAAAAGTTGCAACCACTGGAGATGGGCGCGGAGATAAAACCGCTATGATGCACATGATTACGCGCATGCTGATACTCCCCTCTAAAAAGCGTACCGATGATGAATTTGACGCTATTGGAATCGCACTTACCTGCATGGTGAGTGAACGTTGGTGATAGTTATTTTTATCCACACCATACAATAATTTGCATTGTAAAACGAGATTTGATAAAACTATAGCGAGAGGTTGCTCTCTCGTACGTAATTATCAAAAAAAATAATTTTTATGGAGTTAGACATTCAAAATGTATTTCATTCATTTTCACTAGAAGATGATACGACTGATGCAGATATTGATGACGACTTGGGTGATGAATTAGATACCTTTGGAGACCTTGAAGATGACGAAGACCTTCCTCTTACAGACGTAGAGCCTGAGGAACTATAAAATAAAACCCCTCAAGTTTGAGGGGTTTTATTTTATAGTTACCCGAAGGAAGCGGTGTTTACCAATTTTATACTCCCCTTCTTGAACAATATCCTTTGGAGAACACACTTTATTCTCTGTAAGGAACGTAACCGCCCCACTATTACACAACCGACGAGCCTCTGCTTTTGATGGGACTAGCTCTGAATTAACTAACACATCGATAAGGAACTGGTCTGCTTGTGCCTCTATTTGAGGCATTGTTTCAGGAATACTCTTATTACTAAATGTATTGATAAAATCCTCATGGGCCTTTTTTGCTTGAGCTACTCCGTGGTAAATTGACACGACCGCTTCAGCAACCTCTGCTTTTATATCCCGGGGATTTTTTGATCCTTCTGTAATTTTTTTCTGTATAGTTTGAATTTCACTATCTGGTAAGTACGTTGCAAGAATAGCGTAATCAATAATAGCCGTATCCGGAATGGACATAATTTTTCCAAACATGTCGCCAGGTGCATCGGTGATGCAAATGTAATTATCCAAGCTTTTACTCATTTTTGAACTTCCGTCAGTCCCCACAAGTACATGCGTACTCAATACCGCTTGTTCAGGAATATTATTTACTTTCATAATATTCCTTCCCATAATCATATTAAAGGCTTGATCACTCCCCCCAACCTCCATATCACATGATCCATATACCTTACTTAAAACGTATGAATCAACACCTTGAAGCACTGGATACAACATTTCGTGCATGTATAGCTCCTGTCCAGATTTTAAGCGTTCCTGGAACATATCTCGTTCAATTAACTGAGCGTGGGTGATATGCTTTAGTGTCCAAAGCATCCCTTTTAACGTTACCGCAGTAATTTCGCTTTTTTTGAGATGCGTCTTTTGCATTCGCGTCTCAGAAAAGAGTATAGACTTACCTATAAACGAGTTTGGATTCACAGATATCATCCGATACTTAATTGAGAGTTTTTGATGCGGTGCAAGATCGGTTACGTTAATAAACCAATCAGAGTTTCTAATCCACGTGAATACTTCAGGTCGAGTATCTAGAATTTTACCAATTTGCTCAAGGTAAGTTTTCATGTTGGCTTCGATTTCTGCCTGTTCTAGTTCAGGACGGACCTTACTCTTGCCAGTCGGGTCTCCTATGTGTGCAGTAAAATCACCCACTAAAAAAATTACCTTACACCCCATATTCTGAAATTGCCTTAGTTTTCTCAGTAAAACTGCATGTCCGAGGTGAATATCTGGCCGAGTTGGATCCACGCCAAACTTAATATAAATATCTTTTGTATATGTTCCAGCGACTTTTCCTTCAAGTTTTTTTCTGAACTCACCTTTCGGATCAATAAACGTTGCAACCCCCCTAGTGAGCAATTCGTCTATGTCGCTTACTTGTGTCCTTTTTTCCATGTTTCTAGCGTAGCATATGTAACCCGCTTTGTCCTCTCATATTCTGTTTTATGGTGATTTTTTATGCTATAGTCGGATAGTATGAAAAAAAGGAAGCATTGGTATGCAATCAAGCACATAGGAATAAAATTAATCTTTATTGGCGCCATATCAGGCCTCGTGGTGGGAGGCGCTGGCCTCCTGTGGGTTGCAACACTTCCTATTCCCGACCTACAAACATTTGATGAGCGCAAAATAACCGAATCAACCAAGATATACGATCGTACGGGAGAACATTTACTCTACGATGTACACCAAGACATTAGAAGAACCGTGGTTCCTTTTGAGGAAATCTCAAGAAATATAAAAAATGCCAGTGTTGCAATTGAAGATGCTGAATTTTATAGCCATAAAGGAATTAAACCCAAGGCAATTATCCGCGCAGTACTCTCAAACGTGCTGACGTACCTCGGTCGTGACGGGTACACTCAAGGTGGTTCTACCATAACCCAACAAGTCATTAAAAACTCAGTTCTCACTTCAGAAAAGAAAATTTCACGTAAAATAAAAGAGTGGGTACTCGCATTAAAACTTGAGCAAGTTCTTACTAAAGATGAAATTCTTTCAATTTACCTTAATGAAATACCTTACGGGGGTAATATTTATGGAGCTGAGCAGGCTAGTCTCACTTTTTTTGGAAAACGCGCATACGATGTAACGCTTGCAGAGGCAGCGTATTTAGCTGCGATTCCACAAGCGCCGACATATTTCTCACCATATGGAAACAATGTGGAAGCTTTGAATAATCGTAAAAATCTCGTGTTGCGCCGAATGGTTGAAAATGGATTTATAACGCAGGAGGAGTACGACGGCGCAAGTTTAGAAGAGGTAGAATTTCGCCCACGATCCGAGATTGGAATACAAGCACCTCACTTTGTGTTTTACATCATTGAACAACTTGAACTAAAGTACGGTCAAAAGGCAGTACAAGAGGGCGGACTAAAAGTTATTACCTCCCTTCACTACGATCTACAACTTAAAGCTGAAGAAATTGCAAAAAAATTCGCACTTTCAAACAGTGAACAGTTTGATGCCGAAAATGCATCCCTTGTTGCTATCGATGCAACTACTGGAGATATTTTGGTAATGGTGGGCTCTCGAGATTACTTTGATAAAGAAATTGACGGTAACTATAACATTGCGCTCGCAAAACGACAGCCTGGTTCAACTTTTAAACCTTTTGTGTACGCAACTGCATTTAAAAAAGGGTTTCTTCCAGAAACAGTTGTGTTTGACCTCGAAACAGAATTTTCAACCGAGTGTCGCCCTGATGGCACTAAAATATACAGTAATTCCAACTGCTATATGCCGGGCAACTATGACAATGCGTTCAGGGGACCAATGTCACTACGTGACGCGCTTGCCCAATCAATCAACATACCAGCGATAAAAACACTATATTTGGCAGGACTTGCGGATTCACTCCGAACTGCAAAGGATATGGGAATTTCGACCCTTGGAGGCGTAGACCAATATGGACTCACGTTAGTGCTTGGAGGTGGAGAAGTTACCCCACTTGAAATGACTAGCGCATATGGAGTATTTGCAAACAAAGGAATGAGGGTTCCTTATAGAAGCATTATTAAAATTGAAGATAAAAGCGGTGTTCTATTTGAAGATGGAGGATCTCGTCCTTATCGAGTTTTACCTGAAGATGTTGCACTCACCATTAGCGATATTCTTTCTGATAACGTTGCCCGGGCTCCATCGTACGGATCAAACTCTCCGCTTCATTTTTCTCAATATGATGTAGCAGTAAAAACCGGTACCACAAATGATTACAAAGATGCGTGGGTTATTGGCTACACTCCACGTATCGCTGTTGGTGCATGGGCTGGAAACAACGACAATAGACCAATGGATAAGAAGGTTGCTGGGTTGATTATTGCGCCACTGTGGAACGCATTTATTCAGGAAGTGCTCACTACATACCCAAAAGAAGATTTTCCCCAACCAAAGCCTATCGTGAATAAAAATGATTTAAAGCCAGTTATTCGAGGAGAATGGAGGGGGAGCACCACGTACACCATAGACACTATTTCTCAAAAACTCGCAACAGAGTATACCCCTGAAGAAACAAAAGAGGTTCGTGTGGTAACTGATATTCATTCAATCTTACATTGGGTAGATAGAAATGATCCACGAGGACCAGTTCCTGAGAATCCTGCATCAGTATCGCAGTATGTATTGTGGGAATACCCAGTTCGAGAGTGGGTGAGAAAGAATAACATTCCAGAAACAAGCACAAGCACCATCCCCACTGAATTTGATACCATTCATACCCCCGAGACTCAACCACGTCTACTGGTAACTGGTATTGATTCTACTATTTCATATCAGAACAATTCCCCTGTCTCTTTTACCGTTACAAACTCAAATATCTACCCTTTATCTCGTATTGATATTTTTATCAATAATGAATTTGTAAATTCAGTACAGCGAGCACCTTTTACGTACACATTTATTCCTAGTTCCATCCCTTCAATTCAGCAAAGCAATTCAATACGAATTGTGGGTTACGATTCAGTGTATAACAGAAGCGAAGTTACCCTTCCATTTACCCTTTCAAGCACTCCGCAGAATTAGTGAATATTTATTTTTTTCACTAAATACTCTTCTATTTTCTTTTCTATGGACTCCTTGTCCAGGTGAATTTTTGTTCTAATGAGCGGGTGAGTAGAAATAAAAACCCCTTTTTTTGACACTGAGATTTGCTCTACAGGGATAGTAAGTAGACAAATATCCTGCACTGCTTTTTGTACCGCTTCTTTTACATACTTCTCTGGCGCTTTGAGTTTTTTAAACCGTTCAAGAAAAAGAGTAATTCCCTGAAGTGCCATGCTACTTATTCATTGGCATTACTAAATACAAAAATGAACCGTGTGGAATTGGTTTAATAACCAACGGACGTCCTTTCCCTGCAAAAGAAAGCTCAATCGAATCTAACGTAATGTGTGGTAATACATCTGAAACATACTTTTCATTAAAATGAGCTTCAAACTCTTCACCTGTGGTCTCAGCGGTAAGAGCATCAGTGTGTGCCCCAATATCTGCCTGAGTGGTTGCAATAGAAAATAAACCTTCTTTTGGATTGATAGTTATTTTAATTTGATTAAATTTCCCAGAAAAAATGCTTGCTTTCTTGAGTGAATCAAGAAAATCTTGTTTGAGTAAGCGTACCGTGGTGGTATATTCTTTAGGAATTATTTGTCGGTAATCGGGAAAAGTTCCATTTATTACACGAGAAGTGAAATAATAATTTTTATGTAAGAATGAAATTTGATTTTCTGTATACCGAACCTCAACATCATCAGTAATTCCAGAAAGAAAACGAATGAGCTCTATTACATTTTTATTAGGAATAAGTAGTTTAATATCTTCTCCTACTGCTACCTTCATTTTTTTCTCAGCTAGCCTAAAGGAGTCAGTAGCCACAAATAGTAACTCACCCGAATCTTGATATATATATACCGATCCAAGTTCCGGCTTAATAGTAGTACTAGATGAACAAAAATTAACAGATTTCATCCCTTCAACTAGAAGATTTGCTGGTGCTGAAAAGGAAGAAAATTCTTCTGTAATATGAGGTATAGTGGGAAAATCCTCGTGTGGTTGTGTAGTAAGAGTAGTAACACTGTGTTTAGAGGTAATAACTAATCCCCCTTCCTGTAACTCAAAAAGGAGTGTATCGGTATTAACTGCAGAATTAACTACTTGAGAAAAAAGATTTCCTAGAACAGCAACAACTCCTTCTGATTCAACTTTAGCAGGTATTGATATTTCCACACCAAGATCTAAGTTTGTTGCACGGAGTAATAAAGTACCTTTTTTCGCTTCTATAAAAATACACGAAAGTACGGAAAGTGATAAATTTTTACCCGTCGCTCTTTCAGTTCTGTATACAGCGTCTATTATTTTTTCTCTTGAGCAAGAAACTTTCATACTAGTAGTTTATTTTTATTAATTAATTTCATACCAATACTATACATGGGGATATGTGGATTAGTAAATTAAGTGTTGGTATACATAGGTTTTATAAATAAATATGTGGGGAAAAAATATGTATGATATAGGAATAATGAGTATGTATTTTTCTTATATTATTTTTATGGGTATAACCGATACAGTTATACCGAGTTATTAACAATAATTTCCCCACACACTCAACACTCTTTCCACAGTTACCTCAACATCGTTCGAATCTGGTGAATTTCTTGCGCAAGAACTGAATCATGCTTTATTTCATTTTTAATTTTTTCACATGAGTGAATAACTGTTGTGTGATCCCTCCCTCCTATCTTCTGTCCAATTGAAGGATACGAAGCGTGAAAATCTTCCCGAAGAATATACATAATTATCTGTCGTGGACGAACAGCTTCTTTTTTTCTTGTTTTTTTGTACACAATCTCCTCATCAATACTATAAAAATCACTAATGGTTTTTATTATATCCTTAACAGAAACAATCTTTCTTGGCTTTACGGTATCTTTTATTAGATTTTTAATTTCATTTAATGTGAGATCACGAGCTTTTAGGCGTGTTTGGCACACAATAGAGTTAAGTACTCCTTCAAGTTCACGAATATTCCCTTCTACGCTCTGCGCGAGGTAATCAATAATATCGTTTTCAAGTGAGATGTTACTTACCTTAACTTTTTCTCTCAAAATTGCCATGCGAGATTCGTGGTCAGGCTCGGGAATATCAACAATCATTCCCGCACTAAAGCGTGACTTGAGACGCTCTTCCATATTTGGTAAGTAGTTCGGGTGCTTGTCAGATGAAAATATAATTTGTTTATTGTTGTCGTAGAGGCTATTAAAGAGATGGAATAATTCCTCCTGAGTTTTTTCTTTTTTTGAAAGGAACTGAATATCATCCATTATTAAAATGTCATACTTTCTATATTTTTCTTTGAATACGGTAGCTTTGTTATTTTGAAGTGCGTTTAGATAATCAAGCGCAAATCGCTCAGAAGTAACATAGTAGACTTTCTTGTCTTTATCACTGTTTTTTACATAGTTCCCTACCGCTTGCATAAGGTGTGTTTTACCTAATCCAGTATTTCCACAAATAAAAAGCGGGTTATACGCTATCCCGGGCTCTTTTATAACCGCTTGTGCGGCAGCAAATGCGAGTTCATTAAACGGACCAACCACGAATGTTTCAAATGTATACCGTGGGTTCAAATTATCATCTTTATTAATATAGAGCTCGTTTAAGGGTAGCTCATTGGTGTGCATAACAAATCGTTGATTGAGCAGTTCTTTTTTCTTTTGTTCATCACGAACAACTAAAAATTCAAGTGAACGAACTTGATCAGACAATGTTCGTAAAATTCTAAGAATAAACTTGTGATATTTGTTTGAAAGCCAGTCTTTTACAAACTGGTTAGGTACACTTGCGTAAATTACCCCATCCTCAAACTTAATAATATCTGTATTTTTAAACCATGTATTGAAATTTGCCTTTGAAACTTCAAGTTCTATTTGACCGAGTGTATTATCCCAAAGTTGTTTTAGATCAGACATATAAATATATTATTGTTCACCTATTATATATGTGTGAGAAAAAATGGATAGACTTGACCAAACGCACGTCTTGTTCATAACCTGTGTACAGTCTGTTGATTACCCAAAGACGAGTGTATGTTGGTATGTGTTGCAAAAAATAATCTTTAATATATACTTGACCCTATGTCAACAACATACCAGCCAAAAAACAAAAAACGTAAAGGAACACACGGCTTTCTTGTTCGCTCAAAGTCAAAAAATGGACGTAATGTGATAAAGCGACGAAGAGCAAAGGGGCGTGCAAAACTGAGTGTGTAGTATGCTTCCCCGAGCCAGGAGGGTTCCGACTAGTTTTTTTACGAAAAACAGAGAAAGAGGGCGACGCGGAGCGTCTTCCTCTTTTTCGTATACGTACTTTAGTACCAGTACTACCCCGAGCCGTTTTGGGGTAGTACTGCCAAAACGTGTTGCACACACCGCAGTTGAGAGAAATAAAATTAAGAGGCGCGTATACGCCATTCTCTACAAACTACTCCCTACACTTCCTAAAAATGGCATATTGCTTATATATCCTACAAAAATGGCTCTAAATATATCTTTAGAAGAATTGGTAGCAGAATATCGAAAAGAACTTTCCTTAAAAGGTTGAATAAAACCTTATTTTTCTGTAGAATGTGGAAGCAATGATATCTTCCGTATTCAATGCCGTTGTATATACTCCTTTATACAACGGACTTATTTTTATACTTGATGTACTTCCTTTTCACGACCTTGGTGTCGCGGTTATTCTGCTAACAATTATAGTTAAGTTTATTCTCTTTCCTCTGACGAAGAAATCTATTCAGGCTCAGATGAAAATGCAAGAAATAGAGCCCCAAATTAGAGAAATTCAAAAGAAGCACGCAGGTAACAATCAAGTGATGGCACTTGAAATGATGGCGTTATATAAAAAGAATAACTTTAACCCATTCGCGGGAATTTTTCTCATATTTCTACAAATCCCTATTATTCTCGGTTTGTATTTTGTATTTAGTAAGAACGGTTTTCCTGTTATAGATACTGATATTCTGTATTCTTTTGTCTCCGCGCCGGAAAGTGTAGATATACTCTTTCTTTCAGTATTAGACATGACGGGCAAGAGTATTATCCTCGCCCTACTTGCCGGAATAACGCAGTTCATACAAATACGGCTTACACTTCCGAAGTTAAAGAAGCGAAGTGCGGATGCTACATTTAAAGATGATGTGATGCATAGTATGCAGTTACAGATGCGTTATGTTATGCCGATAGTTATTACTCTTGTGGCATATTACATTTCAGCAGCGGTTGCACTGTATTGGGTTACGAGTAATATTTTTACCATTATTCAAGAAATGTTCCTGCGAAAGAAGCGAGATGCGGTTAATAATGATAGTAACAGCATAATCAAATGAAAACAGAAACAGTTATTGAGACGTTAAAAGGATTACTTAACAAAATGGGCATCAGTTACTCTGATGTGGTTGTAGAAGAAATGCCTGCTGTGCGAGCAGTGAGGTTGTCTATTAAAACAAATGAATCTGGTTTGCTAATTGGTAATAAGGGAGAGACCATTACATCACTTAACCACCTTTTAAAGAGAATTGCGCTTCATAAGGAGGGACTTACCGAGGAGGAGATGAAAGAGTACGTTGTTGATGTAAATGATTACCAGCTAAAACATGTAGACGAACTACAGAAGAAGGCAAAACTTGCAGCAGAGCGAGCTCGATCTTTTGAGTATAGTGTAGAACTTCCTCCTATGAATGCGTACGAACGCCTTATTGTGCACAATACTCTTCAAGGTGAAGCGCATATACAGACAGAATCTGCTGGGGTTGGCCCCACACGACACGTAGTGGTTAAATTTAAGAAGGAAGTGGTAGAGACAGGTATTAATTCTCTGTAGAAACTCGGTCTTCAATAATTACCGCTTCTTCTTTTTTTAATTCAAGGCTCCAAAGAGAGGAGTCTTTTTTATTAGTAAAGTAAAGGTAGTTTTCGCTCGGAGAGAGAAATGGACGTGTTGCATCTATTGTTACACGTGCAAAATCAAATGGATTGATAAGTTGTTTTTGTGTGAATGTGAGCACATCAACCTCGTATAGTGAATCTGAGAATGAGATTAGACCTTTATACCACACATCAGGGTACTGATTGAGGCCAATACGTGGGTCTGCTCCACAGTAGAGGGTTGTTGAGGAAGAAGCCCATACACATTTTTCAGGAAGCGTGCGAAGGGGAAATGTAAAAATGTTATTAGTTTGTAAATCAATCATTTTTGTTTCAAGAGAATTACTTTCTCCTGTCGCGAAGAGTATGTATTTCCCATCTGGACTCATGAGTCCAGTGAGACCAGGAAGTGGGCCAAGTACTCGCGTAAGGCGGGCGTTTGTAGTATTTAGTGTGTAGAGATACCCTGGGATGTTGTGCGATGGTTTATTCATGAGAAGTATTGTATTTGGAGATGTCCATGAGACTAGCCATTCACTGAGTGGAGATGAAAAGATTTTTGTTGCAGAAGTACCGTCGGGTTTTGCAAGAATCCCTTCAATACCGTCCGTAGTTTTATTGAGTATAAATATTGAATTGGTATCAGGAGAGACTGCAATGTCTGTGATGGACCACGTGAGTGGTTTTGCGGTAAACACCCACTCAGGAAGAGGGATAGGCGCATCATCTGTTGGTGGTGGAGGGGTTTCTAGTATCAATTTTCCATATATTGAACGAATAGATTGACTTCCCTCATCTACATACCTAAATATAAAACCACTCCCATTTTCAACCCAGTGTGAATCATAGATACCCTCACTTACCTCTCTATCTATACGGGTAACAACAGTATCGGTGTTGTTTGCTTCAAAAATATCTCCCAAACGCTTTTCGTTAAAACGGATGAGGGTTGCGCTCGCTTGTGTAAATGCTGTAGCTCCAGCAACTGGTTCACGTGTAATAAGGCGAAGGATAGGAAGCGGAGATGTTCTGTCGGGAATTACAACCCCTCCATTTTGATTATTCGTATTTTGTCCCCCATTCTGACTTTGGTCAAAAGGGAAAAGATCAACTGGTGTTTCAGTTATATTTTCATTTTCGCTTTGAGGGAGAATGAAAAACCAGTATAGTACACCACCAATTATGGCGATAAGGGAGAGTGTTAGGATTGAAAAGATAAGTTTGTTGTTCATAGAGATTTAATTACCTGAGCCATTTTCACAAGAAAGAAGTTTTGTTGTGGGGAGGCATACTGATGTGTTGTTTACACAATTTCCAGGACGGTAATCGTGTCCATCAGTGAGATAGTTTCCTGTTAATTTCTCTGAACGGTCAGTATTGCATTCTGTAAATGAAGTAAACCCTACACCATCGCTCATCCCACAAGTTACTTGTGTACTTGATAGTGAAGACACTCTATCAGTGGAAGTATTTGTTCTTTTTGTGGCGGTGTAACACCAAGTTCCTGCTGCGTCTTTGTAACGTGCGCACCAATAGAGTGAAGGGTCAATATTTACATTTGGTTGTTTCGCAACCCTCGTACAGGTAACTGATCCAGTAGGATAACTTGCGTCTAAATTGTAATTTCCCATGGTATCAGTAAACTGTGCTGACGGTGCTTGTTGACCTGCGAGATTCAAAGGTGGTCTGAATTGACCATTCTCTGTTTTTTTCTGAAAGAAGAAAAGAAAATAACCGTCGGCAGCGGTTGGGAGTGCCACTACTGTTTCAGGTGTATTTAAAGTCACCGCTTGTGAAGTAGGTGGCGTCACTGATTGTCCTACTGGGTTTAAAACAAAATTTGTAGTATTAAGAATTCCTGGGCTTACCGTGTTGATGATAAGGTATGAGCCAAGAGCGAGAAATAGACCCAATAGGGCTTTCTTTACCGTCTCTCTCCCATCTTCTTTTTTCATAACCGCATCTGTACTCATGTACTGCACCCCTCCGTAGACGATCATTACCACTGAAAGTGCAATAGCGATTCCAATACCAAAAAAGTATAATCGAGAGAGGAATGTAGGTAAGTCAACAGGTGGGTTTGTGTCATTTGTCCCCGGCAGAGGCGCAAGTGGGGTGTACGTATCTGCTGAATACACAAACGGAGTCAAACTCATCAGTGCGAGTATAAAAAATAGTGCAATGGTAAGTACGTTTTTCATAAATTACTGGGGAAATAATGTTTGTTCACTGGGCACGTTAAAATTGAATATGAGCGACTTTCGTGCCTGCGCAAATATACTGTTTGGATGACTTACGGTAAGAATGAGGTTTGAGGTTCCTTGAACGTCAGCTGGTGGTCTAAATGCAAGTGAAGAAAGATCGTTCGTTTGAGGATATAGGAGAGTTCCGTTTAGGTTCCACTGATACTGAAGGTCTGGATCTTTTCTGCTTTGAGTTGGGAAAAAGTATGGACTGGCAACCAAGGTTACTTCCGGAGTATTAAAATTAAAAGTTCCACTTAATGCTGTTTCGTAGCGGGTTTTGAGAAGAGGGTCAAAACTGTAGAAAATTATCTCTCCTTGAGTAGGGGTAAGGGCAATTTCTTTCTTTGCCACTAGATCTCCATTTCTATCAGATACGGTGACTCCAATATTCATAGGGCCGTTTACAGTATCAGCTTTTTGAACTACGTATGTTTTTTTCCCAAATCCTGACGCAGAAGGAATATTTTTTCTATTTACTTGCCATTCGTAAATAAGGGTATCTGGATTGAGCGGGGTATTGTTTACTCGTAAATCAGGAATTGCTACCACTTTTACCTGTGCGCCGTGCGTATAAAGAGCTCGTCCTTTATAGAATGGTGGTGTATAGGTGAGTGCTTCCCATATGAGGTCAACATTTGAAGGTCTGAAGGAAAAACTTTGAATGATTGTATTCCCTTCTACGGTTCGAGCAAACATTTCAACATTGTTTTGGGACCCCACATCTCCAGTGGTGAAGGTAAATGATCTTGCACCAATACTTTTTGTTACTAATTGGTCGTTTACATACCACGATATGTCGGCACGATTAAGGTCGGTTGCAAAACTTTGAACTGAAATGGACACGGATTCAAACGCGCCTGGTATTTTAGGATACACATCAACCTTTAACCCCTCGTTTATGGCAAACTGAGCGGATGCAAATGGTGCGTATAGGAAAATACACAAAAAGGCGAATATGTATTGTGTGATACGAATTGATAGTTGTGTGTGAGTAGTCATACTATTTTAAAGCAGGCGTGTGCGGACGAAGTGACACTCCTGTTCTATCCTCTAATCTTACCATGCTAATCATAATGCACATTCCCACAGTCCACATAGGTAGCCATCCGGTAAAGGGAAAAATTTCAACAAGAGCAGAGATAGCGCCCACCGCGAATCTACGAGGGTTCAATAATGGAACTCCGAGGATGACAAACCAAAACCCGAATATGAGCGCACCAAACACCGATGTGGCAGACTGTATAAATGCGCCAATACCAGTTGCGGTGAGGATTATCTCAAAAATGTCAAAGAAAACAGCAATGGTTACCATAAAAAATCCCGTCATAAAACTAATTCTGTAGCGTACGTTAGACCCCATTTTTTTCTTGTTGAGCGAGCTCCTGTTTAGCTTTCTTTATCGCGAGTACTTGGGATGGGTCTGAGGTAATAATCTGATCTTCGGTGTATGATGCAATGATTTTCATAGCAACATGTTTGACTCCTGCAAAGAAGATACCCTCGCCAACATCAGATTCAAGCAAAAGGAACTTTTCTTCGTCAGTAAGGTTGAATGTCTCCTTCACCCTATCAACTGCTGTTGGTGATTGCTTTAGAAGAATTTGAATTGAGGAGTTGGTGATAATTGGAATCCCGTATGGAGATTTCATAAAGTCGCCCACATCTTGCGTGATAGTTGCAATACCGAGATAGTATTTTCTGCCTCGTTTTGCAAGACCAAAAAGGAACGATGCGGTGTCGTCGCTCTTCATCATCCACCATGCTTCATCAATAACGAGCAGTCGTTTCTTTATATTTTTACGTACCGCATTCCAAATAAAGTGCGTAATAATGTACATAGCAGTTGGCTTTAGCTCGTCTTCCATGTCACGCACTGAAAATACAATAAACTTTTTATTTATATCAACATTTGAAGGTTTATTGATGAATCCAGCCCATGTACCTTTTGTGTACTTGGTTAGTTTTTGTGCTAACGTTTCCCCTCCTTCCATACCCGCAAGAACAAGTTCAAAATCTGACATGAGTGGAGCTTCAATACTTGAAAAATCTGATTCAGGTGTAATATCTTTAAGCGCATACGTTTCAGTGATCGCGCGATCAATAATTGCATCTTCTTCAGGGCTGAGACCTCCAAGCATAATTCTAAACAACCCTACAAGATGAATTGTGTTTGCACGCAACACATCCTGAGGGGATTCATCTGGGGCTGGGATGGGTAGGTCAAAAGGATTTATGTGGTGCTCTGAATTAAGTGAAATGTTAAAGTACCGCCCTCCAATAGTATCTGCCATGTACTCATATTCTCGTTCAGGGTCAATAACAATCACCTCTGCATCAAACATAAGTGTCCGTAGGATCTCTAATTTGGTTGTGTATGACTTCCCTGATCCAGATTTTGCAAAAGTAACTGAGTTGTAGTTTTCAAGTGAAAATCGGTCAAAAATAACCAAGCTTGAATTGTGGCGATTGATTCCATACAAGATTCCCCTATCGCTTGTGAGGTCAAATGATACAAAGGGGAAAATACTTGAGAGTGGTGAAGAGTTGAGTTTTGAATGCACCATGAGTTGGTCATCGCCCACAGGTATCACGCTTTTAAAACCTTGTTCTTGTTGGAAAAGTGCCGGTTTCAAATACACAAGTTTCGCCTCTAGTATTGAACGTATCTCCGATTCAACTTTATTAAGTTCATGTTCGTTTTCTGCATACACAGTAATATAGAGACCAACATCAAATAGTTTCTCCTGGGCCTGCATAAGGTCGTCTCTAAGTTGTTCTAGGTCTTGATATGCAGTATCAAGCATCGGGTCACGGACGAGACCTTTATCTTCACGTGCATGGATTTGACTTTGCACTTCGGCCACCTTTTTCTGGAAGGTTCGGAGCACTTTTGATGTTTCTATTGGGTGTATAAAAATTGAAATATCAAAAACCTTATCCAGGTTGATTATAGGTGAGAACCAGTTTTCTGTTAGAAATCGAGGGTACGAAATAACAAAAAGTGTTCTTCCTACACGGTCTCCTAAATTAAAGTCTTTTGGAGTAATACGAAGTGCGGATGGTGCGATAATGTCTTTCAACTCAAGGATGCCTGCTTCGTAGATTTCTTGCGGGAGTATTGGGGCTATTTCAGGACCCTTTTGTTTTGGTTTTATAAAATCAAATAATCCCATATTATTCTAATTTAATCGGCTTTTCTGATTCACCGGGGTTAAACAGCTTATAAAAAACTTCAACTATTTCTTCAGTTCCAAGGCGTGCAACACGGATGCCGGTTCTGATTAACCCCTGCTCAACAATTGATACTCGTTGTTCGAGCTGGCTTCTGTTTTCCTCAAATTTTTCCATTTTAGACTCAGCAATATTTTGAGGAGTGCTTTTGCCGAAAAGTGATTTTGACCCACCAAGAGATGTTGGTGAGTACGGGATAACTATAATAAAGCTTTTTGTCATAATACTAGTATTTTCAGTAAAGTTTCGAATGAAGTTAATGTACTCCCTTGTCTGGGTTTTAATTAATTCTTCCACTTGTTCTTTTTGTCGCGCTTCAAGGAGGGCGATATATGGTCTGATATCTAATTCACGGGACTGAACAAATATTTGTATTGAAAAATCAATAGAATTGAGGAAGTTTTGAAACTGCATGATAATTCCTTGCTGTTCGTCAGTGGACTTCAATGCAAAGTTAAGAGACGAGGCAAGAACAAGCGCCCGCATTGAATTATCTTGGAGAACCACCACTCCATCACGTACTTCTTTGATCGGAACAAAGTCCTGAGTTGGTTTACTGTTAGTTGCCATGATTATTTTTTGATTCGTGTATGTCCAAACTCCATGCAAGGTCTTTCAGTTTACTGTCAGAGAGGCGCGGAACGTACGTTTCAGCTCCTGTGTCAGTTACCTCTTTTTTAACAGAATGGTCTATTTTCTTTGGAACTTTTTTCCAAATATAGAGACGTCCTCGAGTGTAATAATAGAAAGCTGATTCTAGCATGTCTATAAATGGTCGTTTTGCCTGGTCTTTATAAAACGTGAGAGCGAGGGATAAAATGATAATCGGAATTATGAGAACAATCGCTATCAGTTTAGGGCTTACAAGGGTAAATATGGTGAATGATAACCCTGCTCCACCAGCCAAGTAAATAAACTGTTTTAACGTAAAAGGACCGAAAATCTTATCTTCAACATCAATAAACTGGGGCACTTGAAACCTCATGTAGAAATTATACCGTATAGTTTGTGCATTATGCTGTGTATACGAATAGTACGCCACAAAAAAGACCATGTGTATAACTGATTGACAATAGATGTGGGTTCGGTATAGTAGGTATATACCGTACTGATTGATTAAATATGGTGGCTTATTAGAGCCATATTTTGAAAATCTCACTGCCCGTCACCTAAAAAAAACCATATAAAACGTTTGAACAATGAACCTGGTCTCATATCAAAGATAGACACAAACCAGGGGACATATAGAGGAGTAATGATCCGCTTCGCAGGCAAAATTTTTTTGTTTGCCTCAATGATCGGTCTACCGCTTACCCTAAATGCGGGTATTTTGTCTTTTGTAGCCTCAATATTTGAGTCTAAAGGGCAAATCTCAGAAGTCACAACCGAGTACAATTCACAGAACGTTGCGCTCCTTCAGGCCGCAATTAACGCAAATTCCGCGCAAGCGAGAGGGGGTGCTGATATTACTGTAGTCTCAGGGAGTGCGCTTTTGGCTGAAAGTGGGCCCGCAGGAACTATTGCGAATATCGCTGAATATGAGAAGGACTCGGGAACGATTACGATGTATGTTGTAAGAGAGGGTGACTCGTTGTCTGAAATTGCAGCGATGTTCGGGGTAAGTCAGAATACTATTTTGTGGGCGAATGATTTAACACGAACATCAATTATTAAACCTGGTCAACAGTTGATTATTTTACCAGTAACTGGGGTGCGTCATATGGTTGCTAAAGGAGACACTCTTCAGAGTATTGCGCTTAAGTATAAGGGTGATGTTGATGAAATAAAGACTTTTAATGCAATTACAAGCGATACACTGTTGTCCATAGGTGAAATATTAATTATTCCTGAAGGTGAAGTGGCTTCGCCTGTCTACCCAAGAGCTGTGGCGACGGCTAAAGGCACCAGTGCACCTGAGTATGTGGGATATTTCACCCACCCTGCACCTGGTGCCATAAAAACACAAGGACTACACGGCTATAATGCAATAGACTTTGGTGCGCCATATGGTACCCCGATTTACGCATCCGCATCTGGAGAAGTGATTGTCGCGCGTGCGGGTGGTTGGAATGGTGGTTTTGGAAGTTATGTGGTTATTAAGCATCCAAATGGCTCTCAGACACTTTATGCGCACCAACAGACGGTTAGTGTTGCGGTTGGTGATTGGGTTGCTAAGGGAGATCACATTGGAACTGTTGGATCTACTGGACGTTCTACAGGGCCACATCTACACTTTGAGGTACGAGGTGCAAAAAATCCTTTTTCTACATGTGCAAATATGACTCGTTGTGGGTTCTAGTTGTAAACTGAATCAAATTGAGCTTCGTGGTAGTTTCCTACTCAAAAATTGTAGGACGGTACTGTAGTGCCTCAAGAATGTGATTAGAAGTTATCTCGCTACTTTCTTCAAGGTCAGCGATAGTTCGTGCCAGCTTTTGTATTCTGTGATATGAACGTCCAGATAGTTTAAATGTTTTGCCTGCTTTTGTGAGGATGTCTTGTACTTTCGGGGTGAGCGAAATATGAGTACTCAAATCCTTTGCACTTATTCTTCCGTTGGATAAGATTCTATTATAACGTTTGTGTTGCACTACTCGTGCTTGAGTAACTCGTTTCTTTATACTTTCACTTGTCTCTGCTTTCATAGACGATCCAAGCACCTCATATTCTACATGAGGTACTTCTACCCACATATCAATTCGGTCAATAATAGGACCTGATATTTTTCGTGCAAAACGAGTATGGGTGAGCTCATCATGTACCCCACTCCCATCCCTATTGAGCATTGTTGGTGGGTTGAGTGCCGCTACTAGAATAAAATCTGCAGGAAATCGAGCTGAGCCTTTTGCTCGAGATATTGAAACTACTCTGTCTTCAAGTGGTTCTCGAAGTGCATCAATTACCCTACGGTCAAACTCTGGAAATTCATCAAGAAAAAGAACTCCACGGTGTGCGAGTGTAACTTCCCCAGGTTTGGGGTTTGTTCCTCCACCCACAATAGCAACATGAGATGCGGTGTGGTGTGGGGACCTGAATGGTCGAGCGTGGTATGTGTGAGGGTTGAATATTCCCGCTATGGATTGAATTGATGCAGTTTCAAGAAGCTCGTTTTCAGTGAATGGTGGGAGTATGTGCGCGAATGCACGAGCAAGCATGGTTTTCCCTGTTCCTGGTGGTCCAAATAAGGCAATATTGTGTTCCCCTGCTGCTGCTATTTCAAGAGCTCGTTTTGCACGTACATTCCCCTTGATATCCGCCATGTCTATTGAGAGATCTTTGGGGTGTGTTGTTCGTGGTGTTGCATTACAGCGATTAAGAATTTTTGTTCCTCTGAGGTGTAAAACAACTTCAGTGAGTGTGTTGCAAGAGATGCAACATAAATCAGGAAGAATCAGCGCTTCGTGTTCGTTGTCTTTCGGTATAAAAACCGCATCGTAGTTCTTTTTTTGTGCTTCAATAAGAAGTGGAAGAACACCAGTCACCCCGCGCAGTCCACCATCAAGTGATAGTTCACCAATAAAGAGATATCGCTTTACGTCGCACGAAAGCTCCTTGGAGGCTTTTAAGTACGCGATTGCCATTGCAAGGTCAAAATGAGTACCTTCTTTCTTTATAGAAGCGGGAGCAAGTGATATTACCGTTTTCTGATTTTTTGATTTTGGAGATGGTAGGTGTGAATTTTTTAATGCGGATGAAATACGATCACGCGCCTCTTCAACTGCTTTATCAGGTAGTCCTACAATAGAAAAAGCATACATTCCCTTTGTAATATCTACCTCAACATCTACAATGTGTGGAGTGAGAAGGAACGTTTGTGCGCTGTGGACTCGTGCAAATGCCATTGTGTGGTGAGTGCTCTAAATAAATACACACCTTGTAGAGGTGTGTATTACAACAGTTGAGATTCGTCGTTCATGTGTGCTTTATTCGTTCGAGCTGCAGGGTTTGCGTTAAGTCTATCGGTCTCTATCGCCTCTCCAGAAATTTCACAGATTCCATAGGTTCCATCTTTAATTTTTTGAAGTGCTCGCTCAACTTCATTAAGTCGTATTTCCAATTGTTTAAGAATTGCGCTATTATCTCCGAATCCTTCTACTGAATCACCACGATCGTTTTGATCTGCGAATTCCCCATCATTTTCTGGGGGTATCGGTTCCCAATCTTTTGGATTATCAGGATTAATACGTCCAACGGTTTGTAATTCCGCAATAAGTGTTTCTTTTTCAGCTTCAAGGGCTTTTTTATACTTATCTGTATCCATAAAAATAGTGTAGCAGAAAGTAGAGAGAAGCACTAGTGTTTGAAGGCATTTTCAAACACTCGCTCCGTTATTTCTTCAAATGATTCTTTTGTTTTTGTAATTAAAAGGAGTGTTGGTTGTGGAAATCCATATATAAGGTGTGTGTTCCCTGCAGTATCTCTTAGTTCTCGAACATCTATATTTGCAATCGTGGTGTCAGTAAATGAGGTGGTGTATTCAGAAGAAATTTCACCAAAAAGTAAACCAATATCTTTTGGTAATGTGGTTTCCCATGCAAGCATACCCGCGAACGCTTGTGCGTAGAAATCAATCTCAGTTAGGAAAAACGGAGATGCGGTAGTCCCGCCGTACACCCCGGTTATAAGTGACCCTGTAAATGTTCGTAAGAGCGATGGTGGGGCTTTGTGTCCGAACAGTGTGAATAGTTCAGGTGATGTTAGTACGTGTGTGGTTGATACCCCGTATTCATCAATCTTTTTTTCTGTAAGGTAAATATGTGCAATTTTACCTTTTTCTGGCGTTGTTTGAGCGAGTACTCCACGTAATAATGAGACCGCTTCAGTTCCTTTCATTGAGCTGATTTCAATAGGAGAGTCCAAGTCTGCAACAAGCAAAGATTGTTTTACGGTGAGAGGTGGAGGGGTTGTTTTTTGTGTGTAGAGTATATACCCCGCGTAAAACATTCCGCTTCCAATGAGGAGGAGTAACACAACCATAACTACCCCAATGAGTGTTTTTGTGTGCGCGTGAGATACTTCTCTCGTAATACGCATGTTGTCACGAGCAAGTTCTTTTTGAACTTCTTCGGAAGGAAGGTGTTGTTTGAGGGCTACTGGTTGTTTTTTGGGAGCAAGGGTTGTGGTTGGTTGAGAGTGTTGCGCGGGGTGCAAACTTGGTTTCGCGGGTGTTGCAGTAATTACTGGTTGGGGTACCCTTGGCTTTGCTGGAGCTGGAGCTGGAGCTGGAGCTGGAGCTGGAGCTGGAGCTGGAGCTGGAG
>CAYTAR010000001.1:9601-158481 GCA_964436015.1 uncultured Candidatus Saccharibacteria bacterium | reverse complement strand
CACGAGATGGATGATGCGACCGCCATCGACCGCATTGCGCGAGAGGCGGTCAGGAGAGAACTACGTGGTGGAGAGTAACTGATTTTGGATGTGGAGTTTCTACCTCATGTTGGCCTTCAATATCGCTTTTGATATCAAATTATGGATTGGGCGTTTTTCTTCCGCAAGCACCAGTGCCGGTTATTGGTGATGTGTATCAGTACGATAGTCACGGCGATACGTTCGTGTGCGGTCTTGGGTCGCCGTGGCGAGGGGTTAATATTAGGGTGATTGGTGTAACAAGTTTATCAGCACGTCAGATGGTTGATCAGGTTATAGACGGAGGTGATGGAGGTGATTGTGGACGTATTAAGTATGGTGGTTTAAGTGACTCACTGTACTACGAACTTGGAGCAAATGTTTCTGATTTTTAGTTTCTTGCATGGTAATCTGTGCCTGTGTATACTTTACGTATGAATGGACATAATTTTGAAATGCCAGAAGACATGGGTGGGGAAGACTCACTAACACCTTCTGAGGCAAAGGAAAAAGAAGTTGAGCAGGTTCTTGCGCAGATAGGTTTTATTAAGCAACAGGTCGCGGCTCTTGGGGCAAATGATTTTGAACTTCCACGGTTGGATGAAATCACCGAAAAGCTTCGCGCAGGTGAGCTTACACCTCTTGAGGCGGGAAAGCTCGCAAATGAGGTTTTTGAATCAAAGTCTGCTTACCATTAATTTGTGGTGAATTGTGCACCACTCAAACACCGCTGGCAACAGCGGTTTTTTTGTTAACACTTCGTAAGCATGTTTTTTTCTACTTTTGTATACTGTAAGTACATAATGAAAATAAAATATCCAAACACGATTATTTTCCTCACAATTTTAGTTGCTATGGTGCTGTTTTCAGATAACCCTGCAATTGCTCGTGGGTTGCATATAATAAGTACTGGTGGGTATTTAGGTATATTTCTCAGTGGTATGTTTTACGTATCAAGTTTTACTGTTGTTCCGGCAACATTTGTGCTCATAAATTTAACCGAGTATTACAGTACGTTTACTGTGGCGGTCATTGCTGGGTTCGGAGGTTTAATAGGTGATTTACTCATCTTTAGGTTCATGAAAGATGGCTTGTTTGATGAACTCAAGAAGATTTTCTTTCCTCGTCGTTTTTTCTTTCCACCTACACGTATGCAAAATTTGTTAAAGCGGTATATAAATCCAATACTTGGGTTGATACTCATTGCTTCACCATTACCAGATGAGGTAGGGGTTGCGCTTATGGGGTTTTCAAACATCAAGCTCCGTTATTTCTCTATACTTGTTTTCACTCTTAATACTATTGGTATTTATTTCGTTCTTTCGTTACTCGGGTAATGTCGTAATGGGTATTATCGAGTAGCATTTTTTCTGGTATAACTAAAGTAGAAATACTTACATTTAACCGGAAAGGAGACGATATGCTCTACACTGGACCGTTGTTTCAAAAAATGATGCGTCTGATGAGTAAAAAAGCGCCTGCGTGGTGTGCGCTTGGAATGACTCAGATGCCTGATGGTGCAGAATATGTTGGAAAGCTTCCCGATGCGATGCGGTCACTCTATGGTCACCTCTATGATCTCTCTATTCAAATTGTGCATGTAAAGGAGAAAATCAAGGAGGCGATCTCTGAAGGTGACGTGTTGTTGCTTGAACTACTCAACGAAGAGCACCTTGTTATGTGCAGAGAGCAGGCGTACGTGCAAAGTTTTATTTTTCTTATGCTTGTAGATTTGTACCCACAAATCTTTCTGCACACCTGTTTTGTTTCTAAAAATTGGGAACTGTATCGGCTTTCACGTTTGATCACTCCGTGTTTACAGCAGGGGGAGGTTGCACTGGAGCAGTCTGAATTTGAGAAGAATCTTGAGTGGAGAGAGAGGTACAAGTAGTTACCAATTTTTTCTACGCAATTAAAATGCGTGAAAAAGAAAAACGCGCGTCATGGACGCGCGTTTGTTTTTTGGGACTTATAGGCGCCCCTTAAAACGCATTCGGATTTCATCAGCAAGCAGACCTTGCTCGTTTTTTGAAAAAGCAGAGAGGTATCCCATATGCACTGCATCTGGTCTGAAGATTCGATCCTTTATTCTCAAATCATACACACTGCCTGAGCAGAGGATGCAGGGAATGTGAGAATACTCTCTTTTCAAGTGATGCAGGACATCAATACCGCTCATTCCTCCAGGAGTCATGTCCATGTCAGTTATTACCAGATCAATATCTGGGTTGAGTTTGAGCAACTCAACCGCATCTTCTCCGCTTTCGGCGATAAGGGTGGTAATATTCTTGGATATTCTCGCAAGGAGAGTTGAATTGATGTTTCGCCAAATTGATTCGTCGTCTACTAAAAGAACTTTCATGAACTTCTTATACCATTCAGGTGCTATTATGTCAATGTTTTGGTGTTTGTGGTAGAGCGCGCATGATATACTGTGCTGTATGGCGCACACATCTTCTACACCAACTGTGTTTGTGATTTTTGGTATCACGGGTGACTTATCGCAGAAAAAGTTACTACCTGCATTGCTTGATTTATACGTAAAAGAGGCACTTCCTAAGCAGTTTACTATTTGGGGGTTTTCAAGAAAGACATTCTCAGACGAAGGGTTTAGGATTTATTTATCTGAATTACTCGGAGATAAAAAGAAATTATACTCTGAGGAGGCGGTTACCTCTTTTCTACAATCAGTGCATTACCATCAAGGAAATTTTGATTCAAAAACCAGTTACACTGATTTTGGAGATGTTCTTGCAGAGCATGATAGAAAACAAGGAGTTTGTTCCAATAAGCTTTTTTATTTGGCGGTTCCTCCGCTACAATACGAAGTCATACTTACTTCACTAGCACATTCAGGGTTAACAACTCCTTGTAAAGGAGAAGAAGGATGGACTCGTGTTTTGATTGAGAAACCATTCGGGCGAGATATTAAAACTGCTCGAGCGTTGGATAGGCTACTTGGAAAGCTGTTTACGGAGGAGCAAATATTTCGTATAGACCACTATTTAGCAAAGGAAACCCTTCAGAACATACTTGCGTTTCGTTTTGTAAATGAATTGTTTGAACCTGTATGGAATAGTAGATACATTGAATCGGTGACGATTAGAATGCATGAGTCACAAGATGTTTCTACTCGCGGTGCATTTTACGATAGTATTGGTGCGCTTCGTGACATTGGACAGAACCATATGCTTCAAATGTTGGCAGTGATCGCGATGGATTCGTGTCAATTATTCACTTCGTCTGAAATTCGCAAAAAGAGAGCAGAAGTTTTTCGTCGCTTGTCATGCTCGTCGTACACGGACATTGTGCGAGGTCAGTATGAAGGATACTCAACAACTGAAGGCGTATCGCCTGATTCAGAGACTGAAACATATTTTAAGCTTGAAGCTCGTGTTAATTCACGTAGGTTCAAAGGTGTTCCTTTTATTCTTGAAGGGGGTAAGGCGATGAAAAATTCACTTGCGGAAATAGTAATACAGTTTAAGAATACTCCTATTTCATTTTTGGGAATTGAAAGTGAAGTGGGTACATCACGAAACACACTTACCTTTAGGGTGCAACCAAATGAATCTATTGAACTTATATTTTGGGCAAAAAAACCAGGCCTTCGCTATGAGTTAGAGCAACGAACTCTTGCATTTACATATGAGGGAGATAAAGAGTCAGTAGTTGATGCGTATGAAAAAGTACTCCTAGATGCTGTTATGGGTGATCAAACACTGTTTGCAAGCACTGACGAAGTACTATACGCGTGGAAATTTATCACACCAATTTTAGAGAAATGGAAAAATGTTCCACTTCGTGTGTATAAAAAGGGGAGTTTATAATAGTTATTTTTAATACTTATGAATATCGCATACATTGGTTTGGGAAAAATGGGAATGAATATGGTTCTGCGCTTGAATGAAAAGGGGCACAACGTGAGGGCTTTCAATCGAGGAGAAGGTCCTCGAAATAGTGCTCGATCAAAAGGAATTCAAGTTGCCGACACAGTGAAAGATTTGCTTACGGAAACTGAAACTCCTAGAGTAGTGTGGATTATGGTAACACATACTGCGGTTGATGCTGTTCTTGATGAAATTTTTCCATTTCTTACGAGTGATGATGTCGTTATTGATGGTGGCAATTCACCGTATACAGAAACATGCCGTCGAGCTGATCTGTGTACTAAAAAGGGAATTAATTTTCTTGATGCGGGTGTTTCTGGGGGTCCAAAAGGGGCACGTGAGGGAGCGTGTGTGATGGTAGGGGGAAAGAAGGACGTGTACCTTATGTATGAAAAATTGTTTAGAGATATTTCAGCACCAAATGCGTACGGGTATATGGGTGAAAGCGGAGCGGGGCACTTTGTGAAAATGGTGCACAATGGTATTGAGTACGGCATGATGCAGGCAATCGCAGAAGGATTTGCGATTATGAAAGCGTCTCCGTTTAATATTGATTTACCTGAAGTTGCTCGTGTGTACAACAACAAGAGTGTTATAGAGTCGCGTCTCGTGGGGTGGCTTAAAAGCGGTTTTGAAACATATGGTGTCGATTTAGAGTCAATCTCAGGCACGGTGGCTCATACTGGAGAAGGAGAGTGGACTGTGGAGGCGGGAAGACGTTACGGTGTCTCTGCACCAATAATACAAGGATCTTTTGATTTTAGGGTACAGTCTAAAGATAGTCCCACTTATACGGGTAAAATTCTTTCTGTAATGAGAAATCAGTTTGGAGGGCACAGTATTAAAGGTCAAGAAGAATAAAGTATCCCGACTATAAGATCTTTTTACTCTCATAACCCACATTCTCTGTTGTTAAAAAAACACCCCGAGTGTATGTTACTCGGGGTGTGGTGTCTTACCTCATAGACAACATGCTTTCTTTGTTAAAGTAGAACGTATCTACAATGAAGGGTTTGCAATTACTCACATTAATGCTCAAACCCGAAACGGGGATGTTTAAGATTGGTTGGGGGTTTGGTTTGAGCAGGCTATCTGCGATAGTGCAGACTTCTCTGTGTGGCAGAACACAGAGCAAGTGTTTGTGTCTGAGGCTACACTCTTGAACAATCTCAAGGACGTGTTTAATGCTGTTGATGTACATGAGGTTGTGCCGCGCTTGGTCCGCCTTGATGGATTGGACTATTTTGTATGCCGGTATGCCTGGTACGGTGAGTACCGCAGTGACTGAATTAAAAATTTCTTTCCTGCGGTAGTGTAGTTGCCATAATCTCATTTCTGAGTCGCGCTCGAGCTCTTCCGTTTTGGTGAGTAGTGGTTGAATAAGCAGAGTGAGGTACTGCGATTTTTTAGGTGCAGGTAAGGTTGGCATATGATTCTGTGTCTACTATAGCAAGAAAAAAGGGCGCAAAGCAAATGCTTTGCGCCCTAGAATTAAAAGCTACACGCCGAATTCATCCTCGATAGGAGGGGCAAACTTAAACATCGTTTCCCCCTCTGTCACCGTGAGCAGTAATCGGTCACTGACAATTCCGTGATAGGTCGCACCGAGCGACTCAATGATTTTGGAGACTTCATCAATTCTCGGAAAGATCAGCACTCCTTCATAAGGGTTACAAATCTCACGGATCTGCTTGGGCTCATGGTATTCAGGTAGCGGTACGCATACTGCCTTGTCAGGGATGTGCAGTTTATCCTTCACCTCTTCAAGTGCGGGCACGGGCAGGGAAGAGACGATGTGTGTCACTCCATGAAAAAAAGAAGGTGCACAGAACCCAAACCACCAAAGTATTTGGCGGTATTGATACTGGAACCCTCCTGTTGAGTGGTTGATTCTTGGTGCGACAATCATGGTGTATTGTCGTGTGAGTGTAGGTAGAGATTGCTCTCTTGGCTGAGTTTGCGGTTGAGGCAATTCCTGCAAGGTACATGTTGACATATCTGAAAAGTATTGTATCACAGGTGACACAAAAAGTACAGTGTTTGGTATACTTACCGTATGGTCTCAATTCACACACATGACTCAAATAGTATTGAAAAGAAAGCAGGTAAAAAGATTACTGACTTAGTTCGTGGAAAGAAAGAAACACTGCTTCTTGTCTCCGGGGGCTCAGTATTGTCAGTAGTAGAGCACATAGACTCTGTAGTGCTTGGCCCGCACCTCACGGTGTGTGTTCTTGATGAACGGTATGCAGTAAGCGACAGGATAAATAATTACTTGCAACTTGCTCGAACCAATTTCTATGAACGTGCCTGTGATCGTGGGGTAAATTTTTTTAATACAAGTATTCTAGATGATGAAAGTAGTGAGGAGCTCGCAGAGAGGTTCAATAGTTTTCTAGCTGAATGGTTAGAGGGCAATAAGGCAGGAGAAACCATTGGAGTATTCGGTGTCGGAGCAGACGGTCATACTGCAGGAATAGAAGCTGGACTTCCGCACGAGCTTTTTTCCGATTATTTTGAAAACGCTGATTTGGTTGTTTCGTATGACGCAGAGACACTTGAGTGGTCAAGTAGGATCACCACAACAATCACCCTTATGAGAAAGTTACGCCACTCTGTTGTTTTTGCTAAAGGTGAGGCAAAGAGGAATGCTCTTACTGCACTTCTTACACCCGGCGGTTCGTTTTCTGAAATACCCGCGCGTTTACTACAGACCCTCGCAGATGTTCATCTTTTCACAGATCAGAAAGGTCTTGCATGATACAATAGTATCTATATGGAAGAAGCAATAAAAAATTTCGCAAAGCAGTTTTCTTTTTCACCTGTCATAACAAATGGTGAAAAACTTGGAACATACCAAAAGTATATCTTGGGTGGTATGGGTGGGTCACACCTAGCGGGAGGAATACTCCGAACCGCTTGTCCTGAGATTGATTTAGGAATATACCAAAACTATGGGTTACCGCCGTTTGTCGCCAGCGAAGCAAAGGAGACTCTTTTTATTGCGAGTTCGTACTCAGGCAATACTGAAGAAACAATTGATTTTGCAGAGACTGCTCATTCTCGCGGGTACCCACTTGCGATAATTTCTGTTGGTGGTGCTCTTATTTCATTTGCAAAGGAGCGCGGTATTCCGTATGTTGAAATGCCTAATACAGGCATTCAGCCTCGCTCTGCACTTGGTTTTTCTTTACTAGCACTGCTTGCGGTTATGAAGCGCGATGATTTGATAAGAGAAGTTTCAGCACTAGGAAATATACTTGATGTGGAGTCGTATCGAGGAGAAGGTGAAGCACTTGCGAGTGGCATGGCTGGTTTTGTTCCTGTGGTGTATGCATCCGCGCAAAATCATTCAATTGCGTATAATTGGAAAATTAAATTTAATGAAACTGGAAAAATTCCGGCGTTTTATAATGTATTCCCCGAGTTAAATCACAACGAGCTTGCAGGAATGGATGTGCTTGAAAGTACTAAAGACCTCTCACATAAGCTTCATTTTTTGATTATTCGTGACAGCGCCGATCATCCTCGGAATGTAAAGAGGATGGAAGTGCTTGAAGAACAGTATCAAGCTCGAGGTCTTTCGGTTACTCGTCTTTTTCTTGAAGGATCATCTCCATTTGAGCGGATATTTAGATCGCTTATTCTTGCGGACTGGACTGCGCTGTATACTGCACATCACTACCACGCTGACCCCGAACGTGTGCAGATTATTGAGGAGTTTAAAAAGAAAATAACTGAATAATGCATATTTTATTTGACATTGGAGGATCTAAAATGCGCGTTGCATATTCACCTGATGCAAATTCTTTTGAGGCGCCGAGAATAGTTGATACACCTGAGCATTTTGAGGAAGGAGTGAATGTGCTTGAATCAATAAGTCGTGAGTTGGCAGGGGGACGAACCATTGAAGGATTTGCGGGAGACATTTCTGGCATACTTACACCCGACAGAAGTTCGCTTTTCCATTCACCTCATTTGCGTGACTGGGAACACAAACCACTCAGTCAGGAAATACAGAAACGGTTCGGTGTCCCAGTGTGTATAGAAAATGATGCGGCAGTCGTAGGGCTTGGGGAGGCCTTGTATGGAGCAGGGAAAGATTTTTCTGCGGTTATGTACATTACCGTATCAACGGGTGTTGGGGGCGCTAAAATTGTACACGGTGAGCTCGCGCCACATGTAATTGGTTTTGAACCGGGACACCAGATAATTGATATTGATGGAACCTTGTGTGAGAAATTCGGATATGAGTTACCGGGCACACTTGAGCACATTGTGTCGGGTACCGCAACCACTCATCGTTTTAAGTGCAAGCCGTATGAGGTGCCACAGACTGATGAATTATGGGAAACGCTTGCGGAATGGTTGGGTGTAGGACTTGCTAATTCCATATACCACTGGACACCTGAAGTTGTGGTACTTGGAGGTTCAATGATAGTAGGTGACCCTGCAATTTTGGTTGATAGAATTGAACATCACACAAAAAAGCATCTTTCTTTATACCCTCAAGTGCCTGTGTTTAAACGTGCGGAGCTCGGTGCTGTTGGTGGTTTATGGGGTGCTCTTGGTATGGTATCCAAAGATAAGACCTGTAGAATTATGTAATGCGAGTGTGGTATACTCGTCTCTGTTACTAAATAATATATCCAAATTATGGGACTCAAAAGTTTTTTAATGAAGAAAATGCTCAAGAGTAAAATGAAAGGTGTGCCTGAAGCGGAGCAGGACCGGATAATTGAAATGGTTGAAAAGAATCCTGATTTGTTTCAGAAGATTGCACTTGAAATTCAATCTGAAATGAAAAATGGGAAAGATCAGATGGCTGCAACGATGCAGGTTATGAAAAAATACGAGAGCGAACTTCGGGCTATACAGAAGAAATAAAAGGTAGAGATTAGAGAAAAGAGATAAGAGATTGGAAATAGAAAACGGAGATTAGAGATTAGAAAAGGAAAAAGGGAAGAGGGAAAAGGTAGAGAAAAGAGAGTAGAGATTGGAGATAAGAGATAAGAAAAAACCGCGCGATAGAATCGCGCGGTTTTGCGTTTGCAGAAAGTTAGTCGTACTTTATTCCAGTTCTTTTTCTTGGTTTCTGCACAAGCTGAGGGGGTTGTAAACTTGGAGGGTATGAACCCTTTGCTCCATTTTGCATCCACTTCTCAAGAGTCATTCTGGCGAGAAAGTCTTGTGGCGAAGGCATGAAATCGTCATAATCTTCATGTACGTGTCGCTCGCCAATGTGTCTCACAGGTACTTTGGCTCCATCGGTGTTTGTGATCACTGGACCAAAGATTTTCTCCAGTATGAACGTGATAAACCAGGAATTGTGGGTAAGTGCTCGGTGACGCGCATCAGGAAATGCGAGTTTGCTTGAATCGATCAGTTCATGAATCGGGAGGTAGTCTTCCGGTGTGCCACCCCATTTTTCAGCACTACTTACCGCATGTTCAAAAGGACTTGGCATAGTGATTAGTGTGTTAAGGTTCTTTGCTTGTTTATCTATACCACATAATATTATCATTATCAATAAAAACCGCGCGACGTAGTCGCGCGGTTTTGCGTCGCACTTAAATCAGATGAAATGGGTCGTCGCTCTCAAGGGCGCGAACGAGCGCTTCGGCCGACTGTCGTGCTTCCTCCCCTGACTCATCAATAGTTTTTGGTTTGCCAAAACCCATGAATGAGTGTTTTTCGTTCGGATCGTAGGTAATGCTAATTCTCTTGCCAGTTTTGACATCAACGAGAATAGTTTCCTTTGTAACCAATTGTGTTTTCATGTCTGATATTACTATGCCAAATACAAAAAGAAAAAGCTAGGAAGTTATTCCTAGCTTTTTAAGATAAATCAACTATTTTTTAATTTCTTCAATGATAGATTTTGCACCATCTACCCCCGTAGACAGAGATTCGCTCACTGCCTTTACAGATTCCTCTCCAAGATCACCTGCGGCATCAAGGGCAGCGGATACTGCGGTATGCGTTGCTTTCGCTGTGTCTCCGCCTACCTGCTTGATAGCATCAATGGCTCCTTTAACTGATTCAACTGCCGCTTCACCAATACTTACTCCAAGTTCTTTCGCTCCATGGATAGATTGAGATACCACCCCTCGTACTGCATCATTTTGTGATCCTCCAGACTGCATAAAACCTTCAACTGTACCCTGAGCAATACTTCGGACTGCCCCAATTACCGAAGATCCAATTTCTGCTACTCCGCTCATAGCTCCTTTAACAATTGATGCAGCTGCCTCTACTCCTTTGGAAGCAAATTCAGTGGTACCTTGAATAGTTGTTACAGCTGTAGTTTTAACAACATTAATAATTGAACTTGTGATGTCTCCAGCACCTTTAAGGCCAGCGGTTACGCCACCTTTAACTCCATCAACAACCTTTGTAAGTGTAGTAAAAATCATAATTATATTTATTATTGGTAATATTTATAATAATAATGTTTTTCGACTTTAATAAATATAACACAAATTTACATTTATTACTAATTTTTTATGATGAGATTTTTTTAATACGCGAGTTTTTTATATTTTGTATAAGCTATAGAAATATATATCTAGTAAGTGTCGCTGGCTGGTATTGAATACTTGTAATTGCGCAATCAGCTGATATTATGGTGTGCATGTCATTAAGCATAGGAATTGTCGGATTGCCAAACGTTGGGAAGTCAACGCTTTTTAACGCACTTACAAAAAAATCCGTTGATGCTGCAAACTTTCCTTTTTGTACGATTGACCCATCCGTTGGCGTCGTTGCGGTGCCTGACTCTCGTCTGTGGACTTTGTCTGAGTTTAGTTCTTCAAAGAAAACAGTACCTGCAGCGGTTGAATTTGTTGATATTGCAGGACTGGTTAAAGGCGCAAGTGAAGGGGAGGGGTTAGGGAATAAATTTCTTGCAAATATTCGTGAGACAAATGCAATTGCGGAGGTGGTACGTATATTTGTTGATCCAGATATTACACATGTACACAACGATGTAGACCCTGTGTCTGATATTGAGGTGATAAACCTTGAGCTTATTCTTGCGGACCAGCAAACGGTAACAAAGCGTCTTGACTCTCTCGGGAGAGATGTAAAGCGAGGAGATAAGAATGCAATTAAAGAACACGGGGCAATCCAAAAAATAGAAAAAGTTCTCTCTCAAGGAAAGCTTGCAAATACTGCTGAACTAAGCACTGATGAATTAGAAATAGTTAAGAGTGTTCACCTACTTACCATGAAGCCTTTTCTGTATGTATTAAATAGAAAGTCTGGCGGAGTAAACTTGGATACGAGCACGGATCCTATTCACAAGCAGAAATATGAGAAGTTGCAAACTTTTTTGAAAGAAAATAATGCGCACTCTGTGGTAGTTGATGCCCACATTGAAAGCGAAATTAAAGAGCTTGAGGGGGAAGAGAAAGAGCTTTTCAGAAAGGAGTTGGGCGCTAACGATGATGGAATAAATAACCTCATTGTTGCGGGTTACTCAATGCTTAACCTCATGACCTATTTTACGACCGGAGAAGATGAGACACGTGCGTGGACGATACAAAAGGGCTCCACGGCTCCAATTGCAGGTACTGCGATCCATACTGATTTTAAGGATAAGTTTATTAGAGCCGAGGTAGTTTTCTGGAAAGATTTAATTGATTCTGGTTCGTACGCACAAGCTCGAGAAAAAGGATTGATTAGGACTGAAGGGAAGGAATACGTGGTAAAGGACGGAGATGTGATTGAGTTTAAGATTTAGGCAAGAAGAAACCCGCCTTGACCTAAGTCTTAGCGGGTTAATGAAAGGTTTCTTATAAGCTACCTTATCTTAAACACATCATTTCCTTGCGGAAACGGGCCCTAGTGATCCCGGCGCCAGGAAGTACTATTATACCTGTATTATAGCAGACTACCTTAATCTTGTCAAGATATAAAGACAATGGTGTGATAGAGTTTAAGATTTAGACACTGGTAGTACTACACTAAAAACACTACCTTTACCGAGGGTACTTTTTACTTGTATTGTTCCGCCATGTATTTCTGCTGCCCATTTTGCTATGGCAAGCCCGAGCCCAGAATTATTTTTATAAGAAACATTAGAGTGGGCCTTATCGCCTTTATAAAAACGGTCAAATATTTTTGGCAAATCCTCTTTTGATATTCCTATGCCATTATCAGCTATTTTTATTTTAACTTTATTTTTTTCTGCAGAAATATCAATGAAAGTTTTTCCATTATTTTTTCCATAAGTTATGGAGTTTTTTATTATATTAAGAAACAATTCTGTTAGGTATTCTTCATTTCCAGTAATAAATAAATTCGCTTCTTCCTTATTAAATTTTATTTGTATATTTTTTTCTACCGCCATTACTTTCAATCTTTTTACTAACTTATGTATTAAGTCTGTAATATTTACAGTAATTGGATTTATTACCCTTTCTACATTTTGACCAGGAGAAGTAATTAAGTATAAGTTTTTTATGATATTCGACAAATTGTTTATTTCTTCGTCCACCTTCTGTAAAGCTTTTTGGGATAACTTTAAATTTTTCTTATCGGTTAGTGCCAAGTCTACGTTGCCTTTCATGATAGCAAGAGGAGTTCGTAGCTCATGTGTTGCGTTTGCTATAAATTCTGTTTTTGACCTCTCTTCTCGGAGAAGAGCATCTATTTTGTATAATTTATGAATAGTAATGGCTTGGGCAGTGGTATGTCCTATAGCTTGCGCTAACGTTAGTTCTTCTTTGGTAAAATTATGACGCTTTTTATAGCACAATGTAAGGCTACCGTATATATTTTTTTCATGGTGAATAGGTATGATAACGAAACTTTTCATATAGGGAGTGATATCGGATGATTTATAATCTTCCTTTTTTATATCACTTTGAAAAAGAGGTTTTTTATTTTTTATAGCTGTATAATGATTTGCTCTATCTCTTGGTAGGAATGGACTATAGGGTGTGCTTGGACTTTTATAAGCCAACTTATATTCATCTTTATCACTAAATTTCCACCAAGCAAAGCCGAAATCTGCCTCTAAAATTTCAATTGCATCATCGGTAAAATTCTTAACTATTGCGTTGTTATCTTTCTCTGTCATGGAGTCAAGAATAGTTTTATTCAGTAGAGTAATTTTTTTTAAAATTGTGTCTTTTTTTCGATTCATTTTTTTATGATACTAAATTAAAGAAAAAAGGGAGAGAATAGGTTTTTCCTCTCCCTCCCTGATGCTTTATCCGCTGATCCGGAAGAATGTGTATCTCCGGTGAAAATATTTGTGTGTTCCTAGCTTACAAATATTCGTTAGTCCACCGAACCCCTCATTGAGTGGTACTTGCCACTCATGATCGAGGGGGGGAACAGCTGAATCCCACTTCACTTTGTCGGGAGGATTGTCCTCCAAACGGGGGAGTACTAGATAGATCCTTCTATCGGGAACTCGGAGGAACTTACCAAAGTGATACGCGAAACTTTTCAATGCATCACCCTGATGTTCTAGGAACTGTGAAGCATAGATTGCCATTACCCCTTCCCGGTCTATCTGACCGGCTTTCCATCCCTTCATGACTTCACCTTCAGCGATTTCCACCATCTGCAACCATGTTCTGGGACGGAGTACAAGCGTGGCATTTTGACGTGCCACTGTGCTGTGGTCCCACATTTTAACACCGAAATGTTCTATAGCTTTCAGTACCCACCCGATGTCCCTTGCGAGACCTATTCCAAAAATCTCGATTTCTCCATCACGATTGAGATTTTCAAGTTCCGCCAACATCTTTCGTTGGCAGAACAAGCCGAATCTCATGTTTTGGGTGGAGTAATTAGCTGCGTTCACTAATCCTTTTTTGAGCAAGTCAGCAGGGGCTAGTGGGAAAGGGTTATCTTGACTCTGTCTGAGCCTAGAATCCCAGTATTCTCCAGAGTTTTTTTTCATGTTGTTCCTTCTATTAAATTGTGGAGGATCCTCTCGTTGTGAGGGAATTTGTTTGTTCTGGTGTCTATCTATAAATATTGTAAAACAAAAATCAGATTTACGCAAGTCCTCAGGCCTATTCTTTCAACATAAAACCAACACCTCGTATTGTGTGAATAAGCTCTTTTTCGTTACTTTTATTTATTTTTGTTCGCAAATATTTTATATGGACGTTTAATTCATTATTCGTTTCTTTAAATTCTGGACCCCAAGCATGATCAATAAGTTTGCGTCTGTTGACTGCTTCACCCTGATGAGAGAGTAGGGTATTAAGAAGCTTGTATTCCTTTGGGGTGAGAGCAATGATTTTGCCAGCACGAGTTACCTCATGTTTCTTACTGTCCATTATTAGGTCAGCTATTTTTATGATATTTGAATCGGTTGTTTTTCGGCGACGTAAGACAGCACGAATTCGTGAAAACAGTTCATTAAGACCAAAAGGCTTAATAAGATAGTCATCAGCTCCATTATCAAGACCGGTGATTCTATCTTCCTCAGTACCCCTTGCTGTAAGCATGATGATGGGTGTGTGGATTTGGTGAGCTCTAAGTTCTTTGCATAGGGTAAAGCCATCTTTTTTGGGAAGCATAATATCTAAAATAATCAGACTATAGTCATTTTTCATGGCCTTTTTTAGGCCTTCTTCTCCATCATAAGCCACATCAACTGTATAACGTTGGCCCTTGAGAGCTACTTTTAATATATCAACTAATTTTTCCTCGTCTTCAATTATCAGTATTGACATTGCTAGAGTATATAACCATTTATTAGTGTTTGCAAGCTCTTTGTTAACTTTATATTAATTCCTAAAGTTAAGTTTACATTAAACTTATACACAGTTTATACATATATATGTATATGTTGCTTCTTGACTATTTATTTTAATTATAATAACATTAAAATTACATTAAATTATGACACTCACTCAAACAGAAAATTTGAAAGAAATATTGTCCAAAGCCCATCATGATTATGAGAAGGGCTTAAATTCACACGCCTTTTATAAAATAGGCGATTATGATCTTGGAAAGGATCTAGTTCAGCAAACTTTTATGAAAACATGGGTGTATCTTCTTAAGGGAAGAGAAATTCATTCAATAAAGGCTTTTCTTTATCACATTCTCAATAACCTTATTATAGATGAATATCGAAAGAAAAAACCAGTTTCCTTAGACAGTCTTATAGAAAAAGGATTTAAACCAAAGGAAAAAACTCCTCGGCATGTACAAAATATTTTAGATGGAGAAATTGCTTTTCTGTTATTGGGACGTCTTCCAATATCATATAGGAAGGTAATGCTTATGAAATATTCTCAAGATTTGTCCCTCAAAGAGATATCCTTACTTACTGGACAATCAAAAAATGCTATTAGCGTGCGATTACATAGAGGACTTGAGAAACTTAAAGTTTTATATAAGCACCAACCTAATGTAAAATTGTGTTAAGATTTAGGCCAAAATTTACCACACTCATGTTTCCGCAAGTGGGGCGTCCCAAGGAATTTAGGATAATTTGAATAGTCTTGCGACGTAGGACAGTAACCATTGAAAGCTTGAAACAAACATGAAATGCGTCCATTTTATATATCCTTGGCAAAAGCATAGGATATGCGATGATAAATAGAGGCAGTTCCTAACCTAAACCATATGGAGGTGTATGCAATTCAAAACTAGCTTGTTGGTTTGCATGGCAATGTTCCTCGGGTGTCTCTACTCTTACTCGCAAGAACGGGAAGAGATTCCAGATAAACGAACGCAAGGCATTCGTACGACGCATCTTGCGTTTGACCTCGTCCGTCCCACTGACGGCACTATCGGCGACTACCGTTACTTTTTCACAAACCGCTTTGAGATAGCCCTTGAGCGTAATCTCCACCCGATGCGGTACATGGAGCGTGTGTTTGATCCGCGGGTTGGATATGAAGGCGCGAATGAAAAAATAGTGGATGCGGTTGCTGATTCAGCAACGGAAGCATTGAAATACGGGGGAGAGGAAATACTTTTCCGTACATCACTCAAGGTGTGGCTGGATGATTGGTCACGGTCAATCCTCAAACGAGTCATCGGAAACACCGATGAACGGTACATTGAGCTTGATGCGGGTCAATCCCTCGCTCGTATGTGGTTTGACCAAGCGGGGACGTTTGACTACGGTATCCGTCCGTTTCAAATGGATCCGTACGGTTTCGTAACCTTCGCGCCAAAGAATCGTTTTGGAGAGCGGATGTTTCGTCTTCATTCACGAATCTACATGAGAAACTTCAACTCATTCTCGGCAGAGTCATTTCTGTTCTTTTCCTTGATTGAGGATTGGAGAATCGGCATATCCCACATCTACCGTGACCCTTCGTATCACCGGGAGGTTCGGGATGCGAATGCTCTCGCACTTGCTCTTAGGCGCGAATTCTCATCAGGAAGTGAAGTTCTCATCAGTTTTGGAGATTCAACACTTGGCGGAACCCGCGTATTCCTCGGGTATGCTAAAGGATGGTAAGCAGGATCGGCACACAGGGGTGTGCCGGTTTTTTGTTGCAAAATTGGCTTTCAAACGTCTATAATAAGTATATGAACATATTTAATACAAAAAGTCCGCATACTGCGGTAACTCCTCGAGATTTCTTTCTCAACATGGGAGTGGCATTATCACTATATGTGTGGTCGTTTGCGTTTCTTATGCTCGCGTTTGCAATTATAGACGAGTGGTTTCCTGATGTGGTGTATGGAGGAAATCCAGATAGCATCATGGCAGGCACGGTTGGTGTACTTATAGTTGTAGTCCCTCTGTTTATATGGCTCATCCGAATGGTAAAGGGTGACCTTGAACAAAATCCAGAATTAAAGAATGTGTGGGTGCGGACCTGGTCTATTGGTCTCACGCTCTTTATATCTGCAGTTGCGTTTACTATCTCACTTATTCGGGTTGTGGTGCTGTTCGTCTCTGGCGCTCTCACGCTTCCCACGGTTCTTAAAATGGTTCTTGTGCTCGTTTTTGCTGGATGTATTTTCTACTTTTTTAGAAAAGAGTATAAAAATGATATGAGCGCACGTACTCATACTTACATTGAAGTAGGCGTTGGTGTCGTTGCTCTAGCACTCATTTTACTTTCATTTGCGGTGTTTGGAGGACCAGCAACTCAACGTGATTTACGGTTAGATCAAGAGCGGGTAAATAATTTACAGTCTATTCAGTGGCAGATTGTTGAATTTTACCAGAACAATGAAGCACTTCCTGAACATCTGAGCGACATTGAAGATCCGCTCAGAGGATTCTCACTTCCACTTGATCCTGAAACTAATGAACCGTACAACTACCAAGTGTATCCCGAGACACTTTCATTTGAATTGTGTGCAACCTTCAATCGTGAGAGCAAGGCGCGCGATGCTCGTACCCTTGAACAGTACCCCTCGTACGGTATAGTTGATGGTAATTTCTGGGAACATACCGCAGGATACCAGTGCTTTAATCGAACAATTGATATTAAACTCCTTTCTCCAAATCCCCCTGTTATAAAGAGATAAGTGGTTAGTATAAAACACCGTTCATTATAGGACGGTGTTTTTGCGTATTTGTACATATTGTTGTATTCTAATGTGTACTATGCAAACTCGTGGTGAGTATCAACATACAGAGACTGAGTCTAAGTGGCAAAAAAAATGGTCTGATGATAAAACATACGTGACCACCGAAAACCAAAACAAAGAAAAATGTTTTGTACTGGATATGTTTCCGTATCCATCGGGCGAAGGACTGCACGTGGGTCACCCTAAGGGATACATAGCCACCGACATTTACTCAC
The DNA here is from genome assembly GCA_964436015.1 of uncultured Candidatus Saccharibacteria bacterium. Taxonomy (GTDB): domain Bacteria; phylum Patescibacteriota; class Minisyncoccia; order Phycocordibacterales; genus JBBDJV01. Next base: position 140,819 of record CAYTAR010000001.1, on the reverse strand, counting down.
GATTCAAACGAATGAATGGATTTTCTGTGTTGCACCCCATGGGGTGGGATGCGTTTGGTTTACCTGCTGAGAACTATGCAATTAAAAACAAAGTACACCCGCGAGTTGCAGTTGAGAAAAATATTGAACGGTATAAAAAACAGTTGTCTATCATTGGGCTTGATTATGATTGGAGCAGAGAAATAGATACCACACAGCCAGAGTACTATCGGTGGACACAGTGGATATTTCTTCAGTTGTATAAGAAAGGTCTTGCGTATCAGTCTTTTGAGCCGATTAACTGGTGTCCTTCATGTCAAACAGGTTTAGCGAATGAGGATCTAGAGAATGGATTGTGCGAAAGATGTGGTTCTCAAGTTGAGAAAAAACCAATGCGTCAGTGGGTGCTTAAGATTACTGAGTACGCTGACCGTTTGCTTTCTGATTTAGATAAGTTAGATTGGCCAGAATCAATTAAGGAGTCGCAGAGAAACTGGATTGGAAGAAGCGAAGGAGCAGAGTTTGCTTTTAAGATTGATGGACAAGATGAAGTAGTGCGTGTATTCACTACTCGTGCAGATACACTTTATGGAGCTACATTTCTTGCAATTGCACCAGAACATCCAATTATGGAGTGGGTACAGGAAAGAGTGAAAAACTGGAGCGAAGTATCACAGTATATAAAAGATGCTACTCAGAAGAGTGAAATTGAAAGGACTGCTTTAGGTAAAGAGAAAACAGGAGTATCGCTTGATGGTGTCTTTGCTATCAATCCCGCAAGTGGAGAAAAAATACCAGTCTTTGTTGCTGACTATGTAGTAACGGGTTACGGAGCGGGGGCGGTGATGGGGGTTCCTGCGCATGATCAAAGGGATTTTGAGTTTGCGTTACACTATCAGCTGCCAATTAAAGTAGTAGTGATGCCCGAATCACCGCAGGATATCTATCCGCTCGTTAATAATGCATATACGGGAGAAGGAATGCTTGTGAATTCAGGAGAATTTAATGCATGTTTTTCACAAGACGCTCGAGAAAAGATAATAGAAAAATTTGGAAACAAAAAAGTTAACTACAAACTCCGTGATTGGGTTTTTTCCCGACAGCGATATTGGGGTGAACCGATTCCCGTTATTCATTGTGAAAAGTGTGGTGTAGTTCCTGTTCCGGAGAAGGATCTTCCTGTAATTCTTCCGAATGTTGAATCGTATGCGCCAACCGGTACCGGTGAATCTCCTCTCGCTGACATTCATGAATGGGTGAATACCACCTGTCCTGCGTGTGGTGGAGCGGGGAGGCGCGAAACAAACACCATGCCACAGTGGGCGGGTTCTTCGTGGTACTACTTGAGATACATGGATCCGAAAAACAACACTGAGCTTGTTTCAAAAGAGCGTGAGAAGTATTGGGGGAGTGTTGATATGTACGTGGGAGGTGCTGAACATGCAACAAGGCACCTTATCTACGCACGATTTTGGCATAAGTTTCTATATGACATTGGTACAGTACACATCAGCGAGCCCTTTGCACGACTACAACATGTCGGTTTGATTCTTGCTGAAGACGGAAGAAAAATGAGTAAGCGATATGGAAATGTCGTCAATCCTGATGATGTTATCAATGCGTATGGGGCAGATACGCTTCGTGTGTATGAAATGTTTATGGGTCCATTTGACCAAAACGTTGTTTGGAACACTGATAGTATTATGGGAGCACGGCGGTTTATTGAGCGGGTGTGGAAGGTGGGGCAGCGAATTCTTTTGCAAGATCAGAACGTAAAAACTGATGAAGTCGCTCTCCGTGCCCTACACATTATGTTAAAAAAGGTGACTGAAGATATTCCTGCGTTTAAGTTCAATACCGCAATAAGTGCATTGATGGTGTGTAGTAATGCGTTTGATTCTGCTGAGGTATCTCGAGATGATTTTGTTACTTTCTTACGGGCACTTGCTCCGTTTGCACCCCACATGACCGAAGAGTTGTATGCTCAATGTGGAGAAAAACAATCAATTCATCAGAGCGAGTGGCCGGTGTACAACCCAGAACTGCTTATAAGTGATACGGTTACGATGGTGGTACAGGTGAACGGAAAAACTCGTGGCGAAATGGTAGTACGGAGAGATTTGCCCGCAGGCGAGTGTATCGTAGAAGCTAAGCGCATTGAGAGTGTGCAAAAATGGATTGAAGGAAAGAGTATTATAAAAGAAATTGTGGTTCCAAACAAGTTAGTAAGTCTGGTTGCAACGTAGAGACTTGACGAATCTTATGATTATGATAAAGTGTGCGTACGGATATAAAACACTTATTTTTAGCCAATTATTTATACATCGTTTATGCCTCGAATAACATTTAAACCGAAAGCAGTAACTAAGCGACTCCTCGCAACTCTTTCTGTCCGTGCTCGTGAAGTGTTGGTAAGTAGGTATGGGTTGGGTGAATCAGTTCAAAAGATGACACTTGAGGCAATTGGCAAGAAATACAGTATTACTCGTGAACGTGTTCGACAAATTGAAAATTACGGTATCGCGACCATTAAGAAATCTCCTGCGTACACCAAAGAGCAGTCAGTGTTTGCAGAGCTTGCAGAACAAATTGATTCTTTTGGTGGGATTGTTTCAGAAGATGATTTTCTTGAAGAGTTGGGTGTAGATGAATCAACAAAAAACCACATTCACTTCCTCCTTGTGGTAGGGCATACTTTTGTAAAGAAAAAGGAAGATTCTCATTTTAAGCACCGATGGTATATTGACGAGGCACATGCTGAAAAGGTGCATGAAGCACTTAAAAATTTGTATGAATCACTTTCAGATGATGATCTCATTCCTGAATCAAAGATTATTGAGTCATTTTTTGAGCACATGAAAGACGTTGCGGTTGAGTTCAAAAAAGAAGAAGTGGTGAGACGTTGGCTAAATATTTCAAAAACTATCGGTAAGAACCCGATTGGTGAGTGGGGAGTAGCACATTCTCCAAATATCACCGCAAAGCGCATGCGCGACTATGCCTTTTTGGTAATACGACGACATGGGGCACCAATGCACTTTTCGGATGTAGCAAAAGCAATTACAGATGTGTTCAACAAGAAAGCTCACGTAGCAACATGTCACAATGAACTTATCAAGGATAAACGTTTTGTTCTCGTAGGGCGCGGATTGTATGCGCTTGCTGAGTGGGGACATACGAGCGGTGTGGTAAAGGACGTGATAACTTCTCTTATAAAAAAGCATGGTCCGCTAACTCGTGAGGAGATTCTTGAGAAAGTGCTCAAAGAGCGATATGTGAAGGATAATACCATCATAGTTAATCTTCAAAACTTGAAACATTTTAAAAAAGACGCACAAGGACGATACTCAGTTGTGTAATCATCCCCACACATAGAGACCCGCCATCTGGCGGGTTTTTATTTCGTACGTTATTATTCATATATGTTAGAACAACTGTTCCCATACTTTTACACTGAAATAGGCAGGTCAGTGGTTTCTTTTTTATTCACCATCGCACCCTTTGTGTTGCCGGTGATGCTCGCGTACGTACTGGGTACGTTATGGATTGAGTACGCGCGAGCACGATATGTTGCAAACCTAAAAACAATATTGCTTGAGATACGTCTTCCGCGAGAGATATTGAAGTCTCCTAAAGCGATGGAACTCATCTTTACCGCCCTGTACCAGACAGGTAGTGTTACCTACCTTGATACCTGGATTGAGGGAAAGGTACGTCCATGGTTCTCACTTGAACTGGTGTCTATTGATGGGCAGGTTCATTTTTATATTTGGACGCATGAGAAGTTTAGAAGACTGATAGAGTCACAAATTTATGGTCAGTACCCAAACGTGGAAATAGTTGAAGCCGAAGATTATACATTGAATGTGTACCGAAACCCTAAAGAATTTAAAGATAGACAAGAGGCGCACCGGGTAAATGGAGATAGTAGTCCGCCACCAATTTGGGGTACCTATTTTCGCTTGGGTAAACCAGACCCGTATCCTATTAAAACCTACGTTGATTACGGCCTTGATAAGGATCCCAAAGAAGAATTTAAAATTGACCCAATGAGTTCCGTAATTGAATTTTTAGGGTCACTAAAGCGTGGGGAACAGTTGTGGATTCAAATTATGATTCAGGCGCACAGAAAAGAGGGGCGAACCGATGCGCACTGGCAAAAAGAGATTCCCGACTGGAGAAAATCTGCTCGTGATGAAATAGAAAAAATACGTAAAGAAGCAACAAAGAAGACCAAGATTGAGTTTGGTGAAATAGAAACAGAGCGCCTGACTCCAGGTCAGACGGATGTGATTAAGGCAATAGAACGTTCCATTGATAAGTATCCGTTTGAAACCATGATTAGAGGTGTGTACGTGCCGGTATCTACATTTGACCCGATTTCTATAACTGGCCTGATTGGAAGTTTCCGCCAGTACAGTTCGCCTGATTTAAATGAAATTAAGTTGGGCTGGTTTACTGACCTTGATTATCCGTGGCAAGATTTTAGGAGAATACGCAGAAGCAAAGCAGAGTGGAAAATGTTCGATGCATACCGCAGGCGCTCATTTTTTCAACCACCATACAAGGACTATAATGCAAAGCGTTTTATTCTTAATACAGAGGAGCTCGCGACCATATTCCATCTTCCTGGAGACGTCGTAAAGACACCTGGCTTTAATCGTATTCCATCTAAGCGCTCTGAACCTCCGACGAACTTGCCTATATAGTGTTATGAATTCTAAACAAAACAAAGATCATACCGAAAATGAACACCTGTGTGTAAATGAAGTAATGCACACAGAGTCGTGTAAGGAACCAGAATGGTCGCCTGAGAATTGGTATCGAGGTGCGGCAATGCGAATTATCTTTGCGGGGCTTATAACCATGGTGATTATATTCCTTGCGCTCGTTACTTCACCAAAAGCATTTCCTATGGCAACGATGGTGAGAATTGAAGATGGCTGGGCTATCAGCACTGCGGTTGAGTATATGAAAGACAAAGATATTGTTCGGTCTTCGCTTTTATTGCGAGTACTGGTGATGTCTCTTGATACGGGTAGCGGAGTCATAGCAGGAGATTATTTTTTTGAAAAGCCAATTTCAGTACTTGATGTTGCACGCAGAATTACCAGTGGAGAATACGGACTTGATCCAGTGAGGGTATTTGTTCCTGAAGGCTCAACAACTTTTGACATAGCAAAGTTGTTTGATGATGAATTTCCCGAATTTGACCCGATTGAGTTTCTCGCACTTGCAGAAGGGAAGGAGGGGTATTTATTTCCTGATACGTATTACTTTTTACCAAACATCTCTGCGTCACGAGTCATTGAGGCAATGGAAGAAAATTTCTATGGACGTATTGCCTCGATTCAGGAAAAAATTGATGCATTTGGAAAACCCCTTCATGACGTGGTGATCATGGCATCAATAATTGAAAAGGAAGCGTGGAAACCAAAAGACAGGAGAATGATTTCAGGTGTATTGTGGAATAGAATTTCAATTGACATGCCACTCCAAGTGGATGCAGTATTTCCGTATATCATCAATAAAAACACATATCAACTAACTCTTAAAGATTTACAGGTAGATTCTCCGTACAATACATACAAGTATAAAGGGCTTCCTATCGGTCCTATCTCAAACCCCAGCCTTGATTCAATCATCGCTGCGGTAGAGCCAACAGAATCTAATTACTTATATTATCTAGCCGACCGTTCGGGGAATACCTACTTCACAGAGACATTTGAAGAACACGTGCAGAACAAGTGGAGGTATGTAAACTAGCTGTTTTGTACTAAATTACACAAAATTTTTCTTTTTCCCAAACTAAGCTTGGGAATTTTCTTCTCACTTTTCCGCAAGTCCGACTTGCGGGTACGTGTGGGCAGGTGACTACTTATAATATGAACAACTAGGGTGATTCAAAAGTATTGAACGATCGAATACTTGACGAAATGATTAAAATGTGTAATCATGCAGACGGTTTTACTGATCTTTATGCTTTTGGGTTGGTGACGAATATGCGCATGGACACCGATCACAGCGTTGTCACCAACCCTTTAATTTTGGCGCCGTGGCGAGAAAAAGCGTGTTTGCGAAGGTCCGGCTACTACGTGCGCCAATTAGTTTGGGAGGTAACTCCCAAAGGGGTGAGGTGAGGGATACCCTTGTCTTTCGACGACGATGATACTTCACCCCTTCTTCAGGGAATCTTTTGTAGCGATATATCGCTACAACATGGATTTCGTGAAGAGGGCGATAGAGGAAATGATTATGACTCACAATATGCCCTCCCTCTGTTGCGCGAGAGTTCGTGCAGTAGAGGAGTTCTTTGATAATTTACACCAACATAAAAATTTTGCGTGAGAGAGAAGTGCCATGACTGCGAAGTCCGACATGCTTGCGCATAGGTGAGTGGGCAGACAATCTACCCACTCACCACATTTTCCGTCTTCGGACGGTTGGCGAGAGACGATACAACCGCCTTGACGCGACTTGGTGCTTGTCTCTCGCACAATTTCTCTTCGCTTCGGCGGAGAGTGGGGATGGACAATTGGCTGCCTGTTTAGACGACAAGCCTCATGTCCACTCCCCAAAATTTCCAGATGGACGACTTGCCGACTGTTAAAACGATGGAAGTTCTGTCCAAATGGAAGCCATGCGACGCGTAGCGTCGCGTGGCGCAAATTTCCGAAGAAATTCGGAGTGGTGGGCGATAGGATTGATGTTCACGACAATTTGGGTGCCCACCAAAACTTTTCCTTCTCATGAAGGAAAATAAAAACTGTTCCAAACGAATTGTCTTTGACAACGTAAGGAACGAAACCACATGTCCGCTAAGCCGGACGAAACAGAAAGAACGAAACGAATGAAAGCTGAAAGAAATTTGAGCGGTGAGATTCCGTTCACTCCCAAGCGCTGGGTCGGAATCCGGCCTCGCGTCAAGCAACGTCAGAATCAGGAGGCGCGCCCGACACAGGTCGCGATTCTCGCCGAAAATGGTGAAGTCAAACGCTACGACCTTGCCACTGAACAAGATGAACTTGAGTTCATCTTGAGTAAGTGGCCGGTTAACGGAAAGTTCCGCGATGTGGAGGAAGGTGAGGATCTCTCGCAATACTTACCACATCATGTGCGAAAAGATGACCCGAAGACCGCAACTAAGGAGAATCGGTCGCTTAATCCCACGCAGGTTCCCGTCGCGTGCGAAGGACTGTGCGAAGGGGATTTGGTTACCATGACCTTGGGTGGTATGGGTGACCGGATGGCGTACGCCATTTCCCGCTTCGGCGAGAAAGGAGGATTCGCTATCAAGCGCACACCGCCGGTTTGTCTCAAGGAAGCACGTGGCGAAGCGTCGGAAGACTTTGACGCTGAACTTCTTGCAACCTTGGGTCGCGAAAAGACGGAGATCTTTCGTAACATGGCGAAGCGCGACCGCGCGCTCGTCAGATTGCGGGAGACTAACCGCTTGCGTCGGTTCCTCATGAAAGACCGCATGGCGTGCGAACAGCGCATCCGTGCGAGTTTTCTCGGGGATATCTTCTGCTCGGAAGAGGGGAGGTATCCGGAGGGTGGATTGGAGCAAGCGTTTGACTCTGCGAAGGCGAACGACCCCCTGTTCGTGGCAATTCTTGCCAAAGAAAAGGAGATCGGCAAACAACTCGCCAATGCATGCATGGCACTCCCGATTTACTCGGAAGTTATCGTGCATGTAAAAGGCGTCAAGCACTGCATCGCGGCGCCTATCATTGGGAGTGTACAGGATATCGGGCTTTTCCCGTCAGTCGGGAAATTCAAGAAGTTCTGCGGGCTTCACGTCAATCAGAACGGTTCGTTCCCTCGGGCACGTCGTGGAGAGAATCTCGGATTCAATCCGGAAGCAAGGCAGGCGTTCTTCCAGGCCGGTGACATGTTCACCAAGTTCAAAGACGGGTTCTGGGGCATTCGCTTGCGTGAAAATCGCGAGATGTACTACCTCAAACACCCGTACCCGGTTCTGGTAACCTCGGAAGGAGCAGAGTATCCGCTTGTGCCTGGAAAGTTCACCCAGAATAAAAAGACTGGGAAATACGTGATTGAGACTGAGTCGGGCACGATACAGTGCAAGGGTAAGCGCAAGTGGATGAAGGGGCACTTGAACAAGCAGGCCTACTGGCGGACAGTTACGGAGTTTGCCGAATGGCTGTATTGGAAGTGGCGCACTATGGAAGGATATCCTGCGCCAATGCCAAAAGTCCGTCCGCCGGAAGATGGAGATATGCCTGTTCCGGAAGGGATTGTGGAATCTGACGAGGAAACACACGAGCCCGACCAAGACCTAGTGTCTCTTGAAGAGGAGCGGGAATCGAGCGCCGTGTTGGTGTAACTTTGGTTGGTTCGAACTGTTGAATGTTCTTCGTAGACTTCCATGAACCTGCCACCCCGCCCTTTGACAAGGGCGGGGACACTTTGTTCTTTGTTGATGCGACCGGAACCATGCAAACGAAATGACACTGCATCAACTATAACTCCTTGCCACTGTGTTCACACAGTGGCAGGGAAAGTTTGTGTTCGGTACGATGGAGTATATGTTTACGATATGGAATCTGTACCAACACTGGTCCCTCGCGCGAAGTCGTGCGAGGGACCTTCTTCAGGGAATCTTCTGTAGTGATGTATCGCTACAACATGGATTTCGTGAAGAGGGCGAGACGGAAATTGATTGCGAAGAAAGAGGTACCCTCTGCCGGTCTGTTCACAGACCGGCTCAAAATTTGGGAGAACGAAGACAGTAATGCTGTATGCGAACGCTGCCATGTTCTCCTGGGGTGCGTCGCAAGCAAGGCTTGCGACGCACCAATTGTTCTTTGTATGTTTTTAGGGTTGGTGGCGAATGAATTAATGTCACCGATGTGTGTACTGCTACCAGCTCTTTCTATTTTGGCGGTCGGCGAATGAAGGCCTGTTCACGAAATAGCCGATGACGTTCCGCCAAACAAACAGCGATCACACACTGGTCGCTGTTTTTTCTATCTTTTTTCCACAAAGTTAAACTTTGAATATATCAAGGTTTAACCTTGGGTATTTTCTGAGGCTTAAAATAAGCATTTTATTGATATTGACATAGTACAATAACTATGTTATACTATACGTTAGTACTGGTGTACAAAAAAACTGAATATGAATCCTAATACGAACACAGGAACGAACACAGGAAATTGGAGCAATGAGCTCCTTTTGAAATTGCTCACCCATGGTGAGCATCACTCAACACTCCGCATTGCAGAGTGTGTAATTCAAGGATTTCGTATCCTTGAAAAACATGATCGGCTTCACATCCTAGATGTGTTGGCTGAGTCGGGCATTTGGGATCTGGGACTAAGGTCCCTCTTCAGTGATGAGCTTGTCAGAGAACTGGGTGTTACAAATCCAACTCTGTACGGGTTCAGGTCGGAGACCGACAGTGAAGTTTCCACTCTTTCTCTGTGGCAGAAGCTCGCGTGGGAGCTTGTGCCAGTGCCTACGCACTGATGCGTGGGATACAATTCAAATCAGCGAGTGAACAACTCGCTGATTTTTTTGACAAAAATATTATGCATTGTATAGTGTGAATAGATAGTTAACCCTCAATTAAAGGAAAACTGATATGCCGACTCAATCATCAGGTGAGCTTGAAAGCGATTTGCTCACTTATGCACTCATGGACGGTATGAGTGAGGACTCTGCGAGAACACTCGTCTCTCGGGTTGTTGCTGGGTACAAGCACCTTCGAAAGCTCAAGTACAGTAATTCTGAGTTGTCTCGGGTGCTCAATGATGTCAGGCTTGATATCACTGGGTCAGAAACATGCGTACTTTGTTTGCTTTCGGGTAGTTCGTACTCACCTGAATTGTTGCTAAAATTCAAACTCAGTCACGACACTGCGTGGCAATATGGTTTTGACATTCCGCCGATATCATACGGTTTACTCAAGCATGAACGTGCGCGCGTTCGGCAACGTCTCACTTTGTTGTGGCATTCGTTTTACTACGTGCTCAATCCTCCTCACGTGGAGAGGGAAGTTCCGGTCGTTGTTTCGTGAGCAATTTACCACCACTGCATTTTCTTGCAGTGGTGGCTTTTTATTTTTGTGAGGAATGATAGTATACGTGCATGTCTACCGAAAAGAAAAAAGTGTTTGTCGGTATGTCCGGAGGAGTAGATTCGTCCGTCTCTGCACTCTTGCTTAAAGAGGCGGGGTACGACGTAACGGGTGTGTTTATAAAAGTATGGCAACCGGATTGGATTACTTGTACCGCAACGGAAGATCGTCTTGATGCAATGCGGGTGTGCGCGCATATCGGTATTCCATTTAAAACACTTAACCTTGAGGATGTGTATAAAAAGGAAGTAGTTGATTATATGGTCAATGAATACAAATCAGGACGCACGCCCAATCCTGATGTATTTTGTAACAAAGAGGTTAAGTTTGGCGCATTTTTAGAGTGGGCGCTTTCACATGGTGCTGACTATGTTGCAACGGGACACTATGCTGAAGTAACGAACCGAGATGGTGTGTACAACCTTTCTATGGGACTTGATCAAAATAAGGACCAGTCGTATTTTTTATGGACGCTTACTCAAGAAAAGCTGTCACGTATTCTTTTTCCTGTGGGCGGGATTGAGAAAACAGAAGTACGACGCATTGCAGAACAAAATGGTTTGATAACTGCTGAGAAAAAGGATAGTCAGGGACTGTGTTTTGTGGGTAAAATTGATTTAAAGGAATTTTTGTCACATTTTGTAATGCAAGAGAAGGGAAATGTATACAATACTGACGGAGAAGTGATTGGAGTTCATGACGGGGCAATGTTTTATACTATTGGCCAACGACACGGTTTTACTATAACCCGAAAAACACCTACTGATGTGCCATATTTTATAATACGTAAGGATGTGGAAAGAAACAGTATAACCGTTTCGCACAAAGACGAAGAGGGAATGTTGCCTGACAGTAGGTCTGAAATAACAATTGAGAATGTAAACTGGATACAGGGAGGCGCTCCAAAAGAATCATTAAGTGTTTCTGTTCGTTTTAGATATCGTCAAGAATTATACACTGCTTCTGTAACACCTCATGATGATGGAACTGCTACTGTTAGATTTACGTATCCAGTTTCAAGTATTCCTTCTGGTCAGTCACTCGTCATGTATTCAGGGACCACACTTATCGGAGGGGGGATTGTAATGTAAATGAAATAGATTGATGTATTTGCTATACTTGTGTAATGGAAGAAGTATACATTAAAAAAGCGACTGGAGAAGAAGAACTTTTTGATCCAGAAAAACTTCGTCATTCACTTGCTCGCTCTGGTGCAAATCCAGATATTGTTGAGGATATTGTAAGACATATACAAGCTGAGTTGCGTCCTGGTTTAACCACGTACGCAATATATAAGCATGCATTTGAAGTACTGAGACGGACTAATAGCGAATCTGCTGCTCGGTACTCACTCCGACGCGCGTTGCTTTCGTTTGGTCCTTCGGGGTTTCCTTTTGAGCGCTACATTGCTGAGTTGTTTAAAAAAGATGGGTACCACGCAGAAACGGGGCAGGTGCTTCAGGGTAAGTGTGTTGCACACGAGATAGATGTAGTGGCGTACTCACCACAGGAAACTGTGTTTGTTGAAGCAAAATTTCACAATCGACATGGCTTTAAGTCAGATGTACGCACTGCTCTCTATATGAAAGCTCGTTTTGATGACTTGCGTACAGAATCGTTTGAGTACGGAGGAGTAAGGCGTACCATGAATAAAGGAATGGTAATTACTAATACTAAATTCACTCATGAGGCGATTGCGTACGCAGAATGTGTAGGTATACAGCTCATGAGTTGGAGCTATCCTGCTAAGGGTAATTTACAAGATTGGATAGAGCGCACTGGGCTTCATCCGATTACTTGTCTCACTACATTGTCACAAAAAGACAAAGAGGCTCTACTCGCACATAATGTTGTGCTATGCAACGCGGTTCAAGACAATGATACGGTTTTGCAAGAAATAGGTATTGGAAAAGAAAAGTCGTCCGCAGTTATTGCCGAGGCTCAAAAAGTGTGCACACTTCCTCTGCCAAAGAGCTAGTGTAGGGCTTCAAATATGCTTTATTTGCAATTCCTCGTTAATCGGCGTACTATACCAGTATCTGATTAGTAATTTAATATTTAGTCTATGAGTGACTCGAAAGAAAATAATAAAATAGTGGTAATCACCATTGTCAGTTTGATTGTTGGATTTGGTTTTGGGTGGATTACTTTTGGTGGTCAGGGTAATGCGTCTCCTGAGAATGCTACTGACATATCTCGTTCGGAGCAGAAAAATATAAATAATGAAGAAAAAGAATCATCAAAATCAGTAACCCCAGTTGCAATTACCGGTACACAGACATCAGTAAGTGAGCCGGCTCAAATTGCGATCCGAGTGTCTGATCAGCCAGCAGGAGAAACAGTGGTTGTTGATTCAATCGCACTAAAGCAGACAGGATGGGTTGCGGTTCAAGAAGATAGGAACGGACTTCCAGGAAACATTCTCGGAGTACAGCGTCTGTCTGTCGGAGAGTATGATGCGGTAACTGTACATTTACTCCGCGCGACAGTTGCTGGTGGACGAAATTACATTACCGTGTTCAATGATGACGGAGATGGCACCTTTGATCATAAAAAAGATTTACTACTTGTAGATAGTGAAGGTGAGGTAATCATGTCATCATTTACCACTACAGAAAACGCCGTAATTGTTGAGGAAACAACAGAAACAACAACAGAGGAGGCAACCACAGCTCAAGAGTAAGAGTTGTCCTGATAATACCTACGCAATAAAAAACTCACTTTCATGAAGTGGGTTTTTTATTGCGTGGACGAATTTGCTATACTTACTATATGTCAGAGTACTACAAACCGCATCGAAACCCACAGTGGAATTACGGTGGAGAAAGATTTAAGCTGTCACGTTCAAAAATTGACCTGTTCATTGAGTGCCCAAGATGTTTTTTTATTGATGCCAAACTGGGAACTGCTCGACCGCCCGGTTTTCCTTTCGCACTGAATAGTGCCGTTGATGCTCTACTTAAGAAAGAATTTGATATTCACCGAACTCAAGAGACCACACATCCGTTGATGAAAGCGTATGGTATTGAAGCAGTGCCTTTTTCACATAAAGATATTGACGTATGGAGAGAAAATTTTAAAGGTATTCAGTGTGTCCATGAAAAGACTGGCTTTACCGTGACTGGTGCAGTGGATGATATTTGGATTAACCCCGCAGGTGAGTTGATTGTGGTTGACTATAAGTCTACTAGTAAAGATGAAGAGATAGTAAGTCTTAATGACACATGGCACATTGGATACAAGCGACAGATGGAGGTGTACCAGTGGTTGCTTCGCCAAAAGGGATTTACAGTTTCGGATACAGGTTACTTCGTATATGCAAATGGAAAAAAGGACAGAAAAGCATTTGACGCGAAGCTTGAATTTGATATTACTCTTATTCCATATATTGGTAATGCAGATTGGATTGAAAAGACACTTTTTGAAATAAAGAACACACTTGAACAAGAAGTCATTCCGGAGCCAGGGAGTGAGTGTGATTACTGTGAGTACCGCAAAGCGGTTCGAGACGATATTTCAAAGCATGAAAAAAATAAGACAAAAAAGTAGACCCCTGACATTTACTGAAAAAGTACACGCGGTGGTGGCGCGTATTCCCAAAGGTAGCGTACTGACGTACCGACAAGTGGCAGAAAAGGCAGGATCACCAAAAGCATTTCGTGCAGTGGGAACCATTTTGAAGAAAAATTACAACCAACATATTCCGTGCCATCGAGTGATTAAGAGTGATGGAACTGTCGGCGACTACAACAGGGGAGGCACACACGCGAAGGTAATTCTACTTACCGGAGAAGGATCGCTATGAGCACAAAGGTTGAGGCTATGAATCTGGTAAAGGAAGAAGTGTGTGCGTTCAGTCAGTCTCCGCTCTACCGCTACCGAATTGAAAATAAATTTTTGCCTGTACTAGGGGAGGGTACTATTGATGCGGACATTATGTTTATTGGTGAGGCACCAGGTAAAAAGGAAGCACTCTCAGGGAAACCGTTTTGTGGTGCGTCGGGCAGATTACTTGATGAGCTGCTATTAAGTATCAATCTTCCTCGTGAAAGTGTCTTTGTAACTAATATTGTAAAAGATAGACCTCCTGAGAATAGAGATCCTACACCCGATGAGATTGATCTATATGCACCATTTCTTGATAGGCAAATAGATATAATCGAGCCAAACGTTATTGCGACACTGGGGCGCCATGCGATGCAGTACATACTAAAAAGGTATTGTCCCGAGATTGAGATACCGTCAATTGGAGAAACACATGGTAAGGTATATACGACCAGAATCAATGGGAGAGAGCTAGTGATTATTCCGCTATATCATCCCGCCGCAGCGTTATATAATGGCTCTCAAAAATCGGTTTTGCTAGAGGATTTTAAAGTAATAAAGAAATATATATGAAAACAGAATGGGATATGACTCTGTGGTACCAAAGCGACACCGATTTGGAAATAGAGTGTGACGCGGAACATGACAGACAGGCGGTTGAAGAATTCAATACGCGATTCAAAGGGAAAGAAATGCTACGCGTAGATGAGTGTGGAGAATTTCTCCATGAATATGAGAAAATTTGTGGAATACTTGATTCCGCAAAACCGCTTCGCTACTTTAGTTTACGAGAAAGTATTGAGAGTGGAAACGATGCGGTATTATCTGCCTCAACACGCTATAGCGAACACTATACACGACTCTCAAGTAGTCTTACGTGGACTACAAAAGTGATTGCTGGTATTTCAAAAAAAATCCTTGAGGAGAATGGACTTGAAAATTTTACGTACCTTGTTGATACGCAAAAGAAAATTGTTAACCACGTGCTTGGTGATGACGTTGAGCATGCCATACAAATGCTTTCAATTCCTGGAAAAGAGTTGTTTGTTCAAACAAGAGAAAAGGCTACAAACAAGCGCTCGATATCATGGAAGGGGGAAACAATACCGCTCGCGGTTGCCAGTCAAAAGACGGGGGGTATACAAGATTATGCTGATCGGGATGCTTTCGCTAATTTGATTATTGAGGAAACAAAAAAAGATGCACCCCTAGCTGAGGCGGAGCTCAACTCGGTTATTCTCACAAAGAAAATAACTGATGAAATGAAAGGTTTTAGCGCGCCTTACAGCCAGACGGTGTTGTCGTACCAAAATGATGATCGCACAGTTCAGACGCTTGTTTCGGCGGTAACAGAAAGTTTTTCTATCGCACATCGCTACGGAAGGCTTCACGCAAAACATTTACAACAAGACACACTGCGGTATTGCGACAGAAATGTTGGAGTGGGAACCATTACCAGAGAAATTCCCTTTGAAGAGAGCTATCGAGAGTTACAAGAGGTTTTTGGGAATTTTCATCCTCGGTATAAGGAGTTGCTGACCTACTTTGTAGAGCAAGGGCAGGTAGACGTGTTTCCAAGAATGGGGAAGCGAGGAGGTGCGTTTTGCTCAAGTGGTCACTCGGTCCCGACGAGTGTGTTACTTAATCACGATAATACACCTAGAAGTCACTCTACGTTTGCGCATGAAATGGGGCATGCATTTCACTCAGAGGAAAGTAAGGTGCAAGGTCCGTTGTATGAAGCGTACACTATTTCTGTTGCTGAGGTAGCAAGTACTTTTTTTGAGCAACTTGCTTTTGATGCGCAGCTAAAGGGGAGTACTGATGAAGAAAAAGTGGTGTTGCTTGATGCACAGATTAACGAAGGAATAGCAACTGTCTTTCGGCAAGTCGCGGTATTCAACTATGAGCTTGAACTGCACACACTTGTTCGCGAAAAGGGAATGCAGAGTCACGGTGTTATGGCAGAGCTTATGACAAAACACTTGCAATCGTATTTAGGTGAATCCTATGCGCTTACTGTGGATGATGGGTACTGTTTTGTGTTGTGGCCACATCTGCGCTACGGATTCTACGTGCATGCGTATGCGTTCGGATATATCGTTTCGCGAGCGTTGTTTAAACGATATAAAGAAAATCCTGAGTATCGAGAAAGCATCATGAAGTTTCTGTCGCTCGGCGGAAGCATGCAACCTGAAGAAATATTTTCTTCAATTGGTATTGATGTGCGAAGCAAAGAGTTTTATAAGGAAGGTTTATCTGCACTTGAGAGTGATATTATTGAGCTTGAAAAGTATTCATTAGTGTAGGTTTATAAACAGTTCTCTCACGTCTGATGGGGTACAATCAAATGTGATGGATAGATTGCACATATTCTCAAAGGAGCATGTATTTGGATTGTGTATCCTTGTGCTGGTTGCAGTTGCCTGCTTCAGTTTTGTTATTGGTGAACATACAGAGCCGATAGGGTATTGGTTTGAGCTGTGGTGGTTGTTTCCAATTGCTTTTTTGATTTCTCTTTCAATAAATATGATTGGTATTAGTTCAGCTGCGCTCTTTGTTCCATTTTTTATTTTAATTTTTCCATTACTTGCATACGAGCTTTCGTACATTGAAAGTGTCATGGTCGGTTTAATTACTGAATCGTTTGGACTAGCGAGCTCCGCATTGTCCTTTTACCTATTTGGTCTGACTGACACGAGAATAGCTCTATACGCAATTGCCGGGATGCTCCCGTTTGTTTTTGGTGGAGTCATTATGGCTACACTAGTTCCTGAGTCCATTATTTTAATTATGATTGCAGGATTACTTCTTATTTCAGCTGTATTCATTTTCTTTGAGGAACGGCTACGGAACCACCGACGTACGCCACTGATAGGAAGTGTAATGAATTGTGCACTTCCAAGTGAAGAGGCTGTGGTGAAAAAAACTGTTGATGGTGAAGAATACCGTTACTGCAGAAGTATTCATGGTCACGCAAAGCGATTTTTCGGATTCGGAATCGGCGGTTTCTTTCAAGGGTCTGTTGGGTTTGGGGCAGGTGAGCTCGGATTAACCTCTATGATGCTTTCTCGAATTCCTACACGAATCGCGATAGGAACAAGTCATGGAATTGTTGCAGTAACAGCGATTAGCGCAACACTTTTACATATTGGCATCTCAGTTTATTCTGAGAGTAGCCTTTCAGTGCCGTGGAATATTTTGGTGTGGACGGTGCCTGCCGTTCTCATTTCAGGAAAAATTTCTCCAATGGTTGCGTCAAAGCTTCCAACAAAATTGCTTGAACGTTTTATGGCGGTTCTATTTTTAGGTATAGCAGTTTCAATGTTTGTGCTCGCACTCAAATAGGAAAATTCATATTTGAGCAAAAACCCGTCCTCTGCTACAATTCGCGATATGAAATCTGATGAAATTCGTAGGCGATTCCTTTCTTTTTTTGAAAAACGAGGACATGTGGTTATCCCTTCAGCCTCGCTCTTGCCTGAAAATGACCCCTCAGTGCTTTTTACTACTGCTGGTATGCAACCTCTCGTACCATACTTATTGGGAGCCCCACACCCTCAAGGTGCTCGTTTGGTAAACTACCAAAAGTGTGTTCGCACGGGTGATATAGATGAGGTTGGAGATAATACGCATCTAACGTTTTTTGAGATGCTCGGAAACTGGTCCCTCGGTGATTATTTTAAGAAAGAGGCTATAGAGTGGAGTTTTGAATTACTAACCTCAAAGACTGAGGGTTTTGGTTTGGATATCAGCCGTCTGTACATAACTGTTTTTGAGGGTAATCAGGACGCACCTCGTGATGAAGAAGCAAAAAAAATCTGGATGTCATTAGGCATTCCTGAGCATCGCATTTACTTTATGCCAGCAAGTAAGAATTGGTGGAGTGCGGGGAATAATGGTCCATGTGGTCCTGACTCAGAAATGTTTTATGATGTAACCCCTGAAGGATTGGGAGATTTGACCCGCGACGAATACATAGAAGCCGACAATAATCAGCAGGTGGTTGAAATTTGGAATGATGTGTTCATGCAATATGTGAAGAAGGACGGCGTGGTCGTCGGTGAACTTGAGCGTAAAAATATTGATACTGGATCAGGGTTTGAACGTCTCGTAATGACTCTTCAGGGTAAAAATAATGTTTTTGAAACCGATATTTTTGAGCCACTAGTTTCAGTGATTAAGACTCATGCGAGCACACATAATACTAAGAGTGAGAGAATTGTGGTTGATCACATTCGCTCATCTGTTTTCTTGATAAGTGATGGAGTGCTACCTTCCAACACTGATCAAGGGTACATTTTAAGAAGGTTGTTGAGGCGTGCAATGCGACATATTGACGTACTTACTTGTCCTCAAGAAACATTGGTGCATGTTTCTGAGGTAGTAATAGAGAGGTATAGGGATGTATACCCACACATGTTTTTGAAGCGTGAAGAAATCATCCAAATAATACGAAATGAGGAAGAGAAGTTCAGAAAGACCTTAGCAGAGGGAAGTCGTCAGTTTCAAAAACATGTTGAGCGTGGAGAAGTAACAGGCACTGATGCTTTTAATCTATTCGCGAGCTATGGTTTTCCATTTGAGTTAACTGTTGAGTTAGCAAAAGAGAAGGGAATAGAGGTTGACTCAACTGTTTTTCAAAAGGAATTTGAGAAGCATCAAGAATTATCACGAACCGCCAGCGCGGGGAAATTCAAGGGTGGGTTAGCGGACGCAGGTAACCCGCAGGTGATAAAGTACCATACCGCCACTCACCTTCTTCACCAAGCACTACGCGATGTTCTCGGAGATCATGTAATGCAAAAGGGCTCAAATATTACCCCAGAGCGTCTTCGATTTGATTTTACACATGATAAAAAAATGACTGATGAAGAAAAGAAACAGGTTGAATCAATAGTAAATGAAAAGATACAAGAAGGTTTGGCTATGCAATCGGTCATTCTTCCTAAAAGTGTAGCAGAAAAAACAGGAGCGCTTCATTTTTTCGGTGATGCATATGGAGATGAGGTTTCTGTATACTACACCGGTGATTCAATTGAGTCAGCGTACTCAAAAGAATTCTGTGGTGGTCCGCATGTGACAAATACGCGCGAACTTGGATTATTCAAAATTCAAAAGGAAGAGGCGTCGTCTGCTGGTGTCAGAAGAATTAAGGCAATTCTTTCTTAACCACATATCTCTGTTTGGTAAGAACCCCTGCCAGTGTACAATAAAGTAATATGGCATTTTCTTTCTCGCGACACAAACACGAAGAAGTGGCGATTGTATTTGATATCGCAAGTGGTTCTGTGGGTGCATCACTCATGTGCACTTCTCGTCATGATCGCCCTATAGTGCTGTACACCTACCGTGCGCCGATTGCGTTCAAAGACTACAAGAATTTTGATGATTTCTATCATGCGATGAAGTCAGCGCTTGTCGGTGTTGTTGATATGTTGAGTAAGGAAGGGGTTCCGCATCTTAATTTTATTCCACTTCGCAACAAACACATTAAACACGTGCTCGTTTTGTTTGCGTCTCCGTGGTTTATGTCTCAAACACGAAGAATACATTTTGAACAGACGGATTCATTTGAACTTACCCCTGAAATGCTTCAAAAAATTACTCAAAAGGAGATAGATGATTTCCTTTCTGAAGAACATAAAAAGAAGATACTTAATACGAGCGATAGTTTGTCCGTGATAGACCACGCTACGGTGCAGGTGAAGCTGAATGGGTATGAAGTATCTGATCCGTACAATAAAAAGTCAAAAGTGCTTGATACTGCTATATTTTTAAGCGTAGTTTCAAAACAGATACGGGAGGAAGTTACTTCAATTATAGAATCCGCATTTGGGGTTCGTGACATTGTATTTCATACATTTCCGCTCGCATCCTTCTCAGTATTGCGCGATAATTTTGTTGCAGAGAATAATTTTGCAATGATTGATATGAGTGGAGAAGTTACTGATGTGTCAGTTATTCGTGATGGGGTACTTAAGGAGGTTTTTTCTGCACCTGTAGGAAAAAATGTTTTGATCAGGGAAGTCTCAAAACAATTCACCACCGTAGCAGAGGAGGCAGTTTCAATGCTTTCTATGTACGCAAATGATTCTCTGGATTCAAAATCGCGAATTAAGGTGGAACGGGTACTCACGCAGGCGGTTGAGAAGCTTAAAGAATTTTTTGAATCAGTTATTACGTCTGTAGAATCATCAGGTACAATGCCAAAACAAATTTTTATTTTGGCTGATAAACAAACACATGAG
Source organism: uncultured Candidatus Saccharibacteria bacterium (assembly GCA_964436015.1). Taxonomy (GTDB): domain Bacteria; phylum Patescibacteriota; class Minisyncoccia; order Phycocordibacterales; genus JBBDJV01. The sequence continues at coordinate 120,659 of CAYTAR010000001.1, read as the reverse complement.
TGGTTTTCACGGTTTTCATCTTTAGGTAACACCACACGATATGAGTTTAATGGAGAAAAGTACACAATCGTTCTTGTGCGTGAGCAAACGCTTTCTCCTTTTGTTCGGTATAATCAAGGGGTTACTCGAGACGTCTTCTTGACCGTTGGTGGTCTATTTCTAGATACGGTTGTAAATATGCAACCGAATCCACAAAAACCGATGGAATAGATGTTGTATTTCTGTTACTATATATACATAGTGTTAATGATCTAAAAAAATGCCAAAACCTCTAGTACAAGATGTAGTTCCGCCAAACCGAAAAAGCATTCGGGACCTTTCAATAGAGCATCATCATAGAAAGCGCATCCGTCTTCCTATTGAGAATGAGAATCAACAAAATACAGGCAGTACCTCCAGTTCTTCAACATCGAGTCCGAATGTTCCTCGAGAAACTCCGCCACGTAGGGAATACCCTCAGCGAAGGAAGTCGCAAAAACTCATGTGGATTATCATCCTTTTCTTGGTTGTGGGAGGACTATTTTTGCTTTCAATGCTTTTTTCCGGAGCGCGCGTGGATGTTACGATAAATCACGCTGAGGTTAGAATAGATGATACTGGTATTGCATACCTTAATCCACAATCACCCACAGATCTTGCGTATCAGACCGCTGTAGTTACTCAGGAGTTATCTAAAACCGTTCCTGCAACAGGGCGTGAATTGGTGCAAAAGAGAGCTTCTGGAACAATCGTTATCTATAATACATTTAGCACTCAGCCTCAACGTTTAATTACCAATACTCGTTTTGAGGATCCAAACGGACTCATATACAGAATTGACCGTTCAGTTGTGGTTCCAGGGATGAAGACTGTTGCTGGATCTGAACCTGTACCAGGAAGTATTGAGGTTACCGTGTATGCTGATTCTCCAGGAGAGCAGTATAATATCGGCCAAACAGATTTTACTATACCAGGATTCAAAGGTGACCCCCGATACGCAAAGTTCTACGCACGTTCTACTACTCCTATAACTGGAGGATTTTCAGGAGAGGTAAATGTTGCAACGCCAGAATTAGTTGCTGCTGCACAGCAGGAATTACAGAAAGAATTACTTGAAAGCGTTAGGAGAGATATCATGACTCAGTTTCCTGAAGGTTTTGTGTTGTACGACGATGCTATTTTTACCTCATTTGAGTCTCTTCCTAATAGAGACAGTAGTGATAAGAACGGGTTAATAGTGACAGAGAAAGCGTATGCGCATGCGTTTATATTTAATAAAGATGATCTGTCTGAGTATGTTGCTGAAAAAACTATCGGTTCGTACGAAGGGGAACCAATACAGCTTATGAATCCTGCTGATTTAACATTCTCTGTTCTTGATAAAGCGTCAATTGAACCTTCAACAGATACACAGTTTTCTTTCACATTGAGCGGGCCAGCTCGTTTAGTGTGGAAGTTTGATGAAGAAGCTCTAAAGAAAGACCTCGTAGGTAAGCTCAAATCTGATGGTGAGGCCATATTAAAGAATCACAGAGAGATAAAAACGGCTCAAATTACCGTACGTCCGTTTTGGCAGGATGTCCTGCCCGATAGGGAGGCTCGAATTCGAGTAAAAGTACTTGAAGACAACTAGTATGGTGGCTCGCTTATACACAGGGTACTTGACTCTATTTTAGTACTTTGTTAGTATAGCGAGACGCTAACTTTCACATGGGGACAGTAAACACACAACAAACTGCAGAAGGAGTGGTCATAGAATCGCTCCCAAATGCGACTTTTCGTGTTATGTTGACCACAGGTGTAGAAATCAAAGCGTACCTTGCAGGCAAGATGCGACGATTTAGAATTCGTGTTCTCGTAGGAGACAAGGTTGTCGTTGAAATGGATCAGTATGGTGAAAAACACCGTCTGATCAAGCGTTTGTAAAAAGTAAAACAGAGCGTGCTCTGTTTTATTGCGTATTTATGAAAGTAAAATCATCAATTAAAAAGAGAAGTCCAGATGACAAGATCGTCCGACGTCGTGGACGCTTGTTTTTGATTAATAAAAAGAATCCGCGCCATAAGGCACGACAAGGATAGTTATGAGAGTACTTGGTATTACACTTCCAGAAAAAAAGAGAATGGAAATCGCCTTGACAGCGGTGTATGGTATCGGACGTTCTCGCGCACAGAAAATTTTAACTCAAGCTGGTGTGGAATTTGGCGCAAAACCAAATGCACTTTCTCAGCAAGAGGAACAAAAGATAAGAGAGGTAATTGAAACATTAAGGTTAGAAGGAGATTTGAGACGAGAAGTCTCTTCAAATATAAAGCGCTTGAAAGATATCAAGTCATACCGGGGTACACGGCACACGCGTCGTTTGCCATCACGGGGACAGAGAACAAAAACAAATTGTCGTACCTCAAAGGGTAATATTCGAAAGACAATGGGTTCAGGACGTAAGGCCGTTGATAAGAAATAATCACTAATCAGACGAACAAATGGGTAAGGTAAAGATAGCTACAAAGGGTGGAGATACAGGAGGATCAGCGTCATCTGGGGCTGTTCGAACTATCAAAAAGAAGGTTGCTTCAGGGCGATTGTATGTTCAAGCAACTTACAATAACACTATAGTGACCCTCACAGATGCAAGTGGAAATTCAATATATCAGTCTTCATCAGGAGCGATTGGATTTAAAGGCGCGAAAAAGGGGACTCCGTTCGCAGCTGCAAAAGTTGCAGAATTAGTTGCTGACCAAGCAACCTCAATCGGTATGCAGGAAGTAGCAGTTATAGTTAAGGGTGTTGGTTCTGGACGTGAGTCATCTATCCGAGCATTTGCTGGAAAGGGAATTAACCTGTTGTCTATCAAAGATATTACACCAGTTCCGCACAATGGTGTTCGTGCTAAAAAGCCACGAAGAGTATAATTTTATTTTTATGATTACCGGACCAAAATACAAAATTGCAAAACGACTTGGAGCTCCTATTTTTGAGAAAACTCAAACTGCTAAGTTTGCGCTCTCTAAAACTCGTGGCGAGAAAAAAGGAAAGCGAAACACAATGTCTGAATTCAAAAAGCAGATGTTTGAGAAGCAGAAAATGCGATATATTTACGGCTTGAGAGAAAAGCAGTTTTTCAATTATGTAGTTGATGCTATTCGTACAAAGGGAGTTAAAACTACTGATAAACTTTTTGAAAACGTAGAACGAAGAGTAGATAACGTCGTTCATCGACTAGGTCTAGCTCATACTCGAGCTCTCGCTCGTCAGATTGTGTCTCATGGACACATTCTTGTAAACGGAAAACGTATTACAATTCCATCATATTCTGTGCGAGAAGGAGATGTGATTACGATTAGAGAGGGAAGCAAGAAGAGCGCACTTTTCGCTACTGTTGCGGAAAGAACAAAGAATTATACTGCACCACAGTGGTTGACCTTTGATGTTGAGAAGATGACCGGAGTTGTAACGGGTGTTCCTCGTCCACAGTTAGGAGAACAACTGTTTGACATGGACGCAGTGTTGCAATTTTATAGTAGATAAGGAGGTAACTGTTGGGTGGTCGTATCATCCACAATTGACGAATTTTATAATTAATGTATAATTGTTTAACTTTATAAATTTAGTGCGATAAATATCACTATGCCAGACTATAGCATTGTACTTCCATCAAAACCAAAAGTTGTTAAAGAAGAGGGCAACACAGGAATCTATGAAATAGATGGCTTGTACCCTGGGTACGGACACACTCTTGGTAACTCACTCCGAAGAATTATTCTTTCGTCTCTACCAGGTGCAGCAATCACCTCAGTAAAGATTGATGGAGTACCGCACGAATTTTCAACTGTTGAGGGTGTGCGAGAGGATGTTATCACTATTCTCCTCAACCTTAAGAAGGTACGAGTTAGACTTCTTACTGATGAACCACAACAACTTACTATTACTTCGAAAGGTATTCAGACAGTAACTGCAAAAAATATCAATGCTCCAGGTCAGGTAGAAATTCTTAATCCTGAACAGCACATTGCGGAACTTACTTCAAAGTCAGCAGAACTTATGGTAGAGATGACCGTTGAAAGAGGTATTGGATATGTTCCTAAAGAGGTAATGAAGGAAGATAGAGTAGATATTGGAGTTATTGCTCTTGATGCTATTTTTACCCCAATACGACGAGTTAACTACGAAGTAGAGAACATGCGTGTTGGCGATCGTACTGATTTCAATCGTCTCAGAATCAACATTGAAACCGACGGAATCATTGCTCCTCGAGTTGCGCTTGAACAATCTGTTGAGATTATGGTACACCAACTTAAGGCTATCATTGGATTTAAAGAAGAAAATGAATCAGGTGATGCAGCTCTGCTTGCTCAAGAGCTAAAGCGAGATGAGTCTGAGTCAGGAGAAAATTCAAATGCGCTTAAGAAGAAGATTGAAGATCTTGAATTCTCAAGCAGAATACACACTGCGCTTACTGATGCGGGAATAAAAACAGTAGCAGGTCTTGTACGAAAGACAGAAGAAGATATCCTTGAATTGGACGGAATGGGAGAAAAAGGTCTTGATGAGATAAAGACATCACTCAAGAATCTCGGACTTGAGCTCAAACAATAAATAAACTTACCATGAGACACCACGATAATGTACGAAAATTTGGACGATCTGCCTCACAGCGAAAGGCTCTTTTGAAGAGTTTGGCGCGCTCATTGGTACTGCATGAAGGTATTGAAACCACTGAAGCAAAAGCAAAGGAGTTGCGTCCATTTGTTGAAAAGTTGATTACTGCTGGAAAAGCAAATACTCTTTCTTCACGAAGGTTGGTTTCAGCTCGATTGGGAAGCCCGGTTGCAGTAAAGAAAATTTTTGATACACTTGCACCGAAGTATGTTGATAGAAAAGGAGGGTACACACGGATAGTAAAGTTACCAATTAGACTTGGAGATGGAGCAAAAATGGCTCATATAGCTTTTGTTTAATATGAAATACACAATAGACGCAACAGGAAAGAAAATGGGACGAGTAGCTAGTGAAGCTGCAACTTTGCTCATGGGAAAAAATTCAGTTGAATTTGCACGAAACAAAGCTCCTTTGGTTACTGTTTCAATTACGAATGCAAGTAAACTTTCTCTTACACAGAAAAAGAAGGATGACACCGTGTACACTACCTATACTGGATACCCAGGAGGACTCAAGTTGCAGACACTTGATCAAATGATTACAAAGAAGGGATATGCTGAAGCGCTTCGCACAGCAACTAAGAATATGCTTCCTGCAAACAAGTTGCGCGCAGTGATGTTAAAGAACCTCATAATTTCTGAATAATATGTCAAACAAAGAAACTTACATTGAAGCAATTGGAAGACGAAAAACCGCTACTGCTCGAGTACGAGTTGTTGAAGCAAGTAAAACTTCTTTTTCTTTGAACAAAAGAACTTTGGAGCAGTATTTTCCAACAAAAGAATTACAGACTATTGTTCACCAAGCGTTCATTACTGATGCTCCAAAATTAAAGGTGACCGCAGTGCTTAAGGGAGGTGGAGTACATGCTCAAGCTGAGGCACTTCGCCATGGTATCTCAAGAGCGCTCAATGAAATCAACGCAACGCTGTATAGGCCTGAACTTAAACGAAAAGGTTTACTCACTCGTGATTCTCGATCAAAGGAGCGAAAGAAGCCGGGTTTAAAGAAAGCACGAAAGGCACCTCAGTGGTCAAAGCGTTAATAATTTGCAAGCACTACATAAAATCCGCTTCGGCGGATTTTATCTTGCAATGCTCGTAGAAAATCGTATAATGGTATCTCTATGAATCAGTTTCGAGATGAAAGTAATACACAAGATGAGTCTGTACTTGAACCGAATACTGAAGAATCGGTTTCTCGTATTGATGAAGGTCATACCCACGCGGATGACGATGATATTATTGTTGAGGAAGAGGGTGTAGCTAATCGTATAAAAAAATTAAAAGAGCAGTTGAGTGCGTGCCAAAAAGAACGGCAAGAATATCTTGATGGGTGGCAGAGGTCAAAAGCTGAATTCGTGAATGCACGAAAGCGAGATGAGGAAGCACAGAAAGATTTTGTCCGTTTTTCAAATGAAAACCTCATTACTGAACTTATTCCAGTTCTTGATAGTTTCAATATGGCAATGAATAACAAGGAGGCATGGGAAAAAGTGGATAAGAATTGGAGAATAGGGGTTGAATATATTGCACACCAGTTAAAGAAAGTTCTGGAGGATAATGGACTAAAAGAAATAGACCCAATAGGCAAAGTATTTGACCCAATGAGAGATGAGGCGGTAGAAGATGGAAAGCAGAGCGACATCATTACGACAGTTGTTTCAAAAGGGTACGAGCTGAATGGTAAGGTAATTAAAGCCCCGAAAGTAAAGGTTGGAGAGACAAAAACTAACCACTAAGGTTTTATTTCTTTTTGTATATCCTTCCAGTGCCCCTTTAATCTTTTTACTGTTTCCTGTAATTCATCTTGATCTATATTTTTGAGAGCCTGATATCTTTTTGAAACTGTATCAATGACGCCATTGTATGTCTCTTGAGTAATCTCTTTTACATTCTCTATTTCTTCCATAATCTCGCCTTTCATTTTCACCGTCCAGCTCTTTAATGCTTTTCTTCGAGCAGGACTTTTAGTTGATCCATACAGAAAGTATGCTCCTGCTGCCGCTGCCGCTAGCGCGGTTACTCCGATTCCAATTGCGACTTTGTGCCCCTCGCTCTTTCCGTTGCTGTTTTTATTTTTCATGTAAATTGTAAATTAGTATTTATAATTGTCAGTTTTGTCGACATAAGAACACTTAACTATCTGTATTAGGGAGAACACAAGTAGATGAGCCTCATAGGCTCATCTATCTTGAGGCCTCCATTACTACTGACGTACAATCAATACCTTTATTACAAGCAACACATTACCCCTCCAAATGAGCGGGTCTGAAAGGGGATAAGGAAATAATTTACTTATTAATAAAGGGTTAATTTCTACTAGACAATACGTGACAAACGAATATAATGGTGTACACATGCTAATCAGTAACCGTGGAGTCTGTATTCCGCGGTATTGAGTAAGAAAATTGCGAGTGAGGGTAGTCAATAATAACTATATGAATGCTTTAGCAAGACGAGAACGATTACTAATAAAACCATTCATCACTCCCGATAATAAAAAAGCTATTGGGTTGTTTTTGGTGTCTTGTGTTAATGAACGCATCTCAGTCAAACTTGTTTCTGCCCGCTACTTGGGCGTAAGTGCGACCGGTGAAGCAAAACTGCTTCTATGTGGGTCATCATGTACGACTGGGACGGTGGAGCGACTCACTTCATCTTTTGTTATCCTTTCTCCTTATTTTCAAGAGCTATTCATTCACACACAACCAACTCGGGGGCCAACACGGTAATAGTACTTGTTTGTATTATTACTACGTCTAACAATTAAATTTATGGCCAAAATAATAGGTATTGATTTAGGAACAACAAATTCCGCGGTTGCGGTCGTTGAAGCGGGGACTCCTCGTGTGCTTGAGACTGCAGAAGGTGGACGAACTATGCCGTCTATTGTGGCACAGTCAAAGAACGGTGAACGATTCGTGGGACAGCTTGCAAAACGACAAGCGGTTACGAATCCAAAAAACACCATCTACCAGATTAAGCGATTTATCGGACACACGTTTGACGAAGCGTCAGTTCAGAAGGATCTCTCTTCAGTTCCATATGAAATGAGAAAGTCTGATAATGGCGGTATTGAAGTAAAGATGGGAGACACATGGTTCAGGCCGGAAGAGGTTTCTGCCATGATTCTCCAGAAACTTAAGAATGACGCTGAAGCTAAGCTCGGTGAAAAAATAACTGAGGCGGTTATTACCGTACCCGCATACTTTAACGATGCACAACGACAAGCTACAAAAGATGCTGGTAAAATTGCGGGTCTTGATGTTAAAAGGATTATCAATGAACCAACCGCTGCGGCGCTCGCGTATGGATTTAACCGAAAGAAGGATGAAAAGATAGCGATTTTTGACTTTGGTGGTGGTACGTTTGATATTTCTATTCTTGAAGTTGGTGATGACGTCGTTGAGGTAAAATCAACCGATGGCGACTCACACCTTGGTGGTAAGGATATTGACCAGAAGCTGATTAACTACCTTGCAGACGAGTTCAAGAAGGATACAGGAATAGATGTCCGCAAAGACGCACTCGCGCTCCAACGACTGGATGAGGCAGCTGAGAAGGCAAAGATTGAGCTCTCTTCCGCTGTTCAGACAGAAGTAAACATTCCGTTTATTACTTCTGATGCTGATGGACCAAAACACCTACTGATTACCCTTACGCGAGCAAAACTAGAGGACCTTACGCGAGAGTTTATTGACCGTGCAATGCAAATCACGAAGCGAGCGGTTGAAGCGTCTCCATTCTCAATCTCAGATATTAATGAAGTGGTATTGGTGGGAGGACAGACCAGAATGCCTGCGCTTCAAACTGCGGTAAAAGAATTCTTCGGAAAAGAGCCAAGTCTTGAGGTAAACCCAGATGAAGTGGTTGCGGTGGGTGCTGCTATCCAAGGTGGAGTGATTGCAGGAGATGTGCATGATGTACTTTTGCTTGATGTTATTCCGCTTTCGCTCGGTATTGAAACTATGGGTGGCGTTGCAACAAAGTTGATTGAAAAGAACACAACAATTCCTACTTCACGATCACAAGTATTTTCAACTGCAGGAGATAACCAGACACAGGTAGATATTCACATTGTGCAAGGTGAACGACCTATGGTCTCTGACAATAAGAGCTTAGGGCGATTTATCCTTGATGGTATTCCTCCTGCACCACGTGGTGTTCCGCAGGTTGAGGTGACGTTCAATGTTGACGCAAACGGTATTCTTGAAGTTAAGGCAAAAGATAAAACAAGCGGAAAAGAGCAGAGTATACGTATAGAAGCAAGTTCAAGTTTGTCTCCTGAAGAGATTGAGAGAATGAAGAAGGAAGCAGAACAATTTGCAGGAAGTGACAAAGAAAAGAAAGAGTTGATTGATGCGCGTAATTTGGCAGAGCAAATGGTGTATACCGCAGAAAAGTCACTCAAAGATGGCGGAACTGCAGTGCCTCCGGAAGTAAAGAGTGATGTTGAAGAAAAGATAAAAGCGCTAAATGAAGTAAAGGGGAAGGATGTGCTCTCGGATATAAAAGCAAAGAGTGAAGCGCTCTCATCTGCAATGCAGAAAATAGGAGAAGCGATGCAAAAAGCAAAGCCGAATGAAGAGAAGAAAGATGAACAAGCAGGCTCTGATGCTAAAACTCGTGATGCGGAGTTTAAAGAAAAAGGAGAAGAAGGAAAGCAATAGGTCTCCACAAGGGCTCTCCCGATGATAATTCGGGAGTGCTCTCAGGGAGGTGGGTCTGCGAGTCTCGTTTGAGGAAATGAGTTTGTCACGTAACATAATTAATGTATGAAAGACTATTATTCTATTCTTGGAGTTGAAAAGTCGGCAACCAAAGACGATATAAAAAAGGCGTTTCGTAAACTTGCGCACAAGTACCACCCGGATAAATCAGGAGGGGACGAAAAAAAGTTCAACGAAGCGAGTGAAGCGTATTCTGTACTATCTGACGACAAGAAGCGAGCTGAGTACGATACGTACGGAAGAACTTTTGGAGGGAACCAAGGACCACAAGGAGGCTTTGGTGGTTTTGATTTCAACGGGCAAGGATTTGATGTTGACTTGGGAGATATCTTCAATGAGTTTTTTGGTGGAGGAGGTAGACAGCGCCAAGCACGTGGAAGAGACATCTCAATAGACCTTCAGGCTACATTCAAAGAATCTGTATTTGGAGGCGAGAGGAGAATACTTGTTACAAAAACATCCACTTGCTCTACCTGTAGCGGAAATGGCGCAAAGCCAGGTTCTGAAATGACCTTGTGTTCAAGATGTAATGGCGCGGGGCGAATTCATGAAGCAAAACGATCTCTCTTTGGAACATTCTCAACTGAGCGAACCTGTCCTGACTGCCAAGGAGCGGGAAAGACTGCTAAGGAAAAATGTACCGTGTGTAAGGGTGATGGTGTGCTGTATGGAGAAGAGGAGGTAGTTGTGGGGATTCCTGCGGGCATTGACCATGGAGAGATGATTCGTCTCTCTGGTATGGGGGAAGCGGTTGCACACGGTCATCCGGGCGACTTGTATGTGAAGGTTCATGTTGAGAAACATCCGCACTTGGTAAAGGAGGGAAATAACCTCACTATGAAGCTCGGGGTGAAGTTAACCGATGCACTCCTCGGTGGTACGTATACTATTGAGACCCTAGATGGGCCGATTGAAATAACCGTGCCACAAGGCGTTACCTGGGGAGAGGTCTTGCGTGTTCGCGGTAAAGGGGTGGTGATCAGCAATAAGCAACGCGGAGATTTGCTCGTAACCATTGATATTGTTCTACCTAAAAAGCTCTCTAAAGAGGCAAAAAAGCGCATAACTGAGCTAAAAGAAGAGGGAATATAGCCTCTTGTATATACACTTGCAAAATATCAAAATATAGGTACAATGGGTATCTATGGAATTTGCAGTAATAAAAACAGGCGGAAAGCAGTACAAAGTCTCAGAGGGTGACACAATCACTATTGAGAAGCTTTCAGGCGAATACAAGACAGGTGATACCGTTGTTTTTGACAAGGTTCTCATGGTTGATAATGGAAAGGATACCTCAATCGGAACCCCCTATATTAAGGGTGCAGTAGTTGAAGCAACATTTGGAGAACAAGGACGAGCAAAGAAAGTCATTGTGGTTAAGTATAAGCCAAAGAGCCGATACACAAAGACTCGAAACCACCGACAACCGTTTGTTACTGTAACGATATCTAAAATTAAATAACATAATCAAAAACCCGCTCACAAAGCGGGTTTTTGTTTGTAAAGTAACTAATTCTAATGATTACACCACATTTCCTTTTTTACTAAGCCAAGAGCCTAGGGATTATAGAAATTTGGATTTGGATACTAGCGTAAATGCCACCAAATTTGGAGCTTTGAAAGCACCCTAAAGTGTCCCAAATCTTTTCTCATTAACTGCTCTAGTTCCATCACATTTTTTGATATTCTTTTTTCAAGAGCATCTAGATCATTTTTTTCTTTTGTTGAATAGTATTCAAAAACTAGGGAAAAATGTTCTCGTAGTTCATCAATCACAAGCTTACTTCCAATCAATCTTGCTGGGGCAAATAACTTAATCATCTCGTCTTTATAGTTTAACAAATTTACTGCTTTATCTATTTTCTTTAACTCATTACTACAAGAATCTGTTTTTTTAATAGACTTACTTTCATACTGGTTGTTGATTTCATTCATGAAAGTTTTTAATCTTCCGTACGAAAAATTCAAATCGTATTGAAGATGTTTTGCAGAGTTAATGTGGTATACAATGTTAGAGTACACTTCTAGTTTTCTATTAAAAAGAGCTTTGTTGTTATCTCTCTCCCTACCTAGAATATACCCAATGAGTAACGAGGTAACTATGTAAAAAAGATTTGTCATGCTCATGATCTATTTTTAAGCGCGAAGGTAAGTGTCTCAGAGTCAAGGTATTCAAGCTCGCTTCCAGTTGAAAGTCCTCGCCCGAGAACGCTAACAGTGAGGGTGGGGGAGTGTTTTTGAATAAACTCCCGTAAGATATCGGTGGTGTGTTCACCTTGGGGAGTTGCAGAAAGAGCAATAACAACCTCGGTGAGAGTGTTCTTATCTTTATGTAGTTTGCGTTTAAGTTCCTCTGAGCGGAAACGGGACATGGGATTTTCATCGAGCACTGGTACCGTTCCACCAAGAATAAAATAGTTTCCACGGTACGCTTTTGAATATTCAACAGAGGTGGCATCTGTATCTTTTTCAACGAGCATGAGTGTGTGGGAGTCGCGAGTATCATCTCCGCAGAAAGAGCACTTGCTTCCACTAACTTGCTCCGTGAGGCGGAAGCATTCAGTGCAGAGGGACACATTTTTTGAGAGGGAAACAATGGTTTCCGCAAGAACTGTACGTTGAGATGGGGTCATGTGTGCAACGTGGTGAGTAAACCGTTTTGCTTGCCTAGGACCAATGCCCGGGAAGCGTCTGAATAGCTCGGTTAGTTTATCTAGTGAGTTCATGTTAGAAATCTTCTACTCCAGTACCACCACCTCCACCGTAGTCGCTCTTATCAATGTTAACAAACGATGACTTGTTCTCATCAAAGTAGAGCTCAATCTTTCCAGTTGGACCATTTCGATGTTTTTCAATCATAATTTCAGCAATGTTGGGCCGTTCTGAATTTTCATTGTATTTATCCTCACGGTGAATAAACATAACTACGTCGGCATCCTGTTCAATTGAACCTGAGTCACGAAGGTCAGAGAGTCGTGGTTTACCTCCTCGACTTTCCACTGCACGAGACAACTGAGAGAGGGCGAGTACAGGCACCTCAAGTTCACGAGCGAGGTTTTTGAGAGAGCGAGAAATTTCAGTTACTTGTTGCACGACAGAGTCAGTAGATTTTGTTTGTGTTGGGACCATGAGTTGGAGGTAGTCCACGATAATAAGTCCAAGTCCTTTTTCTCGTTTTAATTTACGTGCAACAGAACGCATTTTCAAAATGTTGTTTCCGGGTTGATCATCAATATAGATAGGAGCTTTTGAAAGCACATCAAGGGAATCACGAAGTTTATCAAACTCGGTATCGGTAGAAAGGTTTCCGGTTCGGAGTTTCCATGCGTCTACCCGTGATTCTGCGGCGAGCATACGATCTACGAGTTGCTGAGAACTCATTTCAAGAGAAAAAATACCTACGGGAATATTGTGCTTGCTCGCAGCCTGGCGCGCGATATCAAGCGCGAGGGAAGTTTTACCCATTGAAGGCCGCGCGGCAAGAATGATGAGGTCAGACTGCTGGAGACCAGCAAGTTTGTTGTCCAGTTGTGTGAAGCCAGTAGGAACACCACGCATTTCTCCTTTAGATCGGTGGAGTTTATCAAGTCTTTCCCATGCTTCATGCAACGTGTCGTTAATGGCGACAAACTTGTGTACGCCTGATATGTTGGTGACATCGTACACCGCCTTTTCAGAACGATCTAGAATTGAATCCAAGTCTTCTGATTCTGCGTAGCTCATCTCAGCGATTTCCTCTGATGCGGAAATGAGTCTGCGAAGCATGTACTTTTTATGTACAATTTCTGCGTAGTATCTTGCGTTGGCAGCAGAGGGAACACGGTTCACCAGTTCTGCAAGGTATGTGTTTCCGCCAACAAGTTCTAATTTTTTCTGTTCTTCAAGTTTTGCAGAAACAGAGAGAAGGTCAATTGGTGTTGCTCGAGTGTGGAGGTCGGACATCGTAGAAAAAATAATACGATGTTTTTCACTGTAGAATGATCTCTCTGAAATCATATCTAGGAGGTCAACCATTAACTCTGGGTCAAGCATGATTGAACCGAGAAGCGCTTGTTCGGATTCATTTTGCTGAGGTGGTACCCGTATACCATCTGCGCTACGTGCGACACTCTTTTTTTGCATTTCAGAATTTTACCATTTCAAACATACTTATGTAAGGAGACAAAGTAGAATTATGTGTTTTTACTGTGGTAAATGTGTGGATAGTTTGGTATTGTGAGTGTCATGCAAGCAATTATATGTGCCGCAGGACGCGGAAGCAGAATGAAGGAACTCTCAGAACACACCCCAAAGCCGTTACTTTCAGTAAACGGTCTTTCTTTAATTGAGCATAAAATACGTGCTTTACCGCCGAATATATCAGAAGTCATTTGCGTGGTGAATCACCTCCAGAATCTCATTTTAGAGCGTCTGGGGGACTCGTACAACGGTATTAAGGTGACCTATGTAACGGATGTTCCCCTTACGGGCACTGATACTGCGGTACGGGCATGTGCACATTTGATACATGGAAATTTTCTTGTTCTGATGGGTGATGATATATACCATCCTGATGATATGCGAGATATGGTTTCGCACCCCTGCGCATTACTTCTTCACAAAAACACCAGTACTGACGAAGAAAAAACAGGTGGGAAGGTGATACTGGATTCGAGTGGGCATATAACTGACATTATTGAGGGAGCAACTATTCAAATGGGGGAGTACTTAAACTGTGGCATGTACGTTTTGCCTCTTGAGTATTTTCAGACCACTCCGATACAAATCCCTGGGAGAAGCGAATTTGGACTCCCACAAACAATAGTTGCACACACGGCTATGTTGCCCAATATTATCGGGGTTACTTCACGTGGATACTGCCAAGTAACTGCACCACACGACCTTACTCGTGCGGAGGAGTTTGTGAAGACTTTTCTAACGTAGTTCCGTGCTCACTATCTGTTACAACATACCCTTGTTTGGTAAGTTCGTCACGGAGCGCGTCTGAAGCGTTCCAGTCTTTGTTTTTTCGTGCTTCGTCTCTCTCAGAGACCATTTTTTGTATATTATCAGGCAGGGAAGTTACCACTATTTTCTTATTTTCAGCTTGAGTTAAAAGTGCATCTCTTCCGTGCAAGTTAAGGCCTAAGAGTGAATCCGCAAGTAACAAGGTGCTCTTTTTCTCACCAAGGGGAACCGAATCGTCTTTTATGAGCTCCCATACTAACGCGATTGCTTTAGGTGTATCAATATCGTCACGAAGGGCAGTGATAATGTTGTTTGAGTACTGTGCATGTACAGGTGCGATTTCAATTGTCTGAAGTTGTTCAGTGAAGTATTTATGAATTTTAAACAGTGCCGTATGCGCGCCCTTGAGTGCCTCCCAGGTAAAATTCATACGGGTACGGTAGTGTCCTTGAAGAAGCCAGTAACGGTAACTCAACGGAGAAATACCACGGTCAATAATGTTTCTAAGGTAGATGGTGTTGCCTACAGACTTTGATATTTTATGACCTTCAACGGAAATATGTTCGGTATGTATCCAGTTTTGCACAAAGGTCTTACCAGTTGCTGATTCAGATTGGGCAATTTCGTTGTTGTGGTGTGTAGACACGTGATCAACTCCTCCCATATGGATATCAATCGTTTTACCAAGATGTGCAATTGCCATTGCAGAGCACTCAATGTGCCAACCAGGGAAACCGACACCCCACGGTGATTCCCACTCTTGTTGGCGCTTTTCATTTTGAGGTGATTTTTTCCAAAGTGCAAAATCAGCAGGATGCCTTTTCTCAGGATTTACTTCTACACGAGCCCCTTCACGTTGTTCGTTAATGTCTCTATTTCCAAGAGACCCATAGGCAGGGAACCGTGTCGTGTCAAAGTACACACCGTCCGATGTTTGATAGGTGTATCCTTTCTGTTCAAGTGTTTCTATGAACGCAATTTGCTCTTTAATATGTTCAGTCGCTCGAGGAAACAACACTCCTTCAGTGGCAACTGAGAGTAGAGAAAGATCTTTCATGAAGACCTCCTCAACTTCTTTTGCTATTTGCGGCACCGTCATTCCACGTTTTTCAGCGCCGGCTTCCATTTTGTCTTTACCCATGTCGCCGTCGTCAGTTAAGTGACCAACGTCAGTGATATTAATGACGTGCTTAAGGGTATAACCGGCATGTGTGAGAACACGCTTAAGTACGTCTGCAACAACGTATGGTCGGTAGTTTCCAATGTGTGGGAAGTCGTAGACAGTAGGGCCGCACGAGTAAATTGTTACGTGATTGTTCTTGAGTGGTTTGAATAAAACTTTCTCTTTTGTGTTGGTAGTATAAAAGTACACCGATTCGGCGCTTTGTGTTGTGCGTTTAGATG
Source organism: uncultured Candidatus Saccharibacteria bacterium (assembly GCA_964436015.1). Lineage (GTDB taxonomy): Bacteria > Patescibacteriota > Minisyncoccia > Phycocordibacterales > JBBDJV01. The sequence continues at coordinate 104,938 of CAYTAR010000001.1, read as the reverse complement.
GTTTGAGAAATGAATTCATTCTTATTCTGTTCCTACAGCCATTTCTTGTACTTGAAATAAAGAGCAGTGAGGAGTGATATGAATGCCATCACTGCCATTACCGTCCAAAAATCGTAGGGCACATTATTAAGAGGATTGATTGCTGTGTTCATACTGAGTATTTGCGCGATAAGAGCCAATGGAAGCGTCAAGAATGAGAGTACGGTAAGGAATTGAATAGTATCATTCTGTTTTGTCTGCAAGAGTGCGTCGTTTGTGCTTCGTAGTTCCGCTAAAAATTCTTGCGTATCTGCGGTTGTAGAAGCGACGTGCTCATATTCATCTTGAACCTGCTTTATCTCAGTATCATATTTTGCACCAAACAGCGCTGTAGCGACCTCAGAGAGATTTGCAAGTACACGGCGGTGTGTACTGATTCCGTGTCTAATTGCAAGCACGTTGCGATGTACGTGGGAAAGCTTGAATACCATCTCTTTTTCTTTTCCTTGAAAGATATCGTTTTCAACGGAGCGCAATTCATCGCTAATGAATTCTAGTTCGTGAACAAGTGATGCGTACAGCTTCATTATGAGATGAAAGAAAATCGTCCCGCCGGTAACTGTGGATGAATAGGTTTCTAAGATTGAATTAACCTCAAATATTTTTGAAAACTTGTGTATTGGGTCAATAGTGTCGTAGTGAACAGTAATAAGAAAATCTTTTCCAACAATAAATTTAATTTCTTGGTCTGTGTTGTCTGTATGAGAGTGCTTTAGTGCAGGGAAGTGTAGGGTAAGGTAGAAAAATGAATCTTCTCGGATTACATTAGGTCGATGTGTTTGTGATAGTAATTCTGCTGATATGTCGGGTGATATAGAGTACTCTTCTGCGATTGAGCGAATTTCGTCTTTACTGGGCTTCGTAACATCTACCCACGTTACATTTTTATAGGCGTTTTTAATAAACATAAGATAAGTATACCTCAAAGCCATTATTACGAAAATATCAATTGCGTTTAGTATGTTTCTTTGCGATAATAGTGCAACGATGGATGAGTACAAGATGAAATTAACCGCAGGTGTATTTTTCTCACTCGCATTTTTTGCGGTTGGTTTTTTTAGTGGAGTATGGTGGTTTAAAACATCTTCTGTGGAAGTGTTGCAGGTAGCAGATCCTATTATCGGCATGGAAGGCGCTCCTGATGCGATAGATTTCAGTCCGTTTTGGCGCGCGTGGGCAATACTTGATGAAAAGTATGTCTCCGCTTCGTCTACACTGGTTCACTCAAAGCAAGATAGGGTATGGGGTGCGATAGCTGGCATGACTGCATCGCTCGGCGACCCATATACAGTCTTTTTCCCTCCGGTTGAATCGCAAGATTTCCAAAATGAGATTAGTGGTAATTTTGAAGGAGTTGGTATGGAGGTTGGAATACGGGATGGGCTTTTGACGGTGGTTGCCCCACTTAAAGGGACTCCTGCGGAACGAGCGGGAATTTTGTCCGGAGATATCATTCTAAAAATTGACGATAGCTTCGCAGCAGATTTTACTGTAGAGCAAGCGGTCAGGCTTATCAGAGGGGAGCGAGGAACAACGGTATTACTTACTGTTGCGCGCGAGTCTTCAGATGAGCCAATAGAGATACCAGTGGTACGAGATATTATTGACATACCGACTCTTACTACAGAAATGCGAGATGATGGAGTGTTTGTAATTAGTTTGTTTAACTTTTCAGCTCCTTCATCTCAACTATTTAGAAATGCTATTTTGGAATTTTCTCGAAGTGGGTCAGACAAGCTTATTATTGATCTCCGCGATAACCCAGGAGGATATTTGGAGTCTGCGGTTGAAATGACCAGTTACTTTGTTCCGAAGGGTACTGTGGTAGTTTCTGAAGATTTTGGAAATGGGGAAATTCATGAATTCAAAACAGTGTCTCCAAAAGCATTTATACGGAACCCTTCAGTGGTAGTACTTATCAACCGTGGATCTGCGTCGGCATCAGAAATTTTTGCTGGAGCGCTTCAGCATTACGGAGTCGCGACACTTGTCGGAGAAAAATCTTTCGGAAAAGGTTCAGTCCAGGAGCTTCTAGATATTACAGATTCAACCTCACTTAAAGTTACGGTTGCGCAGTGGTTAACCCCAGGAAATGTTTCCATCTCAGATGGAGGGCTTACTCCTGATGTAGAGGTTTCCTTTACAGAAGAAGATATAGAAGCACGGAGAGATGCGCAACTTGAACGGGCGGTTGAAATACTTCTCGGAGTGGAGTAGTATAGGGTTCATTAGTTAATGAAATACCATGAAAGTTATATTGTTAAAGGATATTGCAAAAACAGGTAAGAAATTTGATGTAGTAGCGGTCTCTGATGGTTTTGCTTTAAACCACCTTATTCCTCGCGGACTCGCAAAAGTGGCCACAAAAAGTTCGCTTGGGGTCATTGAGCAAATGAAAAAGGCACAAGGTCAGCACGCAAAGATTCAGCATGAATTACTCATGAAGAACCTCAAAGCTCTTTCTGAAAAGAAGATTACTATCACTGCAAAAGCAAATGAAAAGGGACACCTTTTCAAAGGTATTCATACAGACGAAATTTGTATGGCGCTTCATGCGGAGCACATTGAGCTACCTTCTGAGTACATTAAGTTGGAGCACCCAATTAAAGAAGTAGGAACACATGAGATTTCAGTTCATAGTGGAGAAGTAAAAGAAACATTTACATTAACCATTGAAGCAGATAGTTCAAAATAAACAAAAAAACCGCATATGCGGTTTTTTTGTTGTATTACTTTATGAGACGGAGACTTTCTTTTTTGAACGCACCTGTCCATCGAAACGAGTCTTTCGAGCGTTGGTGAATGATACGGTGCCTTCAATGAGAGAGAAAACAGTATGGTCTTTTCCGATAGATGTATTTGGACCAGCCACAAACTTTGTGCCTCGCTGTCTTACAATAATACCTCCTGCTTTTACGTGTTGACCATCCGCAATTTTAACACCCAAATACTTTGGGTTTGAGTCACGTAAGTTTTTCGCGGTTCCCGCGGCCTTTTTTGTTGCCATAACTTAATTAAATACGGTACACTTAATCTATATAAGTTTTATGAGTTTACCAGAAGAGTCAAAATTAATCAAGGGGAGGGGTACTGCACGGGGTGTGTTTTCAGACCTTCTTATCTCAGGGCTTATTTTGGGCTCTGTAAGCCTTGCATTTGCATTGGGTAGGCTATCGGTCTCTCTGGCAGTAAAACCTGATGTAACCATTGAAAATAGGGCTTTTGGGGCAGGTGTACTAACTGAAAAGGGAGGTGTGGCAACAAGTATTGCTGAACCTGCTATGATTACTGAAGGTTCATATGTTGGCTCAAAGAATGGTACAAAGTACCACCTCCCGTGGTGTCCGGGTGCACAACAGATTGCAGAACAAAATAAGGTGTGGTTTCAAAATAAGGAGGAAGCGGAAGCGCGAGGGTATACCCCAGCAGCGAATTGTAAAGGAATTTAGCAGAGATTAGAGAAAAGAGATTGGAAAGAAAATTGAAAATAGAAAACAGAGGGTAAAGATATGAGATTAGAGATAAGAAGAGATTTTTTGTTATAATAAAAAAATGATTGTTGTAGATGTTGAGGCGACTGGAACAGAACCGCATAAGCACGGATTGTTATCAATTGGTGCGGTTGATTTAAACCGACCAGATCGGCGCTTTTATCAGGAGTGCTATATAGAAGAGGGTATTCATGTGATGCCTGAGGCGCTCACCGTGAATGGTTTTACAGAGAGTGATATACATGACAAGAAAAAGTTATCTGAATTTGAAATAGTAACGAATTTCATTGCGTGGGCACTTGAAAGTGATGATCACACTATAGCAGGACAAAACCCTTCGTTTGATAGAGATTTTATTCATGTGGGGGCCCTGAGACACCATATTAATTGGCCACTTGCGCACAGAACGGTTGATCTTCATTCGGTGTGTATCGCACACATGTTTGCACGAGGAACACAATTTCCTACTGAAAAGAAAAGAAGTGCACTTACCTCAGATGCAATATTTGAGTATGTCGGTTTAACTTCTGAACCACATCCACATAATGCGCTTACCGGCGCGTTAATGGAAACTGAAGCCTTTGGTAGATTGTTCTGGAATAAGAAAGTGCTTTCAGAATTTGAGCAATATGAAATACCGGAATGGGAGAGTAGAGAACAGAGACTAGAGAACGGAGATTAGAGATTAGAAAAGGAAAAAGGGAAGAGGCAGAGATATGAGATTAGAGGCTAGAAAAAAACTGAAAATAGAAAATAGGAACTTTTTTCTTATACTGCGATATATCGCAGTATAAGAAAAAATGAGGAAATAATAAGTAGAGACGAAGAGATTGGAGATTAGAATGGAAAGAGAACGGGTAGAGATTGTAGAGATCAGAGATTAGAGATAAGAAGAAAAAAAGATAAGAATTAAAAGGAAGAGGGTGATTGCTAATAAAATTGAAAATAAAAAAAATAATTTTCCGCGAAGAGTATCGTGGGGAATTTTTGAGTGGCGCTCAGTGATTGTAGCGTGACGCATCAATGTGGGATTGCCAGCACTGACGACACATATCGTGGTCTTCGTCCGGGGGAGGGCCCCATTTACCACGTTTCTTCACGCGAATCTCTCTGCCACATTCGCAATATTTTGGCATAGATGCACTCCTTTCGAAAATATAGTACATCACAAACACTTAATGTCAAGTAGTTCGCCAAAAGAAAACCACCATGTTATTGGTGGTTTTCTTCGGTCATATGTTCACTAAGGTGAGTGGTTTTTTGTATATAGTTTTGCAACAGAGTGATTATAGTGACTCTATGCAACCTTAGGAAACATACATCCACACTAAAGAGTTGCTCACATAAAGTCAAAAGATACCGTGTATAGCCGGTGGATTATATGTGGATAACTACTACGCCACAGCCTCTTTTTCAAGAATCATGGCTTTTATTCGCATTGTTCCTACTACCGCATCACGTGCCTGCTCTTCAAGTCGCATCGTGATAAAACGTATCGTTTCTTTAAGGTTTGGAATACGAGTATTTTCAAGCGCGCTTGCTCGCCTTCGGGTACGTTCAATTTCTAGCGCAAGATTCTCAATTGTTTTTTCCAGCTGAGCGAGAGTGAAAAGGTCTGGAAGCGTTGCGTCTAATTTCATTATTGCGGAATCAAGGTCGCCACTCGTATCAAGCATTCCGTAACAAAAAAGGGTGCCATTCTTTTCAAGTGTAAATTCAGGAATTGGAACAGACATAACAGACTTTGTAGTTACCTCAAGCGAGAGTTTAGCATTAGGGAGCATGAATGCAGTATCTATAGATTTCTGAGCCATCATGATACTTGCGCGTGTGTAAGATGAAAACATGACCGCAAGCTCACTCTCAACATGCGTACGGAGCGATTTTACCTCACGTACAGTTTCCATAAACTTTTTCATCAACCCATCGCGTTTATCTTTAAGAAGTTTGTGACCTCTAACCGCGAGTTTCAACTCTCGTTTGAGGGTGAGTAGGTTTATTCGTGTTGGATTAACCTTGAGAATCATACTACTTCATGTACTTGTCTATAAACTCAGCCTTAACTCGTTTAAGTGATTCACGGGGTACCATGGTAAGTAGCTCCCACCCTTTATTGAGTGATGTTTCAATATCTCTGTTTTCGTACTCACCTTGGTTAATGAATTGTTTTTCAAACTGTTCCGCAAATTTGAGGTGTGCGCGGTCAGATTCAGAGAGTGACGCTTCGCCCAGAACCACTGCAAGCTCTCTAGCTTCTTTTCCAATCGCGTAAGAAGAGAACAGTTGATCCTTCAATCCAGAGTGATCCTCACGTGTTTTGTCAGGACCAACCCCTGCAGACCAGAGTCTTGAAAGTGAACCTTGTACGTCAACAGGAGGGAAGAGCCCTTTAGTGTTCAATGTTCTATCGATAACAAACTGTCCTTCGGTAATGTAGCCTGTAAGGTCGGGAACAGGGTGTGTTTTATCATCGTCAGGCATGGTAAGGATAGGAATCTGGGTAATTGATCCAGATCTTCCCTTAACTCTTCCTGCACGCTCATAAATAGTTGAGAGGTCGGTGTACATGTACCCTGGGTAGCCTCGTCTACCTGGAACTTCTTTTCGTGCTGAAGAAACTTCTCGGAGTGCTTCACAGTAGTTTGTCATGTCAGTCAAAATCACCAACACATGCATGTTGTGCTCAAATGCGAGGTACTCAGCAGTGGTAAGGGCAAGGCGGGGGGTAGTGATACGCTCTACCACAGGGTCTGCGGCTGTGTTAAGGAAAAGCACACTTCGTTCAAGGGCTCCTGTCGATTCAAACTCTTTCTTAAAGTATGCCGCTTCCTCAAAGGTCACACCCATCGTTCCGAACACGATAGCGAAGTTTCCACCACTTTTCACTTTTGCTTGTCGTGCAATCTGAGCCGCAAGACGTGCGTGGGGAAGTCCCGCTCCTGAAAATATAGGTAGTTTTTGTCCACGCACGAGTGTGTTCATTACATCAATAGAAGATATTCCTGTTTGGATAAAGTCGTTTGGATACTCTCTACTTGCAGGATTGATAGCTGAGCCATTGATATCAAGCATGACATCAGGAATTATTTCTGGTCCGCCATCAATCACATCTCCACCTCCTGAAAAGACTCGTCCCAACATTGACTTAGAAACACCGAGTTTTGCTGTTTCCCCAGTAAACCTTACACGTGTATTTTCAGTCTGCATGCCGGTGGTTGGGCTAAACATCTGGACAACAACTTTACCATTTGCGGTATCAAGCACCTTTCCGAGCCGAGGTTTGTCCTCGTGAGGTAGCATAACCTCAACCAACTCTTCGTACATAACTCCATCTACTCCCCGAACTACGATTAGCGGACCTGAGACTGATTCTGCTGTTTTGTATTCTTTAATCATAGAGGTTACGCGATAAGGTTATTAATTTCTTTTTCAGCATCAGCTTTGAAAGCAGAAAACTGTTCAAGTGCATCTACTGGAATCTGCTTAAGGGTAGGTAGTTTCTTCATTGATTCAGTATTTCTGAAACGAGCAAAATCAAATTCTTCTTGTGTTACAACTGCTTTTCCTAGATGGAAGACATGAAGAATTGATTTGAGAATATGGTACTGGCGAATCGGTGCGGTGTACGCATCTTCTTTATCAAACGCATTTTGGAATAGAAAATCTTCTCTAATTGATTTAGCTATTTCAAGAGTTAACTTTTCCTCATTAGAAAGCGATTCCATACCAACAAGCTTTACAATCTCCATAAGCTTTGACTCTTGCTGAAGGAGGTCCATTGCCTCGCTTCTTACTTCAGGGTAGTCCTCGGCAATGTTTTTTCTCCAATAGTCTGTAATGTTTGGAATGTAAAGTGAATATGAGTTAAGCCAGTTTATCGTAGGGAAGTGCTTTCTGTACGCTAGCCCTGCATCAAGTCCCCAAAATACTTTCGTAACGCGAAGTGTCGCCTGAGACACTGGCTCTGAGAGATCTCCTCCTGGAGGAGACACTGCACCGATTACGGTGAGAGCGCCTTTTCTACCATCACTTCCGAGGCACTCTACAAAACCAGCACGCTCATAAAACTCTGCTGTCCTACTTGAGAGATATGCCGGATATCCTTCCTCTCCCGGCATTTCCTCCATTCTACCTGAAATTTCTCGCATAGCCTCCGCCCAACGTGATGTAGAGTCTGCCATTAGTGCAACAGAGTAACCCATGTCGCGATAGTATTCTGCGATGGTAATACCGGTGTACACACTTGCTTCACGAGCGGCAACCGGCATGTTTGATGTGTTTGCAATCAGGATAGTCCGCTTCATGAGAGATTCGCCAGTGTTTGGATCGATAAGGTGAGGAAATTCAGACAAAACTTCTGTCATTTCATTTCCGCGCTCACCGCACCCGATGTAGACAATAACCTGTGCATCACAGTACTTTGCAATTGATTGCTGAGTAACTGTTTTTCCAGAACCGAATGGTCCAGGAATCGCAGCAGCACCCCCTTTTACAACAGGGAAGAATGTATCAATAGAGCGTCCACCAGTAACCAATGGTTCAGTAGGGAAAATTTTTGCTTTTCGTGGTCGGGGAGTTCTAATTGGCCAGTACTGAAGCATTGAGATATTCTCTTTTGTTCCATCTTTCTGTTGCACTACTGCTACCGTGTCGGTAACTGTAAACGAACCAGTAGTGATTGAAACTACTTCACCACTCACATGAGGAGGAACCATTACTTTGTGAGTAATAAGAGTAGTTTCCTGTACTTCACCTAAAATGTCGCCCGCTGAAACAGATGCACCGACCTTTACTTTTGCTGTAAACTCCCAAATTTTCTTTCGGTCAATTCCAGGTGCTTCAATTCCACGTGCAATGTAGAAACTTTTAGATTTTTCTTCAATAGCTTGTAGTGGTCGTTGTATACCATCATAAATTGAACCGAGAAGTCCTGGAGCAAGTTCTGCAGACATTGTCTTTCCTGTAGCAATTACAGGCTCACCCGGAGATATTCCGCTTGTATCTTCATACACTTGTATTGATGCATAAGAACCCTTGAGCTCAATAATTTCACCCATGAGTTTTGCCTTGCCCACCTTAACGAGCTCATACATTCGTGGAGCACTTAAACCTTCCGCTTCTACAAGCGGTCCACTCACTCTTCGTATTGTTCCTGTTTTAGTATTCATCATAGTGTATTTATTAATCTCCAATAGTTGTTCCTATCGCCCTTTCTGCTAATTTTTGTAACCTTGCTTTACTTACTCCACTTGATCCTAAACGTCCTGGAAGCGCGAGAAGGGCGGGGAGGGGAGTTTCAGTAAAGCGGGCTAGTTCGTCTTCGTGTATGCCGGTGAGTAAGTCTTCAATGATCATTATTACGGCATATTTTTCTTCAGAGTCGGTCGTAATGGTTTTTTTCCTGAGGTGCTTAAGTATTACGAGCGCTTCATCTGAATGTGTCGCGGGAAAGACATCCGCACCAGTTGCTTTAAATAAGGATACGGTATCTTTTGGACCAATAATTGCAGTTCTGTACTTCATACTATATAAATACTCTCCTTAATGTACGACGTAGTTCAGCCTCGGTAATACCAGCATCTTTGCCTGAAATGATTGCTTTCAATGTCTGAACGGTGTTCTTAACTGCATTAAAATACGCGTACTGTGGTGCTACGCTAAAGAGGTCAATACTCTCTCTTTTAAGAAACACGTGAAGATATTCTTCAGATAGCTTATCAAGCAGAGCAAATGAGCCTGTTTCTTCGTATTCCTGGAGTGCCTCTTTCCAGTGAGTTGCGTCGTGTAATCTTGCGTACAGTTCCGTAATAGACTGTTGTATAAGGGTGAATTGTGGAATAGTGCCACCTTGTACAAAAAGAGATGAAGGGTTAACTAAAGATGAAAGGTGTTTAGTTCGGGCCTTAATTTTGAGATTGTATATATCAATTAAAGTAGCTAGGTACCGAGCGATAAAAACATTTTTTGTAGAACGTGCAAATTGTGCAATGGTTGAGAAGTACTCCTTATTTTTTGCCACATCAATAGCATAAGATTCCGTTTCTTTTTTTGCCTGCGTAACAACACGGTCAAGGTGTGGGTGAGTGAATGATAGTGTCCCAGATCGATATCGAGCCAGTAGCTCTTCAGGGCTAAGTAACCCGCTCGTAAAACAGGTAGAAATTATTTCTTTATCTGATAATCCACCGCGCTCACCTTTAATAATATTTCTAATATTAAAGAAGTCGTACTTCATCCAAAGAGGGGAAAGTAGATCGGGGCAAGGAGTAATAAAAAGCAATTCCTTCTTTGCGTGTGCCACAGCCTCCTCCAAGGCACTATTAAGTGTTGCGTTTTCTTTTGAGATAAATGGAGCGAGGAAGGTGCTATGCAGAACCTCTTGCATTTCCTCGCTATTCCGAGCTCCTAATAGACGTTCAATCTGGTTTTCAGACACCAAAGAAAACATGCGAGCGGTTGCATACGCTCCTGCAAAAAGATAACTAGTTTGTGTGGGTATTGTGTTCATTAGGAGAATAGCATGCGCGCAACTTCAACATTTTTCTTTTTCTTGATATCGGCAATACGTTGACGTAAACTGCAGTCAATATATATTGATTCATTTTCAAGGATTATACCAACTACACCTCGAGGGGAATTCTTAATTTCCTTACAAGGAATTTTCTGTTCCGAGAGAACGGTTTTAGTAATTGCATGACGGGCAAGAGGTGCGTAGCACGTAACAGGATCAGTAATTGAAACTGTCTCAAGTGCTTTTTTTAGAAAATTTTTATACTCTGAATCGCTCGCGTTCGTTATGTATTCTGAAACTTCGGAATACACAGACTCTAGAAGTGCATTTTTTTCTCGTTCAAGAGATAACTTGCTTTCTTGAGTTGCCGTATTCTTAATTTTCTGTTCTGTTTGAGTAATAATGCGTTCAGTTTCAGTATGAAACTCATTTTCTTGAGCAGAGAGTAACTTTTGTGTTTCTGAATGAATGTTGCTCACTTCAGCACGTGCGTGTGAACGTATCAACTCTGCTTCTGAGTTGCTAGTAGAGAGTATGTGTTCTGTTATGTCGGTAAGTGACATAATTACGCAATTGAGTTAAGAAGAATGAAGCTGATGAGGAATCCGAAGATAGCCCATGTTTCAATCATCGCAGCAAGTACCATCGCTCGAGCCACAAGAGACTCATCACGACCGAGCATAATAATTCCTGAAGCTGCTACTCGTCCTTGAAATATTGCAGAGAATAGACATGCGAGACCAAGAGGAATTGCAGCTATTAGGTACTGTAAGCCGACTGAAACTGGTATTTCAATTAACCCTCCTGAGAGAATGCCTGATGAATTGAGGATGAGAAATGCGCCCACAAGTCCGTAAATACCTTGAGAACCCGGTAGAGCTTGCATCAAAAGTATCTTTCCGAACAAAGCAGGCTTCTCACCTACGAGCGCAGCACCAGCTTGGCCAGCTGAGTGCATTCCGAACGCAGAACCGATAAATCCAAGAACTGAGGCAAAAGCCGCAGCTCCGAACACCAACACTAGTCCTGTTACAACCCCTACAACTTCTGTTTCCATATTATGTATGTATTACTTTTTAATAACGATTAATAATTCTTTGCCCGCACACTTCATTCTATGTGAACGAATTTCGGTATTCGTTTGAATGATCGAAATTCCTTACCTGTACCGACGATAAATTTACTGAAAAATTCAACGAATTGCAAACGAGCACTATGAATGAAGGCTCCAAGCATATTGACCGCAAGATTAAAGAGGTGTCCCGCAATAAGGATGAGTATAGCTAACACACCACCTACAAACGGAATCATTTCTTTTATCAAGTCTGCTATTAAGTTTATAGAGAATGCAAGTGCGGTAGTTGCAAGTCCAAGAGCAAGAATCCTTGAGTATGAAAGTATGTCAGAGAAGTATGAAATAGAATCATACAAACTCATGACTCCCTTGAATGCTTTCATAAATATATTTTTTTCGTGTCGCCCTTGAGTGAGCACTAGGAGTGCAACTGATGCATATATGGTATACAGGTAATGTGTACTGGTTCCGATAGTTAAAATGTTTCCAGCGTGTAAACCAAAGAGAATAAAGGCAAGAAAGAAAAAGAGCCACGGGCCGTATCCGATAATGCCATCCATTCTGTTTCCGTTTTTCCACTCCCGCACAATGCGAAGAAATATTCCAAACATGATTTGAACAACTCCGAGTCCAAGAGAGAGGAATAGAACAGGGAGGGGGTTAAGTACTGGGTTAAATGCTTGTATTTTTTGTGTCCATACGGGAAGGTCTTTGGTATCAATTCCTAGGTACCCTCCGAACAGGAGACCTATAAGAGCTGATGAAAGCCCTCCCAAAAACATAAGGAGGACAAATGGACGGTTGTCCTTTGGCAGTCTAAAGAAAGCGAGTAGTATACCGGTGAGTAGCATTACAAATATTCCATACCCGACATCAGTCAAACACAAACCAAAGAATAAAAAGAAGAATACAGCAAGAAATGCGGTCGGGTCTAGGTCGTAGTATGAAGGGAGTCCGTAGAGTCGTGTGATGGTCTCAAAAGGTTTAACCAACCAACCATTCTCAATCTCAACTGGTATTTCCTCATCTTTAGAGGGGGTTACCATTTCAATATGAAAAAGTGAAGTCGTAGTAGACACCTTATTGGAAATGATCTGAATGTGTCGTTCTTTAATCCAACCTTCAAAAACAAGAACAGAATGCGTATGGTGTGCTGTATGTCCGATTTCATACCGCTCTTTTTTCCAAGTAAAAATATCAGCTAACTGCTTTAATTTATTTCTATGAATAGAAAACTCTGCGATACGTGCTTGTACTGACTTTTCACGTAATGCAAGTGATTGCATTTCATCTTTAAGAGAACGCAGTGCCTCGCGTGCGGTTTGAGGTAGGGAGGGGAGTACTACAGTCTGTGCGCCTGATTTAACAATTGATTCTCCTGTTGCCACTGAATCAGCAGTAAGTGTGGTGAGGATATGTACGTAGTCTCCAACTGTTTGTATAGAGTGAATGATCTGTGATTGGGAGAGAATCTGGGATAAGTACGCAAGTGTTTTTTGGTCGCCGTATATATATGTAGCTATTGTTTGTGCGGTATCTTGGCTAACAGAAAGTATTTCTTTATAAGACTGCCAAGGAGTAAGTGTATTTATAAGACCTTCAATTTCGGTTGTTCTTGAATGAATTACATTTAACTCACGCTCCATGTGTTGCAATTCTTGAACAATTGATTGGTAAGGGAATTCCTTTTCAATTTTCCTGCACTCTTCATCGGTTGTTGTTATAAAATTTCCCTCAAGTTTCTTCTTAAGAGAAACCTTCTCTGGAACATGTGTATTCAGGAAAGAAATTGCAAACTCAATATTCGCTAGTTCACGGTTAAGATCAAACTCAGTCTGAGAGTATTTTTGAAGACCGTCAACAGACGAAACTTCCTCAAATGACATTGCACCAACATTCTGTAGTTCGGCTAGCACAATATCACGTGCACTTTTGTGTATGTATAGTCGTATTTTTTTTAGCGGTACTACTGCCATAATTAAACTACATCAACTCTTTGAGTATAAAAGATACTGCTTTTTCTTTGGTAGTATAGACTGTACGTGTAAGTTCTTCTTTTTTTCTTTCCGAAGCAACTAGAATTTCTTTGTAGAGTTGTTTATAGTCTGCTTTTTTTGCTTCAATGGCACGTGTGCGTGTTGATACCATCTCCTCTTTGTGGGCAGAAATCTTTAATTGAGCATCAAGCTTCGCCTGTGCAATGAGCGCATGTGCATCTGTGTGTGCCTGCGCTATGTTTTGACTCGCTTTCTCTTCTGCATCTCGTATGGTCTCTGTTTGGGTCATATTTCTCTTTAGTGTTAATCTCTTCTTTTTAGTACCGAAAACACGGGGAATTATAGCAATGTTTTGCCTATTTGAAAAGGGTGTGCTTTTTACTTTGGGATGGTATGGTATTATGGATTTATGAAAAAAATGTATCTTTCATCAACTGATAAAAAGTTCTTGGGAGTATGTGGTGGTATTGCTACATACTACGGAGTTGACCCCACAGTTGTGCGTGCAATCTTTATTGTGTTGCTTATAGGCACCGGTTTTGTTCCATTTGGACTCGCGTACATTGTTTTGTACTTTATTTTGCCAAACGATCCAGGGAATAGAAGTATGCTTTCAAGAAAACCACACGCATAGTCTCCAGTGCAGTGAATATATACACATGGAAACTCCTCGATTTAAAAGGCATATTGAAGATTTTACGTGTGAGTCATGTGGCTGTAGCGTGAGTGGAAATGGGTATAGAAACCATTGTCCTTCATGCCTGTACAGTAAACACGTTGATATTAATCCGGGAGATAGGAATTGCCTTTGCAAAGGCTTGATGAAGCCTATCTGTATTGAAAGAAAGGGAAGTATTGAAAGAATTCGCTTCCTTTGTGTAAAGTGCAATCACCAGTTTGTTAATACTGTCGCTCCTGATGACGATAGGGAGGCATTGCTTCGGGTGGTTAGTGAATCTACGCTAAAATAGGCCAAATAGTTATCAATAAGTTTTGTTTTTATGTGGCTCTACATATGGTTTTTTGGGGTTAATAATAACAAAAATGGGCATAAATACTTGACAAATTAGTGTTTAATGTGCTATAATATGTACGTGAATTTAATATTCACATACTATGACAATAACAACATTTGCTACAGTAATTACAATGCTTTTCTTTGGTTACTCACCCTCAACTGAGGTGTTGAACCAACAGATGGGTATGAGTGAAGCATCGTATATAGAACGTATTCGGATTGAAAAAACACAAAAGGAGACAATGGCAAAACAGGCGAAAGAGGTACTCTTTGAAGAGTTTAAAGATATCCCAAGCATGGTTGCCGTTGCTAGATGTGAATCTGGTATGCGACACTACGATGGTAATGGAGAAGTTCTGAGAGGTGAGATTGATTCTCGCGATATCGGAATAATGCAGATCAATGAGTATTACCACGGTGAGAAAGCACTAGAGATGGGCATTGATATATTTTCACCACAAGGGAATATTCTATACGCTAAATACTTATACGAGCATCAAGGACTATCACCATGGGGTGCATCAAAGCCTTGTTGGGAAAAGTACTACTAATCAAAAAACCGCCCATTGGCGGTTTTTTGTATTAACTTAGATTTAGTAACGTAATTGACAAATACATAATGATATTGTTTAATTATCCCAGACATGAACACGCAACTGTTTACGGCACGCAAAACCAATTCACTGTTCTATGCAAAGAAAACCTGTAAGGAGCGAGTTTTGACCGAAGAAAGAAAAAGGCTCATCATCAACCGCACCTGTACTGAAGTGCAGGATGCGTGTGAACGGTTTAGCCGCACTGGATACCTGCGCACGCTGTCGCGCATCTCCACAAAAGTTCGCACGCTCGCACGAATGACGTACTACGTGTGGATCTATCACGGTCGTACGTACGAACAGGTGTGCAAGACCATTAGCTCAACCACAGGTATGGTTGAACAAGTGCTTATGGAGGCGCCCCAGGAGCTCACAAAGCTGAACGGGAAAGGCGACGGGTTGGTGACTATGATTACACATAGTCTGGAGATGATCAGGAAAATTGAGAAACGTGACGTGCATGGAGCTTCGTCGTATGCACAAATACATGGTTTTCTAATTCCAGCCAACCGAAGCTAGGGGATCAGACAAGTACGGTTGTTTCTAAACAGGCGCAAAAGATTGCGCCTGTTTTTTTACTAATTGCGCAGAGTCACTATATAGGGCGGGGTATTTCTGTAATTGATTTTCCTTTGTTATATAAAGTATATATGTGTCGCACAATATATCTTTTGCGACACAACAATACAGAAAAGGCTTTGCTATATAAATATTTTTACTCCCTCACCAATAACTCATTTATTAACAAATAGAATGATACAAGTATGCATTAGAATATTATATTCATGAAAAACAAAAAATATAAATAAAAATTTGCCATACATTACATTTGCAAACTGGACTTAGTTAGTGAGAAGTTTTTCCTACTAATCCGAGTGAAGTAAAACAAAAAAACTGAATTGTTTTTTATACGTGTAACAGGGAGTACTCCCCTATTCTAATACCCTTATAGCTTAGGAAGGTAGTCAATTGGATCAAGGTACGCACTTGTTGCAGCTGCGGGTGTTGTAAGGCCTGCACATGCGGTTGTAGTCCGTATACTTTCAAATGGAACTACTTCAACTCCTTCAGTTGCGTATACAGTGAAGTGAAGGTGTGGGCCGGTGCTGTATCCAGTATTTCCAGTATATCCAATAGTATCTCCAGTAGAGACCGTTTCTCCAGTAGACACGTTTATAGATGAGAGGTGTGCATATAGTGTCGTGAGGCCATTTGGATGAGTAATAAGAATCCATTTGCCCCATGAGTAGCAACCTTTCTTTGAGTCGGTATTGCCAGTTGCAACCACTACACCAGCAAGAGGAGCTACAATTCTCGTTCCAATCGGTGCAGCAAGATCAATCCCTGGGTGATATGCTCGCCCCCCGTAAACGCTTGGATTATTTTTTGCAAACTCACTGTTACCAAACATCTGAGTAATACGCACAGAAGCTAGTGGCCATCTAAAAACAGGAGTACCAGGACGAGGGATGGAGGTTGGGTCAAGAATAAACTTTAATTGAGCTTCAAACTCTTGAAGTTCTTTTTCAAACTTAGCTTTTTGAGCAATCTTTTCATTAAGGATTTTTTGGTACTCAGATTCTTTATTCTTTGTATCCTCAAGTAAAGAATTTTTTTCTGTCTTGGTGTAGACCACAGCTTCCTTTTGGCCACTTAAATCCTTTTTAAAATTTGAAAGCTTGTTGTTACTTTCAAGAAGCAATCGTTTCTTGTCTTCAAGTTCATCTTTGAGTTGCTTCAGTGTTTGTAAGTTTTCTCGCAATCTAATTTGAAACTGTGATATTGCATCATACTCATTCCAGAAATCAGATAACGTGTCATACCTGAGTAGGAGTTCAACAAGTGAATAGGAATCTGAATCATTGATAGAGATAATACTTCGTGATAAAGCAGTTTCTGTCTTAGTTATATCGGCAAGTTTAAATCCTATTTCAAAATTTAGGCTTTCAATATTGTTACTTGTCTGAGCTATTTTGGCTTCAGTCAGTCTAATATCGGTGTTTATTTTTTTTTCAGAGAGGGTCAATGTTTGAACGGTATTTTCAAGAGACATTTTCTCTTTTTGTACCAAAACTATTTCTCGTTGCTGTCGAGCAATTTCTTCTTCAAGTTGCTGAATAAGACTTCCCCGTTCAACTATTTTATTCTGAAGGTCATCAACGTTCTGTGCGGACACAGACAGTGCTACTGCACACAGCACAAAAACAATAAAAGTAATGATAGAAAGACTTTGTTTACTGTGATAAAAGTTTTTTTGCATTGATTATTCTTGAGAATGTTTCTTTCTTGCCTACAATTTCAGCTACGATAAAAGGATCAGGAGACTTTTCTCTGCCAGTAAGCGCCACTCTAAACGGCCAGAGGACTTCTCCCCTACCATGCTCAGTTGCATAATTCCACAATGATTCTTTTATGTTCGCTGCAGAAAACTGTGATTCTGTAATAGACTGTAGCCTCTCTTCAATTTGAGATAAATGGTGAGATGCGTGGTCTGCGGACTGTTCCTTAAAGCAAAGTATGTTTCTTCCAAATGTAGGTTTCTCAAAAAAGTATGAGAACATACCGCTCGTATAGCAGTGCGGTATATCACTCAGTTTTTTGATTTCTCGCTCAGATAGAACGGTGAGCACTTTTTTCATTTTTTCATCAGTATACGACTCCATATTCATGAGGTCAGAAGGAATAAATCGTTTTGCGAGATCAAAACGGTCTTGTGCTGAAAGAAGTTTTAGATACTCATGGTTATACCAGAGTAATTTTTCTTGATTCCAAATCGCACCCCCTTTCTGTATGTGATCAAGAGAAAAGGAGTCAATTAGCTCATGTATGCGCATAATCTCTCGTTCATCTCCTGGGTTCCATCCAAGAAACGCAAGGTGGTTTATTACTGATTCAGCAAGGTACCCATCATCACGGAGCGATGTTATTGGTTCAGCACCGTGCCGCTTGGAGAGTTTGGACCTGTCGGGGCCAAGTATAAGTGGTATGTGTGCGTATACCGGTCTTGGTGCACCTAAAGCTTCCTGTATTAAAATTTGCCGTGGTGTGTTTGATATCCCGTCTTCCCCTCTGATTATGTGAGTTACCCCCATTTCAAAATCATCAACCACTACCGCAAGGTGGTAGAGTGGTTCCGTCATACTTTTTGCGATAACAAAGTCTTTAAGGTCGGTTGTATCAAAAGTAATTTCTCCACGAACCGCATCCGTGAAAGTAATACAGGTGTTTGGATTTTTGAAACGAACTACATCAACTGTACCCTCCCCTGATTTTGCGGGTTCATTTGATACGTAGGCGTGACCACTTTCAACCAATCGATGTAAGTAAGAGGTATATATTTCTGTACGTTCGGACTGTCGATAAAATTCATCATATGTAATACCAAGCCAATTAAGGCCTTCAATAATATTTTCTTCAAAATGTTTTTCAGAGCGATCAGTATCTGTGTCCTCAATTCTCAAAATGAGTTTACCGTTCATCTTTTTTGCAAACAAGTAATTGAACAATGCGGTTCGCGCACTCCCCACATGAAGAAAGCCTGTTGGGCTTGGTGGAAAACGTACTACTATTTGCTTTTCTTGTTCACTGTTCATACTAATGTGAGATTGCAATTCGAATAAGCTCTTGTGCGATGACATCTGCAGCATTTGGTTTGCCAAAATCCTTTCCAGCGGATGACATTCGCGTTCTAAGTGTCTCGTCAGAAAGTATTTTTCTTACTTCAGCTGTAATAATTCCTGGAGTTAGGTTTTTTTCTTCTATTACATGACCTGCTCCACTTCTTGCGTATGCATAGGCATTTTCTCGTTGATGGTTGCCGTTTGATTCTGTAATTGGAATGATAATCGCAGGAACTCCCCAAAGAGCTATTTCAAAAAGTGTAGAACCTGCACGAGTTATAACAATGTCCGCGATTCCAGCTGCGTATCTCATATCAAGAACTGGCAAATATGGATACTGGTGGTACCTCTTTTTTTCCGGATGTCCATGTAGTATTACATCAGCAAGTACTTTTGTTTCCTCAAAGTTGTTTTTACCTACTTGATGTATTACTTGTACCTCAGAGAGAAGTGTAGGAAGTGCATTTAAAATTGCTTCATTTATGATCTGAGACCCCTGCGATCCGCCAAGTATAAGCATCGTGGGTATCCCTTTTTCAAGATTAAAATGCTCCAATGCACCATTTTTTTCAGGGAATTTCATTTCATTTCTGACAGGATTTCCAGTGTGAGCTACTACGTCTTTTCTTTTAAAGTAACTCATGGTACTTGGGTACGAAATAGCAATGCGTTTAGCAAAAGATGACGCAAACATATTTGCCCTACCAGGAACAGTGTCAGATTCATGAATAATAACTGGTATTCTAAGTATACGTGCCGCTATTATTACGGGAAAGGAAGCATAACTTCCTTTCGAGAATATTACATCAGGATACAGGCTCCACAGTTTGAGTACTGCGTGCATGCTTCCACTTATTGTTTTGAACACATCCAGCACATTCAGTAAAGAAAAATAAGTTCGTACTTTTCCTGCAGAAAGCCGTACAAACGAAATATTCCGCTCAAAAAGCATTCTTTCGTTATATGGCTCTGGGCCTATGAAGTAAAGTTGTACGGGCACAAGACGTTCCCTTTCTTCGATTGCACGAATAGCATCCGCCACTGCAATAAGTGGATAGAAATGTCCTCCAGACGAACCTCCTGTAAAAGCTATTTTCATTTGCGTTGATATTTAGAAACATTCAAGACAATACCGAGAGATGCTAGTGTAACCGCAAGCGCAGTACCACCGTGACTAACAAAAATTAAAGGCATTCCTGATAATGGGAAAATGCCGAGCATTGCCGATATGTTAATCAATGACTGCGACACTACTAGTATAACAATTCCTACCACCAGTAGTCCACCGAACAAATCTGGAGCATGCTTTGCAATACGTAAGCCAAATACAAGAAATGTCATGTAGAGCGCTAATAGTGTAACTGAACCCAAAAATCCAAATTCTTCAGCTGTAACTGCAAATATTGAGTCTCCAATCGGTTCGGGTAAGTAACTAAATTTTTGTATACTCTGACCAAACCCTCTACCAAAAAACTGCCCAGATCCTATGGCAATGAGTGACTGGTTTATTTGATATCCTGAACCTTGTAAATCTAATTCAGGCTGTAGAAAAGTGGTCAGACGATCAAGGATATAAGGTTTTTGCCATACAATGAGACCAGCAAGGATAGCTCCAAATACAAATAAGGTGAGAATGTTTTTTATTTTTGCACCGGCTGCAATGTACATACATCCTGCGGTTATCGCAATAACGAGAAGAGTTCCGCCATCTGGTTCAAAGAAAAGAATAGTTCCAACTACTCCAATGAGTAAGATAAAAGGCAAAACACCATACTTAAATGAGTGCATATTCCCTTTTATTCCTGAGAGCCAAGCAGAAAGGTAGATAACAAAGCCTATTTTTAGAAGCTCCGATGGTTGGAATGAAACTATGCCGAGTGAAATCCAACGTCTTGCACCACCGCTCTCAAAGCCAATACCAGGCACAAAAACGAGTAAAGATATAGCAATAGATGCGAGAAAAATGTAAAAAGCAAACCTACGCAGGTTTCTGTAGTGAACCTGAGACATAAGTACTAGTGCGGTACCGCCAAAAAGAAAACCAAAAATAAGTTGTCGGGTAATGATACGCACAAAATCTGCACCTTCGCGAGCAAAAAGTCCCATTGATGCAGAAATAAAAATCACAAAACCTACAATGAGTAACGCAAGGATTGAGGATAGAAATAAAAAATCAACACGGCGCTCTTTCATACTATGCGACAAGGGCAAGTATCGTACCCGCTATTGAACAGACGATTGATAAAATCCATGTTCTCATAACCACCTTACTCCCCGGCCAACCAATTGCTTCAAAGTGGTGGTGAATAGGAGCCACAAGGAAGAACTTTTTCTTGAAAATCTTTTTTGAAAGTATCTGTATGATTACTGAAAGTGAAGATATGATAAGAGGAAATGCAATTAGGGGTAAAACTATAACTGCATTCGTTAGAAATGCAATAACAGTAAGTGTAGTGGTAAGTCCAAGCATGCCGGTTTCAGACATATAAAAACGAGCAGGAGGTACATTAAACCAAAGAAACGCAAGAATGCCACCAACTACTACAGTACAAAAAGTTGCGATATTTATTTGATTCTGCGCAAAAGCAATAATCGCATACGCAGCAAATGAGCTTGCCATTACCCCACCCGCAAGACCATCAATTCCGTCAATTACTCCACCCGAGAATATAGCAAGCATCATGAGCGCAAAGAACGGAATAAAAAGAATACCAAAATCTACCACACCAAAGAACGGAAATACTATTTCTGTAAATCCATCCAGTTTATATTGAAACCACCACCCCCCTACTGCGCCTATTGCAAGAACCATGGCTATTCTCACACGTAGTGGCAAACCACCCGCGATGTAACCACCAGTTCCTTTGACTGATAAGTAGTCATCAAACAACCCAAGTAGCGAGGCAACAATAAGTGTAAAAAGTGGTAGCCATGTTTGATTTCTGCTCAAAAAATCAAGTTTTTCTAAAAGTGGAATATTTGTCAGTTGCGCAAGAATAAAGAAAAAGAATATCGTTACAGTTACGCTTCCCCAGATAATGACCCCACCCATTTTAGGTGTTCCCACCTCTTTTTCTTTATGAAGATTATTAAAAATAGGAGTAGAGCCACCTCCTAAACCAGCCGTTCTCGCTTCTTTTTTCCATAACTGGTACTTGTAGAGAATGTGTGTGAGAAACGGAGTGCACAAAATGCCAATAATAAACGCGGTAAGTGCGGGAATGAAAATCTTAACAATATCGGCAATTGCAAGCATACACTGTATTATACGGCGTAGCTTAAATAGCGCAAAACGCTATTGTGCAATGCGCTCAAGCGCTTTCCATGCTAGTAACTCAACATCAGAGAATCTTTTGTCATAGGTTGAACCAAGTACTGCAATTGCAATAGGATAGTTAATACCCGCATCAATCAACACTACGAGATTGCCCCCAGCTAGATCAGTATAGCCTGTTTTTGAGCCAAGAACATTTGGTAAATTAGCAAGAACATCGTTTGTATTCGTTGCTCCATGAGGAAGTTCGTCTATTGAAGTAAAAGAAAGCTCGGTGTATTTAGTAGCATCAAGCATATGATTATCTTTCTTGTACATGGTAGATATCAAATGTGCCATGTCACGTGCAGAACCATATGCACCCGATTGAGAATCGCTTATATCTAGCCCTGAAGCATTGTGAAAATAAGTAGATTCAAGTCCCATGTCTTTCGCCGCTACATTCATAAGTTCAACGAAAACGTCGTGCGGAGGGATACTGGTATCTACTGTGCTGCTTGAAATAAAAGAGGATACTTTACTATTTACCACTTGCGAAGTGGATGCGGAATGTACTTGAGAGGCGAAGAGAGATCCAATTGCTGATGCAATAGCACGTGCACCATCATTTGATGACACTAAAAGCGTAAAATCCATGAGGTCACGAACATCCCACCGTTCATGTAAGTACAAACCAGAATCCCCTTCTTCCCTCAACGCTTCTGCTGTAATAACTATTTCATTCCCCCGCTCTGTTAGCTCGTGAGCAACATATGCGGTCATAAGTTTTGTGACAGACGCAAGTGGTAATTGTACATCAGCATTTTTTTCAAACAGTATCTCATTTTTGGTGACATCAAGAACTATTGCTGATTGAGCGTGAACAACAATATCACCAAAAGGGTCATTTGGAGCCGGTATTTCTTGCACAATCTGATCCTCTGGCTCTGGAGTAACCACTTCAGTAGCATCAGGAGTAAATGGTATCACTGACAGCAAAGCGAGAGGGATAAGGATTGATCCAATTTGCTTTTTATGTTCTTCTGTAAGAGTAATAAATTTCATAACACTATACTTGTGGTGATTCAGCAGTGGTTGTGGACACTTCTTCGGTATCATTTTGTTCATCAAGAGTTTTACGGAGTGTCTGTCGTATTTTCTCAAAATCAGGAAGTTGCTCACTTGAAGTTATTCCAAGATGAGCAAGCGCGTCAGTGGTGAGTGAGTATAGGTGCGTTCTTTGATCTGTTGGATGCTCAACTCTAGTAACCAAACCTCTCATAACTAAGTTACGAAGTATAAAAGATGAGTTCACACCTCGTATATAGTCTATATCACTCCGTGTTGAATTTCCAAGATAGAGTAAGATGGCCACTGTTTCCAAACCTGCTTTACCGATATCTCTGGTAAGTTCATCTTTACGAATCTGCTCAATAAGCGTGCCGAAATCTGAATGAGTACGAAGCTCAACTGTATCATTATGACGAATTACACTTATTCCACTTCCGCTATCAATAAGTCTTTTTTTTAAATCGTGTATTCCCTTCTCAACCTGGTCCCGAGTTAAAGACAGCATACTACAAAGAGCATCAACCGTTTGCGGTTCTGCGGTATAAAACAAGATTGTCTCAATTACTCGATGTGTTTGATGCATTGGATAATGGTAGCGTATTTATCCGTAATGAGGAAGTGATACATTATGTGATTCTATGTCTATATCTGAGAATCGGTGCTCTTGTTCTGCCTTTATAGTACCCTGTTTTACCAATTCAAGCAGGGCAAGAAAACTTACTATAATATCTACCTTCTGTGTACTGTCCTTTGTAAACTCTTTGAAACTTGTTTTAAGTGTTTGAGTTACTCGCTCAGTAAGCTTTACAATCATCTCTTCAAGAGTAACCGTGGTGTGTATTGTGGCTGATTTGCGAGGTGTTTTCACTGGCACTCTTTTGAGCATCTCTTCTAGAGCAGGAAAAAGTCTTTCGGGAGTTAAGTCTTGTGATGGAGCAAAAACTATATCAATACTTTTTCGTGCAGTACGAGAAAAAAGCATGTTTGATCCAAACCTTTTTCTTAATTCAAAACCCGCCTCTTGAATTATTTTAAATGCACGTAATCTGCGCTCCAAATTAGCCATATCTCCCTTCTCTTCATTGGTAAATGAAAGAATTGGTAGAAGTGACTTTGATTTAATGAGTAGAAGTGTGGAGGCAATAAGAATAAACTGAGCAGTGTGTTCAGTTGGAAAATGCCCTAAGGATTTCAAGTGAGTAATATAGTCGTCGGTAACTGCTGAAAGCGAGATGTCGTTGATTAGCATCTTTCGCTTTTCAATAAGCGTAAGAAGTGTTTCCAACGGTCCTTCAAACTGTTCTGTTCGCACTAAAAACTCAGTCATTATTTCTTTTCTTTTTTTATTGATATTCCAAGCTCAAGAAGCTGTTCCGGTGAAATTTGACTTGGGGCAGTTAGGAGTAAATCTTTGCCTTCTCCTGTTTTAGGAAAAGCGATGACTTCACGAATGTTTGGTTCATTAAGCAAGATTGACATGAACCGGTCAAAACCCCATGCGATTCCCCCATGTGGAGGTGTTCCGGTTTTAAAGGCATTCAGCATATGTCCAAAGTTTTGATCAATATTAGTATCGGAATGACCAAGAATTTCAAACACGGTGCGCTGTAACTCAGCATTATGGATACGAATACTTCCACCACCAATTTCAAGTCCATTTAATGCAATGTCGTATTGGTTAGAAATGATAGACTCTAAATTCTTTTTTTGTGATAACTGAGAGACGTACTCTTCTCTCGGTGAACAAAAAGGATTGTGACTAAAAGTAAGTTTTCCATTATCAGTTTTCTCAAAAAGTGGAAAATCAATTACCCAGCAAAAAGCAAGGAGGTTTGGATCTTTTTTATCTTCCCTTAAATCAGGTCGGTCATTTCCATATTTTTCCATTGCTTCTTTATAAGAAAGTCGTGGAAATGGAATTTGTTGTATTTTCTTTTCTGGAAATAGAACCTTAACCACATCAATCAAAAGCTCTTCATTAAGTGCCATTACTTCCTCACGTGTAGTGAAGGACATTTCCATATCAAGCTGAGTAAATTCAGGCTGTCTGTCACCCCTCGTGTCTTCATCTCGCATACACCGAGCTATTTGAAAATACTTTTCAAACCCAGAAGCCATGAGTAACTGTTTATATTGCTGTGGGGACTGTGGCAGAGCGTAAAATGAGCCATTCTCAAGACGAGAAGGAACCACGTAGTCTCGAGCCCCTTCTGGAGTGGATTTGGTCAATAGTGGAGTTTCTATTTCAACAAAACCTTTCGCGTCCATGTAGTCACGAATAAATTTTGTGACTTCGTAGCGCTTGCGTATGTTTCGTTGCATTCGTGCGCGTCTCAAATCAAGATATCTATGTGCAAGGCGAACATCTTCTCCGACCTCATACCCATCAGTATCAATACTTATTGCTGGAGTAAGTGCTTCATTTAAAACAGTAATTGATACAAGTTCAAGCTCGATTGCACCATTAGCCTCCCCTTCCTTAATCATTTTCTCGGGTCGAGGATTTACTAGTGCAACTATTTCAACAACCCATTCAGTTCGAAGTTTTTCCGCGATAGCTTTTGCTTCAGTACGGTTTGGAAGTGCGACCGCTTGCACTTTTCCAGTTTCATCCCTAATGTCTAAAAAAATAAGTTTACCGTGATCTCTACGTATATCAACCCAGCCCAATACTACTACTTCATTCCCGATGTGATGACTAAGATTTTTTATATATATTCTTTCTTTCATACATTATTTGTTATACGTTGACCCCTATTGCCCTTTTTGCTTCAAGTAATTTTTGTGATGCGATACCGCGCACCTTCTCCGCCCCCTTATGCAAAAGCGAATGTATATAATCGGGTTTGCCTAATATTTCTCTATACTTTTCTCTGAAAGGAGTGATATGAGCTAGTATGTTATCCGTAAGTAATTCCTTTGCTTCTTTGTATCCAAGATCTCCTGCAATATACCTGTCTTTGAGATTTTCTTTTTCCGTGTCATCCACAAAATACGAAATAAGAGTAAAGAGTGTATCATTCGGGTCGTTAGGAGTTCCTTTTGCATTTGAATTTGTAACAATACTCATACACGCTTTCCTAATTTCTTCATCTTCGCCAAAAAGCGGGATAGTATTGCTGTAGCTCTTACTCATCTTCCTACCATCAATTCCTGGGACTGATTTAACTGATTCAATAATAAATGGTTCAGGAAGAGAGAATGTCTCACCGAAAATTCTATTAAACTTCTCAGCGGTGTCACGAGCAATTTCAATATGTTGCTTTTGATCTTGCCCTACTGGAACAATATCCGGACTATATAGCAAAATATCTGATGCCATAAGAATCGGATAATCAAATGTGCCTACACTAATATCTTTATTTTTTGCTTCCGCGTCTTTAAACGCATGCGCGCGCATTAAGTACGGCATGGTCGTAATAGAGTTAAATATGATCGCGAGTTCAGCATGTGCAGACACATCTGACTGCTTAAAAAGTACTACTTTCTCTGGGTCCATTCCACAAGCAATATACCCTGCGGTAACAGAGAGAGTGTGAGCTTCCATCTTTTCTTTATTCTGTATATGGTTGAGCGCATGGTAGTCTGCGACAAAAACAAAGGATTCTGTCGTATCCTGCAATGCTACAAACTGTTTAATGGCACCAAAATAGTTGCCTATATGCAACTCCCCAGTGGGCTTTATTGCCGATAACAGACGTTTTTTCACCCTTTGAGTGTACCAGAAAAACAAATAGAATTAAAGGTGCTTCTCGGTGACATATTTACATGCCTGCACATACACCTCCGCTCTTCCAGGTGTAAGTTCAAACGCTGGAGTGGAAGAAAGAGTAACCCACGCTATCTCAGCAATCTCAGCTTCTTGGATGTCGGTATCTTTTGATAGTACTAGCACAGGAGCGTATTCGACTATCTTCACTCTGGAAATGCCATCTTTCGTATGAGTGTATGTTTCGGTAAATAAAAATGGGTCTAACAATTCAAAATCAGTTATTCCCGTCTCCTCGCTAAACTCACGTTGTGCGGTAATAAGCGGATCTTCATTTTCTTCAGAGTGCCCCTTAGGAAAACCCCATTTCCCTTCAACCTGGCACACGAAAAGTATTTCAATATTACCTTCTTCGTTTTTGAAGAAAGGTACAACTCCATAGGAATATTCAGTTTGAGATAAATGATTATGTTGCACTTTTTTCTGTATGAATTGGAAATTCCACTATAAAGCGAGAACCCTTGCCTTCTCCATCTGATTCTGCCCACACTTTACCCTTTTGCATTATCGCAAGCTTCTTAACGACATACAAACCGAGTCCGGTGCCCATAATATTTACTTTTCCAGCGTCTTTTGCACGACTGAATTTTTCAAACAATACTGAAATTGTTTCTTCACTCATACCAATACCAGTATCTGAAATGGTAAGACGAAATACATCCTTTTTCTTTTCAAGGAATACTGCAATACTTCCCTTTGGAGTATATTTCACAGCATTATCTACAAGGTTAGAAATTATTTGCTTTACTTTACCTATATCAGCATATATTGGGTAGGACACCTTCTTGTCAGTTGAAAACTTAATCTTAAGACCACGCTTCTCAACTGAGGGTTGGAGCTCATCAATAGTTTCTTTAGCCACCTTTCTCCAATCAAGCAACACCGGGGTGAGCTTCATGTTGTCTTGATCAATTCGAGACACATCAAGGAAATCATTAACCACAAGGACGAGGTTGTGACTGGAACTAAAGATACGCTCAACCGCTTCACGTGCTTTAGGATTAATCTTACCAAAAGACCCCTCTAAGATAAGCGAGGCGTAACCCTTGATAGAAGCGAGCGGTCCTCGTATTTGGTGAGACGCAATAGAAAGAAATTCTGATTTCTGCCTATCAAGCGCACGGAGTTTAGCATTTGCTTTAGAGAGATTAGCCGCAAGCTTAAAGTTTTCCTCCTTTGCTTCAACTTCTTTGTAGACACTTCTTATAAGGAAATAAGAAAGTACAGTAAAGAGCATCAAAACAAAAGTTTTTGTTAGGAGTGAAATAACTGATTGTGCTAAAAACATCTCTATTGTTAGAACTGAAATTATGAAAATAGAAATTATTTCAGTAATAATAACTTTAATATTGAAGAGGTGAAATCTAAAAATAGCTATAAAGATAGAGCCCACAAGAAAGACTGTAAATATTGGACCAAGCCACGTATAGTTAAAAATACCTATAGCAGGAAGCAAAAGATTAGTAATAATAGCTGGTATAGAAGATAAAAACGAGCCTAAAAAAATATATTTGATTTGATTCTTTTTTACATGTTCACTCTGATTGCGATACTGAAGTGCAAATGTATAGTAGCCAGATAAAAAGAAAAAAGAAATAATCAATGCGTAGATGTAGTAACCAAAGTTGACCTCATATTTAAAATCAATAGTATTTCCTACAATAATGTTGCTGTAAAATAGTAGATAAACAACTACAAAAAATAGAATGAAGGCAATGAAGTAAATTAATTTACGTATGCGCATCTTGGAGGGGAAACGGGTGCTGAAAAAGAAAAAAATATAACTTATTAGTAATGCAAACAGATGTGTCCACGCCGTCCATTTAGTTTCAAGTGGGAAATTAGGTGAATAAAAACCAATGACACTTATACACCAAAAAGATACACTAAATGTAAGCATCCCGAATAGTATATTAAGTGTATTTTTTATCCCTCTTGAAAGAATAACAACACCCAATATAACATTGGTGACTAACACAAAATAAATTAAAATGCTGAGAAAACTATTCATTTATTTTAGAGCGACCACTAATTCACCTTGCTTGGAATATACATCTTTAACAAGAGTTATTTTCGAAAATCCGGCTCTAATTAAAAGTTCTGATTGCTCATTATCTTCAAAAAAATCATATGAGCCACTACGGTTTTCGTTTTGAATTAATTTATTATAATAAAAAATTTTAATTGTAGGATGTATGAGTTTACAAGCTGTATAAACTGTCTTCAAGAAACCATTTACTGATAAAGACTTTTGTAAATGGTCAATATAAATTTTTAATGGTGAAAAGTTAACTTTGAGATTAGATATAACCACCCTTCCACCAGGTTTTAATACTCTAAAAAACTCATGCGCTATAGACTCTCTTTCCTTCCTAGGAATCGTGTAAAGTGTATTATTTGAAACCACAACATCAAATTCAGAACTTTCGAATGGAAGCAAATCGCACAAATTAGAAACTACCACTTTACTATTCGGCAATTTTGATTTATGTATAGATACCCCTACTCTAGAATAATCTATTCCCGTAACGGTAGCCCCAGACATAGAAAGCAACACAGAGAGATTACCTGTACCAGAACCCGCATCAAGTATCTTTTTATCATTTAATTCTCCCGCCGAAAGGACAATTTGATTTAATAATTCCTGATAAGGTATTAATTTATTCAAGGCATCATACACAGAAAAATATTTTTCCCAGAAAGTATCATTTAACATACCTTTATAATACCTTAAAAACTTTTAAAAACTTAGTATATAAGTTGCTACGTAATTGAAAATGACCTATGCCTATCTTTTTGAACAACCATTCTGAATGAATTAATTTATTCAGGTACTTTTGAAAATCCTCTAACACATAATAACAAGGAAAGACGGGATTTTCTTTTTGATAAAAATACTTGTATAAAGAACCATCATCTGGATAATGCATTTTATAAACAGGTATTTGCTTAATTGGCGCAGACAGCTTTTTTAACTTTATAATCAAAGACTGCTTTATAAATGCATATCCGCCCACTAAACCTTGTTCTTTCGCGTAAGTGACAAGCACTTCTATTAAAAAAAGTAAAACTACATTTCTTGGTAAAAAAATTTTTTTGTCTCGATCAGGTGGAATTACAATAAATCTACCTAGTTCTGCTAACTTTTCTTTAGGAAGATTTTTTATTTCGTCTGGAGGAGTAAAATCAAAATATTGTTCCGTTGGTAGTGGTTTTTCAGTAATTAACCGTATAGTACCTATCAATTTTCCTTCTAGGAATGCACAGAAATATTTTGTACTTATAAGCCCATCATAGAAGTCTACTTCTCTTTTGTCTTGGTAACGCTCATTGAAAATATAATCTCTTTTAGAGTACTCTTCAAATCTAAGTTTAAAAATTTTTTCTAATTCCTCAGGAGTATTTGCTATACCAAATTCTATTGTTTTTTTATTCTTTCCCTCTAGAATAGTCAGTTTTTTTATTGTAATCATAGTTTCTGCTGTTGTAAATCAAGAATTTTTTCCCATATAAACTGTGCACCTAGTTGGTAGTCTTCAACAGCTGGATTTGTTTGCGGAATAATAGTAAGTGGATCAATTGGCTTTCCAAATGTAACAGAAATTCTCATTTTAAAAGAAAAGAAACGTATTAATGAGAAGTTTTCTATACCTTTGATTGCAACAGGAATCACTGGTGTACTGGTTACATGAGAGAGAAATGCTACCCCTCCATGAACTTTTCTATTAATCTCACCAACATACTTTTTTCCTTCAGGGAAAATAGTAACATTTTTTTTTCTTTTTAACAGATGTATATGATTGAACAGTGAGTAATTGTAATTTTTTTTACCTGAGTAACGAGGATAACCGCCAACTAATTTGAAAAAAACACCTCCATAAAAAAACTGTCTCAAACCTGATTCTGTATACTCACGTCTTTGCCGAGCCACATAGTACATAGGACTGAACTTCCTTGAGAATAGTGGAAGTGCGAAACGAACAAGTATCGGATCCCACTCACTGGTGTGATTCGGAGCAAAAATTAACCCTTGTGGTTGTAAAGACAACTCTTCTAGTCCATGCACTTTAAAACGAGCAAAGACCTTAAATGGTATATATATAACAATATAAATAATACTCTGAAACAGTATCGGCAGGACAAACATAAATCTCGTAGTCTCTGATGTCATATATATATTATAACATAATTATCAGAAAAAGGCAAGTATTACTCCTGCAAGTACAAAACGATAGACCGCAAAAGGAATAAGCGACTTTTTTGAAAGAATTCTCATCAGCCACCTGAGTGAAATATACCCAACAGCAAACGAAGTGAGAGAAGCAACAATAAGTGGAGCGTACTCAAAAGAAGCATCACCGCTGATATCAAAAAACTTCTTTGCACCCGCTCCAATTAGTAATGGAAGCGCCATAAGAAAAGTAAAGCGCGCGGAAGTCGTTCTAGACACACCAGAAATAAGTCCCGCGCTGATAGTAGACCCTGAGCGTGACATTCCTGGGATAAGTGCGAGTACTTGAAGAAGTCCTATAAAGAAAGCCTGTTTAATTGATACGGTGTTTGTTTGAGCGGGACGTTTGTCCCCTACTTTTTCAGAGACAATAAACAACACTCCCCCCGCAATAAGCATGAATGCAACAAGAGTGCTTGATCTAAATATACTTTCAATATACCCTTCGGCAAGCAAACCTACAATAACTACCGGAACACCTGCAATTATATAAGGCGCAAGAAGTCTGACACCACCTGTTCGGATAAAATTAATGGGGCGCAGAATTTTTTGTAACATACGAGCAATATCTACTCTAAAGAAAAAGGCTATAGCGAGCGCGGTTGAGAGATGCAGTATTGCATCAAACGCAAGACCGTCTGTATCAGCGATACCAAAAAAATCTCGCATGAGAATTAAGTGTCCGGTTGACGAAATTGGCAGAAACTCAGTAATCCCTTGAACCACCCCAAGTATAATTGAATCAGTTATATTCACGCTACTATGGTATCATATTCTAACGGTAGGATATAAACATTTAAGGTATATGTATGACTTTTTTTAAAGCTCGTGACAAAGCGGTTATAGTAGCATCGGTCATTATTGCAATCGCTTTTTTATTGCTTCCGGATGAACCGGCTCCAATACTCAATACTACGGTAGTTGCAGGTACAAACTCCCCCTCAGTCGCAGAAGATCACTGGCTTGGGAATCCTGATGCCCCTATTGTCATTGTAGAGTACTCTGATACAGAGTGCTTGTACTGTGTTGCTTTCCATGTCTCGGTGGTACGAAAACTCATGGAAACTTACGGAAAGAAAGGAGAGCTTGCGTGGGTCTACCGACACTTCCCCATTGCAAACGAGAATCCAAATTCACCAAGAGAAGCGCTCGCACTTGAATGTGTGAGTTCAATGTATACTGAACCTTACCGATTTTGGAATATGCTCGATGCGCTACATAATGCAAAGCCCCTACCTCAAAACATAGACCATGTATCTTTTATTAAAAGTATCGCTAATTTACACTCCCTTAGTGAAAATCAATTAACTCAATGTGAGCGTAATCCACGCCTAAGCGACAAGATACGTACGCATGCTACTGAGGCAATAGATGCGGGGGCACAAGGTGCACCATTTATGCTTGTTTATAAAGACAAGAATATTGTTGGTGAAATTCAAGGTACACGATCTTTGCATCAGATGATTGAACTTATTGAATCAATTCGTTAATTAAGTTTAGTCTTTCTGGTCATTCTTACTTGAAAGAGCGCACCACTCGCATTCTTTTTTATTGCAAGACATGGTGAGGAACGTACCATCTTGAACCGAATCAATAAGCTTTGTAAGTTCTCCCTCAACTCGAGAAATATCATCATTGGTAATCTCGTGGGTATAGGTCTTACAGTCACCACGCTCATTTGGAATTATAAACATGAGATACGGGGTAACCTTTTTCTTTATACGCGAACTAGTATCAGCGAGTAGTCGAGAATAGAATATAAGCTGTCTCCAATATGCACCATCACTTCCCTTCGTAAGTCCAAGAATTTCGTTATCAGACATCGCTTTTTTTGTTTTATAATCATAGACCTGAATTTCTGATTCTGTTTCAATTATCGTGTCCATTTTTCCATGCAACTTAAAACTCTCCCCTTTATGCACAAATGCTGATTCTACCCATGACTCTGATTTAACTACTCCACTTTGGTTAAAGTGCCCCACGAGCGATTTTGAGAGTGCAGGAATGATTTCAGCTAACTCGTCATAGAGAACTTCAGAATCACTTTTCCGTAGATCTGATTTCTTTAGGAACTGTAGTATTGATGAATCTAGCGTTTCAAGAATTGCACGTTCTGAGAATTTTTTTGTATTCCATACTGCTGATATTGCATGGTGCATCGCATTTCCCTTTTCAGAACTAGGATTCGGAGGGTGAGGAATTTTAAGAATACTTTGATAGTAAAATTTTCTCGGACAGTCCATGAAGTGATTCAGAGCGGTTACTGAAATACCTTTTGAACGCAACACTTGTTCTGTATAATCACGAATTTCTTTTTCTGCGTATTCATAGTTTCCGTGAGTAGTATGCAAGGTATATGCCGTCGTATAAGGTGCAGTTTTGTTAACAACAAGCTCATTGGGAATATCAGAAATAAAACGCAATGGAGAGACAGTACGTCCATCATTCATTCTTTCCATACAACCAAACGTTACTGTCTTTCGTGCGCGAGTAAGCGCGACATAAAATAGGCGCCTTTCGTCTTGTAAATGATGACTATCAAAACCCGTACTTGGAAGTATAAAGAACTCCGCATGAGTCTTGGTTCGTATCCACGATTCTTCAGTGGCGTATGGTATATACACATGATCATACTCCAGCCCCTTACTTCCGTGCGCAGTCATAACAAATACGCGGGCGGATTCCGCTCCAACGGTATAAAAAATTTTCTTAACTCGCTTACCTCCTTGATATGAAAGCAAGTGTGACACAACTGTATGTGGATCACGCGTTTTCTTTGCAGTCGCAATATGTTCACTTAATGTGAGAATATTTCGCCACACTTCGGAGGAAAGAGGATGCGCGGTTACTTTTGCAAGAAATGTACTTACTTCAGCGAGGTAGATAAGAAATGAGATAACCCCCTCCTTTGTTTTTTCTTTTGTGATTAACTTTAATTGTGGAATCATCTGCACAACACTTTCCGTATCACCTTTCTTTATTAGTGAAAGCGCTACCACTGAATCCGCGAATGAAAGGTTCCACAAGCCATGTGACACCGTTATAGCGAGCGCTTCCGTATCGCTTGAGTCGACCGCGACACGAAGTAATGCAAAAAACAACAGAGTGAGCGGGTGTGAAAGAATATCAACTCCCCTTTCTGCAGACGCAGATACTCCGCGTGCTTGCAAAAATGAAAGCAGAGAGTCAACTTCAGCATTCTTTCTTACAATTACAGCCACCGTTTCTTGATCGGGCTTAAGAGTAATATCTTCAACAAGCGCAGACAACGTGTCTCCTTCAGTTCCTCCAGTGATAACCGTAAGTGGTTGTGTAGGGGCTTCAGTTTTTGAGCCGGTAAGTGGAATGAGTAGTGTAGCAGAATTAGCTTCGGTGTAGTTGTGCATTATGACCGCATGTGATGCATCAAGGATGCGTTGATTAGAACGATAGTTATGAGTAAGTGGAATGGTTTGAATAGTAGGATACTTTTCAGAAAAATGTAAAAAGTTTTTTACCGATGCGCCTTGAAAACGGTATATTGCTTGTTTCTCATCTCCAACAATAAAAATATTTGGTGTTGTAAAAAAAGAAATAATACTTTGGAGTATCAGATTTTGCGAATCATTTGTATCCTGATGCTCATCTATGTGTACATACAAAAACTTTTCTTGGAGTAACTGAAGCAATAACTCGTCTTGAGAGAACACGGCGAGTAATTCAAGGATTAGATCATCGTAGTCAATGCGTGATTCCTCTCTTTTTCTCTCTTCGTATTCTTGATACATATCTGCAAGAAGTAGCGTCTTTTCGTATTTTTGAATTTGCTTTTTAGCTTCTGCCTTAAGCGACCCTTTTGATTTTCCACGAGTTGAAATTGAATCTTCACTTGTAGAAACCATTTCAATCCCCCTCCTCGCAAATGTTCGCAAGTCATCAGGAGAAATAGCGTCCTTTTTTAGAGAGCTGATACCACGAATAATGTCGTTTACATAGAGATCTGGGCGTCCGAGCGGTCTAAGAATTGCATACTTTTTTTTATCAAGGATTGAGTGAATCATGTGCTCAATCTCTGTATCATTCATTTGCTCACTTTCACTTACATGAGGAACATGGTCTTTGAACTCTGTGAGCACTGAATGGGAAAAACTGTGAAATGTGTGTATGGCCACCTCTGCAGCTCGGTCACCTATAATTTCAGTTAGCTTCTTACGTATTGCACGTACACCAGCGTCAGTGTAGGTAATTGCTAGAATAGCGTGTGGAGGCGTATCGGTAGTACGGAGTATGTTTGCAATTCGGAGCGTTAATATCGTAGTTTTGCCCGTTCCTGGACCTGCTACAACCATTACTGGTCCCTCTGTAGTATCAACGGCGGACCTCTGCTCGGTATTAAGGGATTTATACCGTTTCTCAAATTCAGTACTCATTGCAGTAGTATACCTTGTATCCTCGCGCAAAAAAACCCGCCATTCTGACGGGTTGATTGGTGATGTATTAGCCTTTGCGCGAACCCACTTCGCAAGCACCTTGCACTCGCCGCTCACATTCGTTCACAGAGCCTCTCCGGTGCTTTCTTCATGTTCGCTCTGTGCTTCGGTCAAGTTAGTGACACCTTACAGAATCGATGTATCAATATAAGCAAAATATTCTCTACCGAATAATTCTATAAAATCGGCATTAGTGAGAGATAATGGGAATTCCTTATTCTTTATTTGTGAGACATGTTTACTAAGAGCTTTTTTCTTTAATTTTATTTGTAGAGAGTTTAATAAAAAAAAATAATCAATCTCTTCGTTTTTTAGTCCAAATTCTGTAGACCAGTAATTTAGTTTCGGTAAATATAATTCAGGAACATTATTTTTATATTTTCCGATCCAACGCAAGTATACATCTCTTGGGATTGTCATCTCAAATAGTAGACTAACCGGTGACGAATTTACGAATAACAACCTACCTGCCTTATGTACTACGAGATGATCTTTATTGCCGTAGCCACCGTTTTTATCATATGAAAAAAGCGTATAATGTTTTATACCTCTTTTTTCAATAATTGTTCTAATGTTATTTGAAATTTCTTTTATTGATTGTAAATAAAGAGGTTTACCATTTACGGTATATTTAGGTTCACAATACTCAAGAAACTCTACATTTTTTACTCCCAAGACCTTTAAAGCTTCGGTGAGCTCTTTCCGTCTAATTGTTGTTCTTTTTTCTTCTTCAATAAGACCTGTAGCCAAATAGATCAATAAGACATTATAATTGCGTACTATAAATTCATTTATAGTACCAGCCGACAAGAAAGATTCATCATCAGCGTGAGCATGAAGCATTACAATAACATTCTTTTTCGGGAAAATTCTTTCAAAGTTATTATTTATTTCTTTCATAACGCTTAATTATCTCATCAAATAGTATAAGATCATCTTTTGCGACTGATCTGGAGCCACCATTTTCCTTTATGTATTCTATAGAATGGCGACGTAAGGTAGATTTTCCTTGTAACAGATTCACGGCCACTGAAGCCAGATGCTCAACATTAAAAGGAGTAGCCACAGATACAGACTTTATGTCAGAATAGTTAACTTTATAAAAAAGAGTATCCCACATTGCCACAGGTAAGCTATGAGCCATAGCTTCATTAACCACTGTCGGAAAATTATCGTAAGTTGACGGATAAATAAAACAACCACTTTTACTCAACACTTCAGCTTTGGTTTTATCATCAGCCCAACCGAAAAAACGAACGGAAAAAGATTCACCTTCACTTTCAAGTAGCCCTCTAAGTTCTTCTTGGGAGTACTTATCATCAGCTCTGCCCATGATTGCCACACTGATTTTTCTACCCAACTTGATTGAAATTCTGCTAAACAAATCTTGCAGATATTC
This sequence comes from uncultured Candidatus Saccharibacteria bacterium, assembly GCA_964436015.1. Classification (GTDB taxonomy): domain Bacteria; phylum Patescibacteriota; class Minisyncoccia; order Phycocordibacterales; genus JBBDJV01. The sequence continues at coordinate 68,399 of CAYTAR010000001.1, read as the reverse complement.
TACTCCTTTTCCTTTCTCCATTCTCGCCATATAACAAAAATCATACTCAATATCTAGGGTTTTAGACGTTTTAAGCGGATCAACTGTAACATGAGGCACTTGTCTCCAAAACGATGACCTCGGGAAATAATTTTTGAAATAAAAAGCAACGGTTGCATTATTTGCAATTAGTAAGCCAGAGTTTATAATTTTAGGAAATTCTCTGTAATGTTTGGTAATATAGTTTTTTCTGTATTTTAGCGTTTGCTTATTAGCAAATTTCCTTACATCTGATTCAAAGGATTTTGTTGGATTCAAGGGTGAACCCAAAAATGGCATTGCGTGGCATATAGCACAAAACACTACTTTGTCAGATATTTTTTTATGTAACCCTAAAATTAAATCCCAGATCTCAACACACAAAATAACAATATCTGGCTTACAAAAGCTGATTATTTCATTTATCTGCCCTACAATATGACCCAAATTAACGACTTTCCAGCCATTAAACTTAATCGGCAAAACATAAAAATGTATATTTGGATTTTTATTGATGAAAGATTGGTCAGGCTCATTTGTCAAAGACAGAATCGAAATATCCGCCGTCTTGCTGATATCCTTTAACTCATACCGCAATCGCGCTGTATGACCAGAATTACTTGATAATTTGCCCAGATGTATAAAAAAGAGTTTTCTTTTCTTGTTCATATAAATACATATTACCGTAAACACTTATGCCTCGCTCATCGAGAACAAGACCTGAGCCTTCAGGAAGCGCGGCTATCGTTAAAGCATAATTGCCACAGATATTTCTAATGATATTTTTTTGCTCCTCACTATCTGAAAAATGTGGGAATATAGAAAGATTATTAATAAGATTCATACCATCACGCTTTGAATAATTTTCTAAATTTTCTTCATCCACTGTCCGTAAGCTTTTACCAACAATCACGGCACCGGCGCTCCCACCATAATAGATACCACCATTTCTGATATATTTTTTTAGAGCATCAAGCATTCCTGGTTTTTCTAACATCATCAAGAGTCTATATGTATTACCACCACCAACATATACAGCATTGTAATTATGTAGGATAGGTAAAGAATCTCCAGTATTCCACACAGTAAAGTCCAAGTGTTTGTCGCTACTTGAATGACTTGAAATCAATTTTGAAAACCAGTCAAAAGATGCTTCTGTTCTAGCCATGGTGGTTGCCATTGCAATGGGAATATAAAGAATATTCGCGCTCTGTGGCAGTGAATCAAAGAATAGACTATCGAACGGATAAGATGTCTCTATATCGCCACCACCGCTTAAAAAAAGTTTACTCATATTTTTTTAAATTAATACTTTTTACTACCCCAATAATCTCCTCTGGTGATGAAGAATAGATCCTTTTAAGAAATTCATCTGTGCTTAGATTCACATCAACCTTAATTTTCTTACCAGTATTTATCTCGACCCAACTGACAATGTGTACATTTTGAGCACGTGTCATTTCTTTCTTTAACAATTCACGAATCTCGACCTTATCAACAATTCCTTCAACGTTATTTCCTAACCAAAAATCATGTGATAAATTTAAAAGTCTATCTTCAGAAAAAGAAGTCTCGGCATTTCTTTCCACAAATCTTTTAATCAGCTGTCTTAATCTGAATCCGGGATCCTTATGTGATGGAACAACTCCTTGCATGAGCATCAATGTAGCAGTTCTGACGGGATCTATAATTCTTGCGACATCATCTTTATTATCAGTATTATAGAATTCTTCAAAGCCAATAAAATATGGTCGGTCTCGATTTTCTCTGTGAATCCAATTAAATCTTTCGGCGCTGTGGGTTGTTTCGGCAACAGAGACAGTCTGCCCATCAATTTTAGGAAATTTATCTATATATACACCTTCTGACACTTCGTTCCCATCATAATACAAAGTAACGACTAATTTGGTGAACTTTTTTTGACCCCAACGATCATCCTGAGCCTCAATTGTTAAATGGTATTTTTGTATATCCGCATCATGATTTAACGAATTGATTACCATTTGTTTACACATACTAAAAAAATCTTCATCAGATACTCCGAGTTGAGTGGTGGCCTCATCTATAAAAGATGTCGAATAACCTTCTTTGATCTTATCCATAAACTGACTGCGAACAACCGGTTGTGCAATTTTGAACTTCTCCCTTTCTAAATTAATTTTGTCACGTTCAAGAGTTTCAAGGTGCTGAATACCAGCTGAAGTAAAAATAGTCGTGTCTCCTTCCTGTCTAATCACTCTATCCGGCTTAATTGTCGGTATGTGTTCTAATAAGCTTTCATTTTGAATATCTGTTGAATATACTTTCTCATCAAGCAAATATTTTTCATCAAGTTGCCTGACTAGACCAACATGGGTAGTCAAATATTCCAGTCTTGTTATTTCTTTTTCTTGATTAGGCATCTTTTCCATAACATTAAAATTTAAAATAGCCTTAATTTATTCTCTAATAGGCCTCTGGTTATTTCTGGAATATTTTTTAACTCGTTTTCAACAAAAATCAGAACCAGTTCTTCGCTTATATCTGAATTGTATAAAGTAACGAAGGTCTTCCATGGATCAAGTAAATCTCGGCCACTTTGGCTAATCAAAGAAACTTCATTTGCGACGCCAAACTTTTCAAATATTTTTTTACTAATCTCGTTGGCAGCCACATAGTAAATCTTGCCGATATGATAAACAGGATTTTTACCGCAAGCCCCTTCCATGCTCATAAGTCTTGTAGGTGAAATTATCCCGTTTACTCTATTCCCTCTACCAACCAAACCTTCATCACCGCTTTCTATTGATGAACCGATCGCCGTAAGATAAAGTTCTTTTGTCTCTAAATTATCACGAGTATTACACGATAACTCAAGATTATTTATTCCAACATTTTGAGAAATCCTGAAAATAACTTGTTTAGTCTGCTCTAAATTTTGTCTATATTCATCAACCGAATGTACGTAGTTAGCTATTTGCGGTATGCATAAAGTTATACCAAACTGCTGACCATGCCTCGTGCCCATTATTTTAATATCGGATCCTATCCACGGATGATCCTTTTTAAAACTCTTAGAGTTTAAAGTTTCTTCAATATCTAAAACAAGTCTCTCTAATTTAGAATGAGGAGCGTAACCTACACCCAAAGAAGTATCATTGGAGAATAATTTTTTAGTCTCCGGAAGATCGTCAAAATTTCTTGGTTCAAACCAAAACTTTCGAGGAGTATTTGTAGACTTAAAGTCTTCAGTTTTACCAGGGCTACTTTGAGTACTTAAATTATAATGAATTTCCAGATCACTTTCTTTTATTAGATCTCTAAATTTGTTTAGCAGAAATTCACTAACCCAAGATTTTAACAAATCTTCAACAGGAATATTTTTATCCCCGAATTTTGTTGAAGCGCGACCGTTAAGTAATACTCTTATAGGTTTTGTTAAGTATCCCTCACCAAATTTTACAAATGAAGCACCTCCAAGTAATCCAACTTTATCAAAATTATGATGTAAGACTGCGCCGAAATTCTTCAGAGTATAGTTTGAATAGTTAACTGACAAAAACTCAGCAAGAGCATCCGACAAGGTGTCTGGGTGTCCAAGACCTTTACGTTCGACAAATTCATACTCAGGCTCTAATAATTCTTTTTTATGTATGTAAATCATAAAATCTTATTAATTAAAATTGATAAAGTCTTCAACCATTGTCCTAGCAATATCGTCTCTATATTGAACTTCTGGTGACTTAAAATAGTATGCACTAATTGCTTCTAAGTTTCCCGAGATTCCACAATCAAGGGCAACTCTCATGGCTCTAATAACATCTATCATAACACCAGCACTATTCGGGCTATCTTCAACACTTAATTTAATATCTAATTCAAAAGGTAGTCCTCCAAATTGTTTACCTTTAACATTTATATAGCAAATTTTATTGTCATTAAGGTGTGGTATGTAATCACTAGGACCAATTCGAACCCCGAACTCTTTTTCTCCAAGTATTGAAGTCACCGCATTCGTTTTTGATAATCTTTTTGAAGCCAATCGACTTTCATCTTTCATGTTTAAAAAATCTGTATTCCCGCCGATATTTAATTGATATGTGTTATCAATCTTATGTCCACGATCTTCAATAAATCTTGTTACAATCCTATGCAAAATAGTTGCGCCAAATTGTGATTTTATATCATCACCAGCACAAGGTATTCCTTTTTCTTTAAATTTAGCTATCCATTCTGGCTTAGAACAAATAAATTCAGGAATAGCGTTAATAAATCCGACTCCAGCCTTTATTGCCTCATTAGCATAAAATCTCGACGCTTCAGCACTACCCACTGGTAAATAAGAGATGAGCATTTCTGCGCCGCTTTTATGTAATTCCTGCGCAATGTCAACTGATTTCTGTTCGTCATCGACAATAAAGTATTCTTGCATATGAGGTGCTACACCATCTAAAACGTGTCCCTTCAATACCTTGATATTTAATAGTTCAACCCCTTGAAACTTCTTGGCACAGTTAGGTTTTTGAAATATTGCTTCTGCGAGATCTTTTCCCACTTTTCTTTTATCGACATCAAACGCGGTAACAAATTCAATATCAGACACCTTAAATCCGGCAAAATTGGGATGCATTAACCCGACTGTCGTATTTTCTGATCTTGAATAAAATGAAACACCTTGAACAAGAGAACTTGCGCAATTTCCTATACCAACAAGCGCAACTTTTATTTTTTTAGATTTCTTCATAAATTTATTTCAAAAGCTCGTCACTTGATACTCCCAACGCTTGGGCGATTTTCTCAATAGTGGCAAGCGTGGGATTGCCTTTGCCCGCTTCAATGTTGCTCATTTGAGCACGATCAAGCCCGACCGCACGACAAATATCACCTTGTGTCATTTCTTTTTGCTCGCGTATTCGCTTGATGTTCTTGCTAAGTTTGGATGTTGGGGTTTTCATATTCACAGATGTATTATAGCCAAATATTGTGTCCTATGACAATAATGTAATATATTACAAGTATGTTGAAATTGAAGCGGCGGCAGTAAAACCATAAAATTTCTTTCCTTTCAAATCTTCCGCTTCGCGGCGGGTGTGTGGGGGGCCGACAAAAAATGAAAAGGAAATTTTTGGGTTTTGCCCCGCGCGAGCAAGGCGCGCGCGGCCGAGCCGCATTGGTTAGCATTTCCACGCAATCGGAGCGTAAGACGCAGTTTCAAGTCACCACGCGCTCCGCGCGTGCAAAGTGGGTTCGCGCAAAAGCTAATACTTCACCGTAAAGGAAAACCAAACACGCTCGCCGGCTGAAATACTCAAATTCTCGCTACAAAATGGCTATTTCTCGTCACCATATCCATATATTATTCCTCAAAATATCTATTTTTACTTAAAAATTTGAACATTTCATTCCGACGTGAGGTTTTGGACAGTCTCTAAGTCTTTTCACATGTTGATTTGATGTTTTCTGTAGAATTCATACTACATAAAGTATAAAACAAACTAATACATTTTACTATGTTGTCTATAGAAAAAACCCAAGCGCATGCGCTTGGGTTTTGCTAACCACTTAAGATTCAAGTGGTCGACTGAGAAGCATTTCCGCCTTTCTGAAATAATATCCCCAATCTTCTCCTGCAAGTTCGTATTTCAAGAATAAACGATGCTTCTGAGCAAACTCTTCTCGCAGTTCGGAATAAGATGAGCCAGCTCTCTTTCCTTCATTTTCAATCCGAAGTATCTCCTGAGTGATGGAGAACAAGCAAGCATCAACTAGTCGTCGTAACTCACTTTCGCGCATTGACAGTAGAGAAAGAATTCCCAGGTTAAGATTTCTCGCAATAAGTAGTACTTCGTATTCGCGACTCACTTCATGCGGAGGAGAGCATAAGTGCTCCATTAATCTGGAGTATCTGTTTTTACTTGTAAACAGAACTCCGCCGTATACAACAACACCTGCAATGTGTAAACCCACACACGACGAGTCCGAAAACCGTAACGGAGGAATTTTGTGTCATACCGACAAGCGCAATGCCGAGTACACAGACGAAGAGAATAAGCAAACCGCACGCAACATATATGTCATGAAGCGATTTTCTTACCTTATTCAAAAGCTCCACCGGAGAGTGCCTCGATCTCTTCAAGAGTGAATTCCTTTTCGCGAACGAAGTAAGAGCGTACATGTCAAGCATGGATGGACTTTCATCCAAAGTGACAATGGAGTAAGGGTCAAGCATATTCAGTTGTGTTTTTCCACTTTGTAAAATGGCTTCAGGCCACCATTACCTCACTTCAGGCGAGGGTGGTTTTTGATACGAGAGTGAATTTCTTCCAAAAGGAAAATACCACGCATCACTATAGTGCGTCAATAGGTCTCTATTGATGACCTAGTAACTCTTGAGTTGCTCCGTCATTTCGTGCTGACGAATTTTTTCGTGTGCTTTTGCCTCAATTTGTCTGATACGCTCACGAGTAACACCGAACTCCTTCCCCACCTCTTCAAGCGTGTGTGTGATTCCATCAAGAAGACCATTTCGCATCTCAAGGATTTTTCGCTCTTTTTCTGATAGGTCAGACAGTACTGTCTTTATCTGGTCTGATAAAATTCTACGTGATGACTCTTGATCAGGAGAAAGAATTTTCTCATCAGGAATAAAGTCTCTCAGTGTTGATTTTGAATCATCAGTATCATCTCCGACCGGCGCCTCAAGCGAAATCGTGTCTTGGCTAATTTTCTCAATCGTATGAATTTTTTCTATTTCTACACCCATTTCAATCGCAATCTCATCAGGAAGAGGGTCACGTCCCAAGTCTTGTGAAAGTCGGCGTACTACCTGCTTATACTTCGCTATCGTTTCTACCATGTGTACTGGGATACGAATGGTCCGTGATTGGTCAGCGAGCGCTCTCGTGATTGCTTGTCTAATCCACCATGTCGCGTATGTTGAAAACTTATATCCCTTTGTCCAATCAAACTTATCTACTGCTTTAAAAAGACCAAGGTTTCCTTCTTGAATAAGGTCCAGAAGGGTTAGGTCAGGGCTTCGTCCCACATACTTCTTCGCGATAGAAACAACCAGACGCAAGTTTGCCCGTGCAAGCAAGTTCTTTGCTTCAGGATCTCCTGCAACAATACGTTTTGCTAATTCTTTTTCTTGACCACCAGTAAGAAGAGAATATTGTCCAATACCCTTCAAATACATTTGAATTGAGTCGTACGAGCTCTCGTTACGCGTGTACAAGTACTTACCATGTGCAGGCTCAGGTTCAAGCTCAAGCAAGTTACCACCTTCAAGAAGATCAATACCAGATACACTCAAATGCTCATAGAGCTCCTCCAAAAAGACAATATCATCCTCAATAGTTGGAAACTCCTTTAGAATTTCATCATAAGTAACAAAGCCACGCTCTTTTCCTTTCGCAACCAAACGATTTATGTGTGTATTTCGCTCACGCTCTTTTTTTGAAAGTTTTGGTGCTTTTACCTTCGGTTGCTTTTTTGGCGCACTTTTCTTTTCTGCTTTCTTTACCGCAGTTTTCTTAGTCTTCTTAATAACCTTCTTTGCTATTTTTTTAACCTGTTTTTTAGTGACTGGTTTCTTTTTCGCTCCGAGCTTCTTTTTTTTAGTTTTCATATATATGGTACAGTTATACACTGTTTATAAAATTTGTGAATAGTTGACGTATTATAGATTCATGATATTTGTTGATACTCTTTCTTTAATTTTTCAAGTTTCTCAACATCCTCTTTTCGTTCCGCATCTGCAATTTGTTGTTGTATTTTATTTCGCTTCCAATCAACACATCGTTTTCTAAATACCTCAATTAACCCTCGTACCTTTTTATGTAAATCCTCATCACTATCTTGGTACTTAAGCTCTACTTCAAAAATTTTTTGCTCGGACACCGCAACGATAAGGTCGTGTTCAATTTCGTATTTCTTAATTATTGACGATACTTCTGCTTCAATTTCATCTACAGGTATCATTTGTGTTTGGAGCCCTCTTTGCCACCGAATTACAGAAAAAATTTCTTCTGCGGTTACTGAAATATTGTTACGTTCAGGAATGGGTGATGTAACACTATGTTCTGTGGTAACAAAATCATCAATCTGCAGTCGAGCTATTTCAGATTGAACCATAGCCTCGTTCACCCCAACAAGCGCACGGGTTACCTCATGGATGAAATATCCCTGTTCAGTCTTTGATGGAAGTGCTTTTATGAGTGGGTATACCATTTTTGCTATTGCATGCTGTCTTGCATGTTTATCATGTTCTTTCTCAGTAACCTCCTGTATGAGTGCCGTTATAATATGCTTTCTTTTACTAAATAACTCTTCCCACTCACGTGAATTGGTTGAAAATATATCAGCAGGGTCCTTTCCATCAGGTAGTGACAGTGAGTGCACAATTAGACCATGTTTTAGTGCCGTAAACGAGCTCTTTAACAGAGCTTTTTTTCCAGCTGTATCAGAATCAAGTGCAAACACTACCGATGTGGCAAGTCTTGCAATGAGTGTTACCTGTGTATCTGAAAATGCAGTACCTGAAAGAGCAATTGCGTTAGCGTACCCGTATTGATGTGCGAGTATAACATCCATTTGACCTTCCATAACCAACACTGTTTTTTGCGTACGTATTGATTGTTTTGCTAAATCAAAACCAAATAGTACTTCTGACTTTTTATAAAGATCTGTTTCTGGACTATTGATGTACTTTGCATTCGCATCTTTTGCCGTTGAACCAGGCAAAATTCTTCCTGTAAATGCAATGACACGCCCCGCTGCGTCTCGTATAGGAAAGACTATTCGCTCTCTCAAACGATCGTACGGATCTGCTCGTTCGCCCTGCTTAGCTACTCCCGCACTAACAATATCTTCCTTTTTATGATGAGCTTTAGTATGAAGCCACGTATATGCACCATTCCATTGTTTTGGAGCATACCCAATACCGAACATTTTTATAGTGTCGGACGTAATACCTCGAGACTCAAGGTACGTAAGTGCTTCAGGTTTACGAAGTAGACTTTGCTGATAAAAGTATGCGCAGTCCTTCATGACTGCAAACAGTCTTTCACGAAGATCACTTTGGCTTTTATCAGTCGGAGTAAGGGAGACTCCAGCGCGCTCAGCTAGTATGCGAAGCGCGCCCTTAAAGTCCACACCCTCCATTTCAGAGATAAAGGTAAATATATCTCCCCCTTTACCTGATGAGAAACAGTGGTACAAATTCCGTTCGGCAGATACAAAGAAAGACGGTGTCTTCTCGTTTGTAAACGGCGAACGACCTTTATAGTTGCTTCCCGATTTTTCTAGCGTAACGTATTGACTTACCACATCAACTATAGAGAGCCTATCCTTGATTTGCTCTATGGTTGAATTCATGAAGTTATATTTCTTCTTCTACTCCATTAACGGCTACATACTCTGCTTCTTGTGTACGGCGGACTTCTTCAACGAGTGCGTTTTTTGGACTTCCCGCATATCCAGTACCTGCAGGAATCAAACGTCCAATAATAACATTTTCCATGAGTCCGGTTAGTTTATCACTACTTCCTCTGATTGATGCGTTAATGAGTACCTTAGTTGTATTTTGGAACGAAGCAGCTGAAAGGAAACTCTTTCGTGTCAATGACACTTCTGAAATTCCCATAATGAGTTCTTCACCCTTTGCAACTTCTCCACCCTCTGCACTCACTCTTTCATTTTCTTCAACAAAGAGTGCTTCCTCTACCACATCTCCTTGTGAGAACTTGGTAGTGCCTCTGTCAATAATCTTTCTTCGTGAGAACATTTGTCGCACAATCACTTCAATATGCTTTCGTGAAATAGAAGCACCTTGAAGTTCATAAATTTTACTAATTTCATGAATGATGTACTCCTGTGCTGCAATCTTTCCACCATACTTGAATATTTCTTGAATATCAGCAGAACCATCAGTCAATAATTGACCCTTAACAACTTTCTCTCCCACGCGCACAATTGGAGTTCGTCGGAAGTGAAGTGGGTATTCAATACTTTCCTTTCCTTTCTTTGCCTTTCCTTTATCCTCAAGGTCTGGAGTAACAACAATCATTTTCTCTTTTCCTGTTGTTCGTATTTCTGAAACTAAACCACTTACCGTTGATACAATCGCGGGATTTCGTGGAATTCGTCGTTCAAATACTTCTTCAACACGAGGAAGACCTGCGGTAATATCTCCTCCAACCTGCGCAGTACCTCCAGAGTGGAACGTACGCATAGTAAGCTGTGTTCCTGGCTCACCAATCGCTTGCGCGGCAACAGTTCCCACCGCTTCACCGACTTCAATCAATTTATTTGTTCCGAGATCCATTCCGTAACATTTCTTACAAACACCACGAGGAGTCTTACACGTTAGCGGAGAAAATACTGACACCTCAGAAACGCCAGCTTTTTCAATTTCAAGTGCGTCAAATTTAGAGAGGAAATGTCCTTTCTTAAAGAGCATCTCTCCTTTTGAATCAACAACATCTTCAGAGAGGTGTCTGCCACGAATATTCCTTGATAGAGGAATATCAATACCTGACATATTGTCTCGTTTTACAACAATACCAGTTTTTGTCTTACAGTCTTCGCTACTGATGATTGCCTCCTGAGCAACAACGAAAAGACGTCTCGTGAGGTATCCTGCTTTAGCAGTATTGAGCGCGGTATCGGCAAGACCTTTTCGTGAACCGTGTGTAGTTGTAAAGTATTCAATTGGAGTAAGTCCTTCTTTCATAGATGAAATTACCGGATACTCAATTGTTTCTCCAGAAGTGTTCTGAATCAAACCTTTCATTCCACTCATTTGTGAAATTGAGTTAAGTGTTCCTCGAGCTCCAGACTTGTACATGTCACTCGCTGAACCGTTTGGATCAAGAGATGCTGGAACGAGGGACTCAACTGCGCTTTTTGCTCCGTGCCAGATCTCAATATTCTTTCTGTATCGCTCTTCTTCAGACAAGAGACCATCATTGAACTGAGCAATGATTTCTTCTGACTTCTTGCGAGCTTCTGCAATAATGGTTGGTTTTTCAGCAGGAACAATAATTTCATCAATTCCCCAGGTAACTCCAGAATAGGTAACGTACTTAAATCCGAACGCCTTCACCTTATCAAGCACCGGTGGAACTGCATCAATTCCATAACGGTTGATTAGGTCGTCAATCATCATAGACATTTCTTTCTTGTTCACTTCTATGTTGATGTATGCGTAATCTTTTGGAAGTACTGAGTTGAAGAGCAATCGTCCTACGGTTGTTTCAAATACTTTACCTTCAAACTTTGCATACCGAGGTTTGTCGGTTGGCATAACTTTGATTTTTGCTCTAAATGCAACATCACCGAAATCAAACGCGGTTATTGCATCATTTGGAGTTGCAAAATATTTTCCTTCTCCCTTCTCTCCTTGTACCTCCTTTGTCATCCAGTACGCGCCCAATACAATATCAAGCTTTGGAGAAACGATTGATTCGCCGTTTCCTGGTCCAAGCAAGTTCTTATTTGACGCCATGATATGCGCTGCTTCAGATTGAGCTTCCTTTGAAAGCGGAACGTGTACTGCCATCTGGTCACCGTCAAAGTCTGCGTTAAAAGCAGTACAGACGAGTGGGTGTACCTGGATCGCATTTCCTTCAATCAGAATCGGTTGGAATGCTTGTATACCGAGTCGGTGGAGGGTCGGTGCTCGGTTCAAAAGAACATGCTTATCTTTAATGACTTCTTCAAGAATAGCCCACACCTCATCCCTTCCTTCATCAATAAGTTTTCCTGCTCCTCTGATGTTGAATGCAAGTTCACGCTTCAAGAGACCTGAGATTACGAATGGACGGAACAACTCAAGCGCCATATGTTTCGGAAGTCCACACTGATTAAGTTTCAACTCAGGACCAACTACAATTACCGAACGACCTGAATAGTCTACTCGCTTACCAAGCAAGTTTTGTCTCAAAAGTCCCTGCTTTCCTTTAAGGTTGTCAGATAAAGACTTGAGTGGACGACGTTGTGCCTGACTCATTGCTGAGAACATTGCATTTCCATGACGGATTGAATTGTCTATCAAAGCATCAACTGCTTCTTGAAGAATTCTTTTTTCGTTACGAAGAATTACATCTGGAGCACTAATATCAAGAAGTTTCTTGAGACGATTATTTCTGTTGAGTACCCGTCGGTAAAGATCGTTTACATCTGATGTCGCGTGTCTACCTCCAACGAGCGCAACCATAGGGCGAAGACCAGGTGGAATAACCGGAATGTTTGTTAAGAACATCCATTCAGGTCTGATGTTATTACTTATCATCGCCTTTACCACTGAGTGTCTTCGGTTAAGCTTTACTCGATCAACTGCACCCGCTTTTGAAATTTGTTCTTGCAAGCGTTCTGAAAGTTTGTTCAAATCAAGTTTTCTAAATATTTCGTGTATTGCTTCTGCTCCAATTCCTGCTTCAAACATGGTTCCATACTTCATTGAGAATTTATGGTACTGAACTTCATCAAGAACTGCCCCCTCAACAATTGAATCCACTTCTCGTTTTGCATTCTGAAGTAGCTCTTTTAGTTTCTCTTTTGATCGTTCATCCTGAAGTGTCTTTACTTTTGACTTAAATTCACTATCAATTTCACGTTGAATTCGCTCTTTTTCTGATTGGATAACGTTGGTAACAATATACCCTGCAAAGTAAATTACTCGCTCCAAATCTGCAGTGTTCAGTCCAAGAAGCATACCAATACGAGATGGCACTCCACGAAGAAACCAAATGTGTGACACCGGAGTAGCAAGAGTAATGTGCCCCATTCGCTCTCGTCTCACGATTGAACGAGTTACTTCAACTCCACACTTTTCACAAACGATATTCTTGTATCGAATACCACGATACTTTCCACAGTAACACTCAAAATCTTTTTCTGGCCCAAAGATTTTCTCATCAAACAAACCACCCTTTTCACTTCTCTGTGTTCGGTAGTTTATTGTTTCTGGTTTTGTAACTTCTCCGTGTGACCAGTCAAGAATCCTGTCAGGCGACGCAAGTCGTAGTGACAGTAATTCAAAATTATTTCCTTGATCTATTGTTTTCTTTTGCATAGTAGTCATATTAGGCTTTATGTGATACTTCTGCTGGTTTTGGATGTACAAGCTCAACGTCCAATGCTAAACCACGAAGATTGTTAAGGAGAATGTTGAATGAGGCTGGAATATTTGGCTGATCAATCGGAGCACCACGAACTATTGAATCAAACGCTGCTGATCGTCCTACAATGTCATCAGACTTGATAGTAAGAATTTCACGAAGAGTATGCGCTGCGCCATACCCGAGGAGTGCCCAGACTTCCATTTCTCCGAAGCGCTGTCCTCCACCTTGTGCTTTACCACCAAGTGGTTGTTGTGTAATAAGTGAGTATGGACCAATTGAACGCATGTGAATCTTATCTTCAACCATGTGGTGAAGCTTAAGGATGTACATGTATCCAACCGCGCTCTTCTGATTGAATGGGTCTCCAGTTCTTCCATCAAAAAGCTGAATCTTTCCATCACGCGGATATCCTGACTTTTCAAGTTCATCCTTTATTTCTGAATCTGTAGCCCCTTCGAATGCTGGAACTATCGCTTGGTAATTAAGCGTATGTGCAGCAAGTCCAAGGTGCATTTCCATAATCTGCCCCAAGTTCATACGAGACGGTACACCAAGTGGTGTTAAGATAACATCAACCGGTCGTCCGTCCTTCATGTAAGGCATGTCTTCTTCTGGAAGTATCTTTGAAATAACACCTTTGTTTCCGTGTCGTCCGGCAAGTTTGTCACCGACGCTAATAGATCGGAGCTGTGCAACCTGAATGTATATTTTCTTAATAACCCCACTTTCAAGCTCGTCACCCTTTTCTCGAGAAAATACCTTAACATCAATGATTCTACCTTCCTTACCGTTAGGCATTCGGAGTGAGGTGTCTTTTACATCACGAGCCTTCTCACCAAAGATGGAACGAAGGAGTCGCTCTTCTGGGGTTAGTTGTGTTTCGCCCTTTGGAGTAATTTTACCAACCAATATATCTCCCGCACGAACTTCCGCACCGATTCGCACGATACCGTCTTCATCAATGTTTTTGAGTTTTGATTCTCCGACATTTGGAATATCGTGTGTAGTAACTTCTGGACCAAGTTTTGTGTCGTGCACGTTCACTGAGAACTCATCAATGTGTATTGAAGTAAATTTGCTATTCTTTACTAGACGACTAGAAAGAATGATTGCGTCCTCATAGTTATTTCCTGACCATGACATAAATGCCACAAGGACGTTTTGTCCAAGGGCAATCTGTCCCCTGTCAGATGATGAAGTATCTGCAAGAAGATCACCTTTCTTTACTTTTTGGTTAAGTGTTACTGCCGGTCGGTGATGATACGCGGTAAAACCGTTTGTGCGCGTAAATGTAATCAATTTGTACTCAGTGTCTTTTTTCTTCTCATTAGTAACGATGATTTTATTTGCGTCAACATACGTTACCACTCCTGATTCATCTGAATAAACTAATCTTCCAATATCTCGAGCCGCTTGCTCTTCTATACCCGTAGCAACGAGTGGTGCCTCCGGCATGATACATGGAGTAGCTTGTTTTTGCATGTTTGAACCCATGAGTGCACGGTTTGCATCATCGTGGTTAAGAAAAGGAATAGTTGATGTAGCAATTGAAAATGCCTGATTAGCAGCAACATCAATAAACTGAACCTGATCACGTGTAGCTACTGATCGGTTTCCTTTAGTTCGTACTTCAATGTTATCTCCGAGAATATATCCGTCCTTATCTTTCTCAAGGGCCGCGTGCGCAATAACATACTGCTCTTCTTCAAGTGCATTTAGGTATACAATCTCATTGGTAATTTTACCATTTTCAACTTTTGCGTATGGAGTTTCAATAATTCCAAATTCATTCAATCGAGCATATGTAGAAAGTCTTAGAATAAGACCAATGTTTGGACCTTCAGGTGTGTGAATAGGACATACGCGACCGTAGTGGCTTGGGTGTACGTCACGTACTTCAATTCCCGCTCGTTCTCGTTCAAGTCCGCCTGGACCAAGTGCCGAAAGAGTTCTCAGGTGCTCAAGTTCTGCCAAGATGTTCTCTTGGTTCATGAACTGAGACAATTGGTTTGTAGTATAGAACTCCTTAATTCGTGCTTGGAGCGGTCGTGGGTTTACAAACTGAACCGGAAGAGTAGCATCAACATCAATCGTTGACATTCTATCCTGAATATTTCTCTTCATGTGTGACATACCAACACGAAGCTTCATTTGCATCATTTCACCTACGTAGCGAACACGTCGTGAACCCAAGTGGTCAATATCATCAGGGAGGGAGTGTGGTGTGTTGTTAAGCTCTACAATGTGCTTGACGATTCTTGTAACATCATCAAGTGAAATTGTTCGTCGCTCTACTTCTTTTCCAGTGACTGGAAGATTGAAGCGCTTATTAAAACGGAAGCGCCCTACGTTGGAGAGATCGTAGCGCTCTTCAGAGAAGATTGAGTCAATGAATTCACGTGCATTCTCGGGTGTTGCGAGATCGCCATCGCGAAGCTTCTTGTGAATTTCAATATACGCATCAAGGGTGGTTTTTGCAGGGTCTAGTTCAAGGGTTTTTTGTATTGCTGAAACAGCGAGTTCATTTCCCTTAAATAGTTCAATGATTGCCGCATCGTCCTTGCTTCCAAGTGCTCGTAAAAGTGAAGTAAGTGCAAACTTACGCTTTCTATCAATTCTGACATAGAGAGCTCCATCTGCATCTGACTCTATCTCTATCCACGCACCGCGAGATGGAATAATTTTTGCACCAAAAAGACGCTTCCCTTTTGCTTCTTGCATAGTGAAAGAGACTCCGAATGATCGTATGAGTTGCGGTACGATCACTCGCTCAACGCCGTTGATAACAAATGTTCCATTTTTCGTCATCAAAGGAAAATCAGTGAGGAAGATTTTTTGCTCCTTCTCTGTTCCCTTTAGTTTATTTCGTAATACAATGTTCGCTTTTAGTGGCGCATCGTATGAAAGCTTGTTTGCTTTTGCATAGAACTCGTCAAACTTTGGTTCACCGATTTCAAAACTTGCAAAAGATAGTTCAAACTTTTTTCCAGAATAATCACCTATTGGTGAAAACTCTTTAAAAATTTCTTTTAAACCACTCTCTATTACCCAGTCAAAAGACTTAATCTGATCTTGAACCAGATTAGGAACCGGCACAAGCGGTTTGGTATACCGCGAAAAATACTTTTTCTCCATGAGTATTTTGTTAAGTAGCGTCGCACACACAACAAGAAAAGAGGCATCTTAACGATTCCTCTCACTCACCCTTTAGTAGTTTTTTGTAGTGTGTCGCAACGTATACTGCTATTAAATGTAACACCTACATCACACCCGCAACTCAATCTCGTGTAGTTGGCGTAATTTTACTCATATTTGAAGACTTGTCAATACCCCTGTGGATAAACACACTTTTTATGTTCAAGGGCGGTATTTTGATGAGTGTCTGAGCCAAAGTACTTAATTAGTTATTAGTACTCTTTTTTGATCTCCACAACTCTATTTCCTTATGCCTTCCCGAAAGAAGTATTTTGGGTACGCGGTACTTCTTTTTATTATGGACATACACTTCTGGACGAGTGTAACACTCCCCATTAGTGTCTCTAAGGTTTTCAAGTGATTCACTATTTCCAAGAACTCCCGGAATTTGGCGTACTACAGCATCAAGTATTACAAGTGCAGGTAACTCACCTCCCGTAAGCACATATTCTCCAATTGAGACCTCTTTTGCTCTAAGAATCTTTTTTACTCGAGCATCAATCCCTTCATAGTGTCCCGCAATAATAACTATATGCTTATACTGCAATGCATACTTCTCGGCACGAATATTGTTAAATAATTCACCTTGAGGCGAAGTTAGTAATATAAGAACACCCTTCTTCCTTCCAACCGCTTTACGTACTGCGCTTACTATAGGTTGCACCGACATTACCATTCCAGGACCACCTCCGTAAGGCTTTCCGTCTACTTTTCTATGCTTGTTTTTTGTAAACTCACGAGGATTATACACCGATACACGTACCTTTTTTTCTTTCTGAGCGCGCCACATCATAGAAGCGCCAAGATATGGCGTTACTGTTTCCGGAAATAAAGTTATGATGTGAAAATGTATCATACGTATATATACAAAAAATGTGGTATGAACATACCACATTTTTTGTATTAAGTCTATATTTGAGATTTATTGCCTATACAAATAAGGTCTAGTCTAGCTTAAGCTCATCCATTGCCTCATCTACAGTCTTTGATGCTGGTGACTGAGGAGCAGGACTTGGTCGTGTGCTTCCTGCTGGTTCATTTATCTTTAAATTAACTCGAGCGTTATTCTTCATTCCAACAACACGGAGTAATGTTCTGATAGCTTTTGCAGTGTTTCCTGACCGTCCAATTATTTTTCCCATGTCATCAGGATGCACATCAAGAGTAATCAAAACTCCCATCTCATCAACCACTCGGTTAAGCTTCACTTCATTTGGATTATCAACCAACGCCTTTACTACATAATCCAAAAACTCAATATCTTTTTCCATACGTTTCTATTACTTACAGTTACGAATAATTATCGTGCAACACGCTCGACATATACCATTCTACGAAAGAACCTACTACTTGGTCAATACCCTCGCACTAAGCAACAACCTCTGCTTCAGCTGGCTTTGTAGCTTCTTCTGTTGCAGGAGCTGACTGCTCTGTAGCAGACTCATCAACATCTTTTTTAAGAGGAGATTTTCTAGGGAGAACATTAATCTTTTTGCCTGTAATAATCTTTTGTTCTACAAGCATATTATGAATGGTGTCCGACACCTGAGCACCAAGTGAAATGTGGTGCTTTATTCTCTCTCCATTAATTTCTGATACACCTGTTTGTGCATGGTAAAAACCAAGCACCTCAAGCACCTTACCACTTTTTGGGCCGTTGTGTGAATCAGTAAGAACGACACGAAATGCCGGTACATTCTTTCTGCCAACTCGCTGTAATCTGACTTTTAACATGCTCGCAATAATAACAAACACTTATATTTCAGTCAATAGTCCCCATGCGGATACCGTTTGAATCTGCTAGAGTATACATATGAAATACATGAAAAAGAAGAGGGGTGGCAGAAAAGAAAGAAAACCCTCTCTCCGTACACAAGGTGGTGTTGAATCAATAATTACCGTATTAGGACGTGGTGAAGGTATCGTAACTCATGATGGAAAAGAGTATATTATCGCCTTTAATGACCTTAACACTGCACTCGACGGCGACACGGTGCTTGTATCACTTCCTCACAAAGGAGTGCTTGGAGCGTACGTAACGTCTATTAAGAAACGTAAGCGTATGAAATTCGCTGGAACAGTTACGTTACAAGGAAAGGATATGGTGGTAAAAGCAGATAGCAAACGAATGTACGCACCAATAGCACTTTTGGATCAAAAAAAGCCATACGCGTCTGGCACCAAGGTTATCGTTCGTATTACAACATGGAAGCAAGGACTTCCCTTTGGAGAAGTGGAGGAAACACTTGGAAAGCAAAACGACCACGCAACTGAAATGAACTCAATTCTCTTTGAGCACTCAATTGATACAAATTTTCCTCCTGCTGCGACAGACGAGGGTGAGGAATTTGTAACCGCGTGGAATGACATTCTTAACCACGAACTTCATATTAGAAAAGACCTTCGCACACTTCCTACGTATACCATTGATCCTTACAACGCGAAGGATTTTGATGATGCTATTTCATTCAGGAAGCTTCCCAATGGAAACACTGAAATTGGCGTGCATATTGCCGATGTATCACACTTTGTTACCCCAAATTCAGCACTTGACCTTGAAGCGAGGAATAGAGCATTTTCTGTGTACCTGGTAGACAGAACAATACCAATGCTTCCTGAATCACTTTCAAACAACTTGTGTAGCTTGAAGCCCAACGTTGACCGTCTCGCATTTTCAACACTTTTTGAGCTCAATACAAAGAATGAAGTTGTATCTGAATGGTTTGGAAGAAGCATTATTCATTCCATGTACCGCTTTACATATGAGGAAGCACAAGAAACTATTTTGGATCCACAAAAGGAACACCATGAACACCTACGCACGCTCAATATTATTGCAAAAGATCTTCAGCGTACTCGCTCGAAACAAGGTTCAATTGATTTTGCTGACTCTGAAGTAGCTTTTAATCTCAATCCCGATGGAAGCGTTCGGTCGATAGAAAAGAAGATTCGTCTGGATGCACATAAGCTTGTCGAAGAATTCATGCTACTTGCAAACAAGAGAGTGGCGGAATTCATGGAAGATTTTACAAAAAAACATCCAGCTCATATACCACTGTATTTCCTCTATCGGGTTCATGATGCCCCACACAAAGAGCGAATGCAAACATTTGGTCAGTTTGTGCGAGCGCTTGGGTATTCGTTTCCAGAAGCACATCGAGTTTCCGCTGATGATATTACCTCCCTTTTAAAAAAAGTAGATGGAACACCAGAAGCTGGAGTTATCCGTACCGCAGCTCTCCGTACTATGAGCAAGGCAATATACTCTACTCAAAATATTGGTCATTTTGGACTTGCGTTTGATACGTACACCCACTTCACCTCACCTATTAGAAGATACGCTGATTTAGTGGTCCACCGACTTCTTGCACACGCTCTCGAAAGAACACTTCCTCAAAAAGATTTTGTACGTACACTTCCCCGTCTCAGTGTCCACATTGCAGAACGAGAACTTCAGGTAGTTGACGCAGAACGCCAATCTATACGTTACAAGCAAGTTGAATTTATGCAACAACACGTAGGTGAACGAAGAGTTGGCATAATAAGCGGAATGGCTGAATGGGGTATGTACGTGGAGGATGAATCAACAAAAACTGAAGGTTTGATTTCACTTAGAAGTATGAAAGATGACTACTACACCTTTGATAAAAAGGAGTATGCGCTTATTGGTAAAACCGGAAAAAAGAAATTTCAACTAGGTGACCAAGTAGCATTTGTTGTTACCGCGGTCCGTCTTGAAGAGAGACAGATTGATTACACACTTGCCCCTATTACTACATAAAGATTATTTTGCAACAGCAACCGCCTCTTCAAACTGTACCGAAAGAACCTTTGAGGCGCCATCCCCTCCCATAGTTACCCCATACAGCACTTGTGCGCGTGACATAGTTTCCCTGTTGTGCGTAATCAAAATAAGCTGAGAATGAAGCGCAAGACTTTCAATCATATCTCCATACTTTCTGCTGTTTGCCTCATCAAGCGCAGCGTCAGTTTCATCAAGAATAATAAAGGGGGGTGGATTTACTTGTGATATAGCGAAAAGAAGCGCAATCGAAGTTAATGCTCGTTCACCACCTGAGAGCATCATAAGCCCTTTAGTTCGTTTATGTGGTAGTGACACATCAACATCTATTCCCACATCAGCATCCTTCTCTTCTTCTTCAGAATCATCTTCTGTTAATAAAACCTCTTCAATCTCACTCTTTTTTCGAACTCTCTTCTTCTGCGCAACAACATGGATCCCCGCCTTCCCACCACCAAACATGAGTGTAAAGAAATCATTAAATGCTGTATTTATCTTTGTCACGCCTGACTTAAACTCCGTTTCAATTTTCTCTACCAAGTCAGCAATTAACTGCGTGAGCGACTCTGCTGATTGCTCAAGGTCACTAATTTCTTTTTCAAGAAAAGAATCACGCTCTACAGCCTCAGTGTACTCCTTTTGAATCTCCTCAGAATCTCCACCTCCCATATCCTCAATTCTTATTTTAAGTTTTTCAAGATTTCTCCTACGCTCAAGTTGAATACTCCGATCCTCAGCAGTAACAGAATTAACATCGACCTCAAATTGCTCATAGTTTTTAATTGAACGCCCAACCAAAACTACACCTTCCTCACATTCACGAGTAAATTCACTTACATCCTTCTCGTACATGTGCTCTCGATTTGAAAGCGCACTCAATTGGAGTGCAATTTCATTCAGGCGACCCATTGACTCAAACAGTGAACGTTCAGCGTCCCTACTATCGTGTTCTGTTCTAACAATTGAATGCCTCACTGATTCAAGTTCCGCAAGTAGATTTTGTTCTGTGGTAGTAAGTTCTGCAAGTTTTTTTTCAGCATGAGCTCGTTCAGCTTCAGCTGCAGAACGTGCATGTTCAAATGATTCCTGTATATCGCGCGCATGAGCACTACACTCATGTTGTTTAAAAAAAGTGGAAATTGCATGCTTCACTGATTCGAGCGCACGCTTAACATTACCAATGTCAGTCTCACCCAAGCCCCCATCAACTATCAAGTGGAGAGAGGCAGTAAACTCACGAACCTCTTCAAACGGAACGACTCCCCCACTCGACTCATGTTCTTTAATCCTCCGCTCATGCTCTCGCGTAAGTGCTCCAATTACACCTTCTACGCGTCCTATCGTCTTAACGTAGACCTCCTTTTCCTGACGCAACTCTCGGAGTTTAGTTTCTATTACAACCAATTGTTCAGACTCATGAGATGAGTGGTTGTCCTTTTCAATAAGTTGTTTTGTCTGAGTAATGCGATCCTCAAGTATTGAGCGTTCAGATTTGAGCGGATCACGACTCTGTGCAATCGCATTCTTTTCAAACGACAAATACACTGATTCTCGTTTAAGATACTCAGCATATGCCCCCACAAGCTCTTCTCGCATTTTTGCAACCCGCTCAATTCTCTCCATCTGTTTTTTAAGAAACTTTATATGTGGAGCAATCTCACGCCTAAGAGATTGAACTGATTGAATATTTTCTCTTGTTTTTAAAAGCTTCTTTTCGCTTTCAATTCGCTTGTACTGGTACACCTTAAGACCAAGTGCGTCCTCAATCATTTCCCTTCTCTCCTTTGGTTGAACAGAAAGAATTCTGTCGGCCTCTCCTTGCGAGATAATATGATGCCCAGAAGAGCCAATATTTGCATGAGCAAGTAGTTCAGAAATATCTTTCAGACGAACCGGTGATCCATTGATAAAATATTCATTCACCCCGTCTCGGTGAACAACACGTTCAAAAGAAACCTCATCGTGGTCAATTGAAAGCAATCGGCTCGCATTATCAAATACCACCTTTACACTTGCTCTATTTCCTTTAGGAACCAGTTTAGAACCACTCCAAATTAAATCCTCTCCTCTTTTTCCTCGCATAGACTTAATAGACTGCTCACCCAGCACAAAACGAAAGGCCTCTGCGGTATTTGATTTACCCGAGCCATTTGGACCAACAATAGCGGTAACCGACTCAGTAAAAGAAAGGGACTCCTTTTTTGCAAAGGATTTAAATCCACTTAACTCAAGGGATTTTAAATACATGATACTAGTATACCACTACACGTTACTCTCGTGTGGAGAAATAAAACACTACAGCCACTGCTTAACCTTGAGGCCAACTCGTGCGGCGTCTTGTTCAGCTTCTTGCTTACTTTTTCCCTGTCCAGACGCAATTTGATCATTCCCAATTTTTACTGCGACGGTAAAACATTTATCATGATCTGGTCCAGATTCACCAATAAGAACATACGCAGGGGTTTGACCGTGCACCTCCTGAGCTTTTTCTTGAAAGTAACTTTTTGCATCCTGCCAGAGTCGCTCTTTGAGAATTCGTGGAAGTTGCGGGATGACACTTTTCAAAATAAAATCTTTTGCCCGATCATATCCCTGATCTAAATAAATCGCGCCTGTAACAGATTCAAAAGTATTTGCAAGAATATACTGACGTGCTCGCCCGGTATCTTTTGCTTCTCCCTTAGATAGCAACAAATGATCATTCATTCCAAACTGTAGCGCGACTTCAGCTAGTAGTTGTGCGTTAACAAGCGCTGAGCGGTATGCAGTCAACACCCCTTCATTATCCGTAGGAAACTCCTTGTACAAGTAATCAGTAACAACAAGCTCTAGAACTGCATCACCCAAAAACTCTAACCGTTCATTGTGCGGTGCATTAAAGTTTCTATTCTCGTTTAAGTACGAACGGTGAGTAAAAGCCTGCTCAAGCAACTTTGGGTTAGTAAAAACGAACCCGAGTCGTTCTTCAAAAGATTTAAAATTCATAGAGTGACTATGAACGATAGATCGATGGTGAATACCTTCACCCTCCATATATCGCCCCTAGAAGTTATGCTGTTAATATACCAACTGCTTTGGTTATAAGTGGCAGTATATCGTCATAAAAATTAAGGTCAAGTATTTCAGTTAATTTAAACCATCGTGCATCATCTAATCCTTGTTTTTTTCCAAGAACAACTGGCGCATACGGAACTTCTGCCAAGTGATATACTACCTGTTTTCGTATCTTTCCCTTTTCTGGATTTTTTGCAATGTACTCGTTTTTTCCAAGCTCATCTTTAAGCACCAAACCACCTAACCCCATTTCCTCTAACACTACCCGAGCAGTTCCTGATGCATCATCCTCTCCCTCTTTGTAGTGACCTTTAGAAAGAGTCCAGTGGCCAAAGATGTCATGAATGAGTGCGAGATATATTTCTCCCTCATGTTTTGAATACACAACCGCACCCCCTAGTTTTTCAATAGGCATTTCTTCGTAAGGAATATCTGGAATACTCTTCTTTTGCTTCTTTTTACTTACCTCATCCTTGCCCGGTTCACCGATTTCTTTGTACACTGCACCAAGAACACCATTAACAAACTTACTACTATTTTCTCCTCCAAAAGCCTTAGCTAGTTCAACAGATTCGTTAATAGCTACTTTTGCCGGAACTTCCTTTCTGTCTGAAAAAAGAAGTTCATATAAACCAATTCTAAGAATATTTCTATCAACTATTGATATCTTATCAATAGGCCACTCGGGCGCAGCTTTTTGAATTATTAAATCCAAATCGGGTTTCTTTTGAACAATACTATCAATAAGCGTATTGATAAACGAGGTGTCTGAGAGGCCTGGAGCAAACTCCTCAATGTTACGCTTAACCATTGAGCTAAAATTAGATTTAGGAGAGTTATTAAAATCCCACTCAAAGAGGGTCTGAAGAACAATTGAACGTGAAAGGTGCCGATTTGCCATATTTCTCAAACAATTCTATGTTTAGAATAGTACAGCAAAAACGCGAAGTTATCCAGAGGACAACTTCGCGTTCTGTGTATTTCTAAAATAAATTACTTACCTGCTGGAAGAGTTTTTACTTCTCCTGAAGCCTCGTCGTGTGAATGTGCAGGATCAGTTTCTGCGTGCTGTTTTTGCTTTGCCATTCGCTTGTTGATTTTTTTATCAACATCAATAACTTTTTTCCCACGATACATACCGGTAACCGCACTCGCACGATGTCGCTGATGAGGAACGCCGTTTTCAAGTGAAATTCGAGTTCCAGAAAGCGCATGGTGGCTTCTTCGGTTTGCCGTATGTGAACGGGTATGTCGCATTCGTACTGTCATAGTTGAAATAGCATACCCTATAGACTCTTTTTTGGCAAGTGCTTAGCTTTTGGCCTCATGCTACTATTTTCCCCCATTGAAATCCCCTTTTGTCTAGATAGTGCAAAACTGTTTGTGCAGAAGGTTTTTCTATGTAGCGGAGAAAGACCGTACTGTCTCACTTTATTACGGTGAAATAGAGTACCGTATCCTTTGTGACGTTCAAACCCGTACTTAGGATACACTCGCGCCTGTGAAATCATATATGCGTCTCTAGTCTCTTTTGCAAGAATTGAAGCGAGAGCAATCTCACTAAAACGTTCATCACCTTTGACGTATTGTGTCTGAGTAAACTGAGGAGGCGCTGAAATCCCGTAATCAAGATGCATGACGACTCCTTCTGGATGCAATTTAAGCCTTCTCACAAGCATTTTTACCCCCTTCGTTACACAAGCCCGTATTCCTTTTGAATCAATTTCTGTTGCGTTAATAGAGACACAATCAAATGTCAAATATCCTTTAGACCGTAATGTATGTATGTTCCCCACCCACTCATGACGCTTTTTTGCTGAAAGTTTTTTTGAGTCTTTAAGTCCCCGCAATTTGGATGTGGGAATGGTTTTATATATAACCACCATCCCTACCGTTACAGGACCAGCAATCGGTCCACGGCCCACCTCATCAACCCCAACAATGATTTTTCGCCGATTCATATACTCGTATAGTATACTATTCTGTATGAAAAAAGACTTTGTCCATCTGCACGTCCATAGCCACTACAGCCTGCTTTCCGCATTACCGAAAATCAAGGAACTTGTGGCGTATGCCAAAAAATCAAACATGACCGCGCTCGCATTAACGGATGATGGGAATATGTATGGAGCGATTGAGTTCTATAAAGAGTGTAAAAAGAATGACATAAAACCTATCCTTGGAATCGATTGCTACCTCGCAGAAAGAACACGTTTTGATAAGCAAGCGGGTATTGATAACAGACGCACACGTGTGGTTCTGCTAGCAAAAAATAATGTGGGTTATAAGCACCTTATTCAAATTACTACAAAAGCACACCTTGAAGGCTTCTACTACAAACCCCGTGCAGACAAAGAGTTGTTACAAGAGTACAAAGACGGACTAATTGCCATTGTTCCCGCAGAAACCAGTGATGTCGCACACGCGATACGAGATAATGACTTACTCAAAGCAGAGGCATTACTCTCTTGGTACAAAAAAACATTCCAAGATAACCTCTATGTCGCACTTTCTAGTCATACAGAACTTGAAAACCATGATACTTTTATGAAGGCGACTATTGAGCTTGCTCGAAAGCTCAACATACCTGTGGTTGCAACACACGCACTGTACTACCTAGAAAAAGAAGACCGTCTTGCACGGCAAACACTTATGTCAGTACAGTCTGGTGGCGGACGTGAACGCACACTCAATCCTAATGAAGATTTTTCATTTAAGAACATTGATGAGATGTGTACGGCTTTTTCATATATTCCCGAAGCAGTAACCAATACAACACTTATTGCAGACGCATGCACTGTTGAACTTGAACTTGGGACATGGGTATTTCCTCAAATAGAAACGTATGGCTTCCCGACACATGACGATGCGCTTCGAGATAAGGTGTACAAAGGAATTGAAAAAAGAAACCTTGAGAATACTCCTGAGGTTACCGCACGCATTGAGTACGAGCTTGATATTATAAAAAAGAAGGGATACGCCCCCTACTTCCTTGTAGTGGCTGACTTGCTTAATTTTGCTCATTCAAAAAATATTCTTACTACAATTAGAGGTTCGGTTGCAGGGTCACTAGTTACCTACCTTTCTGGTATTACCAACGTAAACCCACTTGAGTATAAACTTCCCTTTGAGCGATTCCTTAACCCCGAACGACCTTCTGCTCCAGATATTGATATGGATTATGCCGATATAAGGAGAGATGAAATGATAGAGTATGCCAGAGCTAAGTATGGTGCAGATTGTGTTGCTCAAATTGGAACATTTGGAACAATGATGGCACGTGGTGCAGTTCGTGACGTTGCTCGTGCGCTCGGTTTTGAATACACCATTGGCGATAGAATAGCTAAACTGATCCCTATGGGCTCACAAGGATTTCCCATGACGCTTGACCGAGCCCTTGAAATTGAAGAGGAACTAAAGAAACTCTACAAATCGGATGATGAGGTGAAGGAGATTATTGATATGGCAAAAAAGATTGAAGGATGCGCACGACACATTTCAGTGCATGCGGCTGGTGTAGTAATTGCTCCAACCACACTTACTGACTTTACCCCACTCCAGTTTGATACAAAGGGCGAAATGAAGCTCATTACACAGTATGATATGCACGGGGTTGAAGATGCGGGGCTTTTAAAATTCGACTTCCTTGGCTTGCGGAACCTCTCTATTCTCGCGGATGCAGTCGCTCGAGTGAAAAAGTACAAAAACATTGATATAGATATAGAAAAAATTGATCTCACTGACAAGAAAACATTTGCAATGCTTGCTCGGGGAGAAACCGTAGGTCTGTTTCAGCTAAACGGTACCGGCATGACTCGATTTCTTAAAGAACTTAAACCTTCAACCATACACGACATCAACGCAATGGTTGCCCTCTACCGACCAGGACCGATGGAGTCGATTCCGCAATACATTGAACGAAAACATAATCCTGAACTAGTAACGTACCTAGATGAAAGACTCCGCTCAATACTTGAACAGTCATACGGTGTAATTACCTATCAGGACGACGTCATGCTTATTGCGATTCACCTTGCGGGTTATTCATGGCTTGAAGCAGACAAGCTACGTAAGGCTATGGGTAAAAAAATACCTGAAGAAATGGAAGCACAGAAGGAAAAATTAAGAACTGGATTCCTTGCTGGTGGGTTAAGTACTGAGAAAAGTGAAAAGCTGTGGAAGTTAATTGAGCCTTTTGCCGCATACGGTTTTAACAAAGCGCACGCGGCAAGCTATGGCCGGGTGGCGTATCAAACGGCATACATGAAAGCAAATTTCCCTGCAATTTACATGTCCGCTGTTCTCACCGCTGAATCAGGCGATGTAGAAAAAATAAGTGAAATAATTAGCGAGTGTAAGCGAATGAATATCCCAGTTCTCCCACCTGATGTAAATTACAGTTTTGAAGGATTTTCAGTTATTGAATCAGACAAAACTGAACACATTCGTTTTGGTCTCACGACGATTAAAAATTTTGGTGAGGGTATCGCCCATTCAATCATTACTGAACGTGAAGAGCGCGGTGCCTTTACCTCTCTCTCAAACTTCTTATCACGTATCACTGATAAGAACCTCAACAAGAAATCACTGGAATCATTAATCAAAGCGGGAGCACTAGATAGTTTTGGTGAACGCTCATCGCTCTTAATGCATTTGGAAAACCTGCTCGCATATAATCGCGAAGCCACTAGAAAGCCCCTTAATCAAGATTCGCTTTTCTCTACTATTGAGACATCTATTGAAGATATCAAGCTTCCTGAAGCAGAAAAACTCCCTCCAAGTACACTTCTTGCGTGGGAAAAAGAACTACTTGGTTTATACATTAGCGGTCACCCGCTTGATGCGTTTCCTGATATTTTTTCAAAACAAACCACAACCATCTCCCACATAGCAACATCAGGATTTGAAGGAAGCACTGTTTTAGTTCCAGGCATTATCACAGAAGTAAAGCCGATAATTACAAAGAAAGGTAAGCACATGATGTTTATCTCTATTGCAGATTACAGTGCAACAATAGAAGCGGTCGTATTTCCAGATGTGTGTGTTGAATACGGTAACATAATTGCACTTGATACATGCGTAGCGGTTAAAGGAAAGCTTTCCAAACGCAACGGAACACCAAGTATAATTATTGAGAAAGTAAAGCAACTTGTGTCAAAGGAAGCATAAAAAAATGCCCTATCGGGCATTTTTTTATTTATATGAATTAATTAGTATTGAGTGCACTAACGAGAGCTAACTGAGTTGCGGTGTACGCATCGGCATAGGTCATATTTACCGCACGGAGTAACTGAGTAATCAATCTCTCCAATTGTTCACTACTCCAACGTGAGAACAACATACTGAGTTCATGGTCTGCATTTGCATACTTACCTTCAATTCGTTCTCGGTATACCGCATCGAGCGCAGATACCACTTCGGTCATGTACTCTGCAAACTTAACCTCATTTGCACGCTCTGCACGAATAATCGCAAAGGCAGAACCACTATCTTTGTGTGCGATTGCGGTAAGCAGTGCGCGCGCATCACTATGCACCGTGTGAGTAGTAGCTTTTAAACCATTTTCATAATTTACGTTAGTCGTATCTTCGTGAGCGTCGTGTCGCATGTATGAAGGAATTTCGCCTTCAGTTGGAAGAAACTCCGTGTAAGGTTTTGAAGTATTCTTTACTTCAGACCGTTCAAATATACCAAACGATGCAAGCGGATGATTCTCTGTACGAGCATCTCTTGTGCGAAGTGGCGCAACACCTGGTGTTGCTATTTTCTTTGAAAGAAGAAATGCAATTCCAGCACTCAAAACTAACGCAGAGAGGATAACGATCATCGTCTTAGCTGTTGGACCAAGTCCGGTGTATGGAACTGCACTCAAGTATATTGAAAGATACTCATCTTGTGGCACTACTTCTGCTGGGAAAAACTTTTTAAGCAAAGTTACTACAGGCGGTGTTGGTCCACCCCCACCACATCCACCCACACATCCACCTCCACCACCGGTAACCAACGTAC
Organism: uncultured Candidatus Saccharibacteria bacterium; assembly: GCA_964436015.1. Classification (GTDB taxonomy): domain Bacteria; phylum Patescibacteriota; class Minisyncoccia; order Phycocordibacterales; genus JBBDJV01. The sequence goes on along the minus strand of CAYTAR010000001.1, from coordinate 39,218 downwards.
TACATGACAAAGAAATGGTCTCGCTACCAGAAGTTACTGCAACGCTCGCGTTTTTAGTTCCTACTGAAGTATACGAAGTATTAACGCCCGCTTGCGTATTACCATCAACCTGATCTCCACTCCAAAGGTATGTGTAATTTCCTGTTCCTCCTACAGCCTCTGCGGTATAGGTAACGAGAGATCCAATTCCCACAGATGACGCACTTACTTTACACACTGCATCAAACGGAGAACCACCCGTTCCTCCTGAAGTTACCTCAACGGTACACTCGCGAGTAACCTGATCACTACCAGAAACAACAATTACTTCATTTTTCTTAGTACCAGATGTTGAGTATGTATTAGTAAAGGTACTCGTAGTAGCGTTTACTCCTCCATCCCCACTCCACGCGTACGTGTACGATCCAGTTCCTCCAGTTGCAAATGCAGACCAGGTAACCGGTTCATTAGTGAGCACTGATGCAGGGTCAGCTTCGCAGACTGCATTTAAAGGTGGATTTGTTGTACTTTGTGTGACCTGTACACTACATTCTACTGTTTTAGTTTTTGTACCTGAAGTAACTGTAACTGAAGCATTTTTTACTCCCGTCGTTGTATACGACTTCATAAGTGAACTGCTTGTACCACTCAATCCTTGATCCCCACTCCACGCGTACGTGTACGATCCAGTTCCTCCAGTTGCAAATGCAGACCAGGTAACCGGTTCATTAGTGAGCACTGATGCAGGGTCAGCTTCGCAGACAAGTGAAATATCTGTTTCTGTATTAACTAGATCAAGAGATGCACATATCGGGTTTAAGCTATTTGCTCCAGTTCCTGATATTCCACCAAAAACAACCGCGTGACGAGCGTAGGCATGAGTCACGTCGAAAGGTATGTAGAGTGCTTGATTTACCATTTCCTCAATTTTTGCATAATCAGAATTGGTTGGATCTGGAACATCAGCGATAATGCCCGATTCTACTTTTTGTGTTGAGTTTGCAAGCTCAAGAAACCACCGTTCGCTTGTTTGTACCGCTGTTCGTCGTCCCGTGTAGCCATCGTATGACGCCAAACTAACTACGTAGGTGCCTGACGGCACAGTTACTGATACTGGTCCAACATAAGTCTCTGCGGGAGTTCTATTCGCAAAAATTTTCTTATTACCAAAAGAAATTATTGTTCTATTGAGAGCTGGTACGAACGGACACGCTTCCGAAAGGGGTTGTTCAGTTACCTTCACACTACAGTTAGCGGTATATTGGTCTGACCCAGAAGTTACAATAACTTGCGCTTGCTTTGTTCCATCAAAACCATATGAATGGGTTACCGTATCACCAGCACCACTCAATCCTTGATCCCCACTCCACGCGTACGTGTACGATCCAGTTCCTCCAGTTGCAAATGCAGACCAGGTAACCGGTTCATTAGTGAGCACTGATGCAGGGTCAGCTTCGCAAATAGCGGTAAGGGGTGGAGTACATACTTTATTGTATGACATAACTACCTCATTACTCGTAACCCACACAGAAGGATTTGAAGAAGTTACACTGCTTCCCGCTATTTCTTTTGAAGTAATCTGTGCCTTATTCTTTATCTCAGTTATGCCACAAGCTGAAATTTGATTCACGGTTGCAACAATTTTTGCCCAACCCACCTCTCCAGGACTCAGCGTGTTTGCATTAAAACTAACTGTATTGTTTTGTGAATTGTATAACGGCACTCCGTTGTAATACCCAAGTGTCACGTTTGAAGATTTCGTAGCGCTCACAAAGGTGAGATTTGAGTCAAGTACGTCTTGTACTCGAACTCCTCCTCCCGTACAGTTACCAGTCCCACTATTCTTAAAATCAAGAGTAAACTCTACTGAATCACCAGGCTTTACCTCTGTCTTAGACACAGATTTGGTGATTTCAAGAACACAGCCGTGTCCTCCTGTTGAATAAGACACTTGTGGCAACACAAGTCCTGCGAACACTATAACTATTGCGAAAAAATATTTCATATATTTGTTATTAAGGTAATTGACGTACCGCTACCAATTCTGCCGTAACGATAAACCTGTCTTCTTTACTTTTTAAATTATTACAAGTAGACAACACTAGATAAAAACCATCACTTATCAGCGGTACTGTTCCACCGTCTACGGTAGCCTCTCGAACGGAACTAACTGCGTATGTATATTCTGCAGTTTCTGAATACAGTAGTACAAGATCACCAGTATGGAGATTTTGTATACCATTAAATGCTTTGAAGTTCTGATTTCTTACCACTGGCAAAGAGCTACTGTGGCCAAATATAAAAACAGTTCCAGGCTCACCCACGCGTGCTGAAGTTGGATAACGTACCGCGCCAGTAAGCAGTTCTTGCTCTAACACGCTCAAATCACTCTCAATTGGATTACTAATTTGGATTCTACGCTCAAGTTGAGGAATGTAAAGCTCTCGTGGATACTCTGGATACTCAACCATACCTGATTCAATGTCTGGAATAATCACTTGTTCAGTAGTAATCACACTGTTTTCTGCCTTTATAGGTGTCAATTCTAAAGGCACATTGTCAGCCTCCACGTTCTTAAATGGAAGTATGCCAATCATAAAAAGCGCAATGATACTCACAGAAGATATCATCAAAAAATAAATATAAAATGCCTCCTTTGACATTATTATTGCCTCACCTTTCATATAAAACATCATACACTATTATTTTAACTTTGTCAAACATCAGACTATTGACATAAGCATAAAAGTATGATAGTATACTAAAAAACATATGGAAAACAAAGAAAAAACAGAAAAACGTGCGAAAATTGCACTTATCACCAGTGTGGTAGTTATTGCGTTTTTTGCTATAGGTTTTTGGGGAATTATTCTAACTAAAACATCCCCTACTCTTGCCTCAATTGCAGAAAGAAGTATAGCTCTCATTACAAATCTTTTCTCAGGTAATGAAGAATCTATTACGATTAACGTCAACCCTTCCCTACTTGAGACCGGCGGAAGTTCAACAATAAGTGTCGTACACAACAACCCATCATCAGATGATGGAGTCTATGCAATAGCATTTGGATGCGTAACTGATGTTACGTACAGAATTGACCCTACTGCAATCTTTAGTCCGACAGAAGAACAAGTACGTTGTGGGTCATACTACAGGATAAAGGATATTAGTATGCCTATTCAAGTTACGCTTTCATCACCAGCTATTCAGAACGCTGAAGTATCTGTGTTTGTAAGCTACTTTGATGGCGCAACCATTGTGGTGAGAGGCACAAACACCATTACTGTTACAAATGAATCTCTACCTGCAACAACGAATAGCGGTACATCAACTAGCAGTGATTCAAATTCACTCAATACTGATTCTCTCTTTAGTACCTCAACCGATGCTACTGAAGAAGTAATAGCTCTCCCTGTAAGCCAGAGCACTCAATCACCAACACAGCCACTTGAGCAAACACCTGTTGAAACAGTAATACGAATCCCTGTTCCAAACACTACACCAACTGCTGTTCCTGGTGGAAAGCCCGAGCTTGAGCCAAAGCTTTTAGATACTGGAACACTTGACCGACTTACTAATGAGTACACTGCAACAACGAGCTTCTCTCGTGTAGATCGAGTAGCGATTCGCTTTGAAGTAACAAACACAGGAACTGCACGTGCAAACAACTGGTACTTTAGCGCACAGCTTCCTACCTACCCTGCATACATGTATACCTCTGATACACAACAATCACTCAATCCAGGGGAAAGAATTGAATTTACTATTGCATTTGATCAAGTCACCGCGGGTGAAAAAGCAGTAACTATAAATGTTGACCCTGGCAAACAGGTTTCGGGAGATAATCCAGACAACAACAAACTTGTCGTCCCCCTCTTTACACAAAACTAAATAAAAAAACCGACCGTGTGGTCGGTTTTTTTATATATCTATAGTTGCAAGTTTTGCATTATCTTGAATGAACGACTTTCGTGAAGCGACATCAACACCCATCAATATATCAAATACCTTATCAGCCTCTTGCCCATCTTCAATAGTTACCTGTTTAAGCACGCGACGTGCAGGATCCATCGTTGTTTCCCAAAGCTCTTCAGGGTTCATTTCTCCCAAACCTTTATATCGTTGAATACTTACTTTTGGACTCTTCTTGCTTACTACCTCATCCGCCACCTCTTCATTCTCTTGTGGCTGGTCTGACTCCATAACTTCAGATTCTGTATCTAATTCTATCTTCTCTTTTTTCAAATACTGGTTCTTTTCCGATTCAGTATAGAAATAGTTAATATCTTTTCCTCTTTTTACCTTGTATAGTGGCGGTTGTGCAATATAAACATACCCCCCTTCTATCAACGGTTTAAAGTAACGATAAAAAAGAGTGAGAAGTAGGGTTCTAATGTGCGCACCATCCACGTCAGCATCTGTTGCAATGATAATTTTATGGTACCTCAATCTAGAAATATCAAACACATCACCAATTGCAGTTCCGAATGCAATCACTAACGCCTTAATTTCTGTATGTGCGAGCATTTTATCCAAACGTGCACGCTCAACATTCAGAATCTTACCTCGTAAAGGCATAATCGCTTGAGTTTTCCTATCACGACCTTGTTTCGCAGATCCGCCAGCAGAATCTCCTTCTACAATAAATATCTCTGAATCCTCTGCTTTCTTTGTCTGACAATCAGCAAGTTTACCAGGGAGCGTAATACCCTCAAGCGCACCTTTTCGCAACACGTTGTCTTTGGCGGCTTTTGCAGCCTTTCGTGCACGCATTGCGAGCAGTGTCTTCTGTATCATCATGCGAGCATCGTCAGGATGTTCTTCAAGATACTCTGAAAATGCTTCGCCGAACACCGCCTCAACCGCACTTCGAGCTTCAACGCTACCTAATTTTCCTTTAGTTTGACCTTCAAATTGAATATCACGAAGCTTAACTGACACAACCGCGGTTAATCCTTCAAGTACATCGTCTCCAGTAAACGGCTCATCTCCTGCCTTCAGGAGGTTATTCTTTTTTAAATACGCATTAATTGTACGAGTGAGTGCAGTTTTAAATCCCGTAAGGTGTGTTCCTCCCTCGCTATTGTAGATGTTGTTTGCGAACGCCAGTACGCGAGAAGATATATCATCGGCATACTGAAGAGCAATTTCAACAGACACAACATTGTCATCAATATTTTCTCTTTCTACATAAAAAATATTCTTATGAACAGGTTTGAAAATTTCATTATAGAATCGAACCATTGATTGCAATCCTCCTTCAAAGTAAAACGTCATTGACGGAGCATCGAGCATAAGCTCACGAAGGTAGAAGCAATCTTGGTCATACACCTCATTTAATTCACGCGCATCGATAACACTCACCCGCATTCCTTTTACAAGGTATGCTTGTTGTCTCACGTGATTCACGAGCCAATTCCAGCTATACTTTATTTCTTTGAAAATTTCAACATCAGGCTCAAAAGTAACAATGGTTCCGTTTTTGTCAGATGATCCAATCTTTTTTACATCGGCTTTCTTTTTTCCCTGTGAATACTCTTGAACATATTTACCACCGTCACGATGCACCTCAACTCGAGTATATATTGAAAGCGCATTCACTACTGACGCACCTACTCCGTGAAGACCACCAGACACTTTATATCCCTCCCCACCAAACTTACCTCCTGCATGGAGTGTGGTCATAATGGTCTCCAACGCAGACACTTTCGTCTTTTTGTGCTTATCTACCGGAATACCTCGTCCATTATCAACGACTCGAACTCGGTTGTTTGGAAGAAGGACAATTTCTATATCATTCGCAAAGCCACCCATGGCCTCATCGCGACCATTGTCAAAAATCTCCCTAATGAGTGTATGTAAACCATCTTGACCCGTAGTGCCGATATACATTCCCGGTCGCTTACGAACAGGATCAAGGCCTTCAAGAACGGTGATATCATCCGCTCCGTAACTACTCTTTTTTGCTTTTTTTTCTTCTTCTTTTGCCATACAATAATTTCAACACAATGTGTCAAATATTCGCATAGTATAGCAAAAATTGAGAATAAATACTACACTGGCAAGCTACCTAATTGTATACCCATTTGCCGTCAAATTTTGATACACAGAAGCCATAAACACTTCAACTTCCTCATCTGTTAGTGTGCGACTAGTAGACTGGAAAGCCATCCTAAAAGCGAGGGATTGCTGTTCAATATCACCATGCGCATTACGTTTCTGATAGACATCAAAAAGAGCAGGGCCTTCCGTGCAATACTCTCCTGCAGACTTCCTTATTTGTTCCGCAACTACCGCAGGATCTACATCAGGTGGTGTAAAAAGTGCAACATCGCGAATTATTCTCGGATACACAGAGAACGGTGTGTAGTACTCGGTAATAGTATGCGAAGTAGTAAGTATGTCTGATGAAGGGATTTTTGAAACATGCGCTTCTAAATCAGCAAGAGAAAACTCAACATACGTAATTGTTTGAGTAGAAACAATTGTTGATTTTAAATGATCGAGCAAAACACTACGAGTAACGGAAATTCCATATTCTTCAATCAGAACATCTAGTATGGTTTCAATGTCTTTTTGAGTTGAATTTTTCTTGTGTGTTTTTTGTCCAACAGCAATAATGCACCTTATCTCTTCAGAATCCCTTTTAAAAACAGTGCCTATCTCAAACATTGCAACACTATCAGTATCAAATAAAGTATGTTGAATATTCTGCTCAAGTACAGCCACTATTCCCGGGGAAAGTGAATTTCTTAAGTATTTTTTATCTTCTGCGTATGACTTCAATACAGCTATATCCCCTGTCCCAATAAGAACCCTGCCGTAATGCTCTAAGTAGCCCCTCTCAATGAAAAAGGATTTCATGCTAGAGATGAGCTCAAAAAGTGTAGAAGAATTATTTTTTACTGTAGAAAGATCAAGATCTTCAATAGGGATTTCATCAAATCCGTACAATCGAGCAATTTCCTCTATTACATCCTCAGGAATTACAATGTCATTTCTAAACACAGGCGGAGTGATACTATACCCATCTACTGTTTTTTCATATGCAAAGCGAAGTTGAGTTAAGTAACGTTCAATTTGAGAAGAATCAATTGACACACCTAGCGCACTTTGCAACTTTGAAAGACTTAATTCTACAGGAAGTCGATTTTCTTGATTAGTAACAACTGAAGAAGCTTTACTCACCTCGGTCTGTGAAGTTCCTGCAATATCTCTCAATAATTGTATAGCGAGCTTCATTCCTACCATTACCAATGCGCTCGTTACGTTATTCTCAAAACGTTTTGAAGCATCAGTTTGAATGCCAACCGAACCTGAAGCGCGCCTCACATAAGAAGCATTAAATGAAGCTGACTCAAGAAGGATACGTGTCGTTGTACTACTAACCCCAGCCCGGTTTCCACCCTTTATGCCAGCAAGCGCGAGTATGCCGGAATCATCTGCTATCACTACGTTTGTTACTGTAAGTGGAATTTCTTTTCCATCAAGGGTTGTAAATGACTCACCGGGTTTTGCATACCTTACGTGGACTACCCCTGAGACTAGGTCGGCATCAAAAGCATGCAACGGTTGACCAATATCAAAAAGTATATAGTTTATCGCATCAACAATCGGATGAATTGATTTTTGACCAACCGCAAGTAACCGTTGCTTCATCCACGGCGGTGTTGTGTCTGAGGATAATCCGTCAATTCGTACGAGAGAATATCGTGCCAACTCACTCAATTGATCAACAAGGATGTCTGGTGCCGGAAGGGATTCATTAAATGTTCCGTATTCAAGAGTCTTATCTCGATATGGCAATCCAGTAATAGCTGCAATTTCATATGCTAAACCACGGTGAGATAGTAAATAACACGCACGGTCAGGTAACACTTTTACATCAAAGCAAAAATCGCCATTTGAAAGCTCGGTAACTGATTCAACCTCTGCGAGTTTTTGAGTAATAACCTCCGCAAGTTTTTCTGGATGAGGAAGAGATTCTCCGATATATGACTGTAACCACTCAAAGGAAAATTTCATACTAAAATTGTTTTAAAAAACGAATATCACCATCGTAGAAAGCGCGTATATCTGTTATTCCATAAAGAATCATTGCAATACGCTCCACGCCTATTCCAAACGCAAAACCACTCCACTCATGTGGGTCAATTCCCCCATTTTTAAGAACATTTGGATGAACTAAACCTGCGCCAAGCACCTCAATCCAAGCACCATTTTTTATTCGTGGGCTTGAAACGTCTACCTCAATAGAAGGTTCGGTAAACGAAAAATAACTTTGTCTAAAACGAATTTTAACGTCCGAGGAAAATATTGTCGTAAGTAGTTTTGTAATTATTCCTTTAAGCTGAGCAATAGATACATTCTTGTTCACATACAGGACCTCTATTTGATGGAACTGAACCTCATGAGTTGCATCTGTTGCTTCATTTCGGTACACCTTCCCTGGAACTACAATTGCAAGAGGAGGCGCGTGCTCTTCCATGTATCGCACCTGCACCGCACTTGTGTGTGTTCTTAAAAGAGTTTTGTCCGTCAACCAAAACGTATCTTGCATGTCTCGTGATGGATGATCAAAAGGAATATTGACCGCATCAAAATTGTAATACTCTGTTTCTCGTTCTGGACCAAGTACTGCTGAAAAACCAAGCGTGGTTAATGTGCTAACAATGGTATGAGTAACTTGAGTAATAGGATGAATATACTGGCGCCGCGCTCGTGACATAAAAGCATTATACAGAAAAAACAACATAAATAAAACACACGTAGTGTTTTAAAAATAAAACCGTAACAAAACTGAGCTGACTTTGAGCCAACCTGAGAAATTGCGCCTGACGACTATCAGGTTTACAAAACCGTTCGAGTCTATCCCCATAGACTCTCACCTCCACCAACTGTGCAGACTTTGAGCCACCTGTCAGGCTTGAACTGACGACCTACGGTTTACAAAACCGTTCGAGTCTATCCCCATAGACTCTCACCTCCACCAACTGTGCAGACTTTGAGCCACCTGTCAGGCTTGAACTGACGACCTACGGTTTACAAAACCGTTGCTCTACCAACTGAGCTAAGGTGGCGATTGGATAACAATATATTATTTTGAAATTAATGTACACTCAAACCTGTAACGGTTTTGGACAAAACCGCTCAAAAACATAACATGCTTTCTCGCCTCTACAACCCACCTACCGGCAGGCAGGCTGAGCTAAGGTGGAATGTACTCTCACATAATTCACATGTTGAATCATGTGAATTTATTTCAAACAACCGAAATATAGTAGCACAGTTGAATAAAAATTTCTACTACCGGCGTGGCAATGAATTTTTATATTCACGAACATCCTGCAAAAAAGCAGAGGGGCCATTTGATGTGTGGCGCAACACTCGTTTACCACGAATCATATCAAGTAGCTTCACGAGCAACTTCTCCAAACCATGTTCCACTGCTCTAATTGTTCTTTCAATAAAAGCACTCGTTTTTAATTGAATGGTTTTTGTCGCTTCACGATAAAAGATAGTAAATGAACGTAACAAACCTGTAACAAAAGTATAGGTTGCATTATCAAGCTTACTTCTGAGTAAACCAAAAAAACGCTCATTTTTGTTTCCTTCTATGTATGAGAGCGTGAGTAGTGCAACAAGTACCCCAAGAGAGCTATAAAAAAGAATTATCATTAGACAACAACGCGCACAAACTTGGTGATTTTGATCTTTTCACCAAACTTCTGCACGCCCATATCAAGGAGCCCCTGTACGGTCATGTCAGGATTCTTAATCAAGGGTTGAGAAAGCAGAATTCTATCCTTAAAGTACGCCTCAATCTTACCCTCTAAAATTTTCTCTTGGATGTCCTTTGGTTTTCCTTCAACTTCCTTTTTAAATACTTCTTTCGCAGTTTTTATTGCATCTTCAGGAATCTCTTCGCGCGAAACGTATTCTGGATTCATAGCGGTAACCTGCATTGCAATATCATACGCCATTCGTTGAAACTCTTCATTCTTTGATACAAAGTCAGTCTCACATGACAAGACAACCATACCAGCTACCACGCCGTTTGAATGTACGTATGAGCCGATAGTTCCAGCATTGAGTTCGCGATCTGACTTCTTTGCAGAAATTTCACTACTCTTTTTCTTAAGAACTACAAGGGCTTTAGCCATGTCACCTCCTACCTCTTCAAGAGCCTTTTTGCACTGCATAATTGAAACACCTGTTTGGTCACGAAGTTCCTTCACTTGTTCAGTGGTAATCATAAAAATATAAAATTAATTAGCTTCTAAGACTACTTTTGCACAGGAGCTTTTTTGCCACGCAAGTATGCGTTGACCATATGCTCCATAAAAAAGCGAATACTCTCTTTTGAAGTGTCATTTCCAACAACTGGGTACGCCGCATCTTGCAAATTACAATCTGAACTCATATATGCAATGATTGGCACATTTTTCTGTTGAGCTTCTGCAACTGCAATGTATTCTTTCTTTGAATCAATTACCACAAGAGCGTCTGGTGCACGCTTAAGGCTGGTAATGCCTGAAAAGCGCTTTTCAAGTTCTTCCATCTCTCGCTTAATGAGCAACTGCTCTTTCTTAGTATATCGTGCAAGCTCGCCCTTTGCGCTCTGCTCACGAAGTGATTCAAGTAATGTAACTCGCTTTTTAATTTCAGGGAAATTAGTAAGACTTCCACCAATCCAACGCCCAGCACAGAATGGCATATTGAGAGTCTCTCCAGCATAGCGAACCGCATCAAGGGCCTCGTTCTTGCTAGCAACAAAGAGAACAACCTTCCCTTCACTTCCAAGCTTCTCCATAAAAGCTTCTGCATCCTCAAGAAGAGTTACTGTTTTCTCCAAATTAAATACCTCTGTCTTATTTTTTTGGCCGTAAATAAATGGCGCAACTGAAGGATGACGTCGTGTTTTTGACAAGCCGAAATGAGCACCTGCCTTAAACATGCCCTCAATTTTTCCACCGGTAGTATTGGTTTTTTCCATATCGCGACAGTTTATCAGATTGTGTCAAATCATGCAATAGTGTACAAAAGGCGCCGTGTATTACTCATGTATATCAAGTAAACCTTGAGCATTTATGAGTGCGGTGGTAATTGGTTCAATGTTTCCATTTAAAATACCCTCGTAGTCATGCCATGTCTCCTTAATTCGATGGTCAGTTACCCTATCTTGAAGTGAGTTATATGTACGAATCTTTTCAGAACGATCACCAGTTCCAATCTGCTTTTTTCGCTTGTCTGCATACTGCGCATTTTCCTCCTCACGTTGTTTTTCTTCCAACTTTGCAGTTAAAATAGAAAGTGCTTTTTCACGATTCTTAAGCTGACTACGCTCCGAAGTACACCTGACATCGATACCCGTCGGTTTGTGTATAAGACGAACCGCAGTTTCAACCTTATTTACGTTCTGCCCTCCAGCTCCACCTGAACGCGAAAACTCCATTTCAATATCCGCAGGATTAATCTCAATTTTTGTTCTTTTCCTAATTGGCAATATGGCGACAGAAGCAGTTGAAGTATGAATTCTTCCCGATTTTTCAGTTGCGGGAACTCTTTGAATCCGGTGCACGCCAGTCTCAAAACGAAGTAACTCAAAACACCGGTCACCCTGAATTTCAAAAGATGCATCTTTGTACCCTCCAAGCGCACTTTCAGAAACATGAATTTTTTTCACACTCCATCCTTTTTTTTCTGCGTACAGCTGGTACATTTCTGCAAGTTGCTCAGCAAATATAGCAGCTTCTTCTCCCCCAGCCCCCGCACGAACTTCCAAAATAAGCGTAGTCGGAAACTCTCGCTCCATTGCCTCTTCTGCTTCAATTATTTCAGTCATCTGGCGCATGAATTCAGTGCGCTGAGATTCAATCTCAGCTATCTCAAGTTCCGCTAGCTCAGCAAAAGAAGTATCTTTTTCTGAAAGTTGCTTTAGCTCATTTATTTTCCACCCCAAACGCTCATACTCTTGTGCAAAGAAAGATGTTTTAGGATTTTCTTTGTATGTTTGAATATCCATTATAGACAAACAAAACCCGTGATAGCGGGTTTTGTGCGTTAACTCACTTACTTCTTCTTAGTCTTAGCAGCCTGTGCGCGAGCTTTGAACTTCTCAACGCGACCAGCAGTATCAACTATCTTATCGGTACCAGTATAGAAAGGGTGAGATGCAGAAGAAATTTCAACTTCAAAAAGAGGATACTTTTTTCCGTCTGTCCATGTATCTGTTTTCTCTGCTTCAACAGTAGACCAAATCAAAAAGCGCTCATTACTTGAATTATCATGAAAAATAACGGCTCTATGATTCTGTGGGTGAATATCTTTTTTCATAGTAGGAAACTATAGCACATGCTACAAAAGTACGCAATCCCAATCAACAACTAACTAGACTAACACCATAGGTCACGGCTCAGACGCGCTAGCGTCATTGACCCTTCCAAACCTCCAAGGTTAAACCTTGGATTTTTTCCAAGGGGACCCCTTGGAATGGTTGGGTGAATCAAGAAAGAAAAGGTTACACAACAAAAAGGAGCACGAACGACAAAGTCGTTCGTGCTCCTTTTTGGTGTTTTCTATTGTTCTAATCTCTAGTCTCTAATCTCTAATCTCTACTTACTATTTCCTATTCTCACTTAAAAATTTTGAAGTGGATCGATCATGTTTTCTTGTATATCCTGTGCTTTTGCCATTACCTGATTACCATAAAATGCATTCTGCGGTTTATTCCAGTTACCACCCGCATAGTAACGAAGTGCTGCTTCTCGCTCAGCACTATATCCTCCCTCATCAGCTCCCAAATCCATCAAGAAAAGTGAGGTTGCGGTAATAGCGTCTTCCGGATCCCAAGGGTTGGGTGGGTTATTTCCAGTAACATTTGAAATTCGTTTTTTGTACATCATCCATGTCGATGGAATAAACTGTGATGGCCCCATTGCGCCTCCCCACCCATTCCCCCACGGACAAGAAAGCGGCATAGTGTCTGGATTAAACCCAAGCTCGCCCACAATTTGCAGATATGGTTCGTGGTCACGAGACGGCTTCATAATCTCTCTCCACCCCTTGCTTGGTGGGTCACCAGCACGGTTACAGGTACCCACATTCTCTCCTAAATTAGTCTCTTGCGTTAAAATAGCGAGAATAAATGCGGGACGAACCCCCGTTCTTGCAGATGCTTGATTTGCGAAACGGAGTGCATCACCAAAAGGAATAGCAGCGGTATCACGCAACGCGAACAGTGCGCTACGAATTTGTGCGGCTCGCTTTTCCTGTTCCGCGACATACTCAGCTTGTGATTTCTCACTACTTTTACTTATCGCAAGTAATTGTTGTTTCTCGCGTTCGTTCTTTTCTATACTCCTCTTTTCTTCTTCAATAATTGCTCGTGCATCTATTTCTGCCCTTCGTTTCTGATCAAGTGCCTCTCGCTCTTCTTCTGTACTCTCTCGTAGTGACCTAATTTCGTTAAATAATACGTTAAGGGAGGTCTTAATTGAAGTATAGGAATCAACATCAGATAGAAATTCTGAAAGGTCTTCCTTTGAAAGCATAATTTCAACCAGTGAGTATGAATCAATTTCTTGGGTTTTTCGCATGAGCGTAGCAAGTGACGCCTTCCCTTTTTCAAGTCGTTCATCCAAATTTCCTATCTCCCTCGTTTTTGTACTTATATCTTTACCAAGTGATTCAATTGCCAAATTTTTGCTGCGGATACTCAACTGTGACTTGTTTATCTGTGCAGTCAAAATCGCTATATCTCTTGAAATAGATTGGGTTTCTTTTCTCTTCTGATCAAGCACCTGCTGTTCAAGTTCAATTGCCCGTTCTAGATTCTGTAATTCTGCACGAAGCTCCTGCTCACGAAGTGTAATATTAATTTCATCAGCAGACTGTGCAAGAACAAAGCCACTACTTGCATACACAACGGTAAGTAGTAAAAAGGTAACAAAAACAGACCGAGCGACGGTCTGCTTCTGTGTATATATCTGTGGGACGTGTTGAAGCATACCTCAACACTAGTATACCGCTTATTCAGACTTAGGAGAACCCTCACTTTCCCCACCTTCCTCATCCTTCTTTCCTTTCTTTTCTACTTCAATTGCAGAGAAATCTGGAGCTGCTACTGGAGCTTCTTCTACTTCTTCGTGTGCAGGCTCAGCGAGTGCTACCACCTCATTTTCTTCAGCGAGAATCTCAACTCCAGCTGGAACCTTTAGATCTTTTATTTGAATTTGTGCGTCAAAATCAACCAAACTTGAAATATCTACTTCAAGCGAGTGAATAAGGTCTTTCGGTAGTGCCTCAATCTCAACTTCATGCATCACCTTAACGAGTGTACCGCCGAGGTCTTTTACTGCAGGAGCTATTCCCACGTAGGTAAATGGAACGGATACGGTAACTTTCTTGCCCTTTTCAAGCGCATAAAAATCTACATGTATAATTCTATCTGTAATAGGATCAACTTGTACATCTTTAATAAGAGCGTCTACAGTATGAGCATCATCTTTAAGTCCTATAACTGTTGACTCTCCTGCCTCTTTAAACATTTTTGTAAACTTTTTCTCATCAACTAAAATAGGAGTTGATTTTTCTTTGCGTCCGTAATATACGCCAGGAAGCTTGCCTTGCGCACGCAATGCGTCATTTTTTGCAGAAGTATCTCGTTTGGTTATTTCCAATGTTTGCATAGTGGTTAGTAGTATACAAGAAGATGTTTTTTTGTCAAAAGCTAGTTATTGGGCCAACACTTTGGAAATGCTCCATTTGCACTACTAGTAAATGAATGGCAAGAAGGTCCAGTCAAAGGTAGAGCATCTGTGTTCGTTAGTTGTAATGTTGAAAGTGGAGATACATAGTCAGAAACCCACCAATAGTATTTGCCATACATATTGTCAGGACTTACATTCTCAACCTCAAATGTATTCAATGCCCAAAAGGAATAGTGTGTACCATTAGAACGATAAGCATAACATGATGTATTTCCGAGAGGACGAGGGTCTACAGGAAGAATAGGATAGAATTCTGAAAGATCTGGAATATATGGAGAAGTCGGACTGCTACACCCCTCAGAATAGTAAGTCCGAGGATTATTTGCAGAATACGTACAATTAGGAGTACCCCCAGAGCACGTTGAAGGATACTGTCCATATTTATCAAAATACAAATTCAACGCGCGCTCCATTTGTGCCATATCACTTAACCTAACCGCATTTCGTGCTTTCGCCCGTGCAGTGTTCAAACTAGAAAGTACAATTGATGAGAGAACACCGATAATAGATATAACCACCAAGAGTTCAATCAAGGTAAATCCTTTTTTGGTATTCTGTTTTCTGTTATCGCGGAACATAATTGTTTTGTTGTTGAAGGCGGAGCTGGGTTAACTGCAGGTCGATATTACTCATCTCGCGCTCGCGTTTTGCCACATCATTGTTCATAATCAGAAAAATACTGAGTAGGATAAATATGACGGAGCATGCGAGCATGAATGAGTTTGCGCCACGTTCAGTCTTTACTAGCCCACTACTGATAAGCAGGTCAATAATAGGACCGCGTTTTGGCCCCCTTTCTTGAAGCCTGCTTGATACCAGTGCTTCACCGTAACTCTGTGATTCTTCAAATTCAACATCAGGCATTACTATGTGTGTGATATGTGATCCGCAATATACTGCTTTGTTCCCCCTATCTTTTTTCCAGGATTAAAAATATTTTGAGGGTCACAAATTTCTTTTACTCTTTTAAACAACGCGTATACTTCACTTCCATACATTTGCTCTAAATATGGAGTGCGCATGATGCCGTCATTATGCTCTGCAGTAATGCTTCCCTCAAATTCTTTAATCAAAGTATTTACCTTGTCAGCAACAATAAGTATTTTATCTTTTTCCGACTGAAGAGAAAGGTCCATAAGCGGAATAATGTGGAAGTTACCACTCCCTGCGTGTCCGGCAATATTTGCGGTAATATGATGCTCTTTTAAAATAGCGAGCAAGCGAGGTAGGAACTCAGGCATTTTATCTGGCACAACGCAAAAATCATCTATAAAAGGAGCGGTGCGTTTACCCTGTACGTGTTTTCGGAGTAACGCGAAACTCTCCCTTCTCATCACCCAAAACTTCTCTGCTTCCTTTTCTGTGTGAAGAACACGACTGATTACCGGTAAGCCTTTAATGCTCTTTAGTATTGACTGCTCCTTAAGATCAAGCTCATCCACGCTATCCTCCGCGAGTTGAACCAGAATAATAAGCTTTGGCAAACGAAGCATACGAATACCAATGAGTGCTTCAGGCCAAAAGTTAAATGCAAATTTTAAAAACGGTACCCCCACCTTTTTTGCAATTTCTGGCATAAACCTAAGCCCAAGCTTGAGCGTCGCATCATCAAAGGTCTCCAAACTTTCGGGCTTGTGCGGAAGTACACGATTTACCACTTCAGGCAAATGCTTCCAATTCTTGAAAAACAATGCAATGAGTCTTTTGTGTTTTTTCTTCTTCACGAGAGAGACTTTCGCTTTGGTCATAATACCGAGCGTACCCTGAGAACCAACAAAAAGCTGAGTGAGGTCAAAAATCCCTTTCACCCTATCCCACACACGCCAGAGCGCATACCCTGCTGAGTTTTTTGCCGTTTTCGGTTGTGCGCTTTTAATAAGGTCGTAATGTGTTTCAAGGAGTTCAAAAATACCTCGGTACATACCCCCTTCAAAATTATTCATCTTCATTTTTTCTCTCAGCTCATCTACAGAAAGTGGTTGTATGGTGTGCTCTTCGCCGTCGGCAAGCACTATATTCATTTCTTTTACATACTCTCGTGTTTGTCCGTAGTTAAGCGTCATTTCCCCACCAGAGTTATTCATTATCATTCCTCCTAACGCACACAGCGCTTTTGACGCAGGATACGACGGGAGCACGCTATCGTGTGTATCAGTTGCCTTTTCAAAATCACGGTAAAACACACCCGGCTCTACCGTCGCAGACAAACCGTCCTCAGTTACTGAGAAATGATTGAAATACTTTGTGAACCCAAAAATGATTGACTCACTCAGGGGCCCTCCAGTCATATCAGTCCCAGCCGAACGACCGGTAATAGAGAGGTTGGGATTATCTTTTTTGTGAACTGATACAAACTGCACTACCCGCGCCACATCTTTTGAGCTTTTTGGATACACAACTACCTCTGGACGCACAGAAAAAATACTAGTATCAGTGCTGAATTTTGTCAGAGTTTCCTCGTCAGTCACCACATCACCATCAATAAGATGCTCAAGTTCTTTAGCTACGTTCATATTCATATATTTTAACACAGACCCATAGATGCATGTGCTATACTATGGGTATTACTCGTAACCAGAATTTAGTAATGGATACTCAGTTAGATTTTCTTGCTATTGGCGACATAGTCACTGATGCATTTATAAAACTCTCAGAAGCTCGACTTGAAGAGATGGGTGGTAAAGTTGATCTCTGTATGAGCTTTGGAGATAAGATTCCTTTTGATTCAGTCAAAGTTGTCTCTGCGGTGGGTAATAGCCCAAATGCTGCGGTGTCGGCACACCGACTTGGTCTCACCTCGGCAATAGTAACTGACCTAGGAGATGATGGTCATGGAAAAGAAATGATTGAAGCACTTAAAGCTGAAGGGATTGATACTCGCTTTGTGAGAGTACATGCGGGGCAAAGCTCAAACTACCACTACGTGCTTCGCTATAAAGCGGAACGCACCATCTTGGTAAAACACTACGAGTACGAGTATCACATGCCAGACATTACCCCTGGCCCAAAGTGGATGTACCTCTCTTCCTTGGCGGAAAACTCACTACCCTACCACATGGAAATTGCAGAGTACTTGGAAAAACATCCGGAAACAAAACTTGCTTTCCAGCCTGGCACATTCCAAATGAAGCTTGGATTTGAAACATTAAAAAGGTTGTATGATAAGACTGAAATTTTCTTCTGTAATAAAGAAGAAGCGCAACGAATAACTGGTAACCAAAGTAGTGACGTGGTGGAACTACTTAAATCTGTACGGAACCTTGGCCCAAAGATTGCGGTTATCACCGATGGCCCGAATGGTGCACACACCTATGACGGAAATGAAGTGTGGTACTGCCCTATGTACCCTGACCCAGCTCCACCAGTAGACCGAACAGGTGCGGGAGATTCTTTCGCATCAACATTTACCGCTGCAATAATTCTTGGAAAACCACTTTCAGAGGCACTCATGTGGGGTCCAATAAACTCAATGTCAGTGGTACAAAAAATAGGTGCTCAGGAAGGACTCCTTACTCGAGAACAACTTGAAAAGTTACTCGCAGAACGACCTGCTGAATACGAAGCAAAACGAATAGCATAGAATCCCCTATTTAGATTAAAAAGCGCGGCACTATGTGCCGCGCTTTTTAATTGGACAATTTACACAACCTACACGAGCTTTCGAGTTATAGGAAAAAATATTTTTGTGTGCGTTCCCACACCTTCAATAGATTCAACACGTATCTTACCATGCATATGTTCCACAATCTGTTTAGTAATCCAAAGACCCAATCCTGTACCAACTACATCAGTAGTAAATTTATTTTTTACCCGGTAAAACTTCTCAAAAAGATGCTCCAATGCCACCGAATTCATACCAATACCGGTATCACTCACGTGTATCACTTGCATGTCATTATCTATGTACAACGAAATAAGCACACTTCCTGTACGTGTGTACTTAATTGAGTTTCCAATAACATTGTGTAGCACTTGTTCTAGTCGCCGTGCGTCAAGGCATACCACGCCCTTTTCTTTAATTGAAAAAGAAAGTTGTAACTTTTTTTTCTGTGCAACTGGTAGTAAACCTTCCACCACGCGATTCAACACTTCTTCTATATCAACTTCACTCATAGTAAACGACATTCTTCCCTGCTCAATACGCGCAACATCAAGCATATCAGAAACGAGCATGTCTAATCTGTGGGCTGAAGCATCTATGCGACTTGCGTACTCTTTATCGGTTGAAGAGGCAGTTTTTGATTCAAGAAGCAATTCTGAATACCCTCGTATTGCGGTAAGAGGAGTGCGAAGTTCGTGAGATGCCATACTGATAAAATCATCCTTGAGTGAATCAACTTCTTTAAGTTTCTTATACAATGATACGTAATCGACGATGCGAGAATTTCTCAAGAATAAAATCATTACAAGTGTGAGTATAATAAAAAATAGGTAGAGAGACTGGCGTATTTCACGTTCAATAACCACATCTGCCTCAGAGAGAGACTGATCAGCTACAACAAAGGTCAGTGGTCCGTCCTGATTCCTTATTGCACGGACAGTTCTAAAAAAACGTTCATTATTATGCACATGTTGCGTTGTAAATGACTCATCCGGCTTACCCGCGGCAAGTGAAAACGAAAAAGAAATATCTTCATACGCCTTACCAACTCGGCTTACATCGTGCGATGCGATAATACTGTACCGATTTGAGTTATCCTGTCTTACTACATCAAATGCAGTGATTGATGGATTTAAATCCGCAATATATTTCATCCGAAGAGAGAGAAATAGTGTGTCTAATTTTCCATCAGGAAGCAGAGATACAAACACGTCATGTAGTGTACCCACTCTCACTTGATGTAATCGTTCTTCAGCGTCCTGAGCAATTATTACAAACCGACTCACCGTGAAGAAAAATGCTACCGCAATCACAACCGCCAGAGCAATGGTGTACCAAAGCTGGGGGTGTTTTTTAAACTTATTGATGACTGATTCAATAATGGTATGCATTATTCGTGGAATTCTCGGGCGCCTCTCGCATTAAGAATACCCATAGTAAGAAGCGTCAGTCCTAGAATTAAAAGAAATCCTCCTACAATAAACAACCAAAAATATGTCTGAAACACACCTGTTTTTTCTGCCGCAGATGGTGTTTCCTCAATACCTGCACTCAAACTCACCGCTTGTGCTTCTTTAACAAACGGAAATGGTTGGCTTTGAGCAATGATTCTTCCAGAATGATTTACCGTTGCAACGTAGAGTGTATGTTCTCCGTTTGGAAGCTCTCTATCGAGCGTATACCTCCACTCACCTGACGTATCTGTCTTTACTGTC
Source organism: uncultured Candidatus Saccharibacteria bacterium (assembly GCA_964436015.1). Classification (GTDB taxonomy): domain Bacteria; phylum Patescibacteriota; class Minisyncoccia; order Phycocordibacterales; genus JBBDJV01. The sequence continues at coordinate 19,152 of CAYTAR010000001.1, read as the reverse complement.
ACGATAATAGGAGTACTAAAAATGTAGATAGTTATAAAACTATTTGGAAGCGCCTTGCCCGTAAACGAAACACGATCAAAAGTATCAGTAATATCAATTGATTGAGTTAAACTTACTCCATCTACTGTAAAAAAATCTGCTACATACACCCTCGTTTGCACTTCAGGAGTCGTAGGTAACTCAAACACTACTGGTTCTGTGTCAGCGGTACGAGGATTCAGTCCCGCTAGTATACGTTCACTGTCTGTTAATGTTGTTTTAGCCGTGTATGGGTCACGGGGATCAGTGTTATAAATATAGACCTCATCATAATCTGATATTCCATCACCGTCACTATCTGCATATACTTCAACAAGTATTTGCGATACTGCATTACGCACAACCGAATCGCGCACTGCCTCTATTTTAGTACTAATGGCTCGTACTGCAGACGTGGTATCAGCCTGTGCTTGTAAGGGAGAAAAAATCTCTTCAATACTACTCTCTACTTCACGTTCATTGAGAACAGTGTCTGCAACTATACCGCTGGGCTGTAATGACCGAGAAAGTTTCTCGCGCGCAACAGCTCCCTCTCTTTCAAGCAGTCTCAGAGACTCGTCTTTTTCATTCTGAGTAATAGGAGCGCTCTCAATTGTAGTAACAATTGTTTTAATGGTCGCATCTAGTTCTCTTTCTGCTTCTTGGTGCAGGAGTGAAATATCATTTTGTAATTCAAGTGTTAAACGATAAGCTTCTTCGAGCGAAAGCACCAATTTTTCGTACTCATTACTTGAACTTGAAGTAGTAATTTCACTCCGCTTAGAAGTGCTGGCACTGTATGTATTTTCTGAATCTATACTTTCCACTACCTCTACAGTATTTGTGTCATTAGTTGCAGAAATTGTGCTTCTCTCAGTGAGAGATGACTCAACTGTTTTATCTGTAACTCCCACCTCCTGCACTGGTTCTAGTACATATGTTTGAGCACCAGTATTTGTTTGAGTAGAAGTTACATCACGTGAAGAGTCTTGAAGTGGATTAGATTCTTCTCTAATAGGACTTGTAGAATCAGTGCTGGGTGATACGGTTGAGTTTGTTTCAGAGAATGTTTTAGAAGTATCTATGTATGTGTTTACTGAATTGATAGTAGAAGCCAACCACTGTGCAAACAAAGGAGACACTGCCTCAAGTGTTTGTGAAAAGGTGGTACTCGCTATCACTGGGAAATGTGGGAAAAGTAATCCAACGGAAATACAGAGTGCACAAAAAATAGTACGTGCAGGAGTATGCGATATCTTCCTAGTTTTACTTGGTGAGAACTGCATGAACTGCATTTCTTATATGCGCCTCATCTAGACCGTAGTGCTGAAGTAGTTCTGCTGGAGTACCGGATTGACCGAACTCGTCATCTATAGCAACAAAAATCATCGGTGTTGGTAGTGTTTCAGACAAGAGTTCAGCGACCGCGCTTCCGAGCCCTCCCGCTTTTTGGTGCTCTTCAACAGTCACAATACGTCCTGTTTCTTGCGCGAGGGAAATTACTGCCTTCTTATCAAGCGGTTTAATAGTTGATACATTCAGCACTTTTACCCTAAGTCCTTCTTCCGAAAGTGCCTTTGCGGAGCAAAGAGCAGTATGGAGTAGTGAACCAGTGGCGATAATTCCAACCTCAGCATTACCCTTCTCAGGTTTAAAGTAAACTTTTGCCTTTCCAATTTCAAATGGAGTATCGGCTGTGGTAATTACTGGAGTTTTCTCTCGAGCAAGACGAATATATGTGGGATGTGGCGACCTGCTTGCTTCAAGAGTCGCTTTCTCAGCTTCAATAACATCGCACGGAGAAAGCACCACCATACGAGGAATAATTCGTGTAAGTGCTATATCCTCTATCGCTTGGTGTGTTCCGCCATCAGGCCCCACTGAAATCCCCGCATGCGAACCTGCAATTTTTACCGGAACATCGTTGTAACAAATAGTGGTACGAATCTGCTCCCAATTTCTCCCAGGCGAAAACATAGCGTACGAAGTAATAAATGGGATTTTACCCATTGCCGCCATACCGGAAGCAACAGATGCCATGTTCTGCTCTGCAATGCCGACTTCAATGAATCGCTCTGGAAACTTTTCTTTAAACAAATGCATCGTGGTTGATTCAGTAAGATCTGCGCACAGGCCAACCACATTCGGATTTTCTCCTCCCGCTTTAAGTAGACCCTTGCCAAAACCTTTACGAATTGGCTCCTGTTCCACATCCGCATCAAATAATTTTTGATTCAATTGTTCTTCTGGTATCAACATACTATGTAAATGATTCAGCTATTTTTTGCAGTGCACTGCGCGCGTGTTGAATTTCTTCTTCAGTTTTAGGAGGCTTTCCATGCCACTCTGGTTTTCGCTCAAACTGAGGAACTCCTTTCCCCGGAATGGTATTTGCAATAATTACGGTCGGTTTATCAAAAATTGCTTTTGCTTCACTAAAAGCATCCGCAATAACTTCAATAGAATGTCCATCTATCTCAAGCACATGCCAGTTAAATGATTTGAATTTTTCTGGTAGCGGATTGAGAGGCATTACATCTTCAGTAAAACCATCAATCTGAATATTATTTCTATCTACAATTGCAACCAAGTTGTGCAACCTCTCTTTTCCCGCAAGCAGTATCGCCTCCCAATTCTGTCCTTCATTTAGTTCACCATCACCTAGAAAGCAGTAGAAAAATGTATCAGACTCTTTTCCGTGATCAATTCGTTCTGCGAGCGCCATTCCCACGGCTTGTGACAAACCTGAACCAAGTGGACCAGAGCTTGTTTCAAGACCAGGTAGCCACTCACGATGAGGGTGCCCTTGTAGACGACTTCCAAACTTACGCAATGTTTGAAGTTCTTCAATTGGGAAATACCCCGCATGTGCCATAGTCGCATAAAGAATAGGGCAAATGTGACCATTTGAAAGCACCACACGATCACGATTGGGCATTTCTGGGTTTTGAGGATCGTGCCTTAATACGTGAAAATAAAGCACGGTAAATATATCTGCCATACCGAGCGGCCCTGCGGTGTGACCAGAACCAGCAGAAATAAGAGACTCAATGACTGATTGTCTAATTGAATTTGCAGTCTGTTCTAACTGTTTCTTTTTATCATCATGCATATCTATGCTGATGCAAGTTGTGTCAGAACCTCTTTCGGATTATCACTATCAAATATCGCCGAACCTGAAACAAGCCTTTCTGCACCAGCCTCTTTGAGACTCTGCGCAGTGGCTAGCGACACACCTCCATCTATAGATACTAGTATATCAGGATACTGTGATTTAACTTCTCGAATCTTGGGTATAACCGCATCAGAAAAAGGTTCTCGCTGAAAGCCCGGACGAGCAATTCCCATGCACTGAACTACAGAAATTAAATTCTTATACGGCTCAATAAAAGATAGTGGTGTGTCTAAATGCAACGCAATACCTATCTCAACCCTGCCAGAAAGTTCACGAATAATTTCATCCATGTGCTCAGTTGATCCCGCGTGTATTATAATGCGACGCGCACCTAACATCACCCAATCGTTTATTATTGTTTCTGGTTTTGAAACCATTAAATCTACCTCGTATGACAGTGTATCCCATGACGGAAACAACTCGCGCTCGGTAAGCATTTTTGTGTACAGGTCATCAGTTTCTGTGTATGGCCAGCTTTTTGAGGGAACAAAGACACCGTCCATGATATCTATCTGAACCATTGGGACAAGATCCTCCATTCGGGACATCTTCTCTTTTAAGTCCGCGTATGAAGAAGGCATAACCGCTGGAAGAATATCAGTCATGGCACGTGAGTGTAATGTTATCTATTTTCTTTAAGCGTCTCACGTGACGTTCTTCATTTAAAAATGGTGTTCGCAAGAAAACTTCCACCGCATCTCTTGCCTCAGCTTCACTTATAAAACGAGCTCCGATTGAGAGAACGTTTGCATTATTGTGCTCTCTTGCAGTTACTACTTCAGGCGGAACAACCCTTCCATCAGTTGGTTTATACTGCCCGTTAAAAACAACTGCTCGTACATTTGGAAAACGGTTAGCAACAATTGCCTCACCTTGCCCTGAACCTCCTATCACCACCCCGAGATACTCATCTGGTTTTTTTGAAACTACTCGTGCTGCGAGTGCAATGTAATCTGGATAATCATCGTTTGCAACAAACTCGTATGCACCCATGTCTTCCACCTCATAACCAAGCTCTTTAACATGAGAAACCAGTGTCTGCTTAAGCCCAAAACCCGCGTGATCACACGCAAAAATAACTTTAACTTTCATATCTAGATATTTTAATTACCACCCCTGAAGAAAACGTCCAGAACGGATAACATGATCTACTAATGCATGGGTATACCCCATCTCATTATCATACCACGCCATGACTTTTACGAGATTTCCGTCAACGACCCGCGTAAGTGCAAGGTCTGCAATAGACGCATGGCTTCGGCCAATTATATCCGTAGAGACTAATGGTTCGTTTGTAACTGCAAAAGTACGCGCCCACCGCTCTGTCTCAGATGCTGCTTTCAAAACAGCATTTACTTCCTCAACGCTTGTAGCACGCTTTGAAACAAATGTTACATCTACGAGCGAACCTGTAACCACTGGCACTCTCACGGCAATCCCGTCAAACTTCCCCTTAAGATCTGTAACCACTTCGGTTACTGCGATAGCAGCGCCAGTTCCCGCAGGAACCATGTTCATAGCAGCCGCTCGTCCCTCTCTAAAATCTTTCTTGTTTGGTGCATCAACTAAAGACTGGCTTGCAGTGTATCCGTGTGTAGTATTAAGCATTGCTTTTTCAATACCAATCGCTTCGTGCAATATTTGAATGAGTGGACTTCCTGCATTTGTGGTGCAAGACGCATTTGAGCTAATCTCACACACTTCTAAATCGTGTTCGTTAATTCCCATCAAAACAGTTTTTGCCTTTGGGCCATCACCGGCATCTTTTGCAGGCGCAGAGATAACCACACGACGAGCTCCTGCATCAATGTGGAATTTTGCTTTTTCATAGGAGGTAAACAGTCCGGTTGATTCAACCACAATATCAACATTCAAATCTTTCCATGGAAGCTTACTCCCATCACGCTCACTCACAAAACGAATCTCTTTTCCATCAATAACGAGTGCTGATCCGTCTTCCTTTACAGAAACAGAAAAAGGACTCGCGCGATACGCAGAGTCGTACTTGAGCAAGTATGCAAGATTGTGTGCGTCACCAAGGTCGTTGATACCCACTATCTCAATCTCTGGACGCGCATAGGCAACCTTAAAAACCGCTCGCCCTATTCTCCCAAACCCATTTATCGCAACTCGTATTGCCATATCAAAATCTTAGCTTTAATAATAAAAACGTGTGTGTAAATATAACTACAGTATACTCCACAGTATACTCCAACCTGCTCTCTCACCTATCCCCACCCCAAGGTTAAACCTTCAGCCATTTAACTTCTTATCTTTCTTATCAAGGTTTAACCTCGCTGAAAGTTCTTATCAAGGTTTAACCTCGCTGTTTTATCAAGGTTAAACCTCGCTAGGTTTCATCAGTGATGTCTGAACATTCAATTAACCACCTTTGAAGTGATGCAGAATCTTTTGCGTCTGTTTTAGATGAAAAGTAGTCAGGAAATGAATTTGTATTTAAGATTTTTCCTTCAATCCTTTCATTACAGACATAGTCAATGTAACTTGAGAATCTATAATCCTTAAGAGACTTACATTTCATTGCTTTTTTGGGGTTTAGGTGAATATACGCATATAAATACTTTAGATATGCATCTTCAGCTACGTGTTTTGCTTTATATGATGTAGAAAACAAGGAGCCAGTTCTATTGTATTTTTTGTTGAAATACATTGTGTACGAAGTCATGAGTTTTTGCATAAACTTGCTTATACCTTTTCCATCATCACTTCTCTCTTTAACAAGTAGGTGAAAATGGTTATCAAGGAGTGCGTAGCAACCTATGTCCACGAGAACTTCCCCCCTTTCGTATTCATAAAGATCCGAGTCTTCTTTGTGAGTTTTTACAGACAATAAATTACTGATATGTAAACTATTTAATGAATTAAAAAGATACAAGGAACTTTGAAACCTGGAAAAATCTTTTTCTGATTTAAACACAACTGATTTCTCAAATCCTCGCGAATAAATATGATAGTACTCACCCGGAGCAAATACGAAGTTACGTGACATTCCTTAAGTATACTCAATATACTATATTCATATCAAGGTTAAACCTCGCTAGAAGAGTTGACGAACTTCGTCAGGGGTTAGTGCGCGGTTATACACTCGTACATCATCAAGCAAACCTTCAAAAGGAAACGTTTGATTGGAACAACCGCCTATTCATATCAAGGTTAAACCTCGCTAGAATACTCAATATACTATCATATCAAGGTTAAACCTCGCTAGAATTATAAAAACGTGTGTGTAAATATAACTACAGTATACTCCACAGTATACTCCAACCTGCTCTCTCACCTATCCCCACCCCAAGGTTAAACCTTCAGCCATTTAACTTCTTATCAAGGTTGAACCTCCCTAGAATAGGTCGTACCTCGGCTAATTAGTTGGGACTATCTTCCCAAATTATAGAGTTTTGTAACCTCCTCTGCCGCAAGTGCGCGGTTGTAGATGCGAACGTCGTCGATGTTTCCTTTATAGTATTGTCCTGGGGTACTATCACTATTACGACCAATGCTTGAAGTGTTTACAGTCGCAAAGGAAGTATCAGCACTAGTATCTGTAAAAGTTGCATCAAGTACTCCATCAACATATAGTTGGCGTAAATTATTTGCAGCAAATACTCCAACAACATGATGCCATTCATCATTATTTATAATAATAGTTCCAGCTTGTCTGAGCGTATTATTATTTGAAAGAGTTAAAACACCATTCCTTACAGCTATAGATTTCATTGTACTAGCTGAACCCGTATTATATAGTCCTACTATTATATTTCCGACATCTTCTGTAGGAACACTACTTTTTATCCATGCTGAAAATGTTACAGGCCAAGCAGTAAGTCCTAAACTTCCCATATCCACATAATCATCCACACCGTCAAAATTAAAAGCTTGGCCGATTTTACCTACCGCAGGTGTTGCGGTTGCAGACATGTTTGTGGTGGTGCCGTGATTACTGTTTCCACTTATGTCGCTTACTCTTCCTGTCGTCCAATTCACCGCTGATCCATCAAAACTCCAGTGACCAACAAGGCCGTCTGCGAGGGTGCCGACGTTTGCGGTCGTCTTTCCTGCAACTGCAGGTTTGGTGCCGTTGTAGAGTATTTGGATTTCTTGTGCGGAAAGAACACGGTCGTAGATGCGGACGTCGTCGATTTTACCTGGCCAAAAATCAAGAGGTAATCCATTATTATCCCTTCCTCCACCAATCATCGCATTCTTATTTGTGCCATTAATTGTCGTCGTCCATTGTGCATCAGTAGCCCCAACTTTGTAAACTCCATTTACGTACACATCTACATTTGTCGCATCTTGAACGACAGTTACGTGAGTCCACTCATTAAATACAACAGAAACCCCTGTATCAAGGTACGCTGTTGCTCCACCACTATTTCTATATACACCTCGCCAGGTGGCCAGTGAGGCAATAGCATTTGCATATCTGAATGCAGTATATTTTGTAACAAACGCAATTTTTGAATTAGTTCCAGAAGTACGCATTACCCATGCACTTATCGTGCGTGGGCCAGAAACAGCTGATGAAAAATTGCCAGACAAATCAACCACATCATCAACTCCGTCAAAATTAAACGCCTGACCGCCTATTCCAAAAGTGGGAGTGGTGGTAGAGTTCATGGTTATGGTGGTAGTTCCATATACCCCACTTCCACTCTGATCACTCACTCTGCCTGTGGTCCAATCTACTGTGGGAGCATCAAACGTCCACCAGCCGACAAGTCCGTCGGAAATGACCGCACGGGAGCGGGCAAGCGTCGCTTGCCCGCTCCGGTAGAGCGCTTCTATTTCACTTGCAGAAAGTTCACGATTAAAAAAACGCACTTCATCAATCTTTCCATCTAAGTACACATTCCCTCCTGATCCACTTACATCCCCAACACCGATGGCGCCAGAGTCTGTACTATACGCAAGCGAGCCTCCAGTACCGTCGTAACTACCGCTAATACTTACCCCATCAACATATGCAGTCATGTTTGTTGCACCTCTGATAACACACACTACGTGGTACCACCGTCCACTGGTTACCGCCAACCCCGTCGCATTGAATGTTCTTCGCGTAGCACTACCAATACTACCATTTGATCCATACTGACACCGAAGGTTGTTTGTTGAGTTAAATTGCATCATCACCCCAGAATAAAAGTCCTCACGAAAGTTGTTGTAGAAAATAAACTGGTTGAGTCCCAAGGAGTCTAGGTTAACCCACGCTGATATAGTGACCGGTAAGGCAGGTTTAAGCGCATTTGATGCAGTATTGCTGTTCTGAATTAATACGTGGTCATTTGTTCCATCAAGTACAACTCCACCTCCGTGCCTCCCCTCACCCCACGTCGCACCGCTCGTAAGAGTACCGTTGAAGTTGTTGCCACTCAAGTCGGTCGCTACCGTTCCTGTCGCTTCGTTGAACGACCAGTAGCCGACAAGTCCGAGGTTGTTGGTGGGTTTGGAGATTGCACCTGCGTGAGCAGGTGTGGCAGAGATTAGAGATATGAGATTAGAGATAAGGAAGAGCAGAGATACGAGATAAAAGAATTGAGATTTGAGATTGGAGATTGGAGATTTGAGGAGAAAGGCGTCAGAAGCACGAGCGACTGCGTCGCTCGTGCTTCTCTTTGTATGTTGAATTGTTCTTTTTTTCTTTTGCATTTTATTCTAATCTCTAATCTCTTTTCTCTGTTTACTGGTCTCTAATCTCATATCTCTATTAAACCTTGACTAAAAAATAAGAAATCATATAATGTATGTACATTCGGCGATTTGCCGCGGCCCCGCCCTCAAAAGCGGGGAATATTTATTTATAGAGTTCCCAAAACGCACGTTTTACATTCTTAAAATCAGCTTCGTCCACTCTTCCCAGCCTGCTTGATAGGCGTCTATGGTCTATCGTCCGTATCTGATTAAGACAAATATAATTATCTTTTCCGCCTAAGGTAATTTTAGCATACCATGAACCAACATGTATTTTTGAGGTACTTGGCGCAACCATATAAAATCCATGAGCCAGTTTTTTTATAATAATGCACGGGCGAGAAAAGAGTGTGCTTTTTCCATTCATTTCAGAACCAACATTCTCACCAAAACTCACCCACCACATATCACGCTCTTTTACCAATGGGGGTTTAGGCATATGTGCGTGCAACTTGCTCTTTAATTCAAGCCATTCTTTGAATCTTTTTAGCATAGTATTATTCAAAGGAAAAAGGGATTAGCAAAATGAGGAAATTGGAAAGAGGAAAGAGAATAAACGGAAAAAGCAAAGCTTTTTCCGTGCGTCCTTTCGTCAAACCCTATTCTCTTTTCTTTTTTTTGTATTTGCATTTTTCTAATCTCAAATCTC
>CAYTAR010000001.1:0-9501 GCA_964436015.1 uncultured Candidatus Saccharibacteria bacterium | reverse complement strand
AATCTCTAATCTCTACTAGTGTATCACTTCGTTGCATTATACAACCCCCGCACTTCTTCCGCAGAAAGTTCAGTGTCATACAGACGTATGTCATCAAGCGCTCCATCAAAGTAAGTTGCAGGAATTCTACTACCACTACTGTTCACTATCGCCCACCGAATATCATCAAACTCCGCTGTCCCACTTCCTGTAGGAGTATTATAGAAAGCGATTCTAGTAGTGTCTCTGTCTGAACCAATATTTACCGTACTCCCTATTTGATTATCATCCACAAACCACGACATGTTTGTACCGCGTTTTGAAATACGTCCTCGGTACCACGTGTTTGCGGTCATATTTACCGCCTCAGATGTTTGTGTAGAGCCACCCCAGTGTATACGATACCAGTTTGATGACTCAAATCTATCAAATACCGCGTATCCTCCGGCTATACCATTAAGTGTAATTCGAACTTCCATTCCCTCAGCTGAATCTTTAGTTGGTTCACGAAAGCGAAAATATAAATCCCAATCATCATCCTGTAAGTCAGAAGGGACATCAAAGTAAATATTTGCCGACGCATCCATCCGTATCGCACCATTATTATAATACGGACTTCCTTGTTTGCTCCAGCTCGTGAGTGTATCACTCCTAAAACTATCAAAATGAGCAAGTTCTCCCGTTCCTGCATATGAATTTTGTGCAGCAGAAAAGGAGGTCGTTACTCCGGTGCTCGTGCTTTGGACTACACCATTCAGGTACAATGCAGAGCGATTTGGCGACCATGTTGCAACCACGTGACTCCACTCACCAAGAGGAAGTAGTGATCGAGCAAAGCCAATATTAACCGGGGAAATCTCTCCATTAGTTGAAGCAGCTCTAATAAAATCTAACGTGGCATATTTTGAAGCGTGCAGATACATGTGGTTGTCAGAGGTTGAATCATTACCATAGCTCCAAATATTATCATTACTTGCAAATGAGTTGGGTCTCATCCAGAGTGATAGAGTTCCTGTATTTGGTGTACCGTCCACTGGACCAAACACATAGTCATTGATTCCGTCAAAACTAAACGCCTGCCCCACCTTACCAGACACAGGCACACTTGCAGTTGCCATATTCCGCATAGAGAATGTACCTGTGTTTAAACCCGCATCCGTAAGGACATAGGTATTCCAATTTGTATGTTTACCGTCAAATGTTTTGTGCGAAATAAGATTAGTACCAAAAACACCTTTTACAGACGACGCTTGAAATGTCGGGCTGGTGCCGTTATAGAGTGTTTGGATTTCTTGAAGGGAAAGCGCGCGATTGTAGATGCGGACGTCGTCGATTATTCCATCTAACTCTTGATCAGCATTATCTCTACCATTAGCAATAAAGAGAGGCCTACCTGAATCAGTAACACGATTTCCTACACCATCCGTACGTGTACTACATGAAAGTTCAATCCCATTTTTATAAATGTGCACATTATCAGCTTCTGCCGTACCATCCCATGTTACTGAATAAAAATCCCATCCTCCCGCCGATACTGCATTTGAACATAACACTAACAAATCTGTTGAATCATATACCTGCTTAAACTCCAAACTAGAATTTGTCGGGAAAGAAATAAACCACCACCCGTGACCACCAGTGTTATCATCAAGCTTTGCAATATATCCTCTAATGCTTGGAGTAACACTAAATAATTTTGACCATAATGTAACTGACAAAGATTCCAAGTCATTTATTGAGCTAGATTGCGGAACGGAAACCCTGTTTAACGTACCTCGTACAGAGAGAAGTCCCTGTCCTACCCTTCCCTCCACTGGCGAAGTGGAAGTTGACATATTGACGAGCGTTCCTGTGTTTCCATTTCCACTTCTATCAGTAATAGTATTCGTGTTCCAGTTTATATCAGCTCCATCCATCGTCCACCACCCAACAAGACCGTCGGTGATGAGTGCGGGAGTGCGGGCAAGTGTCGCTTGCCCGCTCCGGTAGAGCGCCTCTATTTCACTCGCAGAAAGAGCTCGATTGTATATTCTCGCCTCATCCGTAACTCCGTTATGATACGCGGCATTGGATGTGCGATATGTGCCAATTAATACCTGGTCAATAGAAGTGGTGAAAGCTCGTGTATTCGTATTGACCGCAATAAAATCGCCGTTTACATACAATTGTTTTTCAGTATCGCTTAGATACACACCAACTACATGAACAAAACCACTTATACTTGTTGTGGCAACTGCAGAAATGGAAGTATTCTCAATGCTTGCATCAGGCCTAAAAGCCATTGAAGCAGTTCCGTTGCTTAATCGAATAAAATAATAAGGGACATTAGCACCAGTATATGCAAGTGATACCGTTCCTTCGTCTTTGATCCATGCTGATATGGTAAATGGATACGAAGAAACAGTTGTGCTTGCCCTACCAAAGTCATTTACTCCATCTGTATACGCACCACTTCCAAAACGACCATTCTGCCATGTTGCACCATTGAGTAAATCAAAATGATTTCCGCTCCCACTAGAATCAGTCGCTAGTGTTCCAACTCCTTCATTGAACGACCAGTAGGCGACAAGACCAAGGTTGTTGGTGGGTTTGGAGATTACACCTGCGTGAGCAGGTGTGGCAGAGATTAGAGATATGAGATTAAAGATAAGGAAGAGCAGAGATACGAGATAAAAGAATTGAGATATGAGATTTGAGATTGGAGATTTGAGGAGAAAGGTATCAGAAGCACGAGCGACTGCGTCGCTCGTGCTTCTCTTTGTATATTGATTTTTTCTAATTTCTTTTTTCATTTCTCTAATCTCAAATCTCATATCTCTGTTTACTAATCTCTAGTCTCTAATCTCCAATCTCTAATCTCTGTTCTCTATTTACTAATCTCTAATCTCTAATCTCTAATCTCTGCTATAACTATCTTCCCAAATTATACAGCTGTTTTGCTTCATCTGCCGACAGAGCACGGTTGTAAATACGGACATCGTCTACCGACCCATCTAGTAGCGGGTCACCTGGTGTAGACCGACAAGACCTACCGACACAAAATACATTAAATGTGGTAAAAGGATATGACCCAGTAATAACATCTCTATCAAGCGAGCCATCCACATACAAATATTTTTCAGTATCTGAAACAAACACCCCTACCACATGGTGCCAGTTCCCATCATTTGCAAACGTCTCACCAATAAATTTTGTGGAGCTAGTATTCGTTAATTGCATCATGAACCTTCCACTCAACATACCTATTGATTTAAAAATAGTTGTTGCATCTGAATCATTAAAACCAAAAGCAAACTGAGTGCTTGCGGTAGTTGAGGATGTGGTTTTAATCCACCCAGACAAAGAAAAAGGATATGCGGTGATTCCATAGTCTGATGACCGTGATACATAACCACTACTTCCATCAAAATGTATTGCTTGACCAATTTTTCCACGAACAGGTGAAGTGGTGGTGGACATATTGATAATTGATCCAGTGTTTCCATTTCCACTCTTGTCTGTTACTGTGTTTGTGTTCCAGTTAATATCGTTCCCATCAAATGTCCAGTGTCCTACCAGTCCTGTTTGAAGGTTCACTGGTGTGCGGGTTACCGCAATCGGGGTTGGTTTTGTACCGTTGTAGAGCGTTTTAATTTCCTCGGCTGAAAGTGCACGGTTGTAGATGCGAACATCGTCCAAACTCATGTTTGCATAATATTGATCAGGTTGACCTTCAACACCAAAACGCAAGCTTGTTGTAGTATTTATTATCGATCCTGAACCACCATCACTTTGCAGAACGGTAACGTCAACAGCATTTACATACAACCTACACGTAACTCCATTGTAAGTTCCAACTACTTGATACCAAGTTCCTACTACATAAGCACCCTGTGCTGATGAATCACAAATATCATTTCCTCCTGAGGGTCTGACTGCAAATGTAAATCTGTCAGGTAGAGAATCATCAGTAGATAATAAATATTGGTTTGAGTTGCCCCACTTTGAAACTATTCTTTGATTTATTGAGGTTTTAGCAAAATTTACCCACGCACTTATCGTAATATAGGCTGGTTCAATAACATCACCAAAACTAATGCCATCATCCACCCCGTCAAACCTCAATGCCTGCCCTATCCTCCCTTCCACCGGTGAGGTGGTGGTGGACATATTAATAAGCGTGCCTGTATTCCCATTCCCACTTCTATCAATAATAGTATTGGTATTCCAATTTATGTCACTCCCATCCATCGTCCACCAGCCGACGAGCCCATCACTGATGATGGCTCGTGAGCGGGCAAGCGTCGCTTGCCCGCTCCGATACAACGCTTCTATTTCACTTGCAGAAAGAGCGCGATTGTAAATACGAAATTCATCTAATCGTGCATTAATATAGGTATCTCCATTATTAAATCCGATTTGAATATCTTCTCCTATACTTGTACTACGCGTCCCCGTTCCTGTAAGTTCACCATTTACATAACAAGATGATCCCGTAACGTCGCTGGTAATAACTACATGATACCAGATGTGAGTTTGCAGAGTGGCACATGTTGCCCTATAACTTAAATCCCAAAAGCGAAGACTCATCGTTCCTGAGTGTAATCCTAACCATGGAGTATTGTTATTGTTAGCGTATCCGAACACGGATCGATATCCTACTGTGCTAGTGCTTAACATATAAACCCAGATTGAATAGGATTTGTCAATCGAACCCACAACTCCATTAGCTTCAACAAAATTTGTTGATCCATCAAACTCGAGTGATGAAGCGTATTTTCCGGTTGTCCACAATGGAGAATTTACAAATATCCCATGATTCCCATTCCCACTAAAATCTGTCGCCACCGTTCCTGTTGCTTCATTAAACGACCAGTAGCCGACAAGACCGAGGTTGTTGGTAGGTTTGGAAATTACACCTGCTTCCGCCACAGGCGGAGAAAATAGAAAATAGAAAGTAGAAAATAGAAAGACTGAGAAGGTGAAAATGGAAATTGGAAAATAGAAAATAGACCCTGTGGTATTTGGAACAGCACAAGTATCTACGCTAATTGTGCTGTTCTCTGTCTTCTCTTGTCCATTTACGATTTTCATCTTTTTATTGTCTATTCTTTACTTATTTCTTATATGTACTTGTTGCATTTATCAAACCTTGTAACATCTTTCTAACTAAATCAATATTTTTCTGAAAAAAATGATAATCATCATTACTTATATAATGCACATCTCGTGCTATTAGTATTTGATTCTCAAGCTCAGAGAGTGATGCCCTAGATATAATGTAAAAGTGGGCACGATCTTTGCTTGTTCCTCGTGCATACCCTTCTGAAATATTAGAAGTAATTGAAACTGCTGCACGCTTCATCTGACTAACTAGTCCAAATTGTTCATCTTGGGGGAATTTTTTCGCAAGAGTGTATATCAAAACTACCAACTCATGACCCTTCTGCCATGTATGTAAATCTTTGTATGATTGTATTTTTTTTGGTATTAATTTCTCCACCTTCTTTTCAAATCTTTATTTTCTCTATTTTCAATTTTCCATTTTCTATTTTCACCTTGCTACTTAAACTCCCACGTCTGTAATACTGCTTGGAGTATCTTTTCCTGACTGGCATAAGTGCTCACCTGGAAAAGTCGCCCTGCAATAATGAACCATACTTCTCGAGACGCCCCACCAAACGCTTCGTTGTTACTCAAGAAGGCGACCCCTTTTCCCGCGGTTCCTAAAAGCACCTCCTGCACGTCACGCATTTCAAGGTCCGGTAAATCCTGCTTGATACGCTCTGCAGTAAGTACTGCTCCTGTCTCATCAAATGCACTAATTAGCACCTGAAAGCCCTCTTTCTTTTCTACATTCTGCACCAGCACCGTATCGCGGTCTTCGGTTTCTGAAATTGGTTCGGCAAATTCACTCAAGGTAAAATCTTCTGGGTATCTGAAAGAAAAATAATGTTCCGCATTCTCATACTTTTTGGAAAGTGGCGAGAGAGTCTCTACTGCCGGAGGTTGGTACGTTACTGTCTCACTAAACTCTCCTGTGTAACTTGCAGTGGAATCAAAGGTGGTACTGATACCCTCAAACGACAGTCTCTTTTCTCCGCCTATAAATCCAAAATACCATGCCCCAAAAACTCCCAATCCAAGTACAATCACTGTTATTAAAAATCTTGCTTTTCCTGACATAGTATTGTTGTGTGATAATGTGATAATTTTTTATCAAGGTTAAACCTTGATAAAAACTTCTAATCTCCTATCTCTAATCTCTAATCTCTACTTTAACCTATTCTATCGTCTCTGGACTGCTCGTACTACTTCCTGAATCTCCCGAATTATTGTCTGATGTATCTACCGCTTCCACTGAAGATCCTTCACCATTACCACCACCTTCTTCCGAATTATTTACCTCTTCCGTCTGTTCAACCTCCCCTTGCTCGCTACCAGACTCCTCCTCCGGCAAAGTCTCCGGCGTGGTGGTCGGTGTGTCATTTGTCGGCAATACCATCTCTTCTCCTCCATCTACATTTAGATCTAACACTACTACGGTGCGAGTGCTTGTCGCAGTATTCCCCGCGCTATCAGTCGCTACGTAATACACTGTTGATGTACCGAGTATACTCGTGTCTATGTTCGCACCTATTGTCTGATACCCGAGGTTGTTGCTTGAATCATCATTCACCATCGCTCCGAGGTCTTGATACACAGAATTCTTTTCAACAAACGCAGGATTGTTTCCATTTACTGAGATGGTTGGCGGTGTAGTGTCTGCACCGTTACTACTTGGAGTAGTAGTACTTGTTATCCCTCCTGTAGTTGTTTGACTAGTACATGCCCCTGGTACTGATGTAGGTGCACCATTCTTTATCTTGAAACAGTACGGCTCTCCTGTTACTTCGTCATACAAGGTAATTCCCGTTGGTGCCTCTGGAGTACCTACGGTGAGTCTGCCCATAATCGCACTCGCAATGTTTAGTACTCCTTCGGTGAGGTTCTGTACGAATCCGCCGCCTGCCTGTGCGAGTGCAAACTGTGCCTCAAGTTCCGCGACACGACTCTCTATTTCATCCACCCGCTCGTCAAGTAGTTGTACACCAGAAAGTATGAAGGTTGAAAGTTTATAGATGTCTACTCCCTTTCCATCCACCGACAGTATTTCTGCAGGAGCTTGTTCTGCAATCAAACCGAGGCGAAGCGGATCAGTATTTTCTTCATAGTTATATTGGTACTCCGCAATTTGAAGCCCTCTCAATTTCTCAAGCATATTCTGCTGTTTGCTTTCGTCTACATACGCAATATTCTTCTTTGCATCCCGTGTTGAAATGTTTATAAACGCAGTTGCTCCAATGTCACCCCCAACCGTCAAACGGTATGATGGAGTTGTCGTTCCAATTCCAAAGTTTCCATTTTTAAACACAAACTCTGAATCAAGGAAACTTTTCTCTCTATCCACGAAGACAAGAATGCTTCCTGTTGCAGTTACTCCATCAAACGCCTCGAGCGCAAATCCAACCGTGTATCCTGAAGTTGTCGCTTTCACACCGTATCCAGCGGTTGAAGTTGAGAAAGTAATCCTGTCTCCAAGTGCAATTGCTCCAGCTTCGTTTGTAACCAGCACCGGTACGCGTCCGGTAAGTGCGACAGGAACTTTTGTCTCGTTGTCATACACATCACTACCATACCCTCCGAGCGTGAGACCTGGGCGGGAAGAAACAATACCCAAGACAGTCTTTGTACTCGTTGTTGCGTGGTCGTACTTAGTAACAAATACTTCGTTTAGCGGATCAAGCATAACAATCATTCCGGGAGCAAGATCAGTGTCTCGAGTTGGATAGTTTTCAGCAACGTCTATACCAGTAACGCTCGCGCCTTGTGCGTAGATGTTGCCCGGGGTTCGTGCAGTGTTATCGCAGTCCTCACTTCCATCGTCCACACAGAGAATACCGTTACCCACAAGAAGTGACCCCCACGGAATGTTTGCTGAATTAAAGATAGTTGGAGTAGATGAACCAATCATCACTCCGGTGTTTTGTATTGAACCAGAAGTAGATGCTTGTGAGTACACGGTCAAAATCGCATTACCGTCAATCTGCGCAGAGTAGCTCTGTGAGGTGGTTCCCGCGTTGGTAGAAACTGGCAAATCAATCCACGATACCATTCCTGCATCGGTATCAAAATTGAGGTTTCCGAATTCAAGACTGTTTGCTGACACTATATTACGTGAGAAGTCATACACGAGCGCACCATTCCCCACATTGAGTCCTCCTGCAATCGTGGTAGTTGAATTAGTTGCGGTGAAGGTTCCGTAGAGACCTGCAATTTGCCCACCGACTGAGAGTGTTGCGAATGGAGATGAGGTTCCCACTCCGAGACGACCTTGTGAGTCTACGATAATTGCGGTTGAGGTAGCTGATGCGGTTGAGGTAGAGATGACGAAGAGTGGTGCGGTACCGTTTGAGTCTCCGGCGATTGAGAGTTTTGCGAATGGTGAGGTAGTACCCACTCCAAGGAAGCCACTGTTTGAAACTCTGAAGACTTCTCGAGTGCTGTTTGAGAGTGTGAGGATTGGACCCGTTCCTGCTTGGGTGAGGTTTGAGAGAGCGACAGATGATGAGGCGTTGATGAGGAATGGGGAGTATGCGACTTCTGTAACAGAGTCCATTGTGATACGTTCGTTCTGAAGGTATCGAGTATCAGTTGCACCGTCAGATATTTTATTGCGAGCAGAAATGTAGTTTGCACTAATTTGATTACCAGACGACCCTGAAACTATTTCAATGCCGTATCCAGTACCACTATGTGAAATTGAGTTTGAAAGAATCGATATACTGTCTGTTCCCGATCCTACATATATAGACGAAGTTGCTCCAGAGTAAGAAATACCATCTGTTAGTTTATTTCCTGATATCTGAATATCATAAGCACTATCTGTAATTGCAATAAGGTGTCCCCGATTACTACTTCCACGATGTATTGTATTTCCATTAATTAAAATACTATTCCCAAAACTAGGCATATGTATTTGATGTTCATTATTATCGTATATGTGATTTGAAATTAAAGAACCCTCATATCCCACTCCATACACACCAGAACCGCTGTTGTCATGAATTGAGTTACTTATAAAATGCAAATCTCCTGCAGTGCCGCCAGAGATTCCATGTGAGGTGTTAAAATATATTGAGTTTCCTGAGATGAATACCCGACCTGCACTCGACCCACCTTGTATACCTATTCCATTGCTCTCAATTTTATTTCCCAATATTGAACCATAGTACATGTTAACGTATAGCCCATACACAGTATTGTGCGTCACTTGATTATTTACAATTCTCGTATAAAAAGGATTTCCTGAGTGCGAGTAGATACCGGCATTGTTATTGTACTGAATCACACTATTCACAACACTTACTGCTACTGTTTGATTCACATACACCCCATCATTTCTCATATTCTTCACGGTAATCGCATCAAGAGTGGAAGTTGAGGTAGGAAGTGCTCCGGTTCCCGTCATCACCACTCCATACATAGTTCCACTACTCTGGT